>NZ_JBICZJ010000015.1:0-278431 GCF_043201895.1 Streptomyces sp. NPDC048254
CGCGAGGCGTTGGGGCGCTCACGGGGCGGGCTGACCAGCAAGGTCCATCTGCTCTCCGACGACCGGGCCCGCCCGCTGCACTGGCTGACCTCGCCCGGCCAGCGGGGTGACAGCCCGATGTTCGCCCCGGTGCTGGACGGCTTACGCATCCGGCGCCGCGGCACGGGCCGCCCGCGCAGCCGACCGGACCGGGTGCGCGGCGACAAGGCGTACTCCAGCCGTGACAACCGCGCCTACCTGCGGCGGCGCGGGATCAAAGCCACCATCGCGCAGCCCGATGACCAGCGGGCCCATCGCAAGCGCCGGGGACGAGCCGGTGGCCGGCCCCCGGCCTTCGACAAGGCCCAGTACCGCCGTCGCAACGCAGTCGAGCGGTGCGTGAACAAGTGGAAGCAGTTCCGCGCGGTGGCCACCCGGTATGACAAGCGCGACTACATCTTCAACGGCACCCTGACCGTCACCGCGATCGTCATCTGGCTTCGCGACATCGTCCAAGAGCCATCAGAAGGGCCCTAGTCCCCCGGGATCTCCTGCTCCGCCCAGATGATCTTGCCCTCCCCGGTGTAGCGGGCGCCCCAGCGGTGGGCGAGCTGGGCCACCAGGAAGAGGCCGCGGCCGCCCTCGTCCATGCTGCGGGCGTGCCGCAGCCGGGGTGCGGTGCTGCTGGCGTCGGCGACCTCGCAGGTCAGCCGGGAGTCCCGCAACAGTTTCAGCCGGATGGGCGGTGCGGCGTAGCGGATGGCGTTGGTGACCAGTTCGCTGACGATGAGTTCGGTGGTCATGGCCAGCTCGTCGTAGCCCCATGCCACCACCTGGCGGGCCGCCCGGGCCCGGAAGTCGGCGACGGCGGCCGGGTCCACCGGCACCTCCCAGGACACCACGTCGTCGGCGCCCAGGGCGTGGGTGCGGGCCAGGAGCAGGGCGATGTCGTCGGGCTGGGGCACGGGGAGCAGTTGCTCCACGGTGGCCGTGCACAGCGTGGCGAGGTCGGCGCCGGGGCAGGCCAGTGCGGCGCGGAGACGGGCCATGCCCCGTTCGACGTCCTGGTCGGTGCCTTCGATGAGGCCGTCGGTGTAGAGGCCGAGCAGGCTGTTCTCGGCGAGTTCGATCTCGGTGGCCTCGAAGGCCATGCCGCCGAGCCCGAGCGGTGGGCCGGCGGGCATCTCGGCGAACCAGGCCCGCCCGTCGGGTGCCACGACGACCGGCGGCGGGTGCCCGGCCCGGGCCATGGCACACCGCCGGGTCACCGGATCGTAGACCGCGTACAGACAGGTCGCCCCGACGAACGTGGCCGTGCTGTCCTGGGAGGCCGTGCTCCCGCTCTCCTCCTCCCCCAGCCGCAGCACCAGGTCGTCGAGGTGGGCGAGGAGTTCGTCGGGGGGCAACTCCATGTCGGCGAGGGTCTGGACCGCGGTGCGCAGCCGGCCCATGCTCGCCGCCGCGGTGAGGCCGTGGCCGACCACGTCGCCGACGACCAGACCGACCCGGGCGCCGGACAGCGGGATCACGTCGAACCAGTCACCGCCGACACCGTCCGACGCGTCCGCCGGCAGATAGGAGGACGCCACCTCCAGGGCCGTACCGCCGGTCAGGGCCTGGGGCAGCAGACTGCGCTGGAGGGTGACGGCCGCCGTGTGCTCCCTGGTGTAGCGGCGGGCGTTGTCGACGCAGACGGCGGCGCGCGCGACCAGCTCCTGGGCGAGCAGGACGTCGTCGGGCTGGAAGGAGGCCGGGTTGAGCGAGCGGGCGAACGTGGCGAGACCCAGGGCGGTGTTGCGGGCCCGCATCGGCACCGAGATGAGGGAGTGCAGTCCGAACTCCCTCATGCGCGAGGTCCGCTCGGGCTCCTCGGCAAGCCACAGGGGGTCCTCCGGGTCGAGCTCGGGGATGAGGATCGGCTCGCCGTCGACGAGCAGGTCGATGCCGTACGTCGGGGGCAGGAAGTCCACCGGGTCGCCGACGTGCGCCACGGCCTCCGGGTTGCCGTCCCGGACGGTCTTCAGCGCGGCACGCCGCATCACCGGCCCGGTGGGCACCGGGCCGGCGTCGCTCAGCCAGGTGCCGTGGTCCCCGGTGGCGAGAACGGGCTCCAGGAGGTCGACGACGACGAAGTCGGCCAAGCGGGGCACGGCGAAGTCGGCGAGTTCCTGGGCGGTGCGCAGCACGTCGAGGGTGGTGCCGACCCTGGTGCCGGCCTCGTTGACCATCGACAGCCGTTGGCGGGCGTTCCAGCGCTCGGTGACGTCGGAGACCATGTAGCAGACCCCGGTCACCGAGTCGTCGGCGTCGACGAGCGGGAAGAACGAGGTGGAGTAGGCGCGCTGGCGGTGCGGATCGGACCAGCTCCAGCCGAGGTACTCGTAGTCCTTGACCGGCTCCCGGGTGGTGAGCACCTTGCGCATCAGGCCTTCGATGGTGGTCGCCTGCAGCCCGGGCAGCAGCTCGCTCAGCCGGCGGCCCAGGCGCTGCTCCCGGGGCACTCCGCCGAAGCGCTCCAGGGTGTCGTTCAGCCACACGTAGCGCAGCTCCGGGTTCATCAGGGCCAGGCCGATCGGCGAGCGGGTCAGGAACCCGTCGAGGACGGACTGGCCCACCGTCCACTGCGGCCGCCGCTCACGGGCGGAGAGGAGGAAACACTCGTCTCCGTCGATGTCGAAGGCCGCGGAGACCCGCAGGTCCACGTCGAGGGTGTGGCCGTCGCGGTGCCGTACCGGGATGAGCCCGCTCCATCCCATGCCGGAGCGGCACCGCGCGGCGACTCCGGCGGCGCGCGCCGGGTCGGCACGCATGGCGAGCAGCTGTGCCGCGGGACGGCCCACCACCTCGGCGGCCGGGCGGCCGAGCAGGGCCTCGGCACCACGGGTCCAGCCGATCACGACGCCCTCGGCCGACAGCACCGCCGCCGCGTCGCTGGAGGCGTCGAGGAGGTCGCGCGGGCCCATGGTGGGCGGCACGTCGAAATCTTCTCGCGGAAAATCCATTGGCTACATCCTCTACGTACCCCAATGTTCCTGCTTGTCCAGTCGATACGCACAGCACCCGGGGGAACGCGGGCGGGAGGTCACGCGGCCGCGGGGCGGGAGCCCCACGCGGATCGGGGTACTCGGCCCGGGTCGGCGCGGTCGGGCAGCCGGGGGCAGCATGGAAGTGCCGCGGCAGCGGTGTCGGCCCGCCGGCCGGTGGAGGTGGTTGAGGGATGGCTGTGGGATTCCTGCGGTCCGGTGGCCCGGACGGCACCGGCCGTGAGGGGTACGGCCTCGGCGGAGTGCGTCCGACCGGTCTGCTGGACGTGCTCAGCGTGGCCGCGGTGGCCCTGGACTCGCAGGGCCGGATCGTGTTCTGGACCCCGCAGGCCGAGGACCTCTTCGGCTACACGGCCGAGGAGGCCCTGGGCAAGAACGCGGCGCGACTGCTCGTACACCCGGAGCATCTGAAGGCCGCGGTGAACCTGTTCATGGAGGTGCTGGAGACCGGCCACAGCTGGGCCGGTGCCTTCCCTGTCCGGTGCAAGGACGGCGGCAGCCGGCTGATGGAGTTCCGCACCATGCGGCTGCTGGACGATCTCGGCGACGTGTACGCA
Source organism: Streptomyces sp. NPDC048254 (assembly GCF_043201895.1). Taxonomy (NCBI): domain Bacteria; kingdom Bacillati; phylum Actinomycetota; class Actinomycetes; order Kitasatosporales; family Streptomycetaceae; genus Streptomyces; species Streptomyces sp. NPDC048254. Next base: position 3,581 of record NZ_JBICZJ010000015.1, read on the forward strand.
CTGGGCATCGTGGCCGACCACACCATGCTGCAGCGGGTGGAGACCGACCTGGCGCTGTGCGAGCGGCTGATCAACCAGTCCCCGATCGGCCTGGCCCTTCTCGACCCGGATCTGCGCTATCTCCTGGTGAACCCGGCGCTGGAGCGGATCGACGGCGTCCCCGCCGAGGAGCACATCGGCCGCCATCTGCGGGAGACCCTGCCGTTGCCCGACATCGACAGTGTCGAATCGGCGCTGCGCCAGGTGCTCACCACCGGCACTCCGCTCCTCGACCAGTACCACGTGGGCCGTCCGCCGACCGATCCCGAGCACGAGCACGCCTGGTCGCTGTCGTTCTACCGGCTGGAGGATCCCGGCGGCCGCGTCCTGGGCGCGGCGACCTCGGTCGTCGACGTCACCGAGCGGCACCGGGCGGCCGCCGAGGCCGACCGGGCCCGGCGCCGGCTCGCCCTCATCGCGGAGGCCTCGGCCCGGGTGGGCACGTCGCTGGAGGTGGAGCGCACGGCGCACGAGCTGGCCGAGATCGCCACCCCGGTCCTCGCGGACGTGGTCGCGGTGGACGTACTGGACTCGGCGCTGGCGCTGCGCCGCTCCCGCAGACCGGAGAACGGCCCCGAGCTGTTCCGTGCCCTCGCCCTCGAGGCGGCCCATCCGACGGTCGCGCTGCGGGCCGCCGACCCGCCCGGTGACCTCGCGGCCTACGAAGGCGACCGGCTGGTCACGCTGTGTGTGCACACCGCGCGGCCGGTCCTGGTCCCGCAGGTCGGCGCACACGATCTGCCACGCATCGCCCGGAACGCGGAGGCGGGCGAGCTGCTGGCGCAGGCCGGTGTGCACTCGTATCTCGCGGTGCCGCTGATCGCCCACGGGGAGGTGCTCGGCGCCCTGGACCTGAAGCGGACGCGCAACCCGCTGCCCTTCGACCAGGACGACGTCGTCCTCGCCATGGAGCTGGCCGGCCGTGCCGCCGTGGCCATCGACAACGCCCGCTGGTTCCAGAGCGTCCGCAACACCGCCCTCACCCTTCAGCGCAGTCTGCTCCCCGACCACCCGCCGCACCACACGGGCCTCGAACTGGCCTCCCGCTACCAGCCCGCCCAGGCGACCAGCGAGGTCGGCGGCGACTGGTATGACGTGATCCCGCTGTCGGAGGACCGGACCGCGCTGGTCGTCGGTGACGTGATGGGCAACGGCATCGACGCGGCCGCCACCATGGGCCGGCTGCGGACCGCGACCTGCGCCTACGCTGACCTGGAGCTGCCCCCGGCCGCGGTGCTCCAGCACCTGGACAAGATCACCTGCGATCTGGAGCACTACATCGTCACCTGTCTCTACGCGGTGTACGACCCGCGCACCCGGAGCTGCGAGATCGCCAACGCGGGCCACATGCCGCCCGCACTGGTGCGCTCCGGAGGGCCGCCGGCCCTGCTGGAGCTGCCGCCTGCCGCCCCGCTCGGTGTCGGCGGCATCCCGTTCGAGACCACCACCGTCGACCTGGCCGCAGGCGACCTCCTGGTCCTGTACACCGACGGCCTCGTCGAGACCCGTCGCCATCCCATCGACGACCGTCTCGGCGTGCTGCTCGGCTTCCTGGACGAGCCGGACCGGCCGCTGGAGGAGACCTGCGACCTGCTGCTGCACGGCCTGCGTCACCCGGACGACCACGACGACGTGGCACTGCTGGTCGCGCGGACGCTCTGAGCGGACGCCCTAAGGCGTACCGCAGCAGTCGGTCCGGCAGAAGCAGGACGCGTCGATCGGCACGTCCGCGGTCGCCGTCGCGAGCTTCAGCTGCTGGGCCACGATCCGCGCCTCCCCCTCCTTGCCGAGCCGCTGGAGGCATTCGTGGAAGCCGTGCAGGGACCAGACGTTGCCGGGGTGCTGCAGCGGCCGGGGCAGGGTGTCGTCCAGGCCGAGATCGGCCCGGTAGACCGCCTCGGCCTCCTCGACCCGGCCGCGCTCCAGGAGCAGGGCGCCGTAGGCGTGCCGGGTGGGCTGCATCCAGCCCCAGGGTTCGTCGTAGGGAAGGTTGTCGTCGAGGTCGATCGAGCGGCGCAGGGCGGTGAAGGCGGTGTCGAAGTCGCCCTTGCGGTAGGCGAGTTCGCCGTCGAGCATGGCGGCGGCGATGGCCAGGATGTCGGCGCAGGTGTTGTTGAACAGCATGCGGGTCGCGGGGACGGCGGCGGCCGCCTCCCGGAAGCGGGCGCGGTCTGCCTCGGCCTCGGCGGTCCGGCCGGTGGCGGAGTGGGCGACACCGCGCGCGTAGTGCAGCATCGCGGTGGTCACGCAGTACAGCCGGGGGTCGGCGGGCAGCGGCAGGCGCAGGATGTCGTCCCAGCGGCCGAACCGGATCAGGACGTGCACCCGCATCGCCAGGAAGCCCTCCAGCCAGTCGGCCATCGGCGGGCTCTTCACGCGCAGCAGCTCTTCGGGTACGGCGGCTTCGAGCCGGTCGGCCGTGGCGAGGGCGTCCTGGAGGCGGCCCAGGAACATCGCGCCGTAGATCCGGAAGTGCAGGTTGTGGCAGCGGTAGAGGGTGTAGAAGTTCATCGCGCCGGCGCGGGCGTGGTACTTCTCGTCGGCGGCGGCGGCCGCGGCGTTGTCGGAGACCACGCGCCGGTAGTCGCCGCAGAGGACTTCCAGGTGCGAGGGCATGTGCTGGAGGTGCCCGGCATCGGGGACGAGGTCGCGCAGCAGGTCGGCGACGGGCAGGGCGGTCTCGGGGGTCGGTGACATCTCCATCAGGTGGACGTAGAGGTGCAGCAGGCCGGGGTGGCGGGTGCCCTCCTCGGTCCCGAGGGCCCGCTCCAGTACGGCCTTGGCCTCCGGCGTCCGGGCGCCCTCGGCCGGCCGGCCGCCGCGGATGTCCCAGAGCTGCCAGGGGGTGAGGTTCATCAGGGCGTCGGCGTACAGGGTGGCCACGTCGAGGTCGTCGGGCGCCAGTTCGTACACCCCGCGCATGCTGTCGGCGTAGGCCGTGTTCCACACCGAGCATGCCTCCGCGTCGGGTGCCGCGGTCTGCGGGTAGCGGGCGCGCAGCGCCTCGACGAGGGCGCGCTCCACGGGGGTCGCGTGGGCGGCTTTGGCGTGGGCGCGCTCCACGGCGGCGTGCGTGCGCTCGACCGTGCGCGCCAGGTCCTCCTGGTCGAAGAACTCCCAGGGCTTGTTGTAGTTGGGGCCGAGGGCATAGGCCACGCCCCAGTCGGCCATGGCGCATTCCGGATCGGCCGTGCCGGCCGCCTCGAAACAGCGGACGGCCTCCTCGTGGTTGAAGGCGTAGGTCCAGACGAGCCCCCGGTCGAACCACGTCTGCGCCTCGGGGGACGACGTCGTCACGCGCCGGCTGTGACTGCCCAGGTCGTAGTAGTCCACGACCACGAACCTAGCGGCGGAGAGCACGCGAAAGATCCCGTTCATCCGAATTCATGAGGATGGCGCGGCGGTTGACGGGCCGCCGCGCCACTCGTGCCGTTGCCGTCAGGGCGCGACCGCGCGGCCGGTTCCCGGGGAGATCCGGCCGGAACACAGTCCCTTGGCCGTGAGGGTCCCCGCGATGCGCGGGATCGCGGCGAGCGTGTTGGCCGGCCACTCGTGCATGAGGATGATCTGACCGCTGGTGAGCCGTGAGACGGCCTGCACGATCGCGTCGGTGCTCGCGCCGTTCCAGTCCTGCGAGTCGACGTCCCAGATGATCTCGGTCAGCCCGTACTTGGCCTCGACCGTGCGCACGGTCGCGTTGGTCTCGCCGTACGGCGGCCGGAACAGGACGGGTGTCCCGCCGCCTGCACCGGCGATGGCCGACTGGGTGCGGGAGATCTCCGAGTCGATCCCCGCCTGGGTCTGCTGGGTCAGGTGCGGGTGGGTGTAGCTGTGGTTGCCGACCCACATGCCCGCGCTCACCTCGGCCCGGACCTGGGCCGGGTAGGCGGCCGCGTACTGGCCCTCGTTGAACAGGGTGGCCCGCAGCCCGTTCGCTTTGAGGGCGCTGAGCAGGCCCGGCGTGTGGGCGGTGGACGGTCCGTCGTCGAAGGTGAGACCGACGTAGCCGGTGCAGGTGGCGGCGTGGGCGGGGACGGCGCCGACGGCAAGGGTGCCCGCGGCGGCCAGCGCGACCGCGGCGGCGGTTGCGATCAGGGGACGGACGTAACGAGCGCTCCGCTACCGCGCTCATCAGGCGACCGTGATGGTGGAGCTGCCGCTGCTCTGGTAGCCCTCGGTCGCGAGGATCTGGTAGTAGCTGAAGCTGCCGAGGGACATGCCGGCCCTGGCCCAGGCGTCGAAGTGGTTGCCGGTGGTGATGGTGCCGCCGGTGCGCTTCGACTGGCGGACGCTCCAGTACTGGTTGAAGGTCCTGGTGCCTTCAACGGACGGGGCGTTGTACCGCGTCGTCAGGTAGATGTCGTAGGTGCCGCCGTCGCTGGTGACGCTGCCCTTGTACGTGCCGGTGGGCCGGTAGGTGCCCCAGTTGTCGACGATGTAGTACTCGACGAGCGGGTTGGACGTCCAGCCGTACAGGGACAGGTAGCCGTTGCCGGACGGGCTGAAGCTGCCCGAGTAGGTGACGTTGCGGCGGGCGCCGGTGCTCCAGCCCTTGCCGCAGACGAAGTTGCCGGTGTTGCGCCAGCTGGTGCTGTAGTTGCCGCCGGAGCCCAGGGTCATGGAGACGGTGCCCTGTGCGTCGGTCCAGAACGAGTAGTAGTAGCCGTTGTTGGTGCCGGTCTGGTTCGTGGTGATGACGGTGGCGGCGCGGGCGGTACCGGGCAGGGCCAGCCCGGCGGCGGCGCCCAGCAGCAGGGCGCCGGCGCTCCGGCGGCTCAGTGCGTGGTCGAGCGGGTTCATGCGGTGCCTCCTCGTATGGCCTGTGCGGGTGTGGCTTGGTGGGGAGTGTTGGTCTGCCCATGTCACCTGTCAACAGTTTCGGTAATTATTTCGAAACCTTCGATTCACCTGATCATCCGTTTTCGCACTTCACATACATGGCGGGCGCATCGGCGATCGACTCTGTCGACAATCAGCCAATTCAAGATCGTGTTGACGCTCCCCAAATCCTCGAATGTTTCGATGTCGAGCGCGAATGCTGCCGCAGTCGCCGGAACATGCCGCTGGGTGGAGCAATCACCGGCGCGGCGGGCGGCGGCCCGAGAGGCTGGGCCTCTTGTCGAGATTCGTATGCCAGGAGTCCCGGGTGAGGCACGACGGTCGCAACTCAGCACTGCCCGCGCCCCCCGCGTGGATGCGCTGGCTCCCGGTCCTGTACGTCGTCGGTGTACTGCTGATCGAACCGGTCACCCCCGTGCAGTGGCCGGTCAGCTTCGCGCTGATCGCCCTCCCCGTGGTGACCGCCTTCGCGCACCCACCGGTCGTCGTCGCCGGCGCCACCGTCTTCGGCATCGGCCTCGAACTTTTACTGGCCGGAACCCCGTGCTGCGCGGGACGCGACGTCGGCTACCTCTGGGAACGGCACTATGTCGCGGCCTACGCGTGTACGGCCCTGGTGGGCGCCCTGGGCACGATCCTGGCCGCGCACCGGATCCGCCGGGAACGCACCCTGGCAAACGTCCGGTTCGTGGCCGAGATCGCCCAGCGCGTCCTGCTCAGACCGGTCCCGTACCGGATCGGGAACCTGCTGCTGGAGAGCTTCTACCTGTCCGCCGCCGCGGAGGCACGGATCGGCGGCGACCTCTACGAGGCCGTGCCGACCGCGTACGGGGTCCGGCTGCTCATCGGTGACGTGCGCGGCAAGGGCCTGCTCGCGGTGGAGACCGCGGCCGCGATGCTGGGCGCGTTCCGCGAGGCCGCGCACGACGAAGCCGACCTCAACGCCCTGGTCGAGCGGGTGGACATCAGCATGACGCGCCGGGCGCACCAGCTGGGCGGCAGCGAGACGGGCGAGCGGTTCGTCACCGCAGTCTTCGCCGAGATCCCCGACGACGAGAGGGTCGTCCGCGTCCTCAACTGCGGCCATCCGCCGCCGCTGCTCATCCGCCCCGGCGAGGTGAACGAGCTGGACCGGGGGCGGTCGGGGCCGCCCCTGAACCTCGGCATGCTCGTCGGGGACCCCTATCACGTCGACACCTACGCCTTCGGCCCGGGCGACCAACTGCTGCTCTACACGGACGGCGTCACCGAGACCCGCGACCCGGACGGTTCCTTCTACCCCCTGCTCCAGCGGCTGCGCTCGTGGGGTCCGATGCCGCCCCCGGAGCTGCTGGAACGGCTCCATCAGGATCTGCTGGCCTACAGCGGCGACCAGTTGCAGGACGACACGGCCGCGCTCACCGCCTTTCTGCTGCCCGCGGGAGCGGCCGGCACGCCGGGCGGCGGCCACGACGATGCTGTCGCCGGAGGGTTGGACGACCCGTTGGTGTGACGCGTGTTGTGAGGGTTCTGGGCCGGTCTCCGTCAGGCCCTGTGGGGCAGATCACGGGTGACTACACTCCGCCACCGTGAGTTACCACCACGCGGGTGACGTGCGGCGAGGGGCGGGGCGGTGCTGGTAGAACCCGAGGCCGGAGACAGGATCTCCGGCCGTTACGTGCTGCGGGAGGCCATCGGCCGGGGCGGCATGGGTGTCGTCTGGCAGGCCTGGGACGAGCGGTTGCGGCGGCGGGTCGCGGTCAAGTGCGCGCGCCTGGACGACCCGAAGGCCGCGCAGCGGCTGATGGGCGAGGCGCGCAACGCGGGGCGCCTGCACCATCCGAGCATCGTGGGCGTCTTCGACTTCGTCGACGAGGGCGCCACCTGCTGGATCGTCATGGAGTACGTGCCCTCGCGCAGCCTCGCCCAGGTCATGGCCGAGGACGGTCCGCTCTCCCCCGAGGACGTCGGCTCCGTCGGCTGCCAGATAGCGGACGCGCTGGCGAAGTCGCATGCCGAGGGCGTGGTGCACGGCGATGTGACTCCGGAGAACATCCTGGTCACCGCCGAGGGAGTCGCGCGGCTCACCGACTTCGGGATCTCCCGGGCCCTGTGGAGCGACGCCACCCAGAGCGTGACGGGCGGGGTGCGCGGCAAACCCCGATATCTGGCTCCCGAGGTGGCCAGGGGGGAACAGCCCGGCGAGAAGGCCGACGTGTTCTCGCTGGGCGCCGCACTGTTCGCGGCGGTCGAGGGCCGGTCGCCGTACGGGGAGGCCGAGCACCCGATGGCGTACGTCGCCCGGGCGATCGAGGGACATATCGAGACCGCGCGCCGGGCCGGCCCGCTGGCCGAACCGCTCGCCGCGCTGCTGGCGTTGGAGCCCCGGCACCGCCCCGACGCAGCGCGGGCGCGCAGGCTCCTGCTGAAGGCGGCCGGTCCGCCCGCGCACCTGCACGACCGGCGCACCATCGACCTCACCCCGCTCACGCTCCGGCTGCCCCGCCCGGTACGCCGTCGCCGCCGCCCGCTGCTCGTCGGGGCCGTGGCCACGGTGGCCGCGGTCACGGCCGGGCTGGTCCTGCTCGCCCCGTGGGACACGAAGGACGCGGGCTCCGGGAGCACCGCCGCGGACGCGAAGCCGCCGGCCGCCGCGCGGGCCGCCGGCACGATGGGCGAGGCCCGCACGGCCGACCCCTGCAAACTGCTCGACGCTGCCTCCCTCAGCCGATTCGGCGGTACCGAACTGGACCCGGACTACGGGGAGATCGACCGCTGCGACGTCCTCGTCAAGAACAACGACGGCGACGACAACGCCGACGTCCAGGTCAATCTCGACGCGGACCAGGACGACTACGAGGGCGACCTCACCACCCGGGTCGTCGGGCACCTCACCGTCGTCGACCTCAAACCCGACGACGACTCCTGCGAGCGGGCCGTCCTGACCGCCGACCGCCACCAGATCCGCATCGTCGGGAAGAGGCTCGGGAAGGTCGCGCCCGACCCCTGCGACCTGGCCGACGCCGCGACCGACCACGTCGTCGGCGTTCTGGGCGACGGCCCGGTGCCCCGCCGCACGGCCCGGCCCGCCGCGGACTCCCTGGCCCGCCTCGACGCCTGCGCCCTGCTCGGCGCGGCCGATCTCGCCCGCGTGCCCGGCGTCGACGCGGACAACCGGGACCGCGGCTTCGGCGGCTGGGACTGCGACTGGTCCAGCGACGACGGCAACCGCGAGGTGGAGATCCAGTTCAGCCGCGACAACTCACTGGACTCCGACGACGGGCATCCGGTGGAAATCGCCGGCGCCCGCGGCTACTTCGTCGCGGACGAGGCCGAGGACGACAGCTGTACCGTACGGACACCCCACCGGACGTACACGGACTCCGCCGGCGACCACACCGTGGAGCTGTTCCAGCTGACCGTGTACGCCCCGCTGCCGGAGAAGAAGCTGTGCGGTGACGCCGAGAACCTCGCGGCGGCCGTCGTCGGGAACATCGCGAAGCGGCTCCCGGGGACGTGAGACGGGCCGCCGCCCGCTCCCAGGTTCTCGTCAGAGGAAGCTGACGCCCTGGGCCAGGGTGAGTTCGCCGGAGTAGTTGACCGTGTTGGTGGCCGCGCGCATGTACGCCTTCCAGGCGTCGGAACCGGACTCACGGCCGCCGCCGGTGTCCTTCTCGCCGCCGAAGGCGCCGCCGATCTCCGCTCCGGAGGTGCCGATGTTGACGTTGGCGATGCCGCAGTCGGAGCCGGCCGCGGACAGGAAGATCTCGGCCTCCCGCTGGTCCCGGGTGAAGATGCTGGACGACAGGCCCTGCGGGACGTCGTTGTGCAGCGCGATCGCCTCGTCGAGGGTGTCGTAGGTGAGGACGTACAGGATCGGCGCGAAGGTCTCCTCCCGTACCACGTCGGTCTGTTCGTCGACGCGCACCAGGACGGGCTCGGTGTAGGCGGCCGCCGGTGCCGCCTCCGCCAGCCGCCGGTTTCCGCCGGCCAGGATCTTGCCGCCGTGCGCCTGGACGCGGGTGAGGGCGTCGTGCATGGCGTCCAGGGCGGCGGTGGAGATCAGCGGGCCGACCAGCGTCGTGTCGTCGAACGGACTGCCGACGGGAAGCCTGCCGTAGACCGCGGTCAGGCGCTCCACCAGGGTGTCGGCGATGTCGCGGTGGACGATGAGGCGGCGCAGCGTGGTGCAGCGCTGGCCCGCGGTGCCGGCCGCGGCGAAGACGATGCTCTGGACGGCCAGGTCCAGGTCGGCCGAGGGGGCGACGATCGCGGCGTTGTTGCCGCCGAGCTCCAGCAGGCTGCGGCCGAACCGGGCGGCGACACGCGGGCCGACCGCACGGCCCATGCGGGTGGAGCCGGTGGCGCTGACGAGGGCCACCCGGGGGTCGTCGACGAGCCGCTCGCCGACCGTGCGGTCACCGAGCAGCAGACGGTGTACGTCACGGGGGGCGCCGGTCTCGTCGGCGGCCCGGGCGAGCAGGTGGTGGCAGGCCAGGGCGGTCAGCGGGGTGAGCTCCGAAGGCTTCCAGACCACCGTGTCGCCGCAGACCAGGGCGACGGCGGTGTTCCAGGACCACACGGCGACGGGGAAGTTGAAGGCCGAGATGACGCCGACCACGCCGAGCGGGTGCCAGGTCTCGGCCAGGCGGTGGCCGGGGCGTTCGGAGGCGATCGTACGGCCGTACAGCTGGCGGGACAGGCCCACCGCGAAGTCGCAGATGTCGATCATCTCCTGGACCTCGCCGAGTGCCTCGGAGCGGATCTTGCCCGCCTCGACGGTCACGAGATCGGCCAGGTCGCTCTTGTGCTCACGCAGCAACTCCCCCAGCCTGCGCACGAGTTCGCCGCGGCGCGGAGCGGGTGTGGTGCGCCAGGTGAGGAAGGCGGTACGGGCGGCCGCGAGGGCCTCCTCGACGTCGTCGCCGGTTGCGGACTTCAGTCCGAAGAGGTCCTCGCCGGTGATGGGGGTGCGGGCCGGTAGGTCGGCGCCCTCCGCGACCTGCACGCCGATGGTCCGCAGGCGGTTCCGGGCGCGGGTGCGCAGGTCGTCCGTGGTGGGCAGCACGGTGCTGGTCATCGTGGGACCTCCAGGGGGTGGGGGGTCAGCGGAGCGTGCCGGTGAGGCCCAGGGCGCGGGCGACCTGGGCGAGGGAGCCGTTCTGCTGCCGCTCGTAGAGGGCGAAGGGGTCTAGGACCTCGCGGTCGATGGCGCCGGAGAGCCAGTCGGCGTCGTAGGCGGTGCTCTGCTGGTCGTTGTCGCGGGTGCCCTCGCCGGTGAGGTTGGACTGGAAGATGCCGGCGGCGGAGCGGGGCAGGAAGTCCTCGTAGACGACGGGCTCGGCCAGCACCCAGCCCTGCCGGACCAGTTCGCCGACGTCGGCGGGCGGGCTGCCGCCGTCGCGCGGCCGCCCGTCGGCGAGCCGGTAGGTGAAGTACGCCAGGCCCCGCGCCGCGAGTTCCTCCTCGCTGCCGGGCATGTGCCGCTCCCAGATCGCGCGCGCGAGGTCACCGCGCGCCGCCGTGGGGTGCTGGGACGCCTGCTCGTCGACGCGGCCGAGGAGTTCGTCGTAGTGGGCCCGTCCGGCGCGGGTGAGGGCGATGCCACGGGCCTCGACCTCGCCGAAGCGGACCCTCAGGGAGCCGCTGACGACGCTGCCGTCCTCGGTGCGCATCGGGCGGGATTCGGCCAGGGCGCGGAAGGAGGTCTGGCGCAGCAGGACGTCGGGGCCCTTCCAGGCCGGCGGGCCCTGGATGGTGTCGATCATCTCGACACCGCGGTCGGTCATGCGCCGGTACAGCTCGTCGATGTCCAGGACGCGCGGGGTGAGGTGGTTGATGTGCGTGCCGCGGACCCCGCCGATGTCGGCGGCGACGGCGGAGACCCGCTCCAGGGTCCGGTACCAGGCCCGGTCCACGGGTTCCCTGGACAACTCGAAGACCCGCACGGCCCGTCGGAGGAAGCGTTCGGCGTCGTCCGCCGGCAGTTCGCGGTCGGCCGCGGCGCGGTCGGCCAGCGTGAGCAGCTCCGGGGGAAAGAGCTCGCGGCCGGCCAGGAAGGTCTCCAGGCGCGAGCGCAGGTCGGGGTCGAAGAAGCGCTGGTCGGCGACGGTGAGCATGGAGGTGAACACCCGGAAGGGGTTGCGGGCGAGCTCCGCGCCGTCGACCGGCCGGAAGGCGGTGGAGACGACGGGGACGGCGCTGGCGGCGGCCTCCCGCAGGTCGTAGAAGCCGACCGGGTGCATGCCGAGGGCGCCGAAGACCCGGGCGACCTGTCGCAGTTCGCGCGGGGTGCCGACGCGGATGGCTCCGTGCCGTTCGGCGGTCACCCGGCCGATGGATCCGAGGCGTTCGGCGTCGGCTCCCCGGGACCGCAGCACGTCCTCGTTGACCTCGCGCGAGACGCCCACCAGCGTCGTGTAGGCGGGCACCTCCCGCCCGTACATCGCCGACAGCCGTTCCGCGAACTCGGCCCGCAGCTGCCATTGACTGATCGTTGACATGGTTCGGCCTTCCGGGCGGTCGACGGTACCGCGATCATGTCTTCGATGGTCGCCGACCGGGCCCCTGCCGTACAGATGACAGGGCCGCGCGCGCGGCGCTCGTGGTGGTGTCGGAAACTCACTGGACCGATCTCCACCTGTGATCCCTACGATATGACCGCAAGACATCTATGCGACCGGCCCGTTGGATGCGGGCCGGTCGGGGTCGCCGATGCCAGGGTCCGCTCCCCGGGCTGCGGTGATCTTCCTACCCAGGAGGACCTTCCGCATGTTCCGACGTATTGGCACTGCCGTCGTCCGGCATCCTGTCTGGACGATCGTGGCATGGCTGATCGCGGCGGTGGCGATCGTCGCCACCGCCCCGAGCCTGCCCTCGAACAGCGACGAAAGCAGTTTCCTGCCCAAGAGTTACGAGTCGATCAAAGCGGCCGATCTCCAGCAGAAGGCGTTCCCCAGCGCCTTCACGCCGTCCGCGATAGCGCTGTACCAGCGCACCGACGGCGGCAAGCTCAGCGACGCCGATCTGAAGGACGTCGCCCGGATCACCACCGAACTGGGCGACAAGCACATCGATCAGGTACAGAAGGTCGTCCCCGGCCAGCCGTCCAAGGACGGCAGGTACACCCTGACCCTGGTGCAGATGGACAGCAAGAAGGCGGGCCAGCCCGTCCAGGCGGACGCGGCCAAGGTGTTGCGCGACGACGTCAAGCAACTGGCCAAGGGCACGGACCTGGAGGTCAAGCTCGGCGGCTCGGCCGCACAGGCCCTGGACCAGCAGGACTCGTCCAAACGCGGTGAGGCGCTGATCGGCATCGGCACCTTCGTGATCATCCTGGTGACCCTGCTGATCATCTTCCGGGCGCCGATCCTGGCGTTCCTGCCGCTCCTGCTGATCGGCGTGGTGTCGGCCATCGCCAACGGGCTGATCGCGTACGCCACCAAGCTGTTCGGCCTGCAGGCCAACAGTTCCGTCTCGTCGATCCTGATCGTCGTGCTCTTCGGCGTGGGCACGGACTACTTCCTGTTCCTGATGTTCCGTTACCGCGAACGCCTGCGCGCGGGTGACGAACCCAAGCAGGCCATGATCAACGCGGTCGACCGGGTCGGTGAGGCCATCGCCTCGGCGGCCGGCGCGGTCATCATCGCCTTCCTCGCGCTGGTGCTGTCCACGCTGGGCTTCCTCAAGCAGATGGGCCCGGCGCTGGCGATCTCGGTCTCGGTCACCCTGATCGCGGGGCTGACCCTGATCCCGGCCGTGGTCTCGCTCATCGGGCCGAAGGTGTTCTGGCCCTCGAAGTCCTGGCAGCAGGAACCGGCCAACGCGCGCTTCGCGGCCCTGGGCCGTGGTGTGCAGCGCCGCCCGGCGCTGACCGCGGTGGTCTCCGGTCTCGTCCTGATCGTGCTGTCGCTCGGCACGCTCGGCTACAAGGCCACGTTCGACCTGGCGTCGGGCTCGATGCCCAAGACCAAGGAGTCCATGGTCGTCCAGGACCAGATGCAGACGGCGTACTCGGCGGGTGCCGCCGCGCCCACCGACGTCTACCTCTCCAGCACCGACGGCAAGCCCCTGGACAGGTCCGCGTTCGACGCCTACGCCTCGAAGCTCGGGGCCGTTGACGGGGTCGCGAGCGCCCGGATGAGCCAGGTCAACAAGGCCGGCACCACGGCGGACTTCACCGTCACGCTCAAGTACGAGGCGTCCACGGACAAGGCGATCGACTCCGTGGGCCGGGTGCGGGACGTCGCGCACTCCAACGCTCCGGAGGGCACCGAGGCCGTCGTGGGCGGCATGTCCTCGATCTACAAGGACATCGACTCCGCGGTCAACCACGACTACCGGACGGTGTTCCCCGTCGCCGCCCTGCTGATCATGGTGATCCTGGGGCTGCTGCTGCGCAGTGTGGTCGCTCCCTGGTACCTGATCGCCTCGGTGGGGCTGGGCTTCGGTGCCACGCTCGGTGCCACGGTCTGGATCTTCCAGGAGGCGCAGAACAAGCCCGGGCTGATGTTCATGCTCCCGGTGATCATGTATCTCTTCGTGGTCGCCATCGGCACGGACTACAACATCCTCATGATCGCCCGGCTCCGTGAGGAGGCCCGTGAGGGCCGTGAGCCGCGCGAGGCGGCGGGGATGGCGCTGCGGCACGCCGGGCCCACGGTGGCCGCGGCGGGCTTCATCCTGGCGGCGACCTTCGCCACCATGATGCTGGCGGGCAACGCGCTGCTCACGGAGATGGGCTTCGCGGTCTCCTTCGGCATCGCGGTCGCCGCGTTCGTCATGGCGATGTTCTTCACCCCGAGCCTCACCGCGCTCATCGGTCACGCCGCCTGGTGGCCGGGCCACGCCGACCGGGCGGAGCCGGGAGCGGACGCCGGCTCCTCGCCCGCCGCGGACGACGAGTACCAGGCCGCGGGGCGTCGCGGCTAGCGGCTAGCGGCTAGCGGCTAGCCGCTACGGGACAGTGGGGGGCTGCCGGGCCTTGTGGTCCGGCAGCCCCCCTTGCCCATTGCGGGGTTCCGCTCAGGTGAGGCGGGTCCGGCGCACGGTGTTGCGGAGTTCGCCGAGGCCGCTGACCCGGGTCACGACCACATCGCCGTCGGCGAGGAAGATCTGCGGGTCGCGGGCGTTGCCGACGCCGCTCGGCGTGCCGGTGAGGACCACGTCCCCGGCGCGCAGGGTCATGCCGCGGCTCAGCTCGGCGATGATCCGGGGGACGGAGAAGGCCATCTGCCCGCTGCTCGCGTCCTGCAGCAGCCGGCCGTTGACCTCGCACCGGACCCGCAGGCCGGTGAGGTCGTCGATCTCGTCGGCCGTCGTCAGCCACGGCCCGAGCGGCATGGTCGCGTCGATGCTCTTGCCCTTGAGCCACTGGCCGCCGTGCGCCCGCTGGAGATCGCGCTGGGAGACGTCGTTTGCGACGAGCAGGCCGAAGACGTGGTCCATGGCCTTCTCTTCCGGGATCGAGCGCCCGGCCCGGCCCATGACCAGCGCGATCTCGGCTTCGTAGTCCCACTTGGCGGAGAGATCGGGGTCGTAGGCGATGTCGTCGGCCGGGCCGATGACCGTGTCGGGGCCGCCGCGAGGCGACGTGTTGACTTTAAATGACGGCCGTGAAAAATACGAGATATCACTTCCCCCTGCTTCCCGGAAGGCCGACCCATGGCTCCTGAAATGGCCCGCGCCGTCCACCGGTGCCGTGTGGAGTGGCCGGACACCGATGCCTCCGGGCACTACCACAACTCGGCGGTGGTGCGGTTCGTGGAGGCGGCCGAGGCGGCGCTGGTGCGCGAGCGTGGCGTCGTCGGCTATTTCGGTGCCGCGCCCCGCGTGCGCTACGAGGTCGACTTCGCCTCCCCCCTCTGGTTCCAGCAGGAGGTGACGACGGTCCTCGACGTGGCACGCATCGGCACGTCCTCCCTGACGTTCCGGTTCGAGGTGTGGGGCGAGGAGTTCGACGGCCGGCCGCGCCGGCTCGCCGCGTCCGGCCGCTACACGGTCGTCCACGTGCCGCCGGGGGAGGAACGGGTGAGCGCGCCCTGGCCAGCCGAGTGGCTAGCCGCCCTCGCCGCGGCCCCGGCGGAAGCGGAGACGGGCGGGTCCCGGCGGCCGTAGCCGCCGGGACGTGCCGCCGAGCGACAACGCCGCGGCTCGCGGCGGGCCGGCCACCGGAGCCGGGCCGCCGCCGCGCCGTGCGGACGGTGTTACGCCGCGAGAGCGTGGCCGGGATGCAGGACGACCTTCGTGTAGCCCTCGATCCGCTGGTCGAACTTCTCGTACGCGCGCGGTGCGTCCTCCAGGGGCAGTTCGTGGGAGACCACGAAGCTGGGCTTGGCCCGCCCCGCGATGATCAGGTCGCGCAGCTGCCGGTTGTACTGCTTGACGTTGCACTGGCCGGTGCCCATCCGCTGGCCCTTCTCGAACATCCTGCCGATGGAGACCAGCAGCTGGCCGTGCTTGGCGTGCTCGTCGGGTCCGCCCGGGTCGGACGGGACGTACAGGCCCGGTATGCCGAGCATGCCGGTCGGCCGTACCGTCTCGACGAGGGTGTTGAGGACGACGGCGGGTTCCTCGTGGCTGGCGTCGGGCGCCTGGGCCTGGTAGCCGACGGCGTCGACGCCCTTGTCGGTGCCCTCACCTCCGGTCTGTTCCTTGATCTGCTCGGCCGGGTCGCCCTTGGAGAAGTCGATCGGTATCGCCCCGATCTGCTCGGCCTTGGCGAGCCGCTCGGGCACCCGGTCGACCGAGAACACCTTGGCGGCGCCGCGCAGCAGCGCCGAGTACGCGGCCATCAGCCCGACCGGTCCGGCTCCGAAGACGGCTACGCTCTCGCCCGGGATCACCTGGGCCAGCTCACAGCCGTGGTAGCCGGTCGGGAAGATGTCGGCGAGCAGCACGAAATCGGTCTCGAACTCCTCGCCCGGCGGCAGCTTCAGGCAGTTGAAGTCGGCGAACGGCACCCGTAGCAGCTCTGCCTGCCCGCCCTCGTAGGGGCCCATGGCCACATAGCCGTAGGCTCCGCCGGCGAAGCCCGGATTGACCGTGAGGCAGAAGCCGGTCTTGCCGGCCAGGCAGTTCTTGCAGAATCCGCAGGCGACGTTGAACGGCATGACCACGCGGTCGCCCTTGGACAACGAGGTCACACCGGTGCCGATCTCCTCGACTATGCCGAGGTTCTCGTGTCCGAAGACAATGCCCGCCTCGGCGGCCGTACGGCCCTCGTACATGTGCAGGTCGGATCCGCAGATGGCGGTCGACGTGACGCGTACCAGCACGTCGTTCGGGTGCTGGATGCGCGGATCGTCGACGTCCCTGACCGCGACGCTGAAGGGCTTCTCATACACAACGGCTTTCACCTGGTTCACCTCCGCGTGGAACGCCAGGACACGACGACGGACCGCACAGACCGAGGCTCTGGCCAGGAGAAACATGTCGAGACCGAGCCCCCGGTCCATGCCGCAACCCTAGGCGCTCGTGTTTCACCATCGGATACTTCCAGAAAACGCCGGTCCCGCAGTCGCTGCAACCCCCGGGCGGATCACCGGCCCGGACCGCCGGTCCCCGGCCGCGCGCCGCGCCACCCGCAGCGGCTACGGCGCCCCGGTCGCCAGGGCCGTGCCGCGGCCCTCGGACGAGGCCCCCACAGCTCCTCGCACCGGCCCCTCGCCGCCCCGGACCGGCAGTGGCGCGGTGCGCGAGACGGCACGGCCGGTGCCCGGCTGTCGCGCCCGCCCGCCGCCGGCCGGCTCGCCGTTGATCCACGCCGCCCCGCGCGTCGCCCTCGCCACCACCACCATGTCGGGACGTAGGCTCGCCAACAGGCCCATATGGCAGGGGTGTTGGTCCAAGGGGGAAATTCGTGGCAGTGGCGGAGACATCGGCCCTACGCCCCATCGCGGAGTTGCTCGTCGAGAACTCCCGGCGGCAGGGCGGGAAGACCGCCTTCGCCGATGACCGGCGGACGGTGAGCTGGGCCGAACTGGAGCGCAGGACCGGCCGGTTGGCGGTCGGCCTCGACGTCAGCCGTACGGCGCGGGTGGCGTTCTGCCTGGACAACAGCGTGGAACTGATCGAGGGCCTGCTCGCCACGGTACGGGCCGGCGCGGTGGGGGCGCCGCTGAGTGCGCGTGCCACGGATGCCGAACTCGCCCAGTTGCTGGCCGACTGCGATCCGGCCGCGCTGGTCACCGACCGGCGCAACCTGCCCCGGCTCGTCCGGCTGACCGCCGGCCGGCCGGTCCGGCTGCTGGTCACCGGCGACGGCCCGTCGCCGGACGGGGCCACCGGCTGGGAAGCCCTGGTCACGGAGTCGTCGTCCGCTCCCCCTGACGACCTGGGCCTGGACGAGCCGGCCTGGCTGCTCTACACCTCGGGCACCTCGGGCGTCAGCCGGGCCGCGGTCTCCAGCCAGCGGTCCGCGCTCTGGTCCTCGGCCGCGTGCTACCTCCCCCGGCTCGGCCTGTCGGCCGGGGACCGCATCCTTTGGCCGCTGCCCCTCTCCCACACCTACGCCCACTCGCTCTGCGTCCTGGGGACCACCATGGCCGGGGCGAGCGCCCGGATCACCGAGGCCCCCGAACCGGCCGCGCTGGTACGGCCCGGGTCGCCCCCGACCGGCTCCGTGAAGGCGGTGTCCTGCCGGTCGACGAGGCGGAAGGCCTGGCCCTCCTCGACGCGGCGCTGCGGATTCCGGAACCGGTGCTGGTGCCGGTACCGCTGGACCTGCGGGCCGCCGCCACGGACGCGGCGCCCGTACTCGCCGACCTGTTGCCGCGCAGCCCTGCCGCCGCCGTCGCGCCGCCCGCCGAAGGTGCGGGACAGGCGCCCGGTACCTGGCAGGAACGGCTGGCCGCCGTACCGGCGCCCGAACGACGGCCCCTGCTAGCGGAGTTGATCCGCGCCGAGGTCGCGGCGGTCCTGGGCTTCGCGCACCCCTCCGCCCTCCCCGTCGACCGCGGCTGCACGGAACTCGGCTTCGACTCCCTGTCCGCGGTGCAGGTCCGCAACCGGCTCAGCGCGTTCACGGGGGTACGGCTGTCCCCGACCGTCGTCCTGGACCACCCCACGCTGGCCGAGCTGACGGCACACGTCCACGCGGCCCTGGCCGACGGGGAGGCGGTGCCGGAAACCGGGCACGAGCGGGTGGCCGCCCCCCGGGAGGCCGAGGCGGCGCCCCCGGTACAGGTCTCCCACACCCCCTACCGGTTCAGCCCTCTCTACCACCGTGTCCTGCGCGAACAGGGGCCCGGGGAGGCGATGAGGCTGCGCTTCTTCGCGTCGTACGCCCTGCCGGTCTTCTCGGACGGGGAACCCACCCGCCACTCGGTCCCGCCGCTCCGGCTCGCCCACGGCGACGGCACCCCGCTGGTGTACCTGCCGGACTACATGGCCCCGCACCCACCGAGGACGTCACCATCGGCGGGGTCACGGTCCCGGCGGGCGAGACCGTGCTGCTGTCCCTGGCGGCGGCCCACCGCGACCCGCGCCGCTTCCCCGAACCCGACCGGCTGGACATCGCCCGCGACGCCACCGGGCACCTGGCCCTGGGCCACGGCATCCACTACTGCCTCGGCGCACCGCTCGCCCGCCTGGAGACCGAGATCGCCCTGGCCGCGCTGCTGGAACGCCTCCCCGGCCTCGAACTCGACGTCCCCGTCGACGAGTTGCGCTGGCGCCCCTCGATGCCCACCCGCGGCCTGCTCGGCCTACCCGTGCGGTACTGAGCCGTTCCGGCGGGAGAAGGGGCGCACCTCCGGGAAGCGGTCCGGCAGGGCTTCGCCGGTACGGCCGCGCAGCCGGCGGTCGAAGAAGGCGGCGAGGCAGGCCCGTTGGGCGGTGATCGCGCGCCCCGGGGCGATGGTGCCGATGTTCTCGACGACCGTCCTGCGGGACAGGCCGAGCTGTCGGGCGATCCCCGGGATCATCGCCTCCGCGTCGGTGTAGGTGGCGTGTTCGGCGCCGCGCAGGGTCAGGCCCTCGCCGCGGCCCCGGCTGTGCCGCCACAGGGCGTTCCAGGAGGGCACCGTGCTCAGGTCGTTGCCGTCCTTGCCGACCAGCAGGAACGGGCGGTCGAGGCCCTCGGCGGCGACGGAGGAGAGGTAGCCGGAGTCGCTGTCCTCCTGGACGTACGCGAGGACGCCGTCGAAGTCGGCCGCCGCCGCGATACGCCGGTCGTCGTGCATCGCCTGCAAGGCGGTGAAGCCGCCGGCCGAGTGGCCGAACATGCCGAGACGGTCCCAGTCCGGCAGGCCGCGCAGTTCCCCGGGCAGTGCACCGGGCAGGGCGTCCAGGAGGAAACGGGTGTCCGCCACCCGTGCGGCCATCGTCTTCTTCAGCAGCGCCCTGATGCGCCCCGGGTCCGGGTAGGCCTTGTCGAACTCGGCGGGCAGCACCGTGCGTTCGACCCGGCCGCCGGGGAACTGGACGGCCGAGGCGTCGTAGGTGTGGTCGAGCGTCACCACGACATAGCCGCGGGAGGCGAGGTCGTCGCAGAGGGTGGTGCCGAGGGAACGCGGGTCGCCGACGCCGGGCGAGTAGCAGACGACCGGGTACGGGCCCCGGTCCCGGTCGGCGGGGGCGCCCTCGTACGCGTGGGTGCGGGTGGCCGCCCAGTCGACCTTGTCGCCGGGCACATCGGTGAGGTTGTTGACGGCGGCGAAGCCGGCGGCCTCCCCCGGCAGCATCTGCGGCGCCCTCGGGTGTCCGCCGACGGCACGCGCCGGGTAGCGGATGCCGAGCATCAGCTCCCGGTACGGCTGGGTCGTGACCCAGGGATCGGCACGTGAGGTGTCGACGAGGCGCAGGGAGACCGTCCCCACCGGGTGCGGTCCGCTCGGCGCGGGCAGTTTCAGCCGTGCCGGCACGGTCTTGCGTGGCGTCGCCGCCGACGCCGTGCGGGTGTTGACGGCGGACAGGGTGGCGGCGGCGACGGCGGACAGGACTGCGGCGCGGCGAGTGAGCACGGCAGGGCCTCCTTGGCAGCGGGTGTGCGGCGACTCCTCTCAGCTTTGTGGATCTCACCGGCCGCGACCATCCGGCATGCCGGTCACCGCGCCGGGGGGTTGGCCGTACCCCGGGCCGGGGGCGCACAGCCGGTCCGGCGCCGGGACGGCGGTGTCAGGAAGGCGGTCAGGAAGCGGTGAGGCGCAGGTAGTCGAGGTTGAAGCCGCCGGTCTCGCAGTAGACGGTGACCGTCTGTTCCCCGGTCCGGAGGGCGACGGGTACGTGCACCGACTGGTAGCTCGCCCAGCCGCCCGTGGGCGGCACGGACGCCGTCGCCAGGGTCGTGCCGCTGTCGTCGCGGAGGGACACGGCGTTCGCCGCGGTGGCGGCCGTGCCGTTGGCGACGCGCAGTTCGAGATCGTACGAGCCGGTCGCCGGCGCCTCGACGCGGTACGTCAGCCAGTTGCCGGCGGCGGTCCAGCCCACGTTCCTGCCGCCGCTGGCGGCCGGGTTGCTCTCGATGAAGTTGCTGCCGTCGGCGGGCCAGCCGTGCTGGTCACTGTAGGCCTCGGCCTCGATCTTCTCCCCCACGGGTGCCGCGTGCGGGCGGACGGTCAGGTGGAGGGTCACCTGGTCGTGGGCCCGGCCGTCGGTGGCGTAGAAGGTCAGGTCCTGCTCGCCGGTGGCCGTCGGACGGATCGTGACCAGGCCGGTCGCCGGGTCGAGGGTGACGCCGTCGGGCAGTTCGGTCGCGTAGTAGGAGAGCCGGTCGCCGTCCCGGTCGGTGGCCTTCAACTGCACCTGCGTGGTGCCGTACTGGTCGGCGACGACGTCGGCGGCCGGCGCGAGGACCGGGGCGTGGTTGCGGGAGCCCGTGGCGGCCTTGCCCTGCCACCGGTAGGTGGCGAAGGAGCCCGCCGGTACGGTCACGACGAACGTCTGGCCGCCGACGGCCATCCGGACCCTGCGGTCGGATCCGGCGCCGTTGCCGAGGACGGCCACGTAGCCGCCGTCGCGGGTCCGGTAGACCACGTTGCTGACGCCGTCCTGCGCCGCGCTGGACTCCAGGCGTACGTCACCGGGTGAGAGGTACTTGGCGAACTGGCCCAGCTGATAGAGCTCGTCGCGGACCGTGAACTCCTTGGTGCCGGTGTTCACCGTGACCAGCCGGTCGGGCCACTTGGTGGTGGCCGCGACCTCGTCCCAGTCGATGTTGTTGTCCCGCGACGGCGTCCAGTGCAGGGTGCCGCCGTCCTGGTCGGTGGTCTGGGCCCACAGGATGTAGGAACCGGCGTCGAGGCGGAAGTCGTCGAGGACGGTCGACGGCGACAGGTCGCTCGTCTCCGTGAGCTGGACCGGCTTCCCGGTCTGCTCGTAGGCGTCGCGCATGACGGTCGGGTCGCCCCAGTAGGGGTGGAAGGCGATGGCGTCCGCCGCCTTGCGGACCTGGGCGCCGGTCACCGAGCCGTCCGGGGCGTCCTCGAAGATGCGGTAGTAGTTCTTCGTCGCGGTGCTGTTGGGGTCGTGCCAGTCCCAGAAGTTGAAGTCGTGCACATACAGCTGGGTGGTGCCCAGGTGGGCGGCACGGAGTTCCCGCTTGATCGCCAGGGCCAGCTTCTGCTGCTGCGCGACGCTGATGTCCATGGCCGGGTAGACGACGTCCATACCCGGCTCGTTCAGCAGGGTCAGCGCGTCCACGCGGATGCCCTGCCGGGCGTACGCCTGGACGTACTTGACGTAGTAGCGGGCGAACACCTCGATGCAGTCGTCCCGCAACTTGCCGACCTGGTAGTAGTCCGTGCTGCTCCCGGGCTTGAGGGCGACCTCGCCGAGGAACCGGTTGTTCGTCTTCATCCAGGCGGGCGCGCTCCACGCCGACGCGAAGAACGTGGCATGGGGGTTGTAGCGCTGGATGAGTTTGATGGTGTCGATGATGTGCAGGTCGAGGTCGCGCCGGATGGAGAAGTGCTTCAGGCCGAAGTCCTCGGTGACTCCGGCGGGCAGGTCGTCCTCCGACCAGAACGGGAGGTGCTCGATGAGATCGGGGCTGCCGATCGTCAGCCGGAACCGGTCGAGTCCCGCGCCGTGCTCGGGGTCGACAAGGAGCCGGATGGCCTTCGTCCGCTCGGCGGGGGTGAGCTTCCACAGGTTGGAGACGCTCGTCTCGTCCAGGGAGAAGCCGATGCCGGTGTACCGCTGCCGGAGGGCGCTGGGGTCGGCGACCACGGTGGCGTCGACGGGGCCGCCGGTGTCCGTGCCCGTCCTGACGATCGGCAGGGAGCGCCAGGCCTGCGCACCGCCGGTGGAGTAGGTGCCGGTCACGACCTGGCCGTGCCCGGTGTGCCCGCGCGCGGCCCGGTCGGCCTGCGCGGTCGGGCCCGCACCGATGAGTGGCAGTGTCATGACAGCCACGGCCGCGATCGTGGTGAGCGTACGTCTCACAGCTGCTCCTGGGCTTGGTGGGTCGGGGGTTGTGCCGTGCCGAACCAAAGGCGCGTGACCGCTGCGTCACCAACGGGACACAGGGAACGCCGACTTGAGATCCAAGCAATGTCCCTGATGTTAAGTCAAGGCGTGAAGAAAGGGTTTCGCGATGGGTGGTGCGGGCGCCCGGCCGGTAAGACGGGTACGGCCGGGCGCCGACGGTGCGTCAGGTCAGGGCCGGTGAGGTGTCGGCTCGGACCAGATGCCGGGCGAAGAAGCGGACCGCGTCCCGTACGACGACATCCGCGCGCGTTTCGATTCGTCCAAGCGCCCCGGATCTTTGTCCATGGACGGGGCCGCCGTCGGCGGCGAGGGTCGGTTCATGGGCGAAATCCGGGTCGTCGGGGTCGGCGACAGGCCCGTGCTGCCGGAGGGGCGCGGGACGGAACCGCGGCGGATGCCGATCGGGCTGGTCGCACTGGCCCTTGGCGGTTTCGGCATCGGGCTGACCGAGTTCCTGATCGCCGGTCTGCTGCCACAGGTGGCGGCTGGTTTCTCGGTCTCCGAGGCGACCGCGGGCTGGCTGATCTCCGGGTACGCGCTGAGCGTCGCCGTCGGCGCGATCGCCCTCACCGCGGCGACGGCGCGGCTGCCGCGCAAGCACGTCCTGGCCGGGCTGATGGCCTTGTTCGTCGTCGGAAACCTGTTGTCCGCGATCGCACCCGCCTATTGCGTGCTGCTGCTCGGGCGGATCATCGCCGCCCTGTGCCACGGTTCGTTCTTCGGTATCGGCTCGCTCGTCGCGCGTGGCCTGGTCGCACCGGAACGGAAGTCCCGTGCGGTGGCGGTCATGTTCGCCGGGCTGACGCTCGCGAACGTGCTCGGTGTGCCGTTCGGCGCGCTGGTGGGCGAGCGTTGGGGATGGCGAGCGGCCTTCTGGGCGGTCACCGCGATCGGCGTGCTGGCGCTGGCCGGCATCATCGCCCTCGTACCCGGCCGGGCGGGGGCGGCGGCCGGCGACGGGGCGTCGACCGGCCTGCGGGACCAGTTCCGGGCGTTGGGCTCCTGGCAGGTGTGGCTGACGCTGACCGCCACCGCGCTCGGCTACGGCGGGATGTTCGGCGCGTTCAGCTATATCGCGTACACCTTCACCGAGGTCAGCGGGTTCTCCGCGGCGGCTGTCCCCTGGTTGCTGATGCTGTACGGCGCCGGACTGGTCGTAGGGAACCTGATCGGCGGGCGAGCGGCGGACCGGGACCGCGACCGTGCTCTGGTGCTGGCGCTGCTGGGACTGACCTTCACGCTGGCCGTGTTCGGTCTGCTGGCCGGCAGCGCCGTGGCATCGGTGATGCTGGTGTTCCTGATGGGGGTGGCCGGGTTCGCCGCCGTCCCCGGCATGATCACTCGGGTGACCGACGCGGCCCACGGAGCGGCACTGGCCGCGAGCGCCAACGTCTCGGCGTCCAACGTCGGCAACGCCCTGGGCGCCTGGCTCGGCGGCCTGGCCATCACCGCGGGCCTCGGCTACCGGGCACCGCTCTACACCGGCACCGCGCTCACCCTGACCTCCGTGATCGTCATGCTCGTAGCCGCACGCCGGGCCACGTGATGCCGAGCGGCCCGGTCGCCGAAGGGGAACGGTCAGACGCCCAGGCGGTTGATGTCCTTGCTGTACAGCAGCCGGTTCTCGGTCACGCCCGGGCGGGTCAGCGCCAGCATGGCGTGGGCGAGGTGTTCGGTGGTCGTCGTGTGCGCGGGCACGAGGCGGTGCAGCAGCGGGTACAGCCAGGAGGTGAGGGTGTACATGACGCGGTAGGCGCGGGTCCGTGAGACCGCTCCGTGGCGGGGCTGGATATAGCCGGGCCGGAACATGTACGCGTTCATCGGCATGGCCAGCAGGGCGTTCTCGGTGCGCCCCTTCACCCGCGCCCACATGGTGCGGCCCTGTTCGGTGCTGTCGGTGCCCTCACCGGAGACATAGGTGAAGGTCGGTCCGGGACTGGCGGCGACCAGCGCGCGGGCGGCGGCGAGGGTGAAGTCGTAGCTGACGCGGGTGTATTCGGTCTCGCTCATCCCCGTGGAGGAGACACCGAGGCAGTAGAAGCAGGCGTCCAGGCCGGTCAGCCGGTCACTGATGGCGGACAGGTCGGTGAAGTCGTCGTGGATGACTTCCGTCAGCTTGGGGTGGGTGACGCCGAGCGGGCGGCGGACCACCACCAGGACGCTGTCGACCGTGGGGTCGAGGAGGCAGGCGCGCAGGACGCCTTGTCCGACCATGCCGGACGCGCCGAAGACGACGACGTTCACAGAGGGCTCCATCACTGGGAGGCGGGGTCCGGCACGGGACCGGACCTCCACCGGGCGGGTGCACAGGGTCGTCGGACAGCACCTGGACGAGCGGTTCCAGCGGGGTGCTGCAGCGGGACGTTCCGAGGCCCGGCTCACGACGGCCCTCCTGTCCACACTCCTGTACACAGCCGTTGCGTGGCCAGATTTGCGATGCTTTTATACATCTGTCAAACAGGCAGGCGCAAGCAAGCCCCGAGGAGCCCCTCATGGCCGCCCACACCTCCGTCTCACCTCAGGAAGCCGCCGACCGGCTGGCCATCCGTGAGCTGATCGACGCCTACGCCCACTGCGCGGACCGGCGTGACGCCAAGGGCCAGATGAGCCTGTTCACCGAGGACACCCGATTCCTGGTGTTCATGGACGCCACGGCGGCGGAGCCGACGCAGGAGCTGCACGGCCGCGACTCCCTCGCCCCCGTGTTCGACAACCTCAACTCGTATCGGACGACGACGCACTTCAACGGCCAGAGCACCGTCTCCCTCGACGGGGACCGCGCGACCGGCGAGAGCTACTGCCTGGCCCACCATCTCTCGGTCGGGGACGACGGCGGGCGCACGCTGATGATCGCGTCCATCCGCTATCTCGACGAGTTCACCAGGCAGGACGGCGAATGGCTGTTCGCCGAGCGCCGTCTGATGGTCGACTGGACGGAGACGCGCCCCTCGACACCGTGACCGGCGGCCGGTGCGGCGAAGGGTGCGCGCGGCGGAACCGGGTACTCGGCGGCCACGGGAGAGCGAGTCGGACAGCGACAGCATCCCGGTGACGAGCCGTTTCCGACGAGGAGGAACAGATGAGCACGGTCAAGAAAGCCGTGGACGTCGCCGTCCCGGTCCACACGGCCTACAACCAGTGGACCCAGTTCGAGGACTTCCCGAACTTCATGGAGGGCGTCGAGGAGGTCAGGCAGCTCGACGACCGGCACAACCACTGGACCACGAAGATCGGCGGGGTACGGCGCGAGTTCGACACCGAGATCGTCGACCAGTTGCCGGACGACCGGATCACCTGGCGGGCGATCGAGGGTGACGTCCGGCAGCGGGGATCCGTCCGGTTCGAGCCGCTGGACGAGACGCACACCCGCGTCGAACTCACGATGGACGTCGAGCCCAGCGGCATGGTCGAGAGGGGTGCCGACGCGCTCGGCCTGATCGGCCGCCGCGTCAACGGGGACCTCAGCCGCTTCAAGGACTACATCGAGCAGCGCGAAGGCGAGAGCGGCGCCTGGCGCGGTCGCATCCGCCCCGGCAATCCCGGCTCAGCCCTCTGAGGACTCCGGGGAAGCCCCCGAGCACGGTCATACGACCCCGCCCTCCCTGTGCGGGCCCGAGGCGGGGTCGTCGCTGCAGACCGCCGCCCCGCTGCGGACGGAACCGCTGAAGCCGGGCTACCAGCGGTGGCGGGTCTGGTCCTCGCCGGACCTGCTGGGGGCGTTGCCGAGCTGGTACGGAGTGAGACGGTCACCGTCGCTCCCGGCCCGCGACACCTCGTTCGGCTCGCGCATCTCGCGCTCCTCGCGCACCTCCCGGGCGTCGGAGGTCACCGGCGCCTGGGGTGCGACGGTCACAGCGGGTCGGTCCAGCGTGCGTCCGAGCGGGTCAGGGCGAACGTGTCGAGCGTGCTGCCCGCGAGGAGCACGGTGGCGAGCAGCAACGGCAGGGCGGGCGTGCCGTCGCGGACGGCGAAGGCGCCGATCAGAGCGCCGGCGAACATCGCCAGCACCGAGAGGGCGCGCCGGCCGGTCCTTCCTCCACCGCCTCCGGCGGCCTTGCTGTCGGAGGCCATGCCGGTGATGGTCAGGGTCAGGACGGTCGTGGTGAGGTCCGGTACGGCGAGCGCGCGGGCGGTCGCGTTCTGGACGCCCATGGCGAGACCGAGGAGCACGATCAGCTCGTACCGGGTCCCGGCGGTGTCCAGGGGGGCGCCGTACCGGGCGACGCCGTAGGCCGCCAGGAACAGGACCGTCTCCAGGACGAGCGCCCGGCGCAGGACGCGGCCGCGGTGCGCGCGGGCCCGGTGCGCGATCCGGCCGCCCAGCAGGGCGCCCACGCCGAAGGCGGCCAGCGCGGCCAGCGAGGCGGCCAGGGAGAACCCGGCGGCGCCCGCGATCGCGAAGCCGGAGAAGACCACGTTTCCGGTCATGTTGGCGACGAAGACATGGCCGAGCACCAGGTAGCTGAAGGCGTCCACGAGGCCGGTCACCACGGTGAGGGCGAGCATCAGCGGGGGCAGGGGGCCATGGCGGTCCGCCGGGTCGGGCAGCACGGTCGCCCGGGCGTCACGGAGTACGGGCTGGACGGCATCCTTGATCGACATGGCGGTCCCCTCGGGACTGGAACGGAACCGCACCTCGTGCGGTGCGTCCTCCCCAGCCTCCGGGCACCACGGTCGCACTGTCCAACATATGGATCCGGGTCCAGCGATCGGTCATGCCGATCGATCGCCGCCGTGGTGTTCGAGGACGTCGAGAAACGCCTCGGCGGCCGGAGCCAGCCGGGCGCCGTCGTACGCCACGCAGATGTGGTGCACGGCCTCGTCGTCCGTCAGACGCAGCATCCGCGCGCCCCGGGGCAGCTCGTCGGCGGCGTCGAGACCCAGCACGGAGCCGGGGCCGACGACGGTGGACCGGGGTACGACGGTGACGCCCACCCCCCGGGCGGCCAGCCGGATCATGTCGTGGATCTGGCCCACCTCGAAGTGCTGGCCCGCCTCCGCTCCCGCGCGGGCGAAGGCCGCCTCGACCTGGCGGCGCAGGCCGCTGCCCCGCGTGAACTGGATCAGCGGGTGGCTGTCCGGCAGCTCGGCGAGATCGATGGCCTCCCGGTCCGCGAGAGCGTGCTCGCGCGGTACGACGCACACCAGCGGAGCGCTGCCCAGCGTCCGGTGGTCCAGCCCCTCCGGCACCTGCCGGGCGGCGAGTCCGACCACCCCGACATCGAGGGTGCCGGCGAGGACCGCGGCGGCCATCCGGGAGCTGGGATCGTTGGAGACGCGCAGGTCGACGCCGGGATAGCGGGCGCGGTAGTCGGCCAGCACCTCCACCATGTCGAAGGGCACGGCCATCGTCTGTACCAGGCCCAGCCGGAGCCGGCCGCGGCGCAGACCAGCGAGCGCGTCGAGGGCGGCCTGGGCGTTGTCGACGTCGGCGAGGATGCGCCGGGCCCGCGGCTCCAGCAGCTCACCGGCGGCGGTCAGCCGTACCGAGCGGCTCGTGCGGCTGAACAGCGGGGCGCCGACGTCCTTC
Source organism: Streptomyces sp. NPDC048254 (assembly GCF_043201895.1). NCBI lineage: Bacteria > Bacillati > Actinomycetota > Actinomycetes > Kitasatosporales > Streptomycetaceae > Streptomyces > Streptomyces sp. NPDC048254. The sequence continues at coordinate 31,398 of NZ_JBICZJ010000015.1, forward strand.
TCCAGCCGGGCGATCTGCTGGCTCAGCGCCGACTGCGCCACATAACAACGCGCGGCGGCCTGGGTGAAGTTGTGGGTCTCGGCGACCGCCAGGAAGTACCTCAGATGCCGCAGTTCCATGGACATCAATCTCCCTCGCCGATCGATCGAGGTCAATTCATGTGCCCCGCCGATGCCGGGCGGCGCCCGCACGGCACATCCACGGCTCGACTGAAGATCGTTGCGCGTACGCTCGTGCACATGGTTCAGCATCGATTGATCGACGTGAACGGAATCCGGCTGCACATCGCCGAGGAGGGTTCCGGCCCGCTGGTCGTGCTGCTGCACGGCTTCCCCGAATCATGGCACTCGTGGCAGCACCAGTTCGGCCCGCTGGCCGCGGCCGGCTTCCATGTGGTCGCCCCCGACCAGCGGGGCTACGGCAGCAGCGACCGCCCCGAGGATGTCGACGCGTACAGCATCTTCCACCTGGTCGGCGATGTCGTCGGGCTGATCCGGGAGTTGGGCGAGGAGAAGGCGTTCGTCGTCGGGCACGACTGGGGCGCGCCGGTGGCCTGGCACACCGCGCTGTTCCGGCCGGACCTGGTGCGCGGGGTGGCCGGGCTGAGCGTGCCGCCGCCGTTCCGGGGGACGAGGCCGCCGCTGCAGGCCATGGACGAGATGTTCGGGGGCCGCTTCTACTGGAACTACTTCAACCGGCCGGGTGTCGCCGACGCCGAGTTCGCCCGCGACACCCGCACCACGCTGCGGAAGTTCTTCTTCTCGGCCTCCGGCGAAAGCGGTTCGGCCGGACAGCCCCTGGTCGACCCCGAGCGCGGCTGGCTCGCCGACATGCCGGATCCCGAGCGGCTGCCGGAGTGGTTCACCGAGGAGGACCTGGAGGCCCTCACCGAGAGCTTCTCCCAGGGTTTCACCGGGGCGCTCAACTGGTACCGCAACCTCGATCGCAACTGGGACCTGACCGCTCCCTGGCAGGGTGCCCGCGTCACTCCGCCCGCGCTGTACGTCTACGGCGACCGTGACGTGGTCCCGGCGTTCCCCGGTACGCCCGAGCTCATCGAGCGGCTTCCCGTCCTGATGCCCAACCTGGTGCGCGAGCCCCTCAAGCTGGCGGGCTGCGGCCACTGGACCCAGCAGGAGCGCCCGGACGAGGTGAACACGGCGCTGGTCGACTTCCTCAAGTCCCTTTCCTGAGCGCTCTTCCGCGGTCGGGCTCCGCGGTCCGCGCCTGCCTCTACGATCTTCTCGTGAGCGCGTGGAATCAGAGCCTGACCGCGGCCGGGATCCGGGATGCGGAGCTGCGGCGGGACTACAGCACCCAACGGCGTACGGTCCGGCGGTATCGCCGGAGCGCCTATCTGGCCTGCCGGATGCTGCTGCCGCCCTCGGTGCAGCCCCATGTGGTGGCCGCGACGGCCGTGATGCACCACGGGGACGACCTGCTGGACAGCGGTCCCGAGGCGGGGCGTGCGCAGGCGTGGGCCGAGTGGGAGCGGCGGGTGCGTGCGGGACTGGAGACGGGGACCAGTGACGATCCCCTGGTCCGTACCCTCCTGCACACGGTCGCCGTGTACCCCCGGCACCGGGAGGTCGTGGCGGCCTATCTGGCCACCGCCACCACCGAGCTGGAGTTCACCGGTTTCGCGACCGAGGCCGACTACCAGGACTATCTCGACGCCTACTCGATGCCGGCCTTCCTGCTGATAGGCGCGCTGCTGGGCCCCGAGACCGATCCCGGCGGACGGTTCCTGGCCGGCTGCCGCAGGCTCATCGACGGCAGCCAGCGGCTGGACTTCGTCAACGACCTCGCCGAGGACCTGCGGGAGGGCCGGCCCGGCATCCCCGCGGAGACCCTGAAGCGTTTCTCCGTCACGGCGGAGGACCTCGCGGCGGGCCGGGCCTCGCCCGGTCTGCGCTCGCTCGTGGCCCACGAGGTCGAGACCGCCCGGGCCGACCTGCGGTCGGCCCGGGAACTGCTCGAACTGATCCCGGTCGCGCACCGCCCGCTGGTGGGCACGCTGATCGAGATCGAACTGCTCACCGCCGAGGCCGTGCTCGCGCCCGGCACGGACGTGCTGCGCGGCTCGGCGTCACCGTCCACGGCGGGCACCCTCAGGCTGGTGCTCGGTGCCCGCCGGCGGGCGGTGCGTGCTCAGCGGTAGCAGCTGGTGACGCCGGGATGCCAGGGGCAGGCGATCCCGGCGAAGCCGCCGTCGGCGACGACGTCGACGCTCAGGTCGTCACCGCCGCGCTGGACCTGGCTCTCCTGCACGAGGCCTTGGGCGCCGTCCCGGATCGTCTGCACCAGCCACCGTCCGCGGCCGATGGCCAGGGGGACCGTGGCGGTGTGGGCGGCGCCGGCGTACACCCCGCCCAGGAACCAGCGGTTCCCGCTGCGGCGGGCGAGGACGGCTTCCCGGCCGGGGCTGCCGGCCAGCAGGCGGGTATCGTCCCAGGCGGCGGGCAGCTGGTCGAGGAAGTCCCGGGCGAGCGGCCGGGCGTCGTACGACTCGGGAGTGCCCGCGAGCATCTGGAGGCCGGACTCGTAGGCGACGGTGAGTCCGGTCTCGGCCGCGTCGGAGTCCGGGCGCTGGCCGACGCGCTGGAAGCCGCCGGGGGTGAAGTCCATGGAGCCGATGACGTTGCGGGTGAAGGGGAGGGTGGTGAGGTGGGCGGAGGTGTTGGTGCGCTTCTCCTCGCCGCCGACGGACTCCATGCTCATCACCTGGGGCCAGGTGCGCTGGATGCCCTTGGGGAGGGTGGCGCCGTGGAAGTCCACCAGGAGGTGGTGGGCGGCGGTCTCCGGGAGGATCGCGTCGTACCACCGGAGCATGGACTGCGCCTCGGAGTTCATGAAGTCGATCTTGATGCCCTTGACGCCCCAGCGTTCCAGGGTGGGCAGCCACTGGGCGCGTTCCTCTGGGGTGTCGAGGTCGCGCTGGTGGATCCAGACGACGATCCCGACGCCCTTGGCGCGCGCGTAGTCGACGAGTTCGGGCATCCAGCTGTCGGTCCCCCAGTCCGGGTCGGTGGTGTCCCACTCGTCGGTCTTGAAGTACCAGCCGGCGTCGACGGCCTCGTAGGGCCAGTGCCGGGCGGCCGCGTAGTCGACGTACGCCTTCTGCGCGGCGAGGCTCTGGCCTGCCGTGCGGCCGCCGGCGAGCCAGGTCCACAGCACGGTGCCGGGGTGGATCCAGGACGTGTCGGCGACCTTGGACGCGGGGGCCAGGTCGTCGGTGAAGGTGGGCCGGGTGACGGTCGCGAGGTCGCCGGTGATCATGGCCCGCCAGGGGGTGACGAGCGGCCCGTCGGTGTGGACCTGGGTGTCGGCGAGCTTGATGCGGTCGGTGCCGGCGCCCTGGGTGTGCGCGAGCCGGGCGCCGGAGTAGGTGCCGGTGAGGTCGGACTCGGCGAGCAGGGTGTAGCCGCCGGCGGTGGCGAAGAGGGCCTGGTCCGAGTACTCGCCGCTCGGGGCGGTCGCCGCGGTGTACTGCTTGAACTGGCCCTCGTTGTCGACCCGGTAGGTGCTGAGCCAGGCGCCCGCGTCCGCCGGCAGGTTGAACGCGGAGGTCTCGCCGAGCACGTCGCCGGATCCGGCGGGCAGGACGTACCGGTAGGCGATGCCGTCGGCGGAGGCGCGGACGACCAGGTCGAGGCGGGCGCCGGCGGCGGTGCCGAAGGACAGCCGGGTCTCGTTCAGGCGCACCCTGCGGTCCAGCCGTTTCCCGGACTTCGCCCGGTAGTGCTCCTCGACCGTACGGTCCTTGCGGTGCAGGAAGCGCAACCCCTGTGACAGGTCGGCCTGTTGGGTGACGATGCCGACGGGCGACGGCTCGATCACCGTACGGCCAGCACGGGAGACGGCGAGGCTGAGGGTGCCGGTGGTGGTGTCGAGGGCGATGCGGGCCCGGGGTGCGTGGGCCGCCTCGGACACGGTCCAGGTGTGCGACCGCTGCTCGGCCCGGGCGGGCGCGGTGGTCAGGAGGGTGGCCGCCAGTCCGGCGCAGAGCGCGGCGACCACGGTTCTCGGGAGTGGAACAGCCATGAGAAGCCTGTCTTCCGGTCAGTGGTTACGGCAGTCCCCAGGCCGCGCCCGGTTCGCTGACGGCGACCGGCGCGATGACGAGGTCGGGGCGGGAGCCGGAGTGCACGAGCACCTCGCGGCCGCGGGGCAGGTCGATGGCGAGGGTGCCGTCGCCGAGGTCGTGGGTGCGGGCCGGGGAGCCGTCGTCACGCAGGACGGTGAGGGGGCCGGTCAGGCCGTGCCGGAGCTTGAGGGGCTCACCGGCCAGGCTCCGGATCCGGATGAACCGGGTGGTCCCGGCCTTGCGGACGGCGCTGACCAGGAAGGCGCCCTGGGTGCGGAAGTTGTGCAGGGTGAGGTCGGCCCAGGCGGTCGGTACGGCCGGGAAGACCCGGACGATGCCGCCCCAGCTCTGGCAGAACATGTCGTGCAGGGACTGCGAGGCGGACAGCGGGGTCTCGATGACCGGACCGGCCTCGGTGTAGTGGGTGCTGGCCCGGCAGGGGTAGCGGGTCGTGGGGTCGAAGAACTTCCTCAGGTAGCCGATGGCGGTGTCGCCGTCGCCCGTCATCGCGTACATGGAGGCGGCCCCGGTGTAGCTGTAGCCGCGGTGGGCGCCGGTCAGCGCGTGCCAGCGGACCACGGACTTCGTGATCAGGTCGCGGTTCTCCGGCTGGTCCCAGTTGACCAGGTACAGCGGGTACACCATCAGCATGTGCGAGTAGTGCCGGTGGGACTGGGCGTACGGGGTGTCGGCGCCGATCATGAAGCCGTTGTCGTCGACCGGGTACGGGGTGAGCCGGGCCAGCACCTCCTGCCAGCGGGGCTTCGACTCGTCGTCGATGCCGAGCAGTTCGGCGGAGTCGAGGAGGGTCTGGCAGCCCCAGCGGATCAGCGCCAGGTCGTAGTTGGTGTCCTGCGGCGGGACGATCGGGTACTCGGGTGAGAGCGTGCTGGGCAGGTGCAGCCTGCCGTCGCTGCCCGGGGTGAGGAAGTGCAGGTAGTAGTTGACGGCGCGGCGCAGCACCGGGTAGATCGTGTCGCGGAGCAGGGACTTGTCCATGGAGTGGCGGTACGACAGCCACACGTTGTGCAGGGCCCAGGTGAGGTCGCCGGTCTCGGCGCCGGTTCCCGGTCGTCCCACCTCGCGGTTGGCGAACATGTCGGAGCTGCGGCCGATGCCGGAGCTGTCCGAGCGGTAGGCGGCGGGCACGTTGGCGGTGAGCTGTTCCTGGTTCTGGCGCAGGGTGGTGGCGAGGGCGTCCAGTTCCGGGTGGTTGAAGGCGTGGATCAGCCAGTATTCGAGCTGGACGTTGAGGTTCCACCAGACCGCCGGCCAGGGGGTGGGCTCCAGCCAGGGCCCGGCGGTGCCCATGACCGGTCCGTCCGCGCGGCTGGCGCAGGCCACCTTGTAGAGCTGGATCCAGTGGAAGCTCTGCAGCCGCTGGTCGGGGAAGGACACGAAGCTCTTCCGGTAGAAGGCGTGCCACCAGCGGGTGTGCCGTCGCCTGAGGGTGCCGTAGGACACCGCGCGGCGCAGGTTGCGGCGGGAGTCGGCCTCGGCGGCGGTGTCCGAGGGGAAGCTGTGACCGACGCTCAGCAGGACTTCGTCGCCGGTACGGCGGTGGGAGGTGGCCGTCTGGCCGCCACCGGTGAGAGGTTGGAGGACCTGCTCGGTGCCGTCGTCCGACGTCCGTTCGGTCCAGGGCGGGTTGGCGGTGTACCCGGCGGGCGGTGACTCCTGGATCTTCCGGGGGCTGATGGCCTCCTCGGGGTGGAAGGTCCAGGTGACGTGTTCGCCGCCGTGGGCCGTGGCGCGGACGGCGAGCACCTCGTCGTGGATGAGGGCGGCGAGGGTGAGGGTGCCGGCGGTGGTGGTGACGGTGCCGGTGAGTTCGGCGTTCCACAGGCTCAGGCGCCAGTCGACGGCGGTGATGGTGCCGGCCGGTTCGAGCGTGAGGTGCCCAACCGGGAGGCGGGCGGTGCCCCAGCCGCTGCCGAACTCGGGCCGGTGGTCCTGGACCCGGCCGTGCTGGACGGTGAAGCGGATCTGGTTGGCGCCCGGCTCCTGGTAGATCATGCTGCCGAGCAGCCCGTCGCCGAGGAACGGCCCCTCGTACCAGAGGGTGGGCAGCCTGCTCCACAGCAGGTCCTGGCCGCGCAGGAACCGGTCCCAGGCGCCGTCGGTGGTCATGGTGTCGCGGAGTCTCCAGGGGCGTCCGCGGCCGCCCGCCCCCGCTGGGGGCTGCTGTGCGGCATGTGCGGTTCCGGGCAGGGCCGCGGCTGCCGCGCCGCCGAGGGCGGTGCCGAGTACGGCTCTGCGGGGCACCGGTGAACGTTGCTCCGGCTGCGAGGTCATCGTCGTCCTCCAGACCTGATGGATCCTCGATACATCGGGTGTATCGCGGAACCTAGCAACCCACGTGAACCTGTCAACTACCTCAACAGGGCAAGCTCGTTCGCCACTCTGGGCGGTGAGCTTTGGGTTCACATCGACAACCCTGGCTCAGGTTCCTGACTCCTCCGATGAATCGACTTGTTCTGGCGCAGCCGAATGCGCGCGCCGGTCATCTCAAAGGGTGGCGAGGGTAGCGAGGGTGGCAGTGGCCGGCCTGAACGCCGTCGGCCGCGACCCGTTCACCGGGTTGCGGCCGACTAAGAAGGGCCCCAGGCAGGTCAGCCCTTGTGCCACTTCTGGTTGGGGGTGCCGGCGCAGGTCCACAGCTGGAGCTTGGTGCCGTTGCCGGTGCCGTTGCCGGTGACGTCCACACACTTGTCGGCCAGGGAGCTGACCAGGTCGCCGGCCGAGCTGAGGTAGAACAGTTGGGCGCGGTTGCCGCTGCACCTGGCGACCTGGATCGCGGTGCCGTTGGCGGTGTTGCCCCACGCCAGGTCCATGCACAGGCCGAGCGAGCGGATGGTGCCGTCGGACTGGAAGACCCACTTCTGCTTGGCCGCGCCCGAGCAGTCCAGGATCTCCAGCCGGGTGCCGTCCCCGCCCGCGTTGGTGACGTCGATGCAGCGGCCGGACGGGTTCCCGATCAGCGCCACGCCGGGGACCGTGGTCGTCTTGGTGCCCCCGCTCGACGAGGAGCCGCCGGAGGAGGACTTCCCGCCCGAGGACGACGACTTGGTGCCGCTCGACTTCGTACCGGACGAGCCGGACGAGCCAGACGAGGAGGAGCCCGAGTTCGTGCCGGAGTTCGAGTTCGAACCGGAGCTGACGGATCCGCCGCCGGACTGCTGCCCGGTCGAGCCGGCGCCCGTGCCGCCGCCGGACCCGGAGCCGCCGGAACCGGTCTTGGCGGGCTTGTGCGAGGGGGTGTGGGACGGCGTCGATGACGAGGACGAGGAGGGCGACTCCGACGTGCTGGACAGCGTTGTCGGCTCCCCCGGTGCCACCGCCGCGGCCGGTGTGGTGTCCGGGTCGGGGAAGAGGTCGACATGGCTCAGCACCGGTACGGCCAGGGCCACGACGACGGTCAGTCCGGCCGCGGCGGCCACGGTCCCCCACACCCGTACACCCGGTACCAGCCCGCGGCGGGGCACGGCGGGACGGCTGGCGAAGGTGTCACTGAAACGTCCCGCCGGACTTCCGGGCCGTTCCGCCGAGGGCCGGGGTTTACGAAGGGGCGGCACGTCGTCTCCTGAAGGTCTCGTGAAGTTCTCGGAACGCCCGGAACGAGCGGGACACAGGAACAGTAACCAAGAGAAGGCCCAGCTCCGGACGCCTGCCCACGAAGATCCCGCCGAACGTCACCTTCCGTCCACCTATGCGGAGTTGCCTGTGACGAACTTGTTGAAGAGCACAGCAATGGTGACTTCGGGAACTTCCGTTTCTCGCGCTAGCGTTCGTGCCTGAAGCGTTTCACAGTGACACAGAGCAACACCGCAAGACAGCACAACAGCGAAACCCGACACCGGAAGGCGGAGGCATTGGGCCTCATCGACCATGACCGCGCCGACGGCGCGGACCGGACGCTCGGCCTCCTGCTCGCGGAGCGCGACAGCCTGCGCCGCTTCGTGACCGGCATGATGGGGCCCGACCCCCACGGCGCGGAGGACGTCGTCCAGGAAACCCTGTTGCGGGCCTGGCAGTCGGCCGGCCGGCTGGACTGGCGGGACCGGCCCATCCGTATGTGGCTGTTCCGGGTCGCCCGCAACCTGGTGGTCGACAGCCGGCGCCGGGACCGGACCGTCCCGGTGGGGATCACCGCGGCGGACTTCGGCGGTGCCGGGCCGGCACCCGTTCCCGACCACGCCGAACAGGTCGGTGACCGCCGGGTGCTGGTCTCCGCGCTGCGCACCCTCGCTCCCGCCCACCGCGAGGTCGTCGCCCGTGTCCATCTGCTGGGACAGGCCGGCGACGACGTGGCCCGCCAGCTCGGGCTGCCCCCGGGCACGGTCAAGTCCCGTACCCATCACGGCATACGCGCGCTGCGCGCGACCCTCGAATCCCACGGCTGCCACCCGGCCGGAGCAGAGAGACTCCGGGGAGAGACGCGATGACCTCCGACACCATCACCACCCTGCTCGGCCTGGTCGGCCTGCTGGTTCTCGTCTTCGCCGTCACGAGCTGGCTGGTGCGGCGCGGCGGCGGCTGGAAGGCCCTGTGGCGCCGCCTCCGGCGTGAGATCACCCTCACCGTGCGGGCGTTCACCGGTCCGGTCCGCACCGAACTGCGCTACCGGCGCGGACTGCGCCTGCTGGTCCGGCTGCTGCGCGACCCGGCCGTGTGGGCCGACGCCGAGCGGGCCACGGCCCTGGCCGCGACCGTCCGCCCGGGGGTCCGTCCCTACGGCGTGCTGGCCGGGCCCGAGTGGATGGCCGTGCTGGTCGCGGCGGACGGCGACGCGCTGCGCGAGCCGCCGGAGCCGTGGGCGGCCGACGAGACCGATCCGCGGCTGTGGTGGATCGACCGTGCCGACCTCACGGACGACACCGAGGACCCGGCCGCACCGCTGCTGGTCTGCGTGGGGCACGACATGGGGCACGCCGTGCTGCTCGACGTGCGCTCCGGACCGCCCGCGCTGTCCGTGTTCGGCCCGCCGCGCGCCGCCCGTACGGCCCGCGCCGTGCTCCAGGCGCTCGCCGCCCAGGTGGACGCCCGGCTGCCCGAGGGCCGGGTCGCCATCGCCGCCGGGGTGCACCCCCGGCATCCGGGGGCGACGGCCACCGCCACCGTCGGGCAGCCCGGCATCGAGGTCGCGGTGTGCGCCGACCCGCTGGAGCGGCCGCTGCCGTCAGGTGTGCGGCTGCTGAGCCTCGGGGTGGCCCGGGGCCGCACCCGGCTCCTTGAGATCGCGCCGGACTCGACGCTCACGGCGCACGGCGCTCCCGCCGCCGCCCGGGTCGACGCCCTGCCCCTGTCGCGGGCGGTGGCCCGGACCCTGTCCGCGCTGCCGCCGTGCCCCGACCGCCCGGACGACGAGGCCGCGCGTCCGCAGGACGTCACCTCCGCAGCCGATCCCGACCTGCTGCCGGACGAGCCCGACCTCGACGCCGGCGCGGCGCCGGTCGCCGAGCCGACCGGTGTATCGGCCACCCGGCCGGCCCCCGAGGCCGAGCCGGCCGTCGCACCGGTACCCGCGCCGGCCCCGGCGGCCGAGAGCGACGACGACTTCGCGGAACCGAGCACCTCCGGTGCGGCCGGTGTCTCCGCGAGCTCGCCCCCGGCGCCGTAACCGCCGCACCCGTCCCCTGATCCCGCACGAACGACCGCCCGGCTGGGAGCCGTGAACCTCACCATCACCACCGTGGACGCCACGGACGGACAGCGCCGCGACCACCAGGTCCGGCTGCCCTCGAACGCCACCGTCGGCGATCTCGCCGCCGCCCTGACCCAGGACGAGGCCGCCGCCGGCGGCGCCGACTGGGCCACGGCCGGCGCCCCGCAGGCGCGTAACCTCTATGCCGACGGGCACCGGCTCGACCCCGAGACCCGGGTCTCCGGCAGCGGTATCCGCGACGGCGGGCTGCTCGGGCTCGGCGGTCCGGCCCGCCCGGCCGACCTGGTCCGGGTCCATGACGACAGCGACCAGGACGGTGTCCTCGCCGAGGTGCACGTCGTCTCCGGGCCCGGTGCCGGGCGGACCTGGCGGCTCGGCCCGGGCAGCCACGAGATCGGCACCGACCCGCTGTGCGCCCTGCGGCTCGACGCCGGCGCCGGGGTACCCGAGTCCGGGCTGTGGGTGACGGTCGGCGCGGACGGCTCCGCGGCCTGGCACCGCACCGACGCCGAGCCCGAGGCGACCGTCCGGGCCCGGCTCGCGTCGCCGCCGCCCGACGACGCCATCACCCAGCTGCGCAGGCCCCGCCCCCAACCGCCCCGGGAACGCCCGGCGGGGCCGGGCCCGGTGCCCTGGCCGGCCGGTGAGGACCTGACCGTGGGTCCGGTGCTGCTGCGGATGAGCGCGCCGGTCGAGGCGGACGCGGCCGTGACCCCGTCCGCCGACGGTTACGGCGTGGACTACAACCGGCCGCCCCGGATCGCCCCGCACCTGGACGCCGAGCGGGTCCGGCTGCCGCAGCCGCCGTCGCCGCCGCAGAAGCGGCCGTTCCCGACCGTGATGATGATCTCCCCGATCGTCCTCGGCCTGTTCATGGTCAGCATCTTCAAGTCGTACTACTTCCTGGTGTTCCTGTTCCTCAGCCCGATGATGATGCTGTCGAACTGGGCGACCGGCCGGCGTGCGGCCCGCAAGCAGTTCCTGGAGTCCGAGCGGGCCTACGAACAGCGCCGTGACGTCCTTGAGAAGCAGGTCCGGGACGCGGTGGTCGGCGAGCGGCGGGTCCGGGACAAGACCGGTCCGGACCCCGCGGCCGTAGCCCTGATCGCGACCGGTCCCGGCGGCCGGCTCTGGGAGCGGCGCCGCCGGGACCCGGATCACCTGGTGCTGCGTCTTGGCACGGTCGACCAGCCGTCGGTACGGGAGCTGGAGGACCCGGCACGCGACGAGAACCACCGCTCGATCCGCTGGAACATCCCCGACACGCCGATCGGCGTCGACATCACCGCGCACGGTGTCGTCGGCATCGCCGGTCCGGCCGCCGAAGTACAGCCGCTGGCTCGCTGGCTGGTGGCGCAGGCGGGCGTGCTGCACAGCCCGCGCGACCTCAGGGTCGTCATCCTGACCGAGCCGGACCGGGTGGCGGACTGGGCGTGGACGCGCTGGCTGCCGCATCTCAGGCCCGGCACGGCCGGCGGACCGATGGTGCTGATCGGCAACGACCCCGAGTCCACCGCCGCCCGGATGAGCGAACTGGTCTCCCAGGTGCAGGCGCGCCGCCGGCAGGCCGGCAACGACCGTGACGTGGTCTTCACCGAGCCCGACGTGCTGGTGATCGCGGACGGCGCCCGGCGGCTGCGTGACGTGCCCGGCATGGTCCAGGTGCTCACCGAGGGCCCGCGGGTGCGGATCTTCAGCGTCTGCCTGGACGAGCAGGAGCGGCTGCTGCCCGAGGAGAGCACCGGTGTGGTCCTCGCGGCCGACGGCCGGCTGACCGTGCGCCGCCCCGGCGCGCCCGACCTGCCCGCCGTCCGCGCCGACCGGGTCTCCCCCGAGTGGTGCGAGCAGCTGGCCCGGGCGCTGGCCCCGATCCGGGACGTCAGCCCCGAGCACGACGCCGGACTCCCCCAGCGGGTCCGCCTCCTGGACCTGCTGGACCAGGAACCGCCGAACGCGCAGGGCCTGTTGGAGCGCTGGCAGCGCGACCCCGCCAGCACCTCCTTCCTCATCGGCACCGGCTTCGACGGGCCGCTCTCCCTGGACCTGGTGCAGGACGGGCCGCACGGCCTGGTCGCCGGTACGACGGGTTCCGGCAAGTCGGAGCTGCTGCAGACGTTCGTGGCCTCGCTGGCCGCCGCCAACCGGCCCGACGAACTCACCTTCGTGCTGGTCGACTACAAGGGTGGCAGCGCCTTCAAGGAGTGCGCCCACCTGCCGCACACCCTGGGCATGGTCACCGACCTCGACGCCCACCTCGTGGAGCGGGCCCTGGAGTCGCTGGCCGCCGAACTCCGGCGCCGGGAGCAGGTGCTGGCCGCCGCCGACGCCAAGGATCATCCGGAGTACCGGGCCAAGCGGGCCGCCGATCCCTCGCTGGCGCCGCTGCCCCGGCTGCTGCTGGTCATCGACGAGTTCGCCACCCTGGTCCGTGAAGTCCCCGACTTCGTCCCCGGGCTGATCAGCATCGCCCAGCGGGGCCGCTCGCTCGGCATCCACCTGATCCTGGCCACGCAGCGGCCGGCCGGTGTGGTCACCGGTGACATCCGCGCCAACACCAACCTGCGGATCGCGCTGCGCGTCACCGACCAGACCGAGAGCCAGGACATCATCGACGTCAAGGACGCCGTCGACATCTCCACCGCCACGCCCGGCCGGGCCCTGGTGCGGCGCGGACCGCGGCAGGCGGATCCGTTCCAGACCGCCTGGGTGGGTGCCGAACGCCCTCGGGAGAACCCGGCCTCGGCGGCCGAGCCGGAGGCCGGTCCCCGCAAGCCCGTGCGCTCGGTCGACGTCGGCTGGGACGCGCTGGGCCGCCCCGCCGAACTCCCCGCGGAGACCCGGACGGTGACGGCCTCGGCCCCACAGGGCCCGGCGCCGACCGACCTCCAGGTCCTCGTCGAGGAGATCCGCTCCGCCGCCGACCTGCTCGACGACTTCACCCAGCAGCCCAGCCCCTGGCTGCCGCCGCTCCAGCGCCAGCTGGTCCTGGACGACCTGGACGAGCTCGGCGCCACCCGCGACGGCCGCCTGGTCGTCCCCTACGCCCTGGAGGACGTCCCGCAGCTCCAGCAGCGCCGGGTCGCCGTGGCCGACCTCACCACCTTCGGGCACCTGTACATCATCGGCGCGCCGCGCTCCGGACGTACCCAGGTACTGCGGACCATCGCCGGTTCGGCGGCCCGGGTGGCGAGCACCGCCGACGTGCACCTGTACGGCATCGACGCGGGCGGCGGCGGCCTCACCGCCGTCGGTGCGCTTCCACACTGCGGCGGTGTGGTCTCCCGGCACGACCTGGAGCGGCTCGGACGGATGCTGCGCCGGCTGAACCAGGAACTGACCGAACGGCAGGACCTGGCCCAGACGCACAGCGCGACCGGTATCGCGGAGCTGCGCCGGCTGCTGCCGAAGGCCGAACGGCCGGCGCACATCATGCTGCTGATCGACGGCTGGGACTCGTTGCAGGTCATCCTCGACGAGCACGACCACGGCCAGCTGCTCCAGGAGGTCATCCGGCTGATGCGCGAGGGTGCCGCCGCCGGCATCCATGTCGTCGCCACCTCGGAACGCTCCCTGCTGGGCGGGCGGATGGCCGCGCACAACGACCACAAGCTGCTGCTCCGCCAGGGCGACCGCAGCGACTACCAGGCCGTCGGCATGATGCCGAACAAGATCCCGGCCGACATCCCGCCCGGCCGTGGCTGGCATGTGCTCAGCGGCACCGAGACGCAGGTGGCGCTGCTCGCCACCGGCGGCGGTACCGAGCAGGCGGAGGCGCTGCGCTCGATCGGCGAGAGCGCCCGCAAGCGGGACGCCCAGGTGCCGGAGGCCCGGAAGCCGTTCCAGGTGGCCGTGCTGCCGCGCTCGGTGGAGTTCGCCGAGGCCTACGAGAAGGTCCAGGCGGCCCAGCGGCGGCCGCTGTGGGGTCTGCTCGGCGTCGGCGGCGACGACGGCGGCCCCGTCGGCACGGACCTGGCCGGCACCGCCTCGGCGTTCGGGGTGTTCGGGCCGGCCGGGTCGGGGCGCAGCAACACCCTCGCCTCGATCGCCGTGTCGCTGCTGGCCGGCGGCACCTCGCTGGTCGTGCTCACCCCGCGCGAGTCGCCGCTGCGCGCCCTGGACCGGCATGCCACCGCCACCGTCCTCACCGAGAGCGACCCCTCGGCCGACACCGTGCGGGCGGCCCTGGACGCGCTGCCCGGACCTCGGGTGGTGATGATCGACGACGCCGATCTGATCACCAACTCGGCGGCGGACAAGCTCCTCAAGGAGCTCGCCGTCTCCGGTCGCGACCAGGGTCTCGGCCTGGTCTACGCGGCCTCGGCGGAGGGCTTCCAGAGCGGCATGAGCGGCTGGACGCTCGCCGCCCGGCGGGCCCGGAGCGGTCTGCTGCTCGCGCCGAAGAACCTGTCCGAGGGCGATCTGGTCGGCCTGCGCCTGCTGCCCAGTGTGGTGCGGGCGGCCACGCATCCGGGCCGGGCCTGGACGGCCGGTCCCGGCGGCACCCTGCTCGCCGTCCAGGTGCCGCTCACACCGCTGCGCGCCTGACCGGCACGGCAAGCACACGAAGAGGGCCTCCCCGGAAACTCCGGGGAGGCCCTCTTCGTAATCTCCGTAAAGGAGTTACGAGTTGTTCTGCAGGCTGCTGCTGATGCCCTGGTCGAACTGGATCGCGTTCTCCTTGATGCCGTTGAACATCTCCGAGAAGTCGTTGATGCCCTTCACGGCGGCCAGCAGGCTGGTGTCGAAGTTGTTGTAGGTCGTGCGGATGACCTCGCTGGACTGCTGGAACACCATGCCGTCGTCAACGAGGGTGTTGACTCGGTTGCGCAGGTTGCTGAGCACCGGCAGCAGGTTCTCGTGGGCGTCGTGCAGCAGGCTCACGACCTCCTCGATCTTGTGGTAGTCGAGGTTGATGCCGTTGTAGCTGGCCATGGGGTTCCTGTCCGTTCCTGTCGGTGTCGTTGCGGTGGTCGGGTCGTCACCAGGCGGCGGGGGTGCTGTTGTAGTCGTTGCCCCCGCCGTCGTCGTCATCGGTGTTGCCACCCGTCTGCTGCCAGTCCGGCTGGTTGCCGTTGGCGTCCTTGGGGCCACGGGTGTACTCGGTACGGTCACCGTCACTGCCGGTGGTGACCATCGTGCCGCTGCCGTCGGAGTTGAGGTTGGTCTCCGAGTGGACGGTGCTGCCGTCCGGGTACGAGGTGTCCGTGGTGTAGTGATTGCCGTCGCTGGAGTAGTTGGTGACCGAGGTGTACGTCTTGCCGTCGTAGGTGACGGTGGACTCCTCCTTGATCACATGACGCTGGTCGTCGAGCGTGAGATGGGTGTGGACACTGCCCCGCTCGGTGTTGATCGTCTGGTCCAGCGGCGGGTTGCCCGGGTCGGTGGCCGAGCAGAAGTCCGGCATCGTGCCGTCCGGGCCGGGCACGCACTGGTCGAGGTGGGACTGCTTGTAGTCCCACAGGTCCTTGTCCCGGAAGTAGTTCTGCAGGCCCAGGTTGCTGCCCGTGATGCCCATGCCCTGGGCCAGTTCCGAGTCGAAGGACAGGAACGCCTCGCCCACCGAGCCGAAGGCACCGGCCAGTTCCTTGAGGCCCTTGTCCGCGTGGGACATGGTGCTGCTCGCGTTGGAGTAGAAACCCGAGAGCGCGTCGGCCAGGGTCTGGTCACCGAGGACCGTCAGGGCCTCGGTGGAGGTGTATCCGTCGTAGTCCGTCTGGCCCAGCCGGGAGAACGTGCTGTTGTCGAGGAGCGGACCGATGTCGCCCGCCAGGTTCTCCAGGTCCCGTTTGGCGTCGTTGAGGACGTTGTATTCGATTTTCAGGCTGTCGGCCATGCGTGGGCCTCCCAGTCGAGACTCCGGTCAGTTGGACCACGCCACAGGCGTCCCGCCGGTTCACCGGGAACGGCGGGTGTAACCCACATCACGTGAACCGCGGCGGGCGCTGTGGCGTGGTCAGTTGGGGAGTGACCGCCCCGAGCCCCGCAGCTTCCGGGAGGAACCCGTATGCCACGCCCGACCGACTGGAACGCGATCGGGCTCGACAGCGATCCCACGCCGGGCGAACCCGATCAGATCCGGACGCTGTCCACCGAGCTCAACCACCTCGGCTCCGAGGCGCGGCGGATCAGCACGGCGATCGACGCGGTCATGAACACCGCCGGGGACAGCGTCTTCGTCGGCGAGGCCGCCAACGCCCTGCGCGACAAGGTCAACGACCGGCTGCGCGGGCACGTCGAGGACGTGGCACAGTCCTTCGAGAGCGCGGCGACCGCGCTGAACACCTGGGCGGACAAGCTCGTCGACCTCCAGTCCCGTGCCGACGGCGCGCTCAACTCGGGCCGGGGCCTGTCCGAGGACGACCCGAACAGGGAGACCTACGCCTCTACGGCACGGCAGGCCGGCACCGAGCACAGCGAGGGCGCCTCGGCCGCGGCCGGCAGCATCTCGGGGGTCTCCAACATCCAGCTGCCGATCTCCAAGTGCCAGCTGTTCTGGGAGGCGTTCCAGTGGCTGGCGATCATCCTGATCGTGCCGGCGCTGATCTTCGGCGGGCCGATCGCGCTGCTCGCCCTCGGCGTCAATCTGACCCTCTTCATCAAGACGATCGTCGACTTCGCCAACGGTGACGCCAGCTTCCTGGACCTCTTCCTCGCCGGGCTCGGCATCCTGGCGCCCACCACCAAGGCGCTGCCGATCTTCCAGATCATCAAGGGCGTCACCACGACGGCCTTCGCCAAGGGCTTCGCCAACATCGCCCGGGGCACCTTCCAGGCCCTGCGCAACCTGTTCACCAACGGCTTCCGCCCCACCACCCTGCTGCTCGGCCTGAAGGACCTGGTCAAGCTGGGCAGCACCTGGGTCTACAAGGGCGGCCTGTGGGTGCTGGACGGCATCCACAACCTGCCCGGCGTCATCGGGCGCGGGGTCAACTCGGCCGGCCTGACGATCGTGCAGGGCATCAAGGGGATCCCCGGGTTCGTGCGCGGGCTGCCCGAGACGTTCTCCAAGGGCTGGCAGGCGACCAAGACCTGGGTGGGCCAGGAGTTCGGCGGCACCAAGTGGCTGCGGATCTTCCTGCCGGTGGACGCGGCGGAGATCGGCGAGTACGGCTTCGCGCGCGCCCTGCGGATCAGCCTCTTCGACCGCGGTGTGCTCGGGCAGCACGTCTTCGGCGCCCCGATCACCAGTAGCATCGGCCGCACGATCAGCTCGGTCCCGGTCGACCCGCGTACCGTCGACGCGCTCGTCGACATGCCGCGCATCCAGCTGAACGAGGTGCGGTTCGGGGCGGGTTCGGGTCAGAGCAGCATCCGGAACCTCGACCTCAACCTGCCCAGCACCCATCTGGACGTCACCTCGACCCTGCGTCCGCCGTCCCTGAACCTGGGTGACGTGGGCGCCATCGCCCACCGCGGCAACTTCGGCGTGCACGCGGCGCGTACGGTGGACGCGCTGGTCGACATGCCCCATGTGCAGCTCGGCAACGTCCACGTGGAGAACTTCGGCGCGCTGGGCGGGCGTTCGGACGTCGGGGTGAGCGTGGGCGCCACGCCGACCGTCACCACCGCCTCCGGCCTCCACCTTCCCGCGTCGGCCGGAGTCCCCGGCGCCACCCACGGCCTCACCAACACGCCGGTCACCGGCGTCACCGGCGGCGCCCACACCACGCTCACCGGGCTGCACCCGACGCCGACGAACCTGACGTCCACCGCCGACGTTCTGCTGCCGGGCGGGGCGCACAACGGCACGCATGTGCCGGGTACGACCGTCCTCACCGGCACCCACGCCACCCCGCCGCCGGTCGCCGGCACGCTCGGTGACATCTCCACCGGAAACCCGGCCGCGGTCACGCTGCACTCCGCGCTCACCGGCAACCCGGGCGTCGGCACCGTCCACGCGCCCGGCACGCCCGGCCTCGGCACCGTCCACACCACCCTGACGGGCACCCCCGGCACGAACGTGGCGCACACCGCACTCGACTCGGCCCCGACGCCCGGCGCCCCGCACGACGTGACCGCGCCGAACAACCTGCTCACCGGCCCCACCACGGTGACCCACCCCTCCCCGACCGGCATCGGGCACGGCGGGCCGGGCAGCGTCGACGCCGGGACCTCGGCCTTCGACCTGCTGGCCGGCACCCGCCACAGCACGCCCAACACCCCCGTGGCCCCCGGCACCGGCAACGCCCTGGCCGACCGCACCACCAGCGCCCTGTCGGCCAACCAGACCCGGCTGCACCTCGACGAACTGGTCCAGAGCCCCGGCACCCCGCACCCCGACACCCCGCCGCAGCAACTGCTGCACAACACGACCACGACACCCCCGGTCGGCCCCGAGCGGCTCACCACGAACCCGGCGGGCGTCACGACCCCGGACCGGCTCACGGCGAACCCCGGGAACGCCGGCACCCCCGACCGGTTCACCGGCAACGGCGCCCCGCACGACCCGGCACCCGTCTCCCCCGGCGGCTCCGGGCACCCGGGCGCGCACAGCAACAGCGCCGCCCTCGACCTCGTCGACACCGGCCGCAGCGCCCGCACCACCGACAGCCCCGCCTTCGCCGGCACGCCCACACACACGGACGCCGACAAGGGCCTGGCCGGCTCGGCCAACGGCACCTCGGCACATGTCCCCGAGAACCTGCCGATCCACGCCGCCCCCGCCCCGCCCGCGACCCACACCCCGCTGCCGCCGGGTCACTCCTCCCCCGCGCCGGCCGTCCACACCGCCGACAGCACCAGCGCGTTCGACGATCTCCTCAAGACCGACGACGTCATCAAGGTCCCGGGCGACCACCAGCTCGCGGTCAAGGCACCGCGCCGCGGCACGCCCGAACTCCACGGCAGTGCCGTGGAGTCGGGCCTGTACACCGTGGAGAAGCAGGGCTTGGGCTTCGTCGTGCGAAAGCTCGACGTCGTCGGCGGCACCGTGGTGCACAGCTGGACGTTCAAGCGGATGGGCCCCGTCAGGCTCGCCGAGGAAACCGTGCGGTTCGGCGACGGCCCGTTCAGCGGGGTGAGCGTCAAGGTCGCGGACAAGTCCGTGGGTTCCGTGAGCGACGGCGTCGGCACCTGGCCGGCGAAGCTGGGCGGCGAGGACGAGATCGTCGTCGCCTCGACGTCCGGCACCCATGTCTACAGCCGCTCCACCGGCGACCTGCTGCGCTCGTCCACCCCCGACATCGCCCTGCCCCCACGCCCGGCCGGGCTCTCCGGCACGTCCGCGGACAGCTGGGACGCCGCCGCCCACGCGGCCCGAGGCCACATGGGCAAGGCCGCCACCGACAAAGAGACCAAACTGTTCATGCAGGGCGTCATCGGTGGCGCCTTCACCTCGAAGAAGGGGTACGGCGGCTTCGTCAACCCCAGCGCCCTGGAGGCCAATCCGGGTCTGGTCGGCAAGGTCAAGGAGTTCAACAAGACCGCCAACGACCTGATGTTCGAGGGCCCCAACCAGCGCATGACCGTGTGGCGGGGCGTGTCCATGGACCCGCGGGCCGCCCAGGCCGACGTGTTCGTGGAGCGACTGCCCGCCTCGACCTCCAACAACCGCGCCTTCCAGGCGGAATGGGCGAAGAACGGCGTCAACAGCAACCGCGTCGTCTTCGAGATCGACGTACCCGCCGACCACGGCAAACTCGCCATGGCCTACCCGCCCGGCTACCACAAGGCCGCCGACGACGCCCTCGCGCTCAACCAGGACCAGTGGGAGATCACCCTCTCGCCGACCCGGCTGGTGCGGACCGGGCCGGCCCGGGTCGAGGACGGCATCACGGTCGTCCCGGTGCGCGCCGAACAGATCCCGGAGGGTCAGCTCGAGAAGCTCATCAACGAGAAGTGGTCCGGGCTGCAGTCGGGCGAAGCGTTCGAGGACTTCGGCCGCGCCTTCGGGCAGGACGCGATGCGCCGCTGGGAGGGGCTCGGCGACGCGATCGTACGGGAGGGCGGCGACGGCCCGAACGTGAAGACGTTCACGGTGAGCCGGCCCGGCTTCGCCGACGAGATGACCGTCACCGTCACCCACAAGGTGGACGACAACGCGGTCTCCGTCACGATCACCGGCGGCGACCGCACCTTCACCAAGGAGTGGAGCGGCACCGGCTTCAACGACCTCGCCGCGGACCTGCGTGGCCACGTCCTGCACAACAACGAGCTGCTCAGCTCCCTGCCGACGCCCACGTCATGGGGCAAGGAGCTGCCGAGCCCGGTCCACACCGCCTCCCCCGCGGACACCCCCGTCCCGAGCCCGGCCGCCTCCGCGACTCACACGGACACCGCCGTCCCCAGCCCGGCCGCCTCCGCGGCTCACACAGACACCACCCCCGTCCCCAGCCCGGCAGCCGCGACGGCCCACACCGACACGCCCGTCCCCAGCCCGACCCGGAGCACCCCCGACACGACGCCGACGCCGCGCCCGGACACCCCGCACTCCGGTGGTCAGGAGCTGCCCGGGCGCGGGCCCCGGCTCACCCCGGCCGAGATCGAGCAGGCGTGGTTCCGGGACGGCGAACGGGTCGACGCGCTCTTCGGCCACCTCGACGACCCGCTGCGCGGGGCCCGCCGCGAGGCGTGGCGGGACCATGTGCAGGCACGGTACGACCTGGGCCGAGCCGAGGACCTGCTGCCGCACAACGGGCAGGCGGGCAGCTCCCGCGGCCCCACGCCCGACGAGATCCGCGCCCGCGAGAACGTCGACGCCGCCCAGCAGCGGTACGACGCCACCCACCACCGCCTGACCGAACTCGGCGTCGACCCGGTGCGGATGGAGGCCGACCTCGGCGCCCTGCGCCAGCTCAGCCTGAAGGAACGGCCCCGGCTGCTCGGCGGCACGGTCACCACGGCGAACGAGGCGACTCCCCCGCCCGCGGTCGCCGCCCCCGCCGTCCACGGCGAGACGGGCGCGGCCTCCGTGACACCGCCCAGGCGGCTGAACGAGATCCTGACCGACCAGACCAAGGCCCATCAGGAACTGCAGCAGGCGGAGATCAAGCAGACCCAGACCGGCAAGGACGCCGACAAGATCGCGGAAGCCAAGGCGAACCTGACCGAGGCGGACACGAAGTTCAAGGACGCCACCCGCGAACTCGACGAGGCTCTCCAGCACGAACTCGGCAACCGCCTGCTCTCGCAGCGTGAACTGAACCAGCTCGTCGACCAGTTCGCGGGCGCCGGCGACATCGACCGGGCCCGGGCGCTGCAGACCCATGCACGGGATCTGGACGCCGGCTCCCGCGGCGCGGGCGACGGCCCCGTCCGCGCGGACCAGTTCATCCGGACCGGCGAGGAGATCCAGTCCCAGTCGGTCACGGTGCAGCGGCTCGCCAACGAACTCGAGACCCTGGTGAAGGCGGGCACGACTCCCCACAGTGAGCTGAAGGGCCTGGCCAAGGGGCTTGAGAACGCCGCCAAGGACCTGGACGCGGCCCTCCAGGGCCATGTCACGGACGCCGCCCGCTTCGGGGGCACCTACACGCTGCGCAACCAGCACACGCCCGTCGCCGCCGTGGCCCACCATCTCGCCGAGCTGGTCGACGACGCCGTCAAGGCGGCGAAGCCGGGCGACGACCTCGTACTCAAGGGCTTCCTCGGCACCGACGCCTCGGTGGAACGGGTCCAGCGCGGCATCCCGAACCTCCTGCGGCGCTACCGCGAGAACCAGGCGTTCGGCGAGGTGCACAGTGGGTCGCAGTGGAAGGCGGTACTGCCCGGGACCGAGGCCCAGTGGCAGAAGGTGTTCGAGGACTTCGACGGCTTCGACAAGCTGTCCAGATCCCAGCAGCACGACTTCGTGCGCAAACTGTCCGAGAAGAACATCGCGGACCTGCGTGCCGACGTCGACGGCCTGCTGAAGGAGCTGCCGGAGGCGGACCGTCTGAAGTTCCAGCAGCTGCGGGACAAGCTCGAGAACCTGCCCTACCGGATCAAGCACGCCACTCCGGCCTACCACGCCATCGCCAACAGCGGTGTGATGTCCTCCCAGGGCGACCTGACCCGCCGGGGCGTCAAGTTCCTCGCGTCCGGCAAGAGCTCGGCGAAGAACACCTCCAACCTGGGCAACGACGACTTCGTGTTCTTCCGTATGGAGGTCGGCGACAAGCCGATGGCGACCCGGTACGGGCCGACCACGCTCGTCTTCGACGCCAAGGTCCTGGAGGAGAAGGGCGGCTGGGTCTCGCTCCACGACCAGCTGCACCCGCTGGACCGCGACACCATGAACCAGCTGAAGGTCGGCGACGACGTCGTGCGCAGCGCGAAGTACGACGACGGCTTCGACGAGGTGGGCAAGCGGGGCCGCTGGACGTACGAGTACCCCGACCACAGCACCCGGCAGGTCTCCTTCGAACAGGAGGTCTTCCACGGCGAGCACGTGCAGGAGGCGCTCGCCCTGTCGGTGGTGCGCGAGGTCCACCTCATCGGCGGCGCCTTCAAGGACGACGTCTTCAAGCTGCTCGCCGACACCGCGAGTCCGGAGGAACTGGGCTCGGTCATCTCCAAGCTGTACCGGCCCGAGGCGAAGTTCGGCTCGGGGCTGCCCATCAACCCGTTCGAGAGCCATGCCACGAGCGAGTGGCCGTCGCCGCTCGCGGTCCATGACGCGGACGGCGACGGACGCTATCTCGCCGACGGCACGGTCGACCCGGCCGCACGGGCCGCCGGCAAGGCCTTCGACGACGCGTCCGACCGGGTGCGGCAGGCGGACAACGCGGTCAAGAGCGGCAACAACAAGGCGCTGCGCTACAACCTCAACAAGGCGCAGCCGCACGCCGAGCAGTCGGTCAAGTTGACCCAGGAGTTCCACGCGGCCTCAGTCGGCGAACGCAAGGAGATGGCGAAGACCCTGCTCGACCAGCGTGAGCAGCTCCTCAAGGACATCAACACCCGCCTTGCCGACCTGAAGCCACAGGCCAAGCCCGAGGGTGCGAAGCCGCAGCCCAGGCCGGGCAAGAACCAGGGCGCCGGAACCTCCTCGTCGGCCGCCGGGGCGAACGGCCCCAACCTGAACGAACTTCCGCAAGGGGCCGAGGACGCACTCAAGGGTGTAGCCGGCATCACCGACCAGATGAAGAAGATGGTCCGGGCACTCGCCAACTCGGACGGCTTCCGGTCCCTGCCGGACTCCAAGGTCGGCACGCATACCACGGCCGCCGTCGACCTGGGCAGGAACGCCTTCGACAAGGCGTTCAAGCACCTGTCCAGGGCGGGACTGGTCCACGGTGACTCGGCCGGCCTCCACTTCACGGACGAGGGCCGCCGGCTGTTCCTGCCGCCGGGCGCCGAGACCAGGACAGCGGCGCCGCCCCTGTCCGGCGCGACCGACGTCCACACGACACCGGCCCACGCCCAACCCCAGCTCCCCCACACCCAGTCGGGCCCCGACACCAAGGCCCCCGCGCTCACCGGCGACGGCATCCCGTCCCACACCCCGGACACCACCTCACCGGCGCCCCACCACGCCGACACGGACACCACGTCCCCAGCACCCCATGACCACGACACCCACTCCCCGGCGCCGCACGGCACCGACACGCAGTCCCCGGCGCCGCACCGTATCGGCTCCGAGACGGCTCCGCCGCTGATCAAGGAGAGCGACACCACCGTCCCGCGCTCCCCGAACCACGGTGCCGCCACGCACCCCCTCGACGCGGAGACCACGCCGCAGCACCTCTCCGACACCACCATCACACCGCACCGTCCGACCGGGACCGAGACGGCGACCCTCCAGCCGCACCCGCTCGACACCGGCACGCCTCCGTCCCGTCTCGCGGAGACCGACACCACCACACCGCGCCTCGCCGACACCGAGACGCGCACACCCCACCTCGCGGACACCGACACCACCCCGCCCCACCCCACCGAAACCGACACCACCCCGCCCCGTCTCACCGAATCCGACACGGCCGCGACGCATCTCGACGACATCCACTCGGCCGTGCGCCACCGTGGCGAGAACGGCGACTTCGCCTCGATGCCTCCGCGGGACGACACGCGGCTCGGGGGTGACCGGTCCGCGCGGCCGCTCGGTGACGCCGTGCTGGACGACGTGCTCAGGCCGCCCCGGCGGACCGGCGACACCACCGGAACGACGGCGCCCGGCACCGCTCACCCCGCCGCGCCCGACCTCCTCGACCGGGCCGCCTTCCGCCGCAACACGTACCGGGAGAACGGCATCCGCGCCCGCTCACAGATCCGGTACGTCGACCGTGCCCTGGACGCCTTCCACCACGTCCCCGCCGACCAGTTGGCGCGACGGGCCCAGGCACTCGACGACCTGGCCGACGCCGCCGGGCGCTTCCTGCGGGACCGCCCGGACTCGGTCCGCCGGGCCGGAGTGGAGCAGCTGCTGAACCAGGTGCGGGCCGAGGCGAACGCCTACCGGCTGCTCGACGACTTCCGGCGGCTCGGCGACGGCGCGGACGGACTGGCCGGCCGCACCCGTACCGCCCTCATCGCCGGCGGCACGACCCCGCACACGCAGACCAGGCTCCAGACGATGCTCGACGGCCTGGACAGGTCCGCACAGGCCCAGCGGCAGAACGACGCCCTGAGCCTGCTGGACGGCACCCCGCCGCTCCGGAACACCGGTGACACCACCCTCGCCGCACCCGCCCGGCTCGACAGCGACACCACCCCCGCCACACCCTCCCGGCCGGACCGCGGCAAGGGTCCGGCCGCGCCCTCCCGGCAGCCCGGCGAGACGCCGTGGGCGGAGGATTCGGCGCGGTTCGACGAACTCCTCGGCGGCGACGGCCGTCCGTTCCGCGAGGCCTGGGTCGAGCTGTCGTCCGCCCGGATCGAACTGAACCGGGTCGAGGATCTGCGCGGCGGCCCGGGCGGAGCCAGCACATCACGGACGGTCAGCACCTTCGACGTCCAGCTCAACCACGAACTGGTCGCCGCTCAGGACCGGTTCCGCACCGCCTACCAGAACCTGGAGGCCCTCGGCATCCATCCGACCGAGATCCAGGCCCGGGTCCACGAGATCCAGGTGGCGGCCACCCACCGCGGCGCCACGCTCGGCGCGGGCAAGCTCGACACGCTCCCCGACACCGCCCCGCCCGCGGTCAACCACGTCGCTCTCAACAACTCGGGCGTGAGCGGGCCGAACGGGCTGACCATCGAGCGGAGCGTGGCCCAGGACAACACGGTGACGCTGCGGGTGGTCGACCCGCAACTGCACCCGGACCCGCTGCGCACGGTCGTCGCCCGGCCGGACGGCGGTTTCGACGTCCGGCACACTCCGTCCGACACCGTCACCACGTACACCGCGAACGGCGACCGGATCGCCGACGACATGCCGCTGTACGGGCCCGACGGCCGGCCGACGGGACTGCGTCTGCACACGGATCTCAACGGTCACGGCCTGCGGCAGACCATGACGGTGGGCGGCCCCGGCGCGGACCGGCTGACCGCCTTCCCGCTGCCCGGCGACGCGGCGCGGATCACCCATCTCGACACCGGCGTCACCCATCGCGTGGACGCCCTGGGTCTCCGGCTCGACGAGGGCGTCCAGCTCACCGGCCGGGACGGCGTCCCCGCCGGGACGGACCGGGTGTGGGTCACCGACGGCGCCGGCGTCCATGTCACCGATCTCGCGGGCAACCGTCTGGACCTGCGGGTGCAGGACCTGGGTGACGGGAAGGGCATCAGGGTCACCGACGAGACGACCGGGGTGTCCGTACGCCACGACGGCCAGGGCCGCCTCCAGGAGACCGGTGTCGCGCTGACCGACCCGCAGGGCACCCGCGGGCAGCGGTTCCTGGCCGACGACGGCACGGGCCGCTTCACCCTGACCGACACGTCCGGCACCCGGCAGACCCAGACGGTCACCACGCTTCCCGGCTCCACCGGCTTCCGGGTGACCGACGAGACGAGCGGCGCGACCAGCAGGTTCACGGCCGACGGCCGCTACCAGGACACCGGCCTCGCCCTGTTCGATCCCGCGACGAACACGCGCGGCGGCCGCATCGCCGTACCGGACGGCGCGGGCGGTCACCGTCTCACCGACACGGCGGGGCAGCCGCTGCCCCAGCGGGTGGTCGCGGTCGGCGGCAACCGGCCGCGCACGATCGACGGCATCACCGGCGAGTCCGTGCTGTACAACGCCCAGGGCCGGCCGGTGAGCACCTCGACCGCGCTGGCCGACCCGGACGGCGGGCCGCGCGGCGGCCGGTTCGCCGAGCCCGACGGGGCCGGCGGTTCCCGTCTCACCGACGCCGACGGCAACCGGCTGCCCGACACCGTCACCGCGCTGGCGAACAACGGCGGTTTCCGCACCGTCCACGACACCGGCCACCGCACCTTCACGCTGAACGGCGACTTCGCGGGCGACGGTCTGCGGCTGACCGGACGGGACGGCGTACCGGCCGGGCATCTCGACCGGCCGCTCGGCGCGGCTCAGCACTGGCTGGACGACGCCTTCGCGCCGGACCCGGCACGAGCGGTCACCTTCGATGCGGCCGGCCGCATCGAGATCGCCCGACCCGGCGGCGGCCGGCAGGTCTTCGACCAGCACACCGGGCGGTTCGCCCACGAGACAGTCCCGCTGCCCGGCGGCGGCCACCGGACCACCCTGGCCGACACGTCGTTCACCCGGTACGACGGCCAGGGCGCCGTCACGGCCACCGGCACCCCGCTGCCCGTGGGCCACGGCGGACGCCACCTCGTCGTGGCTCCGCCGACCGCGCAGAACCCCGGCGCCTGGCTGGAGGACGCGGCGGGCGGCAGGCTCGCGCACTGGGACGCCGTCCGGCGGCCCGACGGCACCACGCGGATCGTCTTCAACGACCGGACCAGCCCGCGCCACGGCGAGTTCGTGCACCTGGCCGCCGACGGCAGCGTGGCCCGGCAGGGCTTCAACGTGCTGGACAACGGGCGGCGGACGGACTACCGGTACGTCGTCGACCACGCCACGGGCACCTGGGAGCGGACCACCAGGTCCGGTGCGCCGGTGGCGGCCGGGTCCTTCCACCACGGCACCGCCGACCTGTCCGGCGCCGCGGGCGGCCACATCAAGCTGCTCAACTCGACCAAGAAGCAGGTGCCGGTCTTCGAACGCCGGGTGCTGCCCGGTGCCTCCGGCGACGTGGTCGACTCCTTCCGCCGTACCGACACGATCGACTTCGCCCGCACCAACCCCCGTACCCCCTGGGTGCGCTGGGACGACACCGGCACTCCGCTCGGCACCGGCAGCCGGCACTACGACACGGCGGGCACCGGCTGGCGCGACACCGACGGCTGGGGCCGCACGGTGCGCGAGTACCGCGACGGGCTGCAGAAGTTCAACGGCCGGACCGGCCACACCCTGGGCGTCGACGACGGCAACGGGGCCTGGACCTGGCACCGTTACGACGGCGACGGCAAGGTGATCGCCTCGGGCCCACGGACCCGGGAGCGCATCGGCAGCGGCTGGACCGACCACACCGCGGACGGCCGTATCGCCCAGCGGCAGTGGGGCATGGCCGAATGGCCCGAGCGGGCCGGCCAGTACCAGGAACACGCCATGAACCCGGCCGACGGGACTCTCCGTGCCACCTGGGAACGGCACTCCCCGCACGGCAAGGAGGTCGGCAAGCACGAGGCCCTCGGCGACGGCTTCCTGACCACCGACCGCTGGCGCGAGCAGCGCCCGCCGACCTGGGTGCGCACCCGCTGGCTGACCGGCGCCGAGCACACCCGGCCGCCGTACGCCCATGTCCGGGGCGACGACACCTACCAGCTGTTCACCTGGACCAAGGAGGCGAACGACGGCACCGTCGCCGCCTCCGGTGTGCGGTACGTCGGCATGGACGGCAGTGCCCTGGACCTGGCCGCCGACGGCGGTTTCGCCCGCTTCAGCGGCAAGCTGCACGACGGCACCTCCCTGAAAGTCGGTGACCACGCCGGGCGTCCCGGCCACGCCCCGACGAACCCCACCGACCAGCCCTGGCAGGCCGGCAACGTCAGGGGCTATCGCGAACCGCTCGCGAACGACCCGGCGGGCAGGCTCTGGCAGGACGTGTACCAGGACGCCGGCGGCACCACCCGGATCGCCCGCGAGGGGCTGCCCGGCGGGGTCGTCCGGGAGTACACCGGCCTGCCGGAGCACCGTTTGTGGGTCGAGCGGGACCCGCACGGCAACCTCGTCGGCCAGAGTCACGCCAAGCCGAACCAGCCGGACCATGTGATCCAGGGTTCCGGCCGCGCCGACTCCGGCCGCTGGACCTGGCGCGAGCTGGACGCGAACGGCGCCCAGGTCGGCACCGGCGAGCGGGAGTTCTTCCGCGGCTCCACCGACTCCCGGCTGCCCTGGGACGACTCCTACCGGGACTTCGACGCCGACGGGCAGCTGGTCCGCGAGCGCCGGATGCTCGACTCGGGCAACCACGTGGACGCCTGGCGCGACACCAACGGCTGGTGGACCGCGAACGTCTTCAAGCGCGACGGCACGGCCCTCGACCCGGCCCTGGCCAACCAGGTCCGCCGCTGGTGGCACGACGGCACCTGGCAGGAGCAGTGGGCGCCCGGCGCCCGGCACTTCCGTGACTCGCTGCCCGGCACCGGTCAGGGCGCTCCCACCGTCCTGCGCGAGACCCCGCTGCACAACGGCGGTCCGCTGCGCGTGCGGGCGTACAGTACGACCATCACGCAGAACACCCCGGCCGGCTCGGTCTGGAAGGAGTTCGACCACGGCAGTGTGGTGCGGGAGCGCAAGGCCGACGGCGGCGGGTTCCTGGAGACCGACGCCTGGCGCGGCCAGTGGAACCGTTACAACAGGAACGGCGATCTGATCGCCCAGCGCACAGACAGTGGCCTGGTGTTCGAGCGGGACACGTTCAACACCTGGCGGCTGGTGGGCAACGAGTACGACTTCCGCGGCACGCTCACCGAGATCCGCGGCTGGGGTCGTACGACCCGTGAGGCCCAGCGCATGCCCTGGTCCGGCACCGTCCTGCCGGACGGCGACGCGGCGCTGCGCGAGGCGCGTTACGAGCCGTACTGGCAGAGTGTGGCCAAGAAGGCGGCGCTGGAGTTCGGTCAGGAGTTCATCCTGGAGTTCGGTGCGAACCTCGCCGTCAACGGGATCGTGGCCGCCGTCCAGAACAAGCCGTTCACCGGCAAGGACGCGCTCAAGTCGTTCGCCAACGCGGCGGTCGGCGCGACCATCAAGACCGGTCTGAGCACCGCGGTGCACGAGAACCGGGCTCTCGGGTTCGAGAATCTCGGCAAGTTCAAGGCCGGCATCGCCAACATCGACGGCGGCAAGCCCTGGACCCGGCGTCCCCTCAACCACGACAGGACCTGGGCCAACGAATGGGCGGGCAACGAGACGCCGACCCGCTGGCGAGCCGGTATCTACGACTACTCGTTCGGTCTCGTCGGCAGCGCGCTGTCCGGCTGGGTCAACGGCAGCATGAACGCGGCCGTGTGGGGCGTGACCAACGCCGACGGCCAGACCGTGAAGCTGCACGGCGGCGACGCGGTCTGGGAGGGCGGGATCAACGCCGCCGCCTCGGTCACCACGGCCGCCACCACCGGACTGGTCAAGAACGTGTTCGTGATGAGCGCGGGCAGCCGGCTCTTCCACCGCCAGGGCTTCGCCGACTTCTGGATCCAGCTACCCTTCAAGATCTTCGAGAAGTCGATCCAGTCGCTGTATCTGACCAGCGCCTACCGTGCGAGCATCAATCCCACCTATTACCAGGCACCATGATCGGGACAGCGGCGATCACCGAGACTTGAGGAACGTAGATGACCACCCGTCACACCGTGGCGCCCAAGGGTCAGGGCGGCCGGGGCGCGTACCGGACCATCGGCGAGGCGATACGCGCCGCCTCGCCCGGCGATCTGGTGGTGATCGCCCCCGGCACCTGGACCGAGAACCTGGTCCTGGACCGCGCGGTCGTGCTCACGGCGGAGCACGGCCGGAGCAGCGTCGTGATCGCGGCGCCGCCCGGTGAGGCGCCCGCGGTGGCCGTGGACGGCCCGGACTGCGCCCTGCACAACATCACCGTGTGGGGCTCCGACGCGGGCCGGCCCGCGGTGAGTGTGTCGCCCGGGGCCGGGCTGGTCCTGGAGGAGTGCTCGGTGGAGGGCGGCCGGGTGCAGGCGAAGGGCCCGGACGACGAGGAGGGCGGTACGACGGCGATCGTGCTGCGCCGCTGTCGTCTGGAGGGTGCCCGGCTGGCCGGTCTGCATCTGGCCGGTGGGGTCCGGGCACGAGTGGAGGACACGGCGGTCACCGGCGTCGACGGCACCGGCGTGGTGCTGTCCGGCACCGCGAGCCTGGACGCCGTGCGGCTGCGCCTGGAGCGCACGACCGGGTCCGGGGTGCGGCTGCGCGGCCGGTCCCGGCTGCGGCTGACCGACTCGGTGCTGGCGGGCAGCGGCCGGGCGGGACTGCTTCTCGAGGACGCCACCGAGGCCACCGCCGGGGAGTCGCGCATCGAGACGCCCGGGGCGGCGGGGGTGCATCTGACCGGGTCGGCGCGTGCCGAGCTGACCGACTGCAAGATCCGCGGCGCGGCCGCCAGCGGACTGGTGGTGCAGGAGACCGCGCGGCTCAGCGCGTCCGGCTGCTTCGTGGCCGACGCGGGCGCCAACGGTCTGCTGGTGACGGGTGCGGGCGAGGCGGACCTGGCGGACTGCCGGATCGACCGCAGTGCCTTCAGCGCGGTCCACCTGGCCGGTACGGCCGTGGGGCGGCTCGCCGACTGCCGGGTGCGCGGCGGCTCCGAGCACGGTGTGCACGCCACCGGCGAGGCCCGGATCGAGCTGACCGACTGCGGGATCATCGACGTCGCGATGACCGGGGTGAGCGTCCTGGAGCGGGCGGTGGCCACGCTCACCGGCTGCCGGGTCGCCGGGTCCGCCGCCGGGATCGGCATCGGCTCGCCCACCGGCAGCACGGTCGCCGACTCGACGGTGACCGGCACGAAGGAGATCGGCGTCCAGGTCGCCAAGGGCGCCGCCGCCTCCCTCGCCGGGATCCGGATCAGCGGCGCCGGGGCGGCCGGGCTGGTGGTCGACGAGGGCGCCGAGGCGACGGTGAACGGGGGCTGGGTCGAGAACTGCGCGGGCTCCGGTGCCGTCGTCTGGACCGGCGCCAGGCCTGAGATGACCGGGCTGCGCATCGACCGGCCGGGCAAGAACGGGGTGTTCCTGGCGGAGGGCGCGGGCGGCACGTTCACCGGGCTCGACGTCACCCGCGCCGGCTTCCCCGCCCTGCATGTCGCCGCGGGGGCCGACCCGGTGTTCCGGCAGTGCCGGGTCCGTGACTGCGCGGAGGCGCTGGGCACCGACGAGGGTGCCAAGCCGGTCCTGGAGGACTGCACGGCCGACGGCGTCCCGCTGACCTTCGGCACCCCGGCCGCGACGCCGGCGAACGGCACTCCCGGGACGGCGCCCTCCCCCAGGGCCGCGAAGTCCGCCGCAGCCGACACGGAGGAGCCGGAGGAGGAGAGCCTGGAGGACCTGCTCGGCGAACTCCACGAACTGGTCGGCCTGGAACGCGTCAAGCAGGACGTCGGCTCACTGGTCAAGCTCATGCAGACGGTCCGCCGCCGCGAGGAGGCCGGGCTGCCGGCCCCGCCGCTCAGCCGCCACCTGGTGTTCGCCGGCAACCCCGGCACCGGCAAGACCACCGTGGCCCGCCTCTACGGCCGTCTCCTCAAGGCCCTCGGGCTGCTGCGCCGGGGCCATCTGATCGAGGTCGACCGCACGGCGCTGGTGGGCGAGTACGTCGGCCACACCGGCCCGAAGACCACCGCCGCCTTCAACCGGGCGCTGGGCGGTGTGCTCTTCATAGACGAGGCCTACTCGCTGGCCCCGGCGCTGGCGGGCAACGACTTCGGTACCGAGGCCGTGGCGACCCTGGTGAAGCTGATGGAGGACCATCGCGACGACGTCGTGGTCATCGCCGCCGGATACCCCGGTGACATGCACCGCTTCATCGGCTCCAACCCGGGCCTCGCCTCCCGTTTCGGCCGCACCCTGCTCTTCGAGGACTACGAGTCCGCCGAACTGGTCTCGATCGTGGAGTTCCAGGCCGGGCAGCACCGTTACGAGCTGACGCCCACGGCCCGCACCGAACTCCTCGCCCTCTTCGAGGCCATGCCCCGGGGCGAGGGCTTCGGCAACGGCCGCTCGGCCCGGCAGATCTTCCAGGAGATGACCGAGCGCCAGGCCCAGCGGGTGGCCGAGCTGACCGCTCCGACCTCGGAGGAGCTGATCAGCCTGGAAGCCCACGACCTGCCCCACCCGGCCGCACACTGACGGCTCCGAGGCAGGACACGGCAGCCGTCAGAGTGCCGCCGCCCACGCGTCCACGGTCGTGACCTCCGCCTGCGTGGGGAACACCTTCTCGGTGAGCACCCGGTGGACCTCCGGGTCGGAGTCGAGGCAGCCGTCGGACAGGACGGTGAGTTCGAAGTCGAGGTCGGCGGCCTGGCGCAGGGTGGACAGCACGACGCCGCTGGTGGCGATGCCGGTGAGGACGAGGTGATCGATCTCGCCGGCCCGCAGCACCAGGTCTAGGTCGCTGCCGGCGAAGGCGCTGACGCGTCGCTTGGTCACGACGGTCTCGCCGGGTGCGGGCGCCACGTCGGGGTGTACCTGCGTGGTCGGGGCGTCGCCGGCGAGGCCGGCCGCGCGGCTCGGCATGGCGCCGAAGATCTTGTTGCGGGTGCTGATCTCCGGGTATCCGGGGCGGAAGCCGACGACCACGTAGATCACCGGGATCCCGCCCGCGCGGGCGGCGTCGATCGCCTTGGCGAGGCGCGGCAGGTAGTCGTCCGCGGCGAACCGGTCGGTGACGACCTGCTGGACGTCCATGACGAGAAGAGCTTGCTGAGGCACCGTCGATGTTCCTTTCCCACAGCCCCGTTAGTCATCAAGCGATTACTTGGTAACGTAGCCCCACCGCAAAGCCAAGTCAACGCACGATTACTTACTGGCGGGCCCCTGGGCCACGGGAACGTCCCTGAGAGGAGCAGACGTGTCAGCGGACGAGGCACCCTCGCACCCCGATCCGGTCAACCCGGTCGATCCGGCCGACGGCCGCCGGCGCCGGGACGCCACGGCGACGCGCCGAGCGCTCCTGCTGGCTGCCCGCGCCCGGTTCACCCGGCTGGGGTACGACCGCACGACGCTGCGGGACGTCGCCGCGGACGCCGGGGTCAATCTGGCGCTCGTCAAGCGGTACTTCGGCTCCAAGGAGGGCCTGTTCAAGGCCGCGCTGGCGTCGACGCCCCGGTTCCTGGGCGGCGAGGAGGAGTTCCCGCGCGGCCCGGCCGCCCTGGCCGAGGCGCTCAGCCGTCAGCTGGCGGCCGGGGCGTGGGCGGAGTTCGGCGAGCACCCGGTGCTGATGCTGTTGCGGGACTCCGGCGACGAGCAGGTGGCCGAGCTGCGCCGGCGGGCGCTGGAGGAGTTCGGCCGGCAGGTGCTCGAAGCGTCGGGTGCCCCATCGGCACCCGACGCTCTGCTCCGGGCGGAGCTGCTGGTCGCACTGGGGGTCGGCGTCGCCGTCGTACGCTCGGCGGTGGGTCTGCGGCCGCTGGCCGACGCGGCACCCGAGGACCTGGTGGGCCCGCTCCGTGACATCGTGGCCGCCCTGCTCGAACCCCCGCCGGGGTGACCTCCCACGGCGGCCCGGTCACTCGGGCCAGGCGGAGCCCTTGATGACCTCGACGAAGTCGCCGCGGCGGAAGCCGGGGACGTAGTGGGCCAGTACGTCGGCCTTGACGTTGCCGAAGGTGGTGTCGGGGCGGTCCTGGATGCCCTCGGTGAAGGCGGCGAGGATCTGGTTCTTGAAGTCCGGGCGCGGGTGCGCGGCGACGACCGAGGCGCGCTGCTCGTCGGTGACCTCGTGGTAGCCGATGCCCAGGACGTCCAGCTCGACCCCGCGTGTCACCAGGGCGATCTCGGGTGCCATGTGCAGCGGGATCTCCGGGGTGGTGTGCAGGGCGATGCTCGTCCAGACCCGGTCGGCGGGCTCGCCGGTGATGCCGTGGGCGTGCAGGAAGCGGCGGGCCTCGTCGGCGCCGTCGATCTCGAAACGCTGGTCGGTGCGGCGCAGGCTCTTGGTCAGCCCGAGGTCGTGGAACATCGCCCCCACGTAGAGCAGCTCGGGGTCGAAGGTCAGCCCCAGGGCCCGGCCGCGCAGCGAGCCCCACAGGAAGACCCGCCGGGAGTGGTCGAACACCAGCGGGGTGGCGACATCGCGCACCATGTCCGTGGCCTCCCGCACCAGGGCGGTGTCCGGGATACGTACGCCTGCGATCTCTTCGCTCATCGTCCTCAGCCTCCATACCGAATGGGTGATGTACCTCCAGGGTCCGCCGGGGGACGTAGGCTTGGCCATGTCACTGCTGCCAGGAAAACCACGGATTGGGACATGGCACATCGGGTGGGCTTCGTGGTCTTCGAGGGCGTGACCATGCTCGACGTCAGCGGTCCCTCGGAGGTGCTGCACCAGGCGGGCCGGCTCGCCGACCCCTATGAGCTGGTGCTGGTCTCGCCAAAGGGGGGCACGGTCACCACGTCCGCCGGGCTGGCGCTGACCGGCACGGTCCGGGCGGCCGACACCGGACCGGTCGACACGGCCCTGGTCGCGGGCGGCGACCGGCTGGCCGAGCGGCCGATCGAGGACGAGCTGCTGGCCACGGCCCGCGAACTCACCGAGCGGGCGCGCAGGGTCGCCTCCGTGTGCACCGGCGCGTTCGTGCTGGGCGAGCTGGGCCTGCTCGACGGCCGCCGTGCGACGACCCACTGGCGCCACGCGGCCACGTTCGCCCGCCGCTACCCCCGGGTCCGGGTCGAGCCCGACGCCATCCACATCCGTGACGGGCGCTACGTCACCTCGGCGGGCATCAGCGCGGGCATCGACCTCACCCTCGCCCTGGTGGAGGACGACCACGGCGCCGGCGTGGCCCGGGACATCGCCCGCGAACTGGTCGTCTTCATGCAACGCCCGGGCGGGCAGTCCCAGTTCTCCACCGCCATCACCACCCCACCGGCCCGCAACGACCTCCTCCGTACCCTGATCGCGTCCGTGCTCGCCGACCCGACCGCCGACCACAGCCTGCCCGCCCTGGCGGCGTCCGCCGCCGTAAGCCCCCGCCATCTGACCCGGCTGTTCCGCGCCGAACTGGGCACCACGCCCGCGCGCTGGGTCGAACGGGTCCGTCTCGACCGTGCCCAGCAACTCCTCCTCGAGGGCCACAGCGTCACCTCGGCCGCGCAGCACAGCGGTCTGGGCACCGACGAGACCCTCCGCCGCGCCTTCGCCCGCCACCTGGGCACGACCCCGACCCACTACCGCAGACGCTTCGCCACCACCAGCGGCAGCCGGGAGTAACCATCACCGGCGACGCGGCCGCACCGGCGGCCGCCACGATCCGGCGGCCGCGACCGGGACGCGACGGACCGGCTCGGGTCACGGACGGACCTGGCCACGGCGCCCATGGCCGCAAGGGGCCCGTCGGCGAGCCGGCCGAGGCCCCTAAGGGGCCCGGGTTCCCTCCACGAATCGCCGGAGGTGCGCGCGCACGGCGTCAGGCTGCTCCGACCAGGGTTCGTGTCCCGCACTCCCGATCCGGGTCAGCGGAAGCGCGAGTCGGCGCGCGAGTGATTCGAGGGCCGACAGCGGACGGGGGTCGTCGCTCCCGCCGAGGAGCTCCGCTCGCGCGGGCAGGCAGGCGCGCAGCTCGGCGAGGTGCCCATCGAGCGGGTCCGCGCGTTCCGCCGCGCCGAGCTCGTCGTTCATCACCCAGTTGACCGGGCGGCGCCGGCGGGCATCGCGCGCTGCCCGGCGCCACCCGCGTCCGGGATCGGCGTGGTCGGTGAACCAGGCCAGCGTGAGCAGTTCGGTTTCCTGCTCCTCCGTGCGGTGCGGCAACTCCTCCAACTCGCGGAGCCGTTCCCGCTGCGCGGCGGACATACGGCGCTCTCGCTCCGCCCGGTACCCGGCACGCCAATCGCCCACGAACGGCCCGCACATCAGCAGGACCGCCGCCACCCGGTCCGGGTGCGCCAGGCAGAACCGGCTCGCCAGATCGGTGCCGTAGGAGTGCCCGATCAACACGGCCTCGGGCACACCCCAGGCATCGAGTGACTCGGCGAGATCCTCGACATGCCGGGCCAGGGAATGGGCCCCCCGCCATGGGGACCGGCCGGTGCCACGCTGGTCATATCGGTACACGGGCGCGAGGTCCGCCACCATCGAGGCGACCTCACCCAGGTAGTCCGGGAGACCCGGGCCGCCGTGCAGCATCACCACGGGCGGCTGACGAGTCGTGTCCCCCAGCGCCGTCCAGCACAACCGCGCCCCGTCGGTCATCGACGTGAGGCCCTGCGTCTCCCTCAAGGTCACCGCGCAGAAGTTACCGGCCCGGAGGGGGTGGGAGGGGCTTCACAGTTGGATCGGCAGGTGGCGGGGGCCGCGCAGCATGGCGTTCTGGCGGTAGGGAGGCGGGTCCTGGACCAGGCTTGCCGTGCCGAGCACGGGGAGCAGTGCGCCGAGCGCGGTCTGGGCCTCCACGCGGGCGAGCGGTGCGCCGAAGCACAGGTGGATGCCACTGCCGAAGCCGAGGTGTTCGTTGTCCGGGCGGGTGGGGTCGAACCGGTCGGGATCGTCGAACCGTCGGGGGTCGCGGTTGCCTGACGCCAGCGCCAGGATGACGGAGGTGCCCCGGGCGACCGTGGTGCCGGCGACGGTGATGTCGGTGAGCGGGACGCGCTCGCGCATGTGGACCGGGGGTTCGTAGCGCAGGAGTTCCTCCACCGTCCGCGGCAGCAGGCCGGGGTCGCGGCGAAGGTGGTCCAGGTGCTCGGGGCCGCGCAGCAGCGTGAGCACTCCGTTGGTGATCAGGTTGACCGTCGTCTCGTGTCCCGCGATGAGCAACAGCATCGCGGTTTCGGCGAGTTCCTCCTGGGTGAGCCGCAGGGCCGGGTCCGGCTCGTTGACGAAGGCGGAGAGCAGGTCGTCGCCCGGGGCGCCGCGGCGCCGTTCGGCGAGGTTCACGAGGTACCCGCCCAGCTCGATCCGCGCTTGGTCGCCCGCCTCGTGCGTCCCGGCGGAGTCGTCGTCCTCGGGCTTGAGGTCGGCTGCCGCGACCAGCGCGTCGGACCAGGCCCGGAAGAGCGGCTCGTCCTCGCGTGGCACGCCGAGCAGGCGGCAGATCACCGTGACGGGCAGCGGGTACGCGAAGTCGTCGACGAGGTCGATCTGCCGGCCCGCCTCGAAGGGTTTCAGCAGTTCCTCGGTGATCCGGTCGATCTCGCCGCGCATGGCGTCGACATGGCCCGGGCTGTGCGGGGGCCCGAAGGGCCGCATGGCCAGCGTGCGCAGCCTGTGGTGCTCCGGGTCGTCAAGCCGCAGGAACGGCGGCTTGTGCGTGACTCGGCCGCGGATGCGGGGATCGGCGCTCATCCGCGGGTCGTGGAGCAGAGCGGCGATGTCGTGGTAGCCGCCGACCAGGCAGCTGCCGTCCGCCTGCCGCACCACGGGGCCGGCCTCCCGGAGTTCCGCGTACAGCGGGTAGGGGTTGGGGCGGCTGGCGTAGTCGGTGATCCGGGTCAGCAGGGTCTCGGAGTCCATGGTGGCTCCTCGTGGAGGGAGTCGTGGACGGGACGCGGGTCAGCGCGTCGGCTGCACCACGGCCAGTCGGCGGTCGGGCAGGTATCCGGTGAGCGCCACGGTGGGGCCGTGGGAGAGCACGGAAGGATCCGGCACGTCGGACGGGATCGGGACGTCGGCCGCGGTCGCCCGGTCCGCCGCACCCGGCGGAGGCGGGAACGGAGCGGCCGTCTCGATCAACTGCCGGTAGTAGTCGAGCGACTTGGCCATGTCGACGGTGACCGCGGCGGTGACCCGCCCCTGGTAGCCGTAGACCATGGCCAGGCGGCGCGCCTCCAGCGAGCCCTGGGCGATGACCACGTGGTCGGAGTAGGTGGGCACGCCCACCGACTTGATGTTGAGCCCGAACTGGGTCGACCAGAACGTCGGGATGGCCAGGTGCGGGCGCTGCAGCGGACCCGGACTGACCATGTTGTGGGCCGCCACCGCGGCCTGCTCGACCGCGTTTCCCCAGTGTTCCAGGGAGAGCATCTGGTACCCGAACAGCGGGTGCGGGAAGCGGGAGACGTCACCGGCCACGAAGACGTCGTCGGTGACGATCCCGTACATGGTGAAGGCGCGGCAGCCGGCGTCGCAGGCGATCCCGCGCGGGCCCGCCGCCAGCCCGGACTCCGACAGCCACTCGACGTTGCGGACCGCGCCCAGCGCCACGACGCAGACGTCGGCGTCGACGCGGCTGCCGTCGGACAACTGCGCGTGGGTGAAGGCCCCGTTCCCGTGCAGGGCGGTGACCGTCACCCCGGTCCGCAGGTCGACGCCGTGGTTGCGCTGCATGACGGCCGCGAGCTTCGCCAGGGTGCCGCCGAGGGCGCCCACCAGAGGCGCGGGGCCGCGTTCGGCGACGGTCACGGCCAGCCCGCGTTCCCGGCAGGCGGAGGCGATCTCCGAGCCGGTGAAGCCGCCGCCGATGACCAGTACCCGTTCCGGCCCGGCGGCCAGCCGCTCGGCCAGTGCCCCGCCGTCCTCGCGGGTGCGCAGGGTGAACACTCCGTCCAGGGCGGCTTCCTCGGGGTTGGGCCAGGGCCGGGCGCGGGTGCCGGTGGCGATCAGCAGCCGGTCGTACGGCAGCGGCTCGCCGTCCTCCAGCAGCACCTGCTTGGCGAGCATGTCCACGCCCGCGGCACGGACCCCGAGCCGCCACTCGGCGTCCGGATCGTGGCGCATCGGCAGCCCGGTGGTCTCCGCCGTCGCCTGCCCGAGCAGCACCTGTTTGGACAGCGGCGGCCGGTCGTAGGGCGGGTGGGGTTCGTCCCCGACCACGGTCACCGAGCCGGTGAAACCCTCCTCGCGCAGTCCCTCCGCGGCCCGCAGCCCCGCCAGCGACGCGCCGACGATGACGATACGGCCGTCCTTGAGGTCACCGGGCACCGTCGCTCACCTCCTCCCCGAGGAGGATCGCCTGCACCGGGCACGCGGCCACGGCCTGGCGCACCCGGTCCACCTGGTCGTCGGGGACGGCCGTGGCATACAGCAACCCCTCCTCCCCGTGCAGTTCGAACACCTGCGGTGCGAGGAAGACGCACTGTGCATAGCCCTGGCAGCGTGTGAGGTCCACGACGGTCCGCATCGCCACCACTCCCTCCGTTGCCGCACCCCCTCGTTGCCCGCCCCTCCAGGATGGAGCCAGACCCGGGCTCCCGCACGCCGCGCTGCCGGGAGCGGCGGACGCACCACCTCCGGCATCCGGCGGAGCCGCCGGTCGGCGTCACACCGTTTCGCGCCGGTGGCGCAGAAGCCCGAGATAAGAAGCAAAGATGTTATGGTTATGTCGCCAAGGATGCGCCCGCGTGGAGAGTTGAGAGCAATGAGCTGGCCGGCCACGATGCGTTACGACACGGGACCGGCACCGGAGGGGCTCGCCTTCGTGCAGGACCTCATGAACACCATCTCCGCCGGAAAGCCACGCACGAGCGACCTCCTCGCGGAGCCGGACGACGCGCAGACCTGGCTCGATGAGGCACTGGCAGAGTGGAACAAGGCCACAGGCGGACACGCAGCGGGTATCGAGCTCGCCCCGCACGACCACGAGGAACTCCGGGCCTTCCGCGACGCCCTGCGCCGGGCGGCGACGCAGGGCGAGGAGGACCCGTTGCCGCCGCTGCACATCGCGGCGGTCGTGATGGAGCTGGGCAA
Organism: Streptomyces sp. NPDC048254; assembly: GCF_043201895.1. NCBI lineage: Bacteria > Bacillati > Actinomycetota > Actinomycetes > Kitasatosporales > Streptomycetaceae > Streptomyces > Streptomyces sp. NPDC048254. The sequence goes on from NZ_JBICZJ010000015.1 coordinate 70,896, forward strand.
GGACGGGCAGGTGCGCCCGGTGCCGCGCGGCACCGGTTGGCGGCGGGTGGCGGCCCTGGCCCTCATCGAGGTCTTCCAGGCCCAGCGGACGGGCACCTGGCACAGGCTGAAAGTGTGCCGGAACGACCGGTGCGGGACTGCGTTCTTCGACCGGTCACGCAACAACAGCGGGGTCTGGCACGACGTCAAGGTCTGCGGCAACGCGGCGAACCTGCGAGCCCACCGGGCGAGGCAGCGCACTCAGAAGGCTTCATAGGCGCCACCCCGGCCGGAACTCGCACAGGCCCGAGCCGCATTGCAGGGGACGCGGACATCTGGCGGTTGGAGCCTCCTGGCCGAGTCGCTCAGTCGGACGAGGCGGGGGGACGGCGGGACAGGGCCGCTGCCGGGGAGTGGGTCACCAGTTCGACCAGGCGTTCGGCCAGGTCGTCATCGAGGGGCGACCCGATCATGAGCCGGCGGTAGAGGATGGCCCCGGCCCACAGGTCCTGCACCAGTTCGGTGTCGAGGTCGGGCGGCAGATCACCCCGCTCCATCCCCCGGCGCAGCACGACGTCGATGTTCTGCCGCTTGCGTCGCAGGAAGGTTTCCCGGAAGCGGGCCATGAGCTCGGGGTGGGGCAGCAGGCCGGCGGCGAGCGCGGGCAGTGACGCGGCCAGGTCCTCGTTGGCGTAGTTGCGGATCGTCATGTCGACCGCCTCACGCACTTCCGCGCGGGTGTCGCCCCGGTCGGGGATCTCCTCCGCCCGGAACACCTCCGCGAGCGCGTCGGCGACGAGCGCTTCCTTGTTCGGCCACCAGCGGTAGATGGTCGACTTGCCGACGCCCGCGGCCGCCGCGACCCCCTCGATGGTGAGGGTGGAGTAGCCCTGCGCGGCCAGGAGGTCCCTGGTGGCGTCGAGGATCTTGGGGGCCGAGCGCGGGGTGGCCGCCGGATCCGAGGTGAATGCGAGTCCCATGACCGCAACGATACGTACCGTTTCGTTTTCGGGTCAAGACGTGTTAGCGTCCTGGTGTCCATATGAAACGGTACGTATCGTATCGAGCATGGAAGGGAAATCTGCTGTGAAGGGTTACACCCTGCCCCTCTCTCCCCGCGGGACCGCCAATCTGGCGCCGGCTCCGCCGTGGCACTACGCCGGAACCGTTGTCGGCGTCGAGTTCTTCACCGACCCCGGTGCGGCCGAGGCGACGCTCCCCGAGGGTCTCGCTCTCGACCCGGACACGCCTGGACGTGGCGTGGCCATGTTCATCGACTGGCAGTACTCCGCCACGGGCCAGGAGTACCTGGACCCCGCCCGCTCCCAGTACCGGGAGTTCCTCACCACCCTGGACGCGCGCTACGACGACATGCCCGTCGCCTGGTGCCCCTACATCTACGTCGACAACGACGCGGCCATGGCCCGCGGCTGGGTCCAGGGCTTCCCCAAGAAGCTCGGTGTCGTCCACCAGACCCGCGCCTATCCCGTCGGCAACCCCGCCACCCCGCCGGTCGGAAAGGGCGGTCGGTTCGGCGCGACCGCCTCCAGTGCCGGCCAGCGCATAGCCGAAGCCCGCGTCACCCTCGAACAGCCCCTCGGCGACCCCGCCGCCCTCATGAACCGGCCCGTGGTCAACCTCCGGCACTTCCCCCGCCTCGCCGCCGGACAGCACGACAAGCCCGCCGTTCACGAACTGGTCCTCGCGCTCCTCGACGACGTGAGCATCACCGAGGCCTGGATCGGCACCGGCGAGCTGGACTTCCTCCCGGCCCGCGGGGAAGAGCTCGCCGACCTCCCCGTCCGGCGAACCGGCAAGGGCTTCCGGTTCCACCTCGCCTACTCCGTCAACGACCTCAGGACCCTCACCGACTACGACAACTGACCGCTCACCGCGACCAGTTCGGGGCAACCGGCAGAGCCCGCCCCACCCTCACCTCACCTCACCTCACCGGAGACGACATGCCCCTCTACACCTGCACCACCGCGCAGGGCACGCTGACAACGGAGACCAAGGCCGCGCTCGCCACCGAGATCACGCGGATCCACGCGGTGATCAACCATGTCCCACCGGCCTACGTCAACACCGTGTTCCCGGAGCTGCCGCGGGACAACGTGTTCGTCGGCGGGACCCCGGGCACGCCCCTCCTGATCAACGGCTGGGCGCGACGCGGTCATCCGCAGGAGAACACCAGCCGGCTCGCCCTGGAGCTCGCGGCAGCCGTCTCACGGATCGCCCAGGTGGATCCGGAAACCGTGCTGGTGGTCATCCAGGACAGCCCCGCCCGCTCGGCTGTGGAGGGCGGCCGTCTCCTCCCTGAGCCGGGCCGCGAGTCCGAGTGGACGGGTGCGCACGTCGCTGCGAAGCCGGGGCCGCGGTGAAGCCGTCCGCCACGGCCCACGGCGCCGTGGGCGGGTCGGGCAGGTGAGGGCCCGTAGCGAAGGACAGGGCACGTCGTCGTCCAGAGTCCTCGCCGAGACCCTGTGGTTCCCGGTGACACTCTTCCTGGGCTTCCTGTTCTGCTTCGCCCCCGCCCTGCACGCGCCGCAACCGCATCACGCCGACGTGGTGGTCGCCGGCCGTACTCCGGAGGCGAAGGCCGAGGCCGCGCTGCACCGTCATTACCCCGGAGGGTTCGACGTCACCTCCGTGGCCGATGCACGGGCCGCCCGCCAGGCGGTGCTGGACCGAAGTGCCGTGGCGGGATATGTCACCGGCCACCATCCGGTGCTCTATGTGGCCAAGGCCAACGGGACGTCCCTCCTCCAGGCGCTGGGCAAGGACTTCGCAGGGCTCGCCGCCGCGAACGGCGAGCCGCTCACCCTCAGGGATGTGGCACCCACCGCCGCCAAGGATCTGACGGGAACCACCCTGGTCTACTTCGGTACCGCCTGGAACATCCCCGGGTACCTGCTCGCGACGACCCTGCTGCGTGCGGCGACCTTCAACCGCCGCAGGAAGCTGATGACGATCGTCGGCGTCGCCGGTGTCTTCGCCGTCGCCGGTGACCTCGTCGGGGTCGACCTCGGCTATCTGCCGAACGACCCGGCCGCCCTCGCGACGGCGTTCCTCCTCACGACGGCGGTGGCCACGTTCTGCACCGGCATGGCGCCCTTCACGAAGCAGTTCTTCCCCGGGGTGGGGATGGGTCTGTTCATCGTGCTGAGCACTCCCACCAGCGGGGTGGCCCCGGTGGCGATGCTGCCGACGTTCTTCCAGCACGTGCATACCGTGATGCCGCTCGGCAACGCGGTGGACGCGCTGAGGGGAGTCCTGTACTTCCACGGGGCAGGAGTCCGCAAGCCCGTCCTCGTCCTGTGCGCGTGGATCGCCGCCGGCATCGGGCTCATGGGCCTCGACGCCTGGCGCCACCACAGCACAGCCGCCCGGCACCGCGGCGGGAACAAGCAGTACAAGGAGGCGGAGCCACCGGTGGACGACCCGTCCCTGGAGAGTCCGATACCCACGGCGATGCCCGCCCACCACCACTTCGGCGAACCGGTGCCGACGCTGGCGGGCACCGTCCGCGACGGTGCGCGGCAGCCGCTCCAGCACGCCGCGGTGACCGTCATGGACGACAGAGGCCGGCAGCTGGTGCGTACCGCGACGAACGCCCAGGGCACCTATGCCGTGGCAGGGCTGCCCGAGGGACACCTCACCATCGTGGCCTCGTCCCCCGGCAGAAAGCCGCAGGTCCAACGGCGGCTGCTGGAACCGGGCTCCGTCCTCCGCTACGACTTCACGCTGGGCGACCACACCCCGGGGCACCTCCGCCATGCCGATCTGTCGACCCGGGAGTCCGTCGACCACGGCTAGCGCCTGCTCGTCGCGGGTACGGCGTTTCCGGTACCGAGGGAGGCGGGCGGTGGCGGATCGCGTGCCGGCGTGCGCTGAAATGAGCAGAGAGGTGGCTGTCGTTGGACGAGAGGACGAGAAGACGTGGACGTGTACGAAGCCGTGAACAGCCGCAGGGCCGTGCGGGCGTTCAGCGGTCGGCCGGTGCCCAAGGAGGTACTCGAACGGGTTCTGACCACGGCGGCGCGGGCTCCGTCGAGTGGGAACCTGCAGCCGTGGCATGTGTATGTCGTGACCGGCGAGCCGCTGGCCGAACTGAAGGGACGTGCGACGGCCAGGGCACTGGCGGGAGACCCGGGTGACGAACGGGAGTACCCGATGTACCCGGCCGAACTGGTCTCGCCGTATCTGGACCGGTTCTCCGCCGCGGCCGCCCAGCGGTACCAGGCGCTGGGCATCGAGCGCGACGACCCGGACAGACCCAGGAGGATCGCCGCCCTGAACTCGGAGGCGTTCGGGGCTCCGGTCGTCCTGTTCTGCTACCTCGACCGGACGATGGGGCCGGGGCAGTGGGGGGACGCGGGGATGTACTTGCAGACGGTCATGCTGCTGCTGAGGGCGGAAGGGCTGCACAGCTGTCCTCAGGTGATGTGGACCATGTTCCGCAAGACCGTCAGCCAGGTGGTCGGGGCCGATGACGATCTCGTGCTGTTCTGCGGTGTCGCGGTGGGATTCGAGAGCGAAGGCGTGCCCCGACTGCGCACCGGACGGGCGGACATGACGCAGACAGTGAGCTTCGTCGGAGGGTGACCGCTCGGCGGCCGAGACCCAGAGAACCGGGGGGGACTGTCGGAGGTGTCGCCGAGCGTTGCACGCGCGTACCCGCCGAGGGCCGTTCGGTGTGCCCTCGGCGGGTACGCGCGGTCCCTCGGTCAGGGGCGGATCGTCGTGACGCGGCTGTTGTAGGCCTCCACCATCAGCGCCGGACGGCGTGAGGGGAGGGCCCCCGACGGCCAGGACAGAGTGACGGTCTGCGATTCGCCGGGCAGCAGCCACAGGTAGTTGTGGCTGTAGAGCGTCGGCAGCACCCGGTGGCCAAGGGCCTCGTCCACCAGGGACAGCCGGACCATGGCGGCGACGGCCGAGCCGTGGTTGCGGACGGTGGCGGTCAGTTCGTGGCGGTCGCCGGCACGGGACACCTGCCCGATGGAGCCGGACACGTTCACCTGCCTGGCCTTGTTGAGGGCCTGCATGGCGGCGGGTTCGCGGTGGCGCCAGTAGGTGTTGCGGGACAGCTCCCTGCCGTGGGCGTCCTCCAAGGTCAGCCGCAGCAGGTGCAGGTCGGGCAGGTCGTCGGTCCAGCCGGCGGTGAACGCCTCCGTCGTGGTGGCCCGTGCCACGTCCACCCGGGCGGTCCTGCTCCTGCCGAGCTGCCGGCCGGACAGGTCGTACAGGCGGGCGGTGACGGTGGCGTCCTTGAGGTCCGCGCGGGTGTGATTGACCGCCAGGACCCGCCACTTCACCGGGTCCGCCTGGACGTGCAGCGGCTCGCAGGCGGAACGGGCGCCGTAATAGGTGCCGTTGACGTCGAAGTCGTAGTCGTAGGTCTGCCAGACGGTGCTGTGCCAGGCCGGGTGGGACATCCACAGCATCAGACCGGTGGCGTTGTCCCAGAGGTTGGCGTTCCACGCCTCGAACATGGCCCGGGTGTTCTCGTAGTTGACGAACTGCGCCTTGCGGGCGAAGTCGTCGAGGCCTGCTGCCTCGCCCAGGCGGGACTCGACGGCGGCCTTGTAGTTCTGCGGCGCCTGGTTCCCGCGCTCGCTCCAGTCGTGGTAGTACCAGGCGCCGCGGATGGGCCACTCGGGCTCGTCGCCCGTCATGTTGCGCAGGCTCGCCGCGGTGGAGACCACCGGCATGCCGATCTCGGTGTGGAAGCCGAAGTCCTTGCTGCCGTAGGTGTCGGGGTCGAAGTACTTCTCCGGCTCGACCCAGCCGTAGGGCCCGCCGCCGGTGACGATGCCGCCGGCCGAGTTGTTCTGGTAGAGCAGGCCGGGAACCTGCTGCTCTACGGCCTCGCGCATGCCCTTGTCGATGGCGGCGGGCGGGTTGCCCTCGTTCGCCCCGCACCAGACGGCCACGCAGGGATGGATGCGGTAGCGCAGCACAGTGTCCCGCGCGGTCGAGTTGAACGCGTCGTGGTCCGGCGGGTCCATGGCCCAGGCGTTCGGGAAGTCGTTCCAGACGAGGATGCCGTGCCGGTCGCAGGCGGCGAAGAACTCCTCCCGGTCGCTGCTGCCGACCCAGTTGCGGATCATGGTGAAGTTCATGTCGCGGTGCATCCGCACCGCCGCGTCCATCCGCTCCGGCGGCATCCTGCGCAGCAGTTCGTCCCAGCCCCAGTTGCCGCCGCGGACCAGCACCCGTACGCCGTTGACGGAGATCTTCAGCGGATCGGGCGTGTTGGACACGGACTTGATGTCGGTCCACTGCTCGCCGTCGTCGGAGACCTGGATGACGTACGTCTTCGGGTACGCCGTCTCCCAGACGATCGCCACCCGGTCGAACTTCTGCGCGGAGCCCAGGTCCACCTGGATCCACTGGTGGTCCTCGTACTGCGACGACCAGCGGGTGCCCGCGTCACCGTCGGTGGCCTGCGTGGCGGGATGGTCGGACTCCTCGGTCGAGGCCTTCGCCGTCTTGTGCAGGGCGAGGTCGGTGCCGGGGACGGCGCGGTCGACGACGCTCAGGGACCACAGCGAGTTACCCCAACTGGTGTTGCGCAGACCACAGTTGATACGGATGTAGCGGGCCGTCCGCTGGTCGAAGTCCTCGACCTGGAGGCTGGCGTCGCCGTTGCTGAACGGCAGCGGCACGGCTCCGTTGTCCACCGCCTTCACGTCGGTCCACTCGGAGCCGTCGGCGGAGACCTGCACCACGAAGGCCTTGGCGTACGCCTGCTCCCAGGTGAGGTCGACCCGGTCGAAGGACTGTGCCGAGCCCAGGTCGACGCGGATCCACTGGTCGTCCTCGTACGCCGAGGACCAGCGGGTGCCCGGATCGCCGTCGGTCACGTTGGCCGCGCCGTGGTCGTCGCCGTCCGTGCTGGAGGCGTCGGCGGGGGCGTGCAGGGCGAGATCCGTGGCCGGCCGGGTGCTGTCCCGCACGGCCAGGGTCCACAGGGAACTGCCCCAAGAGGTGGCCCGTGTCCGGCAGTTGACACGGACGTACCGGGCCTGCTGCCGGTCGAAGGTGACGGACTGGAGGTAGGAGTCGCCGGACGCCGTGAACGGCAGCGGCACCTCGTACTCGTAGCCGAACTGGCGGATGCCGAAGCGGGTGGTGCGCCGGTCGCTCTCGGTACCGTCGACCGACGCGGTGAGCGTGAGGTCGTGCAGGTTCGGCTCGCCCAGGCCGTTCGGCCACCACAGTTCGGGGTCGCGCAGCCGCAACTGCCCGAAGGCGTCGGGGGCGAAGACCACGTCGACGCTCTCGCCGGCCGGGACGGTGACGACCTCGGACACCCGGATGCCGTCGAAGGCCGCGGAGACCGTCGCACGGCGGTCGGTGGAGTCGGCGTTCCGGACGGGGACGACGATCGTCAGCTCGGCGACCGAGACGTCCGGCAGCTTCGGCAGGACGGTGTCCACGCGCGGGTCGCCGATGACGACATGCCCGGTGGATCTCAGCCGGACGTGGTTCCAGATCCCGGCCGCACGGTCGCGGACGGCCGGCATCCAGTCCCAGCCCGAGGAGGCCAGGTAGGTGGGCGAGTTGAGGTTCATCTGCTGGGCGCCCGCGTCCACCCAGGACTCGCCCAGGGGGCCCTTGTCGCCGGGGCTGCCGGGCACCGGCATCGGCGTGATCTTGACGGCCAGCGCGTTCGCGCCGTCGGCGGCGAGCAGCCGGGTCACGTCGTACGAGGAGCGGGCGAACGGGTACGTCAGGTCGCCGACCCGCTCGCCATTGAGCCAGACGTCGGCCTGGTGGTTGACGCCGTCGAACTCCAGCCAGATCCTGCGGCCGGAGCCGGTGCGCAGGCCGTGCGGCAGCTCGAAGTCCCGCTTGTACCACCAGGAGTGCCGCGACAGCGCCTCGGGGATGTGCAGGTTGTTCAGCCCCGCGACCGGGTCCGGCAGCTTGCCCTGGTCCACGAGGGAGGCGAGGACCGTGCCGGGGACGGTGGCGGGCAGCCAGCGGCTGGTGTCGACGGAGGTCTTCGACAGACCGGGACCGTCGGCGCCGGCCCAGTCGTCCAGGGTGAGCCGCCAGCCGGACTCCACCGGCACCGTGCCGTCGTCGGCAACGGTCAGCCTGGGCGCCTCGCCGTGCCGGGTGCCCCAGTCGGTCCAGCCCGTCGCCGTGGGACGGTGCCCGTCGGGGGTGCCGTACACCTCGAAGCCGTTGAGTCCGAGGGGCAGGGGGCTGGAGCGCTTGCGGGACGTCATGCGCACCCAGCGCGCCGACACCGGGCGGGGAAGCTGGATGTCCACGGCTCCGCCGGTGCCGGCGGTGGTGCGGTAGACACTCGTCCACGACTTCTTGTCCAGGGAGGTCTCGACCACGCAGTCCACCGCGTAGCTCGACAGGATCTCCTTGCCGGTGGTGCCGTCGGCCGGGTTTCCGCTGGTGGGCGGGGTGAACACCGGGTCCGCGGCGTCGGCTTCGAAGGTCAGGCGGATCCAGGTGACCTTGCACGCGGCCTGCAGATCGACGGTGATCCACTGCGGGTCGCCGGCCTCCGCCCGCCATCCGCTGCCCCGCACGCCGCGTGCGGTGAGCCGGTCGACCGCGAAGGATCCGGGTGTGGGGGCGTAGGCCGTCGAGGAGACCGAGACGGGCCGGTTGACGGCGAGTTCGAGAGGCGAGCCGGGTTGTGCCGGTCGGCCCGTGGCGGCGGCTGCGGTCGAGGCGGGGAGCGACGAGCTGAGTCCGAACCCGGCCAACAGGGTGGAGCCCGCGGCCACTATGGACCGCCGCGACGGATTGCGCCACGGATCCGATTGATCGGTCATGAATCTGACGTCCCATCAAAAAGCGGCGGGGTGAGCCGAAGCGGCTCTGCGCACCCCGCACCGAGCAGAATGACAACGTTGCCAAAGGCTGTGGCGTGAGCAGCTTCCTGTCAACCCCTGGTGCGGACATCCGTGCTGAGCCGCAGGTGGGGAGCGTCCAGGGAAGCTCCGTGCCGCGCTTCGGAGTTCGGACGGAACGGGTTCACTCCGTCCGGGCGGGAAGCGCGCGGCCAGACCGGCTCCGGGACCTCGGCGAGTCCGGCGATCCGGCGAAGCGGCGCGTTCGCGGGTGTGGCGTCGCCCGTGGGCGGGCGCCGGGGACCGGTCGTGGCCGTCATGCCCCGATGTGCATGAACGCCCCGAACCGCTCCTCCCGGCCAGGATGTTCGGCCCGCACCTGGTGCGGAGCCGCATACGGCGCGAGGGCGGGACTCCTGTCGGCCGAGTGGGCCCGCCGGGGGGGCGATGCGGTCGTAGAACTCCCTGGCCACGGCCGGCGAGATGTCGTCGGCTGCCGTCATGTCGGCCCGCCTTGTGCAGGGGCAGCCGGCTCAGCGGGCCGATCGGGACCACCACTGCCGGGGCCCGGCGGGCGGCCCGGCACCCTTCTCGTGAGTGAGTGAGCCGGGTGGGACCGGCGGCTGTCCGTGGCCGCCGACCGGAGGCGGCTCATCGGCGACACCGGCGCGGCTGCCGCGCGCGGCGCGGACGACACCGGGCCGGCTGCCGCACGCGGTCGCGGGCAACACCGGGCCGACTGCCGCACGGCGGTCGCGGACGACACCGGGCCGGCTGCCGCACGCGGTCGCGGACGACACCGGGCCGGCTGCCGCACGCGGTCGCGGACGACACCGGGCCGGCTGCCGCACGCGGTCGCGGACCGTGCCGGACTGGCCTCCCGGTCACCCGGCCCTCCCCCGCCCCACGCCCGGTGCACAACAACTGCGCACCTGCGCGGGAATTCCCGGGACATCGAGGCAGGTCGCGGGAGATCCGGCAAGGCCGTCCGTCGCTACGCCGGTACCGGTTCCCCGCTCCCTTCCCACGGCCTGGCCAGGCCCATCAGCGCCAGCGCCGCCGCCACCAGCGAGATCAGCATGATGACCGCCATCGGCCGGGAACTGTCCTCCCCGAACACCCCCACCAGCGGTGCGGCCAGGGCGCCGAAGAGGAACTGGAGGCCACCCAGGAGTGCCGAGGCGGCGCCCGGTGCCGAACGGCCGACCGTCTGGCCGATGCTCATGGCGCTCGGGAAGACCAGGCCGATGCCTGCCGCGGTCACGAACAGGGTGATCCAGGTTCCCGCGAGGGTCTCGCCCGCGGTCAGCAGGAGCAGGACCTGGGCGAGCGCGCCCAGCAGGGCGATACCGACTCCGGCCGAGAGCATCGTGTTCAGGCGTGTGCCACGCCCGGCCAGGCGGGCGAAGGTCGCCCCGCCGGCCAGCATGGCGACGGCGTTGGTGGCGAAGATCAGGGAGTACGTCGTCGACGAGACCCCGTGGAGGTTCTCGAAGACGAAGCTGGAGCCGCTGATATAGGTGAACATCGCGGCCGAGACGAGGGCGACGACCAGGACGTAGCCCATGAACGTCCGGCCGGCCAGCAGTGCGCCCATGGCCCGGAAGGTGCTGGCGAGTCCGCCGTCGTGACGCCGTTCGGGCGGCAGCGACTCGGGCACCGCCCGCACCACGGCGAGCAGGAGCAGCACGCCGAGCACGGCCAGCACGGCGAAGACGGTCCGCCAGGTGGAGACGGCCAGGACGGCCCCGCCGAGCACCGGCGCGGCGACCGGTGCCACACCGATCACCTGCGACAACACCGCGAAGTAGCGCGGCAGTTCGGGTCCGTGGAAGCGGTCGGTGAGGACGGCCCTGGCCAGCACCATGCCCGCCGCACCGGCCACGCCTTGCAGGAAGCGGGCGCCGGTCAGGACGCCGATGTTCGGGGCGACGGCGCAGGCGACGGAGAACACGACGAATCCTGCCGTCCCGGCCGTCAGCAGCCGGCGCCGGCCGAGCCCGTCGCTGAGCGGGCCGATGACCAGCTGACCGACGACGAGTCCGGCGAGGAACGCGGTCATCGTGAGCTGCACGGCCGAGCTGCTCGCTCCGAGCGCCTCTCCCAGCGCGGGAAAGCCGGGGACGTACATGTCCGTCGCGAGCGGGGCGACAGCGGTCAGCGCGCCGAGCACGGCGATCAGGGCGGTGGCCGTACGGCCCGAAAGCGCTGGTCCGGTGGTGTCGGGGACGGCGTCGGAGCCGTTGCGCGAGGATGACGGAGCTACCATGGAAATAAAGGTAACCGATAGTTCACCAGCTAACAAATATCGAACGAGAAGACGAGCCGCATGCCCACTCACGCCTCCCCCTCCCCCTCCCCCTCGTCCACCCCCTCCGCCGCCGACGTCGGCGCCCAGTGGTCCGCCCACAACCCCGACCTGGACACCTCCCCCATGGAGCTGGTCGGCCTGCTCAAACACGCCACGGGCCTGCTCAACCGCGCCGTGGAACCCCTCTACGCGGGCGCCGCCCTCACCGCACCCGAGGTCGACATGCTGATCCCCCTCCGGCACGCGACCGGGCCGTTCATCGCCCGCAGCCTGGCCGAGCGGCTGGGGCTGTCCCGGGCGGGCGTCAGCAAGACCCTCGGCAAGCTGGAGAAACGCGGCTTCATCGCCCGCACCCCCAATCCCGCCGACCGGCGCGCCGCCCTGGTCACCATCACCGAGGCCGGAGCCAAAGCGGTCGACGACCTCTTTCCCCGGCAACTCGCCATCGAGATCGGCCTGCTGGCAGGCCTGGGAGAGGACCGCGAGCAGGTGACCGAGGCGCTGCACCGGCTGGTGGGGGCCATGGAGGCGCAGCTGGGGCACCTCTGATCCACGGTTGGCGTAGGGAATGCTCCAATTAGAGTGGACACTTCAGAGGCGGCCCCCGCACGGGCCGCCAGGATTCCCGAGAGGCGCAGCGATGACCGGGCCGCAGACGACACGCAGAAAGCGTGCGAACGGGGTGGAGTCGCGCCAGCGCATCCTCGACGCCACGGTGGAGATCGCCGGCGAACGCGGCTACGACGGCACCTCCATCGCCGCCGTCAGCGCCAAGTGCGGCCTGCCCGCCAGCTCGATCTACTGGCACTTCAAGGACAAGGACGACCTGATCGCCGCCGTCATCGAGCGCAGCTTCGAGACCTGGCTCACGGCCGTCGAACTCCCCGGCGAGGCGGTCGGCACGCCGCTGGAACGGGTCACCCTGATGGCCGCCAACGTGGCCAGGTCGCTCGTCGCCGCACCGGACTTCCTGCGCCTCGGCCTCATGCTCGCCCTGGAGCGCCGCCCCACCGAGCCGCGTGGCCGTGCCGTCTTCCTCCAGGTCCGGGAGATCTCCCACCAGCGGATCGCCGAGGTGATCGCCACCCTCTTCCCGGCCCTGGACGAGGCCGACGTGCACACCCTGGCGACCTATGCCGTAGCCGGTGCCGACGGCCTGTTCGTGCACGCGGAGGTCAGCGGCGGATCCGCCGATCTGGTGGCCCTCTTCGAACTGCACGCCCGGCTGATCTACGACGCCGCCGCCCGGATGGCGGCACGGGCGGGGCACTGACGGCCGTCGGGGCAACGCACCGTGGGCGGGCCCGGGGGCTCGGAAGCCGCCGGCGGTACGGAACGAGGGCGCCGTCCGGCTCACCGCGGCCGGCGCCCCGCACCCGGCCGGGGTACAGCTCGACCGCGCGTCCGCGGGCCGATGAGCGACGCCGTCACCCACCCTGCCCCAGGCTTCGACAGCCGCCACATCTTGAGCACCGTCGAAACATGTGTCCGTCGCCCGCCTCAGACCTCGCGCGCCCGTTCCTCCGCGGTAGCGGCGGCCAGCACGGCCGTCAGCAGGCCGGGAAAGCGCTGCTCCATCTCGTCGGCGCGGAGCGTGTTCATCTTGGCCGTCCCGACGTAGTACTGCCGGATCACGCCGGCCTCGCGCAGCACGTTGAAGTGGTGGGTCAGCGTCGAGAGCGACACAGGCGCCTCGAACGTCCCGCAGGTCAGGTCCTCGCCCGCACGGACGAGCTGCGTCACCACCAGACGCCGTACCGGATCCACCAGCGCCTCCAGCACCTGCTGGAGCGAGACCTCCGACAGCTCGGGGTGCTCCACTGTGCGGGCGGCGGTACGGGGGCGGGCCACGGTGGCTCCTCGGGGTGGCTTCGGGACGGTCACGTCATAGTACGACCGTCATCGAAACCACCGGCGGGCCCGAGATCATTCCCGCGATCCGCGCGCCGGCGGCTCTTCGGCCTTCAGGAGCTGGAAATCCGCCATGTCGAAGCGGTGCCCGTTGACCTGGAGCTGCACGGCATGGGCGCCCGGATAGTAGACGCGCGTGGTGATGGGGCGGAACGAGTGGCTGCGCGTCACGTCGGCCGACTCTCCGGGGGCCAGCTCCCGCTTGGCGAGCTTGAACACCTTGGGCGCCGGCTTCCCGTTCGCCTTCAGGTGATGGACGACGTAGTCGACGGCGAGGGACACGGGCCTGTTCGACACGTTGGTGATGCGCGCGGTGAAGACGAGGTTTCCGCCCAGGGGGACATCGGTCTCCGCCAGCAGCGGACCCACCACCTTCAGGTCCTCGCCGCTGCCGTGGAAACCGACCAGCTCCAGAGCGGCCGGCTCGCCCTTCTTCACGAGGGTGCGCATCGCGTGCCCGGCAGGAGCCTCGACGACAGCGAGGCGTATGTGTTCACCGCGGGTCCGGCCGCCGGCGGGGCGTGCGGGAACGCTATGCGGAACTCGACCGCCGGCGCGGCGCGGTGCGCGCGGCGCCGGCCGCCGAGCGGGTACGGCCAGACCGCACGCCGGGCGGGCACGGACGTCCGTCATCGCACGTAACTCCCTTGCCTCCGGCCCGTGACGGTCACTAGGGTCGGCCGGGTGACTGCCGGGTCGGCCATGGGCCATGCACGAGTGAGGTTCCCGGCCTCGGCGTGAGCCCGAGGCGGGCCAGAGGCCCGCCGTCTTCTCCGCGTCTTCGCCACCGGCGCCCGTGTGCCCCGTACACGGCGCCCGGCCCCAGCAGATCACCAGACCGGAGACTCCCTTGTCCTTTGACCAGAAGCACCCGCATGACCAGACGCACCCGCACGAAGCCGAGTCGTCGGTGGCCGCCGTCCAGCTGAACCACACGGCCGTCTACGCCAGTGACCGGCACCGGTCCGCCGAGTTCCTCGCCACCGTCCTGGGCCTGCGGGTCGGCGCCCCACTGGGGCCGTTCCTGCCCGTCGACCTCGGCAACGGCGTGACGCTCGACTACTACGAGAAGCGGGACGAGCCGATCCAGTCCCAGCACTACGCCTTCCTCGTGCCCGAGGAACGGTTCGACGGCATGATCGCCCGGCTGGAGGCGGACGGTGTCACCTACTACGCCGACCCCCACCACACCCGACCCGGGGGCATAAACGGCCTGTTCGGCGGCCGGGGCGCCTACTTCGAGGACCCGGACGGCCACAACATGGAGATCATCACCCGGCCGTACGTCCGCCCCTAGCGGCCCCGGACGGTGTGTCCGTGCCGTCGCCGTCTCCTACGACAGCGACGGCGACGGCGACGGCGACGGACACGGACACACGCGAACTCGGGTCCCGAGGGCCGTCGTCAGAGGTTGATCATGTGTCCGGCGAGTCCGTGCAGGGCGTCCTGGACCGCCTCGCTCAGCGTCGGGTGGGCGTGGACGTTGCGGGCGAGTTCGGTCACCGTGAGGTCCCACTTCTGAGCCAGCGTCAGCTCGGGCAGCAGCTCGGTCACGTCCGGGCCGATCAGGTGGCCGCCGAGGAGTTCGCCGTAGCGGGCGTCGCTCACCAGTTTCACGAACCCGACCGGGTCGCCGAGGCCGTGGGCCTTGGCGTTGGCCGTGAAGGGGAACTTCGCCACGCGGACGTCGAAGCCCTCGGCGCGGGCCTCCGCCTCGGTCCAGCCGAAGCTGGCGATCTGCGGCTGGCAGAACGTGGCCCGCGGGATCATGCGGTAGTCCAGTTCCATCGTCTCCGCGCCGGCGATGCTCTCGGCGGCGACGATGCCCATCGCCTCGGCGGTGTGCGCCAGCATCAGCTTCGCCGTGACATCGCCGATGGCGTAGATGTGCGGCTGGCTGGTACGGCAGTACCCGTCGATGTCGATGGCACCGCGATCGGTGAGCCGTACCCCGGTGGCGGCCAGTCCGTAGCCGGCCGTGCGCGGCTGGAAGCCGGTGGCCTGGAGGACCTTCTCCGCCTCCAGGAGCTGTTCCGTGTCGCCCTGCCGGACGGTGACCCGGACGTTGTCCTCGGTCTCCTCGATGGCCTGCACCGCCGTCGAGGTCATCACGCGGATGCCCTGCCGTTTGAAGCGCCGGGTGAGTTCGGCGGAGACCTCCTCGTCCTCCAGGGGTGCGATCCGGTCCAGGAACTCCACCAGCGTGACCTCGACGCCGTAGGACCGCAGCAGGTAGGCGAACTCGATGCCGATGGCGCCCGCACCAGCGATGACCAGGCTCGACGGGAGGCTGTCGGAGAGGATCTGCTCCTCGTAGGTGACGACGCGACGGCCCAGGGTCGTCCCGGGCAGCAGCTTCACGGTCGAGCCGGTCGCGATGATGCAGGAGCGGAAGGAGAGCGTCGTCTCGCCGTCCCGCATCCGCACCTGCAGGGTGTATGGGTCGAGGAAGGTGCCCTGCCCCTCGAACTGCTCGATCTTGTTCTTGCGCATGAGATAGCCGACGCCCTTGACGCGTCCGTCGGCCACCACCCGGCTGCGTTCGTAGGCGGCGCGGTAGTCCAGGCCCACCTCGCCGCTGATCTTCACGCCGAACTTCTCCGCGTCGTGCAGGATCAGCTGGGCCACCTCGGCGTTGCGCAGCAGCGCCTTCGCCGGGATACAGCCGATGTTCAGGCAGACACCGCCCCAGAACCGGCCCTCCACGATGGCGGTGCGCAGGCCCAGCTGGGCGGCCCGGATCGCGGCCACATAGCCGCCCGGCCCGGCTCCCAGGACGACGACATCGAAGTCGGTTCGCATGGCTCCACCTCACCCTTGGGTTGAGTCGGTCTGCTGACTCCACCGTCGCACGATCAGGCGGTGCCGTAGATGAGATCGAGCGGCCCGGACAGGGCGGCGCGCACCTTTCGGGTTGTCTCGTCGACCAGCACTTCGGGCTCGTCACGGGCGATGGCGTCCATGGTCTGCGCCGCCACTTCGGCCGGGTCGATCTTCGGGCCGGCGATCCCCGCGGTGGCATCGGTCTCCACATAGCCGACGTGCACACCGACGACCAGGGTCCCCTGGTCCCGCAGGGCCAGGCGCAGCGCGTTGGTCAGCGACCACTGAGCGGACTTCGACGCCGCGTAGCTGGGGAACCGGCTGTTCGCCCGCCAGGAGGCCACGGACAGCATGTTCACCAGGGCTCCGCCGCCGTTGGCCGCGAGGACCGGCGCGAAGGCGCGGGAGACGGCCCAGGTGCCGAGATAGTTCACCTCCAGCTCCCGCCGGGCCCCGTCCAGGGAGCCGTTCTCCAGCAGGGGCGGCCCACCCTGGATGCCCGCGTTGTTGATCACGATGGTCGCGTCGGACACCGTCCGTGCGGCGGCCGCGACCTGGTCGTGGTCGGTGACGTCGAGGCGCAACGGTTCCATTCCCGGCTCGGTGAAGTCCTCGGGCCGGCGGACGCCCGCGTACACCTTGGACGCGCCCCGGGCCAGCAGCGCACGCGAGAACGCCAGCCCGATCCCCCGGTTCGCTCCGGTCACCACCGCGACCGATCCCTCGATCTTCATGGTCGGACACCTCGTCTCACCGCAGGAAACCCGTCATGACCAGTCAAAGCGCACGGGGCATCGCTGTCCACGCGGCCCGGACGCGGTCGGTCGTCGGCAAGCCGATCCCCCACATCATCGCCGTCATCGTCAGCTGAGTTTTTTCATGAGACTCGTTATCGTAAGGACATGAAACGGACGTCGTTCGCCAAGTGGCCGTGCTCCATCGCACGGACCGTCGATCTGCTGGGTGACCACTGGACGCCGCTGGTGGTGCGGGAGGCGTTCTACGGGATCCGTCGCTTCGACGAGTTCCAGCAGGAACTGGGCATCGCCCGCAACACGTTGACCGACCGGCTGCGTCATCTGGTCGACGAGCGGATCCTGGAGAAGCGGCTGTACGAGGCCGAGCCACCGCGCTACGACTACGTCCTCACGGAGAAGGGGCGGGACCTGTTCGCGGTGCTCGCCGCGATGTCCGCGTGGGGCGACCGCTGGCTGGCCGGGGAGCGGGGGGTGCCCGTGGTGTTCCATCACGACGCGTGCGACCACGACACCACGGCGGAGGTGGTCTGCGCCCAGTGCCGGACACCGTTGCGGGCCGAGGAGACCTCGATGCGGATGGGGCCCGGCTATCCCGAGCGGCTCAGGCAGCGGCCGGACGTACGGCGGCGGTTCGGCACCGACTGAGCACGGCGCTCCCCCTTGACAGGCAGAGTCTCATGAAGCAACTCTGAAGGTCAGACCCTTGACGGCGAGGAGGCCGACGACCTTGGAGTGGACGGGCGCACGCTACGCGGACAAACCCACGGTCGAGGTGCGGACCTGGATCGACGCCCCACCGGAGAAGGTGTGGGCCCTGGTCAGCGACATCGAACTGATGCCGGACATGAGCGAGGAACTCCGGTCCGTCGCCTGGCTGGACGGCGCGGCCGGGCCGGCGGTGGGTGCCAGGTTCGTCGGCCGCAGCGAGCACGAGGCGTTCGGCAGGTGGGAGACCACGTCCCACGTGATCGAGTGCGAACCGTCGTCGGTGCTCGCCTGGGCCGTGCAGGACCCCGCCGAGCCCTCCGCGGTCTGGCGGTTCCGGCTGCGCTCCGACAAGGGCGGGACCGAACTGTCGCAGTGGATGCAGCTGGGACCGGGGCGTTCGGGGCTGTCGGTGGCGATCGACCGGATGCCCGACAAGGAACAGAAGATCGTGTTCGTACGGCTGCGGGAGTTCGAGCGCAACATCACCGCCACCCTCGCGCAGATCAAGCAGCGGGCGGAGGCGTGATGCGGACGGCCACCACGATCGAGGCCTCGGGCGGCGAACACTGGTCCCAGACGGGCGACTTCGTCGTCGAGGCGGAGAAGCTGGGCCTGGACATCTGCTGGGTCGCCGAGGCCTGGGGCTCCGACGCGCCCTCCGCGCTCGGCTACTACGCGGCGCTCACCGACCGGATGCTGCTCGGCTCCGGTGTCATGCAACTGGGCACCCGGACGCCGACAGCCGTGGCCCAGACGGCCATCACCCTCTCCAACCTGTCCGGCGGGCGCTTCCTGCTCGGCCTCGGTGCCTCCGGCCCGCAGGTGATCGAGGGATTGCACGGCGTGCCCTTCGCCCGGCCGCTGCGGCGTATGCGCGAGACGGTGGAGATCGTACGGCGGGTGCTCGACGGCGGCCGACTCGCCTACTCCGGCGCCGAGTTCAACGTCCCGCTGCCCGGCGGCGAGGCCGTTGCGATGCGGCTGTCCATGCGCGCCGAGCACGAGATCCCGATCTATCTCGCCGCCCTGTCCCCGGCCATGCTGCGGCTGACCGGTGAGGTCGCCGACGGCTGGCTGGGCACCAGCTTCGTGCCCGAGGGTGCGGCTGACGCCTACTTCGCCCACCTCGACGAGGGCCTGGCCCGCAGCGGTCGTACCCGCGCCGAACTGGACGTCTGCCAGGGCGCCGAGGTCGCCTTCGCGCCCGACGAGGAGGCGCTCGGCGCGATGGTCGCCGGCCGCAAGAAGGAACTCGCCTTCAGCCTGGGCGGCATGGGGTCGGCGTCCACCAACTTCTACAACGGCGCCTACAGCCGCCAGGGCTGGGCCGAGGTCGCCGCCGAGGTCCACGAGCGCTGGCAGGCCGGCGACCGGGACGGCGCGGCCGCCCTGGTGACCGACGAGATGGTGCTCGCTACGACGCTGATCGGCACGGAGGCCATGGTGCGCGAGCGGCTGGCCGTCTGGCGCGACGCCGGCGTCGACACGGTCCGTCTCTATCCGGCCGGGGTGACCCTGGAGGACCGGCTCACCACCCTGGGCAGGGCGATCGAGCTGGTCCACGAGGTCGAGGGGACCGCCTGAGCCGACGGTGCCGTCCGGCCCGACCTCGCCCCACCGTCGGAGGTCCTCGCACCGAGGGCCTCCGACTGTTGTGTTCCCCGCTTTGAATGTACTCCCAGAGTCCTTCGGCCGATATTCCGCACGCATTCCGGGATTCTAAGGAAATCGACAGGAAATTCGCGCCCGCCGTCGAGCAGGGCCGATGAGATGTTTTCGCCGCGTGCAATCTTAGATCTCGTGTCACCTCTGTTGACGGTCTCTCACCTCGATGCGACGCTCACGGCGCGCCGGCACAGCAATGTGTGTTCTTGTTTCCGGCGCCCGCTCGACCACCCGCTCGATCCGCGTTTTCTCGCCATATACCGAGGGGTCTAATTCGTGCGGTCAATTGGTTTCAGCCGGAGGGGAGTAATTTTGGCGCCGCCCGACGGCGCTCACCGCGCGGCTGACCCCACCGTCGTACCCGCACCTTCGTACCCCCACCGATGAAGGAGTTTGTCTTGGTAACCAGGCGCACGCTCATCGCCGGCTCCGCCGGGATCGGCACCGTGGCCGCACTCGGCGGCACCGCCGTCGCGGCCGCCTCCCCGGAACCGGCGGATCCGGTGTCCGAGGCCGGGCACATCGTCGGCGCCACCGCGATCACCAGGGTCTACGGCGTAGGGCAGAAGCTCATCGCGGTGGCGGTCGAGTACGACCCCCATAGCCGGCTCCTCGCTCTCGGCCTCGGCGTTCGCGGTCACCGACCGCACGGTCACGAGGGTCTACGCCAACACCTCCGCCGCGCTCGCCGAGCGGGGCAGGGACGGCCGCCATGTCATCGTGGAGCTCTCCCCCGACGACCGGGCGGCCCTGCTGTGGGGCAAGGACGCGGTCGGCGCGTCGAGCAGCCCGGCCCCCAGCGGGTCGGGCGGCCCCGGCGGCCCGGGCGCCGGCGGTCCGACGGCCGGCGACACGACCCCCGGCGGCCCCATCGTCCCCGCGAAGGCGACCGTCACCCAGACCGGCACGGTCACCACGACCCACGGCAGGTCCTACGCGCCGAGCGGCACGGCGGTGGCCACGAGTGCGGTGGTGAACCCGATCGTCGACGACTTCGAGCAGTTCACCTTCGACGACCCGGAGACCGGCAGGTCGCTGAAGTACAACCTCTTCACGCCCAAGGGCTACGACCCGCGCAGGAAGTACCCGTTGGTGCTGTTCATGCACGACGCCAGTGTCGTCAACGTGGACACCGTCGGCCCCCTGGTCCAGGGGCTCGGCGCGGTGTGCTGGGCGAGCCCCGAGGCCCAGGCCCGGCACGAGTCGTTCGTGCTGGCACCCGAGTACGGCGAGGTCGTCATCGACGACACCTACCAGCCGACCTCGCTCTTCGAGACCACCGTGCATCTCGTCGAGGCGGTGTCGGAGCAGTACAGCATCGACACGAAGCGGCGGTACACCACCGGGCAGTCGATGGGCGCGATGCTGTCGCTCGGGCTGAACATCCGCTACCCGGACCTGTTCGCGGCCGCCTACATCGTCGCCGGGCAGTGGCCGGACGGCCAGGCCGCGCCGCTGGCGGAGAAGAAGCTGTGGATCGTCGTCTCGCAGGACGACGACAAGGCCTTCCCCGGCGAGAACGCCATCACCTCCGTCATCCAGGCGGAGGGAACCAAGGTCGGCACGGCGGTATGGGACGCGGGCTCCACGGCCGGGCAGTTCGCGGCGGACGTACGCAACCTGGAGAAGCAGCGGGCGCCCGTGAACTACGCGACCTTCCAGACGGGCACGGTCACCGGCACCACCGGCGCCACGAGTGCGCACATGGGCACCTGGCAGATCGCCTACTCCATCCCCGGAATCCGTGACTGGATCATGAAACAGTCCCTGTGACCCGCCGAACGGGGTGCCCGCCGGCATGGGGCAGCCGGCGGGCGGGGACGGCTCTGGCGATACGGGGCAGCACGCCCGGGACCGGTGGCTCAGGACTCCGCGGCGGTCGGGCGTACGCCGTTCAGCAAGGCGGTCAGGATACGGGTCAGCCGGGGTTCGACGTCGACCACCGCGTGCGCCAACTCGGGGTGGCTTTCGTAGAGTTCACGGAGACCGGTGCCGGGTGCGGCCATCTGCCAGAGCGCCCCGGCCATGCCCGTGGCCGTGGCGACCACGTCCACGGCCGCACCCTCGCCGATCCCGAGCAGGCCGCGCAGCACGGTGGTGATCGAGGCGACCTCGGCGAGCGCGATCGTCTTGAACTCGTAGGCGGAGTCGAGCGACACGTTGCGCTCCAGGTTCAGCGGCGCCTGGGCGAGCAGGTCGCAGAAGAACGGCCGTGCCACGAGCGAGCGGGCGACGGCCGCCGCGATCTCGTCGTGGCCGGCGCCGGTGAGCTCGGCCAGCCGCGCGCGCAGCGCCGCCGACCACTCCTGCCAGCCCTCGCCGGTGAGCGTCAGGAAGATCTGCTCCCGCGTCTCGAAGTACCGCAGCATCGCGGATTTGTGCATGCCGACGGCGGCGGCGATGTCGGTCAGCGTGACCTCACGCACGCTGCGCCCGGTGGCGAGCGATCGGGCGGCGTCGAGGATCTCCCGCTCACGCTGCTGCTTGGCCGCCGCACTACGGGCGCGCTGGGGACGAATCGAACTCACGAGCGGAAGCGTAGCACAACCCGGTTGCATTAACGGTGCGTCAACAGCGCGCCCCTGTTCCGTCCATGACCGTGTGCCGGTCCGCCAACACCGAACGCCCCGCCCGCCGTTATAGGACACGCAGGAAGCCTGTCGCAGTTCTCTCGCGGAATTGTCCGTGATCGGTAACGGATGGATCCGGTGCCCGCCGCCTTCCGTCTGCACGGGTGCACGAGATCAACGGAACGACAAGGATCGGGGCGGACGATGGCACGGCGCGGCGGACGAGGTTGGTACGGCCAGGTGGCCGCGGCGGCGATAGGGGTCACGGCGGTGGCCGTGGCCGCCTCGCTGTGGACCTCGCCGTCCGGTCCCGTCGACGGGAGTGGGGGTGCCGGGGCTTCGGCGCACCCCGCGGCCCCCGGCGCCGGCCGGAAGGCGGCCGCGGTGTCGGTGGAGATCGCGCACGCCTCGGACCGGGGCGCCCGGGGCGTGAACATCACCATCGACGACGGCCCGGACCCGGTCTGGACCCCGCGGGTGCTCCAGGTGCTCAAGGAGTACGGCGTGAAGGCCACGTTCTGCATGATCGGCCCGCAGGCGCAGGCGCATCCGGACCTGGTGCGGGCGGTGGTGGCGGCCGGGCACCGGCTGTGCGACCACACGGTGTCGCACGACGTCACCATGGACAAGAAGTCCGAGGCCTATCAGTCCCGGCAGATCCTCGACGCGGAACGCATGATCACCGAGGCGTCGGGGGGTGTGCGGCCGCTCTACTACCGCGCCCCGGGCGGCGCCTTCACCCCGTACAGCAGGAAGCTCGCCGCCTCCCACGGTATGCGTCCGCTCGGCTGGAACGTCGACTCGAAGGACTTCGAACGGCCTGGCACGTCCGCGATCGTCGGCACCGTCAAGGACGAGATGCCCAACGGGCCGACCATCCTCTTCCACGACGCCGGCGGCGACCGCTCCGAGACCGTGGCCGCCCTGCGCGAGGTGCTGCCCTGGCTCCGGGAACAGGGGTATGCGTTCGGCTTCCCGGTGCGGTGAGCCGGGCCGCGTCAGCCGTGGTGCGCCGGGCTTCGGATCGGGCGGACATCCGCTCCGCGGGGTGCCGGTCCGCCCAGGGAGTCGTACCGTCGCGGTAAATGTTGCGGACCACCCGGTGGTGGCCGCATATGGGTGGTGTGCGCGGTGCGGCGGCGGGGCCGGCTGCCCTGGGCCGGCGGGAGGTGTACATGTCGGGGCGGGCACCGCGCTGGGTGACGTGGTTGCGCGACCGGGACCCGGACCTCGCGGCGACCCGGCGGGCCGGGCGCACCGCGCTGGTGATGCCCGCCCTGTTCGCCCTGAGCAGCGAGGTCTTCCACAACCCGGCGATGGCGAGCTTCGCCGCGTTCGGGACGTTCTCGATGCTGCTGCTGGTCGACTACTCCGGCCCGATGGTGGAGCGGCTGCGGGCGCAGGCGGCTCTCGCGGTGGCGTGGCTGGTGCTGATCTGCGTCGGGACGCTGGCGGCAGCCGAGATCTGGCTGGCCGTAGCGGCCACGGTCGTGGTCGGGTTCGTGGTCCTGTTCTGCGGTGTGGTCAGCTCGGTCCTGGCCGGCAGCTCGACGGCGCTCCTGCTGGGCTTCGTGCTGCCGGTCAGCGCACCGGTATCGCTGTCCCAGCTGCCCGACCGCCTCGCCGGCGCGGGTCTGGCGGCGGCGGTGGCGCTGCCGGCCGTCGCCCTGATGTGGCCGCGTCCCGTCGCCGATCCGCTCAGCGCCCCGGCGGCCGCCGTCTGCCGGGCCGCCGCTGGTTATCTGCGCACCCGCGCCGCCGTGCCGGACCCGGACGGGTCGGTGCCCTTCGCCGAGCGGTGCAGAGCGGCGGCGGAGCTCACCTCCCGCACCGGCGCGGACCTGCGGGGCGCCTTCGACGCCACCCCTTATCGCCCCACCGGCCTGTCCGCGACCTCCCGTGCCCTGGTCCGGCTGGTCGACGAACTCACCTGGCTGTGCGCCGTCCTCGTGGACCGGTCCGACTACACCGACGAGCCCCCCGGCTGTGATCCGGCCGCGCACGGCGTGCGCCGTGCCGCCGCCCATGTCCTGGAGGCGGCCTGCGACCTGCTCACGGACCTGACCGGCGACACCGGCCCGCTGCGGGCCCGCGCCGAGGAGCTGCGGGCGGCGCTGACCGGGATGGAGCACAGTTCCACCGTCCGCGTGCCCGCCGAACACCCGGGCGGGAACAGCACGGCGGAGATCTACGGGTTCATCGCCGCGCTCGACGTGTCCTTCCGCGCCCAGGAGCTCGGCTTCGCCGTGCTGCAGATCGCCGAGAACGTGGACATGGCGGCCACCGCCTGGCAGCGCAGCTGGCCCGAGCGGCTGCTCGGCCGTGACCCGGGCGCGCTGACCGCACCGCTGGCCTCCGCTTGGGAACGGGCCGCCGCCCATCTCAGAGCCGACTCGGTGTGGCTGCACAACAGTCTGCGCGGCGGCGTCGGCCTCGGTATCGCCGTGTTCCTGGCCGGGGTGACCGGCGTGGGGCACTCCTTCTGGGTCCTGCTGGGCACCCTGTCCGTGCTGCGCTCCAACGCGCTCAGCACCGGGCAGAACGCCGCCCGCGCCGTCCTCGGCACGGTGGCGGGCTCCGTCGTCGGCGCCGGGCTGCTCCATCTGATCGGCCATCACGGCACCGCGCTGTGGTTCGTGCTCCCGGTGGCCATCCTGTGCGCCGGCATCGCGCCCGCCGCCATCTCCTTCGCCGCCGGGCAGGCCGCGTTCACCGTCACGCTCGTGGTGCTGTTCAACATCGGTCACGACCCCAACTGGCATGTCGCCCTGCTGCGTGTCCAGGACATCGCGCTCGGGTGTGCGGTCAGCATCGTTGTCGCCGTGTTCTTCTGGCCGCGCGGCGCCCAGGCCGCCGTCCACAAGGCACTCGCCCAGGCGTACGACGACAGCGCCCGCTACCTCGGCGGCGCCGTCGACTACGCCCTCGGCCACCGCCACCCCGCCGACCCGGATCCGCAGAGCCGTGAGGCGGCGGCCTCCGCGCGCCGTCTGGACGACGCGTTCCGCAGCTTCCTGGCCGAACGCGGCGCCAAACCGCTGTCGCTGGCCTGCACGACCACCCTCGTCTCGGGAGTCGTCGGGCTGCGCCTGGCCGCCGACGCCGTCGTCTCCCTGTGGCAGGGTGAGGACCTGGCGCGCGTCCAGGCCGTGCGGGCCGACGCCCACTCCGCCGTCCTCGGGTCGGCGGCCCTCGTCACCGGCTGGTACCACGGGCTCGCGGCCAGCCTCGACGACCACTCCCCCGTCCCCGACGTGGTCCCGCTGCGCCCCGAGGGTGCCGCGCGGCTGGTGGAGTCCGTCCGCACCGAACTCAGCGACGGTCAGGGCCGGGCCACCCCGGTGGCGGTCCGGATCATCTGGACCGACGACCACGTCGACGCCGCCCGCCGCCTCCAGCCCGGCCTCGCGGACGCGGCGAAGGCCCGGGTGGGGGCACACCACGGCCGGCTACGGAAGAGGTCCACCGGCTGACCACGGCGAGGCGCACACCGGCGGTCCGGGCAATGGCGACACGGTCCTGCGCCGCGGCTCCGACCGCGCCTCGGCCCCGGGCACCTGGGCAGGGCCCGGTGACCGGCGTGGGGACGTGCCGTTGTCTCCCGCTATCCGGTGACGCGCTCCGTGCCCGTGAGTCGTGCGGTCAGGAACTGTCCGGCCCTGTCCAGCGCGGCGCCCGCTTCGTCGAGCAGCGGCTGGTAGGCCTGGAAGACGTGCGGCACGCGCGGGGTGATGTCCAGGGTGACCTCCACGTCCGCGGTGGCGGCCTGCTGGGCGAGGCGTACGGCGTCGTCGAGGAGGACCTCGTTGGTTCCCGCCTGGATGATCAGGGGCGGCAGGCCGGCGAGGTCCGCGAAGACGGGGCTGATCAGGGCCAGTGCGGCGTCTTGTCCCGCCGTGTAGTCGGTGACCCGGGGTTCGAGGAGTTCGCGGCTGAGCAGCGGGTCGGCCGCACGCTTGGTTTCCATCGTCGTCCCGGCCAGGGTGAGGTCGACGTACGGTGACATGACGTAGGCCGCGGCCGGCAGGGGCAGCCCGTGGTCGCGGGCGTTGACCAGGGTGGCGATGACGAGTCCGCCGCCTGCGGACTCGCCCGCGAGGACGATGTCCGAGGGGGCGACGCCGTCGCCCAGGAGGGCTTCGTAGGCTGCCAGCGCGTCGTCCACCGCCGCCGGATACGGATGCTCGGGGGCGAGCCGGCAGTCGACGGAGAAGACCCTGGCGCCGGTCCGCCGGCCGACCTCCGCGGCCAGGCCGGCGGCGCTGATGGCGTCCCCGAGCACGTAGACGCCGCCGTGGAAGTACAGGACGACGTGCCGAGGTTCGACTCCGTCGACCGTGATCTCGGTGGTGGGGACACCGCCCAGGGTGCTCGGCTTCGCGGTCACATCGGCGGGCAGCGGCTGCGCCGACGTCAACTCGCGCAGCAGCCGCCGCTGTTCGCTGACATCACTGTCGACGGGGAAGGCGGACTGGCGCAGGATCGCGTCGAGGGTCTGTTGCTGCTCGGTGCTCACGGAGCATCTCCCATCGGTGGCGGGTGGTTCGGTCGCACTCTGATCGTCCGGCCCGGGCCGGTCCGAGAGGTCCTGACAGGGCCGGGGCCGGACTCTGCGGACTTCGAGGAGATCGAGGCCCAGGGCCTCGATCCCGGAGAGGACGCCGAAGAGCGCCGCGGCGTCCGGCAGCAGCCCGGTGAGCACGGTTTCGGCGCCCTGCTGCTCCGGCACCAACGCCGGGAACGCCGTCAGCAGGGTGGGGCCGAGGTGGCCGTCGACCCGGATCTGGTACAGGACGGGGTCATCACCCATGCGCTCATGGTCGTCAGCGGTCAGGTGAGTCCGCGTCACCGGAATCCGGTGATCCTACGACGCTCAGAAACGGACGTTCGACAGCAACCGCAGGTCACGGCCGCGCTGTACCGCCGAGGACCGGTCCCCGGCGCCGAACTTGGCGTAGATCCGCCGAATGTGGGTGCTGACGGTGTTGAGCGAGAGCGACAGTTCGGCGGCGATCTCGGGCCGGGTGAGGTTCGTCGGCAGGTAGCGCAGGACGCGCAGTTCGCTCGGGCTGAGCCCCTCGGCCGGCCCGGAAGCCGACCGGTCGGGCCCGGCCGGGCCGTCGCCGCGGACGGCGTCGAGGATGTCGGAGACCAGCGCGGCGTGCGAGGTCTTCTGCGGCAGGTCCCCCAGCAGCTCCCAGGCGCCGGTCATCGCGAAGGGCAGGATCATCCGGTCCGGCTCGGCGAGGTTCAGTGCCTGTTCGACGGCTTCTCCCGCCGCGTGGTCGTCGCCCAGGTCGCGGCAGGCGAGGGCGTCCAGGAGCCGGGCCTCGGTCGGAGTGAGGAGGGAGTCGACGGGGGCGGTGCCGTCGAGGACCGGTCGCAGCTCGCGGCGGGCCCCGGCGGGGTCCTGCTCGGCGAGGCGGATCACCGCGGCCGCGTTGCGGATCTCTCCGGCGGCGGCCTGTCGCTCGTCGAGCGAGAGCCCTGATGCTGTGCTCCCGGCTCCATGTCGACCTGTTGCTGGTGTCCAGCTGCCTGTGTCAGGGCTGATCCCGCCCGCCGGTGGCCGGCAGGGCTGCCGACGAAGTACTCGGCAGTACACCTGTCTTCGACGGCCACAACGACCTGCCGGTGCGGTGCGCACGCGGGCCGGCTACGGCGTCGAGGGGCTCGAAGACTGCCGCCCGGAGCTGCACACCGACCTGCCCCGGCTGCGCGCCGAAGGGCTCGGCGCGCAGTTCTGGTCGGTGTACGTCTCCTCGAAGCTGCCCGAGCCCGCGGCGGTGGTGGCCACGCTGGAGCGGATCGACGCCGTCTACCGGCTCGCCGCCCGCTACCCCGGCACCCTGCTTCGAGCCGGCCAGGTCGACCACCGATGGGTCTGTGTGCTGCCCCTTCAAGGCCATGACATGCCAGGAGTCGATCAATCAGCGGGACCGGTCCAGGGCAACTTTGACAAAGGAGGGGGGATCAGCATGGGATTCGCGCCGATCTGCTCAGGATAGACGTCGAAATCTACAGCAGGAGATGTTTCAGCATAGGTGTTGACAGCATACTCGGACATGAGATCCCGACCCAACTTATCGACCTCGTTGGCGCGCACCGTAATAGCGTTTCCTCCAGTATTCAAACGCTGCATTTCCCGATTGAACCAATTGAGCCAGATTTCACTTGAGTGGGTCGGTTTAACGGCCTTCCATGGGCATAGGTTTGTGACCCCCCAAGCATAGGACCTATTAATGGAAATGGAATTCCATGGCTTGATCGCGAAATAGTACTTCGGACCGATGGCCCCACTATAGTTCCCCTTCACCGTACCCACGTCGCGGACCGATGAAAAAACTGATGAAAATCCCGTCTCATTCAATGAAACGGTCCTGTTCTGTTGGCCATCCCAATAGGTAAAGGAGGGCTTGAAGTCCGAGCTGCAGGATGTGACAGCGTATGCGACCACAAGGTTGTGGGGATCTGTCACGGCATCAACCCAGTACTCGCTGCGAGGTTGAAAAGTGCTTTGAGTCAGACTCCCCAAGCTCGTCTTGTTAATCGCAACCTGGATGGACGGGCGACCCAGCTGTTCTTCGAACTTATCAAGTGTGTAACCAGCGTGAAGCCTGGCGAGCTTCGCGTACTCTCCAGCCTGCCAATTGAAGCGCTGCTGATACCAGTGCCCACCGGTGACATATGCGGTGATAAAAGTACTCACTGCCGTGACGGCACTACTGACGTAGAGAATTACAACCAAAGTCAGATTGCGTTCGGTCAGTTTCTTGAATCGCTCACCAAGTGTCAGTCTCCTCCCCTGCGCGTGCTCACCATCGGGCTCGACCATAGAACATGGGTATCTCACTGTGACGCCGCACGCCACCGGAAGTACGCCGAACGTGCTGGCTTGACTGTATTGGACGGCTATTTACTCACTTGCATCTCAAGAAATCACACACCCGACGCGAGCCATTTGATTGACGGCGGCCGGCTGGGTAAACCGACCCCGCCCATCCCTGCGGTGACCGGCGCCCGCCTGCTCACCCTGCACAGCGACGGCTACCACCTCACGCCACTCGGTCAGGACCTTGTCGAGGCGCTGAGTCCGTTGGACGCCTGGAGCCGACGATGGGCAAGGGAAACGGACAACGCCGCCGCGGCCGAGGACTGAAATGGTCGCAGCGCGGCTGGTGCGACCGCGGCGTCGAAGCCGTGAGGGGCTTTCTCAGGAGGGCAAGGCTCTGACCGGCGTTCCGTGACGCCCCGTGTCGGTCGCCCGCAGCAGATGCCCCGTTCGGATGACCCGTGCGCCTGTCCGAGCGTCTTCCGGGCCTGCCACGAACGGGAGATACGCGCTGAAGGGTATGCCGTTTCGAGCAAGGTGGCCTTGGGATACACGAGGAGATCAGCCATGTACGCAGTGGTTCGGCGGTACGAAGGGGTGACGGATCCTGCCGAGGCAGGACGCCTGGTGGACGAGGGATTCGTCCCCCTCCTCCGCCAGGTCCCCGGCTTCGTGGCCTACTACTGGATTGACGCCGGGGATGGAGTGATGGTCTCTACCAGCATCTACGAAGACCAGGCCGGGGCCGACGAGTCGGTCAGGAGGGCGGCGGACTTCGTACGGGACAACCTCGCGTCGCTGCTTCCCAACCCTCCTCAGGTCACGGCCGGCCAGGTCGTGGCTGCCGGGTAACAAACCCCACAGTGGGGCTGGATCCCAGGTATCCCCGCACTGCTGACCCGGCTGTTCACAAAACTCCGGCGCATTCCCGGCGGGGCTCCATGATGCGGCGAGTTCCACCTTCGTGCCGTACTTCGTCTCCGCCGACGTCGCCGCCCGGGCCGGGCGCTCCAGGACGAACGCGCACGCCTCGGTCTGCCCGCCGTGACCTGGAACCGGCCGCGCGCACCACGCCCCGGCGGGGATCCGGTGGAGGTCGCCGAGGAGCATGCGGAGGCCTTCGGCGCGGCGCTCGAGGACCGGTTGAAGAGCTGGCTCGGCCACATCGGTCTCGGCGGCGACTACGACGGGGTGGACCATCAACTGACCGGCCTCGCCGACGTCTCCGGCCATCCGGTGCTGCTGCGCGAACTCACCGACCGGGGCTGGTCCTCCCGGCCCGAGCTGGAGGCCCTGACCGGCCGCAACGTCCTACGGATCCTGCGCGCCGCCGAGGAACGGGCCACCGGACCGCACTGGCCCACGGTCCCGCTGCGCTGACGGATCGGTCCACACCGGCCGACGCCTCGGCGGGTGTGGACCGGGTCGCACGTCCTTGACACCCGCGGGGGCGGGCGACGTACGGTGAACCGATCGGTTTCTGACGGGTGGAGGCCCTTGATGCACGTATCCGGCGCGGCACCGCAGGGTGTGTGCTCCGGCGTGCGGCTGATCGTCCGCCGGCATGTCGACTACTGCCGCACCTGCTCCGCCGTCTGTCCTTCCGCCCACCTCTGATCACTTCCGGCCCGTCCGGCCGGTTCCGCTGCCGGCCCGTCCGCCGGACCGCTTGCCGTGGCCCCGCCCGGCTCCTTCGCCGTGGCCTCGCCCGGCTCCACCGTCGTGGCCCCGAGGCCGCGAGTTTCCTGTTTCCCGGAAGGAACGTCCATTGTCCGGCCCCGCCCTGCACCTCGCCGTCGAGCTCGACGGCGACGGCGCCCACCCCGCGGCCTGGCGCCGCGCCGCCCACTCACCCGACCAGCTGCTCACCCCGCGCCGGGTAGCCGGGCTCGCCGCCGTGGCCGAGAACGCCGGGTTCACCCTGATCACCCTGGACGACGGGGTGCTGCCGCCCGGTGCCGCACCGGATCCCGTCGGCCGTATCGGGGCGGTGGAGCGGGCGGCGTTCGTCGCCGCGTCCACGAGCACGATCGGGATCGCACCCGTCGTCCCGGTCACGTATGCCGAACCCTTCCATGTCTCCAGCCAGTTGGCGTCCCTGGACCACATCTCCGCCGGCCGTGCCGGGTGGGTGGTGACGGAGGAGGGCCGCCCCGAGGCGGCCCGGGTGTGGGGGCGCCCCCTGGTCGCCGACGCGGCCGGGCGGGCCCGGGAGTCCCGGGACGGGGTGGAGGTGGCCCGCGCCCTGTGGGACTCGTGGGAGGACGACGCGGTCATCCGGTCCGTGGCCACGAGCCGCTACCTCGACCGCGACCGGCTGCACTACATCGACTTCACCGGGGAGACCTACGCCGTCAAGGGCCCGGCGATCGTGCCGCGCCCGCCGCAGGGGCAGCTCGTCGTCCTGGGCCGGGCGGACCGGGTGCCCGCCGCACGGCTCGACGTCGCCCTGGTCGAGGGCCGCGACCCGGCGTCGGTCGCCGCGGCCGCTGCCGGTGCCGGTACGCCCCGGGTCTTCGCCGAGGTCGAGGTGGCGCTGGACACGCCGGACGCGACCGGCGCCGAGCGCGTCGCCGACCTGGAACGCCATGCGCCGTGGGAGGACCGCGGGCGGCTGCGGCACGTCGGCTCGGCGGACGGACTGGTGGCGGTTCTCGACGAGTTGAGCCGGCACGTCCACGGAGTACGGCTGCATCCCCTCGTACTGGATGAGGATCTGCCCGTCCTCTCCCGCCTCGTCCTGCCGGCCCTGTCCGCACGGCGCCTCGTCGCCCGCCCGCTGCCCGGCACGTCCCTGCGCTCGACCCTGGGTCTGGAGCGCCCCGCCAACCGTTTCGCGGCCGCGGCCGTCCAGGAGGAGACCCGATGACCCGCACCGACCCCCTCGACGTCCCCCGGCCGCACGCCCAGTTGCATTTCGGCGTGTTCTTCCAGGGCGTCAACCACTGGACCATCTGGTCCGCACCCGACAGCGGCTCGCAGATCGACCCCGCCTCCTTCCGGAAGGTCGCCCAGACCGCCGAACGAGGTCTGTTCGACGCGTTCTTCCTCGGGGAGGGGCTCCGGCTGCGCGAGGTCGACGGCAGGATCCACGACCTCGACGTGGCCGGCCGGCCGGACGCCGTCACCCAGCTCGCGGCGCTGGCCGCGGTCACCCGCCGGATCGGCCTGGTCTCCACCTCCAACTCCACCTACAACGAGCCCGCCGACCTCGCCCGCCGCCTCTCCGGCCTCGACCTCCTCTCCGAGGGCCGCGCCGGCTGGAACGTGGTGACCACGGACAACGCCTGGACCGGCGCCAACTTCCGCCGCGGCGGCTATCTCGACCACGCCGACCGCTACCGGCGCGCCGAGGAGTTCCTCACCGTGGCCCGCGCCCTGTGGGACGGCTGGGACGACGCGGCAGTCGCCGGCTCCGTGGCCGCACCCGCCTGGTCGGTGCCCGGCGCCGTACGCCAAGTGCGCCACCGGGGACCGCAGTTCGACGTCGATCTCGCCCCCACCCTGCCGCGCAGCGCCCAGGGACACCCGGTCATCTTCCAGGCCGGTGACTCCGGCGAGGGACGCGACTTCGCCGCCCGCAACGCCGACGTCATCTTCTCCGCACACGGCAACGACTACGACGACGCGCTGGCCTTCGCGGAGGACATCCGGCGCCGGCTGCGGGCGGTCGGACGGCCCGACGACGACCTGCGGATCCTGCCTGGCACCGAGATCATCATCGGCGCCACCGAGGAGGAGGCCCAGGAGAAGAAGCGCTGGATCCGGCTCCAGCAGGTCACCCCCGCCACGGCGCTGGGGATCGCCGGGCTGCTGTGGGGCATCGACCTGTCCGACCGTGACGCCGACGGGCCGCTGCCCGCCGAGGACCCGGTCGCCGCCGAGAACGACGGCTCCTTCGGGGCCCGGCGCCTCGCCGACCCGCGCACGGTGGTGGCCGAATGGCGGGCGAAGGCGGCGGCGCACGGCTGGTCGCTGCGCGAGACCGTCATCGCGCTCGGCCCGCAGCGCGGGCACGTCGGCACCCCGTCCGGCCTGGCCGACAAGTTCGCCCGGTTCGTGCGGCACGGCGCGGTCGACGGCTTCAACGTCACGCCGTACCTCATCCCCGACGGCCTCGACGACATCGTCGACCTGCTCGTCCCGGAACTGCAGGAACGCGGGGTCTACCGCACCGAGTACAGCGGCAGCACACTGCGCGAACACCTCGGCCTGCGCGCACCGCTCACCCACCGCTCGGCACCCGAGCGACGGCAGGCCGGCTGAAGCCGTCGCCCCCGTCGCACCGGACCGGCACCGGGTCCTCGCTCGCCGGTGCGGCGGGGGAACGCGCCGCCCGGCTCAGCCCGCTCCGTGCTCCATGAGCGCGAGCACGGTCTTCCCGTGGGTCCGCCCGGCCTCGTGGCGGCGGTGGACCTCCACGACGTCCGACGACGGGACGACCGTCGGCGGGGTGTAGGGCAGTGCTCCGGAGGCGAGCGCGGACAGGGCCCTGGAGAGGTGTTCGCCGATGGTGGCGGGGGAACGGCGGGCGACGTCACCGATGTTGTATCCGGCGACGGTCCTGTTGTTCTTCCACAGATCCCAGACGTCCGCCGTCCAGTCGGCGTCACGTCCGAGGTCCCCGTAGGCGACCACCCGGCCGAAGGGGGCCAGTACCCGCAGTCCTGCGTGGCGCACCGGACCGCCGACGGGGTCCAGCACCAGGTCCACCCCGCGCCCGGCGGTGGCCTCCCGGACCGCGTCCTCGAATTCGTCCCGGACGAACAGGGCGTCGTAGCCCAGTTCGGCGGCCAGCTGTGTCTTCGTCGCGGCGCCGACCGTGCCGAAGACCCGGGCGGCACCGCGCGCCCGCGCGATCCGCGCCGCGGCCGAACCGACTCCGCCGGCCGCCGCGTGGATCAGGACCGTCTCGCCCTCGTGCAGCCGCCCCGCGTCCGTCAGCACCCCGTAGGCCGTCGGGTAGACGCACGGCACCCCGGCCGCGTGCGCGAGGGGGAGTTGGCCGACCGGCCGGACGAAGTCCGTGTCGACGACGGCGAACTCTGCGTATCCGCCGAAGGCCGGAAGGTAGGCCGCGACCTGTTCGCCGACCGCCGGTCCCGTCGCCCCGGTGCCGAGCGCGGCCACCGTGCCGGAGACCTCCAGCCCGGGCACGTCGTAGCCGCCGGGGCCGTCGGGCTCGCCGAACTCGCCCCGCCGGTGCTGTACCTCGGCGAAGTTCACGCCGGCGTACGCGACCTCGATCAGCACCTGGCCCGGGCCCGGCCTCGGGGTGGGCACCTGGATCTCTTCCAGGACTTCCGGTCCGCCGTTCGACTTGAATCCGTATGCACGCACGTGGCGTCCTTCTCTGCTCGATCGATGCGCAGGCCCGAGGCCGTCCCGCGGAGCGCCGTCGGCCGATCACCCCGACTCGCCGCCCCCGCAGGCGTCCTGACGACCTGAAACCCTTCTGCGGCAACATCACGAGGCGCCGCGCCATTCCGCTCGGGGCGCCAGGATCGTCCGGGTCACCGCCGGGCCCGGCGTCGTGCGGACGCATCCCGGTCGCGCTGCCGGTCGAGCACGTCGTCGGCCGGGCAGCGGCCGCGGCGGACGTAGCGGTCGGTGTAGGCGGCGATGGCGTCCATGATCCTGGTGCTCGCGCCCAGCCGGGGCAGGGCGTCCAGTGCCGCGGCGAAACAGGTCACGGCGGCGCGCTTCAGCTCGGGGTCGGCGAGCCCGTGGCGCGCCGCGTCGGTCCACAGCGGATTGTGCGGCGCCGGGGCCCCGGCGGCCCGCTCGGCCAGGGGTTCCACCGCCCGGTTCGCGATCACCGCGGCGCCGGGGTCGTCGAACAGAGCCGTGACCACGGCGAGCGGCACGATCCACCCGTCGTCGCCGGGCTGTGCGTCGATCATGCGCAGTTCCAGATGCCCACGTGGCCTGACGGGCGGAAACAGTGTGCTGATGTGATAGTCGAGGTCCGCGTGGGTCGGCGGGCGCATGCTGGGCGAGCGGGTCCACTCGCGGAAGCTCACTCCGTCCGGCACCTCCCAGGGACCGTCCCGCCGTACGCACATCACCGGTGCGTCGAGGACCCGCCGGACCCAGGCGCGGCGCGGGTCGGGAACCAGGGACGGCCCGCCGGCCCGCCCCGGATCGAGTTCCGCCCACATCAGCTGCCGCGTGGACAGCCAGCCCGTGGCGCGGCCCTCCGCCATGGGCGAGTTCGCGAACGCCGCGACCAGGACCGCGCCCAGGTGGTGCGCCAGCCACCAGCGGCGCGCGAATCCCATGACGCCGGGTTCCTCCCGTCCGGCGTCGAGGCACACCTGGACGGAGGCCGAGGTACACATCAGGGTTCGCCCCGCCGGACCCGTACGGTCGAGGCAGGCCTCCATGGCGTCATAGCGCCGCTCCCGCAGGAACCGGCGAGGCGGCAGCCAGGGATCGACGCCCATCCCGGCCAGTGACAGGCCGTGCTCGCGCAGCGCGGTGCGCACGGCCGCCAGATCGGCGGAGACCTCCGAGACGCACCGGGCCAGCGACGGGGCCGGCCGGGAGCTCAGCTCCACCTGGCCGCCGGGCTCGACGCTCAGCCCGGACGTCAGCGGGAGGGTTCGCAGAACGGCGTGGGCCGCTTCCAGCTCTCCCCGGCCCACGGTGTCGTGCGGCGCACGCTCCCGGTGGACGAGCCATTCCACTTCGACCCCGACGCTGCGCGGCGGGCCCGTCTTGAAGCAGACTCCCTCGACCAGCGCCTCCGCCTCGTGTTCGGTGACGGCAGGACCGTCAACGCCGCACTCCGGTGAAACCGACATCCGCGAGCCTCCTGAGCCGCCTCAGGGCCGTCGGGGATCCGACGTCCGCTACGCGTACGTACCGCTGTGCCTGCTGCCAGAGTCCGCCGTCCTGCCCTGTCATGACAAGAGCGCACTTTCCAGACGACTGGGCACGCGGCGACCCGCAACGGGCGACTCGGAGGTCCCGGGCCGCCCCCGGCCCGCCGAGAAGCCGGCACGGCCGCCAGGAGCCTGGTCGTGGGCCCGCGATCCGTCACACCACGCTCACCGGATGCCGTACCACCGCGTCGAACAGGTAGCCCTGTGTGTTCGGTACCGCGACGTCCGGCTGGGTACGGCCGGCTGTGTCCGTGGCACGGGCCAGCAGGTGGGTTGCGCCGGGTTCCTCGGGCTGCCAGCCGAGGGACCAGCGGGTCCAGGTGCCGGCGCGGGGCCGGTCGTGCAGGTGGGCAGGGCGCCAGTTCTTCCCGCCGTCGGTGCTGACGTCGACCCGGGCGACGGCGCCCGCGCCCGACCACGACCGGCCGTGCAGCACGTGTCTGCGACCCGCCGTGAACGTGGCCCCGCTCGCCAGCTCGAAGGCGCTCTTCGTCGCCTGCCGAGTGAGCGGCGCGCTGCCGCCCTCCGGGTAGGAGGGGCCGAACAGCCGGTAGAAGGTGGTGTTCCAGGGCGAGTAGAGCGGCTGCGCGGACACCTCGATGTCGCCGACCCACTTGATCGACGCGATCCCCACCCAGGAGGGCACCAGCACCCGCACCGGGTACCCGTGATCGTACGGAAGCCGCTCGCCGTTCATCTCGTACGCGAGCAGTACGTCGTCCAGCGCCTTGGCCAGCGGCAGCGGACGGCGTACCCGGCCCAGGCTCTCGCCGCCGCTGACGTACTCGGCGTCCAGGCCGCGCGGCTGCACGTCCACGGCGTAAGGGGACAGACCGGCCCTGCGCAGCACGTCGGCGAGGCGCACCCCGCGCCAGCGCGCGACCCCGATCGCTCCCAGGGTCCAGGCGGTGCCGGTGACCGTCTCGCCCTGCTGTGTCGTGTAGTAGGAGCGGCCGTTGCCGGCGCACTCGACGAAGGCGGTCCGGGTGACGGCCGGCAGGGCGCGCAGATCGTCGTACCCGAACTCCACCGGCCGGTCCTCGCCGGGGTTGCCGCGCAGCCCGCTGCCCCACAGCCGCAGCCGCCAGTCGCCGGCCTCCAGGACGGGGGTGGCGGTGTGGTTGCGTACGAAGAACAGCTCGTTGGGGGTGTGGTGGCCGGTTCCGCGCAGCGCCTCCCAGCGGGTCTCGGCGTTGGTACCGCGCTCGACGAACCACTCGGGCGGCAGCGGCTTGACGATTCCGGCGACGGCGGCGCGGGCGGGTCGTGTGCCGCCGAGTGCGGTCCCGGCGGCGGTGGCGGCGAGCAGGGTGAGCAGCCGGCGGCGGGTGACCCCGTCGGCCCTGGCCTCACCGGCGAGCCACTGGCGCAGCCTGCGGCCGTCGTAGTCGGTTTCGTGGCGGTGACCGGCGGGGGTGGAACGGGGCATGGCGGATCCTCGTCATGAGAGGGCGAAGGAGCACGACAGGGGTCGGTGCGAGCCAGGACAGGGCCATCCGTCGGTACGGCCGCTGTCCGCTCAACTGCCTGGTCCGGCACACCGGTTGGCAGAGGCGTCGGGAAGAGAGAGGTCAGCCGGTCGTCCGACACAGCGCGGCGGCCACGCGGACGAGGTCCACGGCGCGGCGGCGGGTCAGAAGCTCCGGCGACGGCATGCCGGGATGGAAGCACGCCGGGCGGGGGGTGTCAACGGAGCGTTCGCGTCGGCACGTTACGGCAGCGCGCCGGTACTCCTCATGGCGGTCCCGGTTCGGGCCGGGACCGCCATACGGGCCGGCCGTGGTTCAGTCGGGGTATTCGGGCCCCACCGCGGTACGGGCGCCGAGCGCCCTTCCCCGGCCCCAGCCGAGTTCGCTGCGGTATCCGCCGAGCAGGCCGGACGCCTCCAGTCCGGTCACGTCGTGGAAGCGCGAACCGGGGGCGACCGCGGTCGCCAGCGGTGCGACGAAGAGGGCGTCGGTGGGGCAGTACGCCTCGCACTGGAAGCAGGTCTGGCAGTCGTCCTGTCGCGTGATCACCGGGATGCCGTCGGGC
The DNA here is from genome assembly GCF_043201895.1 of Streptomyces sp. NPDC048254. Classification (NCBI taxonomy): domain Bacteria; kingdom Bacillati; phylum Actinomycetota; class Actinomycetes; order Kitasatosporales; family Streptomycetaceae; genus Streptomyces; species Streptomyces sp. NPDC048254. Next base: position 108,202 of record NZ_JBICZJ010000015.1, read on the forward strand.
CCTCGGTCGAACACGCGCGTCGGGCACACGTCGATGCACAGGTCGCATCCGATGCAGCGGTCCCGTTCGACTATCTCGATCACGCGGCTCGGCCTCCTTGGACGGCCGCCGCCCGCGGCGCGGACTCCGGACGGCTCCAGACCTCGTCGAGCCCGCCCGTGAGCAGCCGGTAGTGCTGGGCCGGGTCCTGCGCCGGCCGTCGAGGCCGACCGGCACGTCTCCGGCGACCGTCACGCGGTTGAGGCGGCGCGGGTGGTCGTCGTAGTTGTCGACCCCGTAGTGCTGGGTGATCCTGTTGTCGAAGATCAGTAGCTGGCCGGGGGCCCAGGTCCAGCGCAGGACGTTCTCGGGGCGGGTCACGTACGACTGGAAGACGCGCAGCAGATCGGCCGAGTCGCTGTGCAACAGGCCGGCGACGCGCTTGGCGAACCCGCCGATGAACAGGCCGCGTTCGCCCGTCAGCGGATGTACGCGCACGAGAGGGTGCTCCGTCTCGTACGGCGTCGAGACGAAGACCCGGTCGTACTCCTGCCGTTCGGGCGTCGCGGCGGCGGGGCGCGCGTAGTCGTACTGGTTGGTGTGCACGACCCGCAGCGAGTCGGCGAGGGCCCGAAGCGGTCCGGGCAGGTCGCGGTAGGCCGTGGCGGCGTTCGCGACGAGCGTCTCACCGCCGTAGGGCGTGGTCACGACGGACCGGAGCGTGGTGAGCTGGGGCGGGTTGAGAACGAAGGTGACGTCCGTGTGCCATTCGTTCGCCTTCGACGTCTCACTGTCGACGGCGAGCACGTTCGTCGTCCCGTCGGCGGCCGGCACGTTCGGGTGGGCGGTCGTCAGGTCGCCGAACCAGCCGGCCACCCGCTCCTGACCGGCGTTGTCGAGGTTCACGTCGTCGAACACGATCGCCTTGTGCTCGTCGAGGGCATGCCGGAGCGCCGTGATCGTCGAGGGATCGGCGGGCGCGGCGAGATCGACGCCGGCGACGAGCGCGCCGATGCGGCCCGTGAGCTTGCGGATGGTGGGAGGCATGAGGAGGTCCCTCTCCAGGAATGGGGCGCACTGCCGGGTGCTGGGAGTCGGGGCGAACGGGTGACGAGCAGCGGTGAACGGCTACGAAGCCGGTGCTCGGTCCGGTCGCGACGCGAGGGTCCGACGACCTCGCGAGGAGTGCCGGACGACGGTCGAGCCGTGTGGTGGAGGTGTGGCGACAGCCGCCGACGGCACCTCCCCTCACCGATCTCGGGTGGCGCCATGCGCACCGCGGCCCAAGGGAGCCGGGGAACGGGGTAGCCAGAGGGGCCAGAGAGGGAGGAGCAGTCGTGCGGTGGACACCGGCCGATGCCGAGAGCCGCTCAGCGGATCAGCGGTACGCCTTCCGGATCAACGACAACAGAACGCGCTGGAGACGTGCGCCAGGTCGATGTGGCGCCTCCGGGTCAGATCCGTACGCGGGGTCATGGGACGTGAGTTGAGCAGACGCCCACCCCGTCGGTCAATGAGTTCCGAACAGCTCTCGCATTGCGGAAACATGTCACTTTTCCCGGCGGGATGATGCGCGCGGGCGTGGCTGTTGCACGGAAGACAGGATGCGCAGCTGGAGGGATCCGACATGACCGTTCAGGACGTCGACCGGGTGAGCTTCGTGCAGGAGTGGGAGGAGTGGCACCGGCAGAAGGAGGCGGTGCTGGCCGGCCCGCACGGGTTCCTCGCCATCACCGGCCTCCACTGGCTCAGCGACGAGCCCACCCGGTTCGAGGACGCGCCCGGTGCCTGGTCGAGTACCGCCGACGGTGTCGTCGTCGAGCTGGACGAGGGCGAGGAGGTGGCGGTCGACGAGCAGGTCGTGCGCGGCCGCCACGACTTCGGCGTCCTCGCCGAACGCGCCAGCGTGTACGTCGGCTGGGGCGACGCGGTGATCGAGGTCGCCAAGCGCGGCGGACACGACATCGTGCGCCCCCGCCACCCCGGCAACGCGCTGCGTGCGGCGTTCACCAGGACACCTGCCTACGAGCCCGACGCGCGCTGGGTACTCTCCGGCCGCTTCCTGCCCTTCGACACCCCGCGCCCGGTGACCGTCGGTGCCGCGGTCGAGGGTCTGGAGCACGTCTACGACTCCCCCGGCCAGGTCGAGTTCGAACTGGAGGGCACGGCGCACCGGCTGACCGCGTTCAACGGCCGGACGCCGGGAGCCCTGATGGTGCTGTTCACCGACAGGACCTCCGGTGTGACCACGTACGCGGCGAACCGCTCCCTCCAGATCCCCGCCCCCGACGCCGAGGGCAGGGTGACGATCGACTTCAACCGCGCCGCCAACCTGCCCTGCGCCTACACGGACCTGGCCACCTGCCCGCTGCCGCCGGCCGAGAACCGGCTGCCGGTCGGGATCGAGACGGGCGAGAAGATCCCGCTGGAGCGCGGCGGACGTCCCTGACGCCGCGCTCCCGTGGACCGGCGCCGTGGGCCGAGGCGGATGCGGCGGTCGTCTCGCGTCAGGTGTGCTGTTGCTCCGTGAGCGCCTTGGTGAAGTGGGTGACGGGGCGCGCCACCCGTTCGCCGTCGAGGGTGATGTCGACGGCCTCGTTGTAGAAGGCGAGGAGCCCCTGGACGGCGCCGACCGCGGGCAGCGGGTCCGGGTAGCTCCAGACGACGTTGGGCGGGACGTCGGCCGCGCCGCGCCACGACCAGTACTCGGCGGTGCCCTTGTAGGGGCAGCCGGTGTGATGGTCGGTGGCTTCGAGCAGGTCGAGGCGGACGTCCTCGCGCGGGACGTAGTAGCGGGTGGGCAGGCCGGTCTCGAAGAGCAGGACCGGCCGGCGGGTGTCCGCGACGACCGTGCCGTCGATCTCGACCACGAGGTGACGGCTGCTGGGGATGGCGTCGACCCGCTTGTGCGGGTCACGGGGGTGGATGAAGATCTCTTCCTCCTCCTCGTACCAGTGGTCCAGCCCCCGCCCGACGCGCCGGAACCACTCGAAGGCGATGTGGTCGGCCAGGTCGGCGGCCGGGAAGGTCCAGGCGGCGTTCTCCAGCAGCTCGCCGTCGAGGTCGAGGTCGTAGAAGACCCGCGAGCCGGTGTGCGTGCCCGTCGGGGGGTTCTTCGCGGGGCGGAGCAGGTCCTCGCGTACCTCCGTGCGCGGGAACGCGTACAGCGGTACGGGAACACCGGGCTCCCAGACAAGGACGGGATGGTGGCTGTCCACGACCGTGACGTCACCTTTACGGCCCCGCACCCAGCGCTCGCTCGGCTCCCACAGGAGCCCTTCGGGGGTGGTCCGCACGGCCTGCGCGGTGGGGAATGTGGTCATGACCGGCTCTCCTTCGGCTTGCTCAGGCGGTGACTTCGGCGACGTAGGGGCGGTTCTCCCGCCAGGCCGCGAGCTGCTCGGGGCGGCCGAAGACCCGCAGGTACTCCTCGACATTGCCACTGGCACGCTCCCACACCGAGACGGGTTCGAAGTCGGAGCCGTCCGGGTCGGCGAAGGCCGGCAGTGGTGCCACGACCGTGTCCAGGCCGGGGTGCACGAACACCGCGGAGGAGCGCCGGGTCACCGAGCCGCCGGCCACCACGCGGTGCCGTCCGGGGCGCAGCCTGCCCTCCGTCCAGTTGGTCAGCAGGGTGCCGGTGAACACCTGGAGGGCGTCGGGCCGGATCGGTACGGAGGTCCAGGTGCCGTCGGGACGCCGGCCCTGGAGGCCCGCGTAGTCATCCTCCTGGTGGAGCACGGTGAGCGCGGAGCTGTCGGCGTGTTCCAGGAGGAGGAGCTTCTCCTCGTCGGACGCGCCCTCGTGCGGCCACTTCGGGTGGCGTGCACGGTGACGATGTCTCCGTCGGGTACCTGGGTGCGGAACCGGTCGAGGGACACGGCGTCCAGCGGGCCGCCCTCGGTGCGGACGAGCAACGGGGCGGGGATGGCGGCGACACTGGTGCGGGCCACCGACATCGTCGGCGGCTACGAGGCCTGGCGTGCCGCGGGCCTGCCGGTGGTGCCCGGCGGCACGCTGCCCGGGTCCTACGTGGCCGCCGCCCCGTCCCCGATCAGCCTGGACCCGGGCGGCCAGCGCCTGCTGGTGGACGGCGCTCCCGTCGCGCTGACCCCGCTGGAGTTCCGGCTGCTGACCGCCCTGCTGCGCGGCAACGGCCGGGTCATCACCCGGGAGGACCTGCGCTCGGGACTGGGCGAATGGGCGGGCAGTCGCAGCCGCTCCGTCGACCTCCACATCCACCGCAAACTCGGCCCACGTGCCGCGGCACTGCTGACGACGGAGAGAGGCTCCGCTTCCGGCTGCGCGCGACACCGGCACCGGCACCGGCCGAGAGCGGCTGACGCCACGCGTCACGGCCACTGCGGTTGAACAGCGGCGGGCGAGGACGGCCCTCCCGCCTCGGCCCCCGTACGGGCGTGCACCGCCGGCAGTCCGCGGGCGGGTCCGACGCCACGCTGCCGCACAGGCCCGCGACAGCACCCCCGTCGGTCTCCAGGGCCAGGTGGAGCCCGGGCAGTCCGGTGTGACGGTCAGTCGTGTTGCTTTCCTTCGCTGGACGGTTCGCGGGACGGCTGGTGTTCGGGGGACGGCGAGCGGCCGGTCGACGCCGCCGCAGACGCGGACCGGGAGCCGGATGGTGCGATCGGGGCCTGCGGTACGGGGGGCGCGACCGACGCGCCCGACACGGCCGACACGGCCGACACCTTCGGAGCCGGCGCCGAGCGTGGTGTCCGCGTCAGCCACAGCGCCACGCCGAGCGCGGCCAGTACGGCGGTGGCCGCGCCCACGCCCAGCCCCCAGCGCACCCCCGCGTGCTGGGAGATCCAGCCGATGACGGGGGCGCCGACCGGGCTGCCGCCCATGGAGATCACCGTGTAGACCGCCATCACCCGACCGCGCATGGCGTCGCTCACCTCCGACTGGACGAAGGCGCTCACCGCCGTGTTCAACGTCATCAACGTGAAGCCGGCGGGCAGCAGCAGGGCCAGGAAGGCGGGGTACGTGGGCATGACCGCCGCCAGTGCCTCGAAACCGCCGAACAGCAGCGCGCCGACGACGACCGTCCGTACCCGGGGCGAGACCCCGCGCGTGGCGGCGACCGTCCCGGCGACGGTGCCGACGGCCAGTGCGGTGTTCATGAGGCCGAGTCCCCGGGAGCCGACGTCGAAGACGCGCCCGGCGAACAGGGTCAGCGTGGTGGGGAAGTTGACCGCGAAGGTGGCGACCAGGCCGAAGATGGTGAACACGCCGACGAGTTCGGGCCGGTCCGCCACATAGCGCAGCCCCTCCGCACCCGCCGCCGTCCACGGCGGCCGGGCGACGGCGCGCGTCTCCCGCGCCCGTGGCCGGATCGACAGCAGACCCGCGAGGACGACGGTGAAGGACACGGCGTTGAGGGCGAGGACCCACCCGGTTCCGAGCGCCCCGATCAGCACGCCGGCGATCGCCGGACCGATCAGGCGGGCGGCGTTCAGGGACAGGATGTTCAGGCCCGCCGCCTTCGGGATCAGGGGCCGGCCGACCAGTTCGGTGACGAAGGACAGGCGTGCCGGGTTCTCCACCGTGAACACGCAGCCGAGCGCGAAGGACAGGACGTACAGCAGCCACAGCGCGGCATGGCCGGAGAACACGATGACCGTCAGGAGCAGGGCCTGGACCGCGTACAGCGTCTGGGTCCACAGGAGAAGGGTCCGGCGGTCGTACCGGTCGGCGACGACCCCGCCCCACAGGCCGAACAGCAGCACGGGGGCGAACTGGAGCCCGGCGATCCAGCCGAGCGCGGTTCCGCTGTGGGTGAGCGTCAGGACGAACCAGTCCAGCGCGACACCCTGCATGGCGCTGCCGATGTTGGACACCAGGCCCGTGCTCCAGTAGATCCGGTAGTCACGGACCCGCAGCGCGGCGAACACCCCTGTCGGAGCAATGCTGTTGACGGCCATGCCTCTCATTCCGACGGTTTGCGGCGGGGCGGTCGGGGGGTGCGCGACGGACGCGCCGGCGAAAAGGGCCGCGCGGCGTGTTCACGCGCTTCGAGGAGACGGAGCTGAGCTGAGCTGAGCTGAGGGGAGCGAGTGGTCAGCGACAGGTCTGGTCGAACTGGTCGGCGCGACGGCCCGCCCAGAACGGGTCGAGCCGCACGGTGCGTGCCTGACCTGCGGTCTCCATGGCCGGATCAAAGCACACGGCACAAGGTGCGTCCACCATGCGTCCCGGAACATGAGACGGTCGCGCCTTCTCGAACAGGGCGTCCGGTTGCGGCATTGACGTACGACAAAACCGATCCGTACGATCGCCAACGGCATTGAGTGTCAGCGTCAAGCCCTGGCTCGCTGACCGGCAACCCTCCCCCGCGGTGGGGTGCTCCAGGTGAAAGCCCGGCGGGATCACCGATGACTCCCGCAAGCGCGTGGCCCCGTGACCGGGGCCGGAGACGAGGAGGGACCGGCATGCGACACAGCGATCACCCGGCTGCCTCCCCCGCCGACGCCACGGCGTACTCCCGGCTCTCGCGCCGGCGCCACATAGATCTGAAGCGCTCGACCAGCTGCCTCTGTCGGCTCTGACCGGCCCGCCTGCCGCCGGCTGACCTCCGTCACCGGCCACGGCTCCTTCGCGCCGCCCTTCCCCTCGCCACCGGTCCACGGTGTCGTCCCCCTGCCTCCGTTCGCCCTCCGTCTGCACAGCGCGTCTCCCGGCCGGCGCCGATCCGGCCGGGGCCGCACGCCCCTGCACGGCCGTGCCTCGCGCCCCGAAGCCCGGCACCCCGTGCCGGGTGACACGAGTAGGAGAAAGCCCTCCGTGACTGCACTCCCGGATTTCAGACCCTCCCGATGGGCGCCCCTGGCCGCGCTCCTGACCACCAGCGTCCTGCTGACCGCGTGCGGTTCGGGCGACGACGGCTCCGGCGGCGGAAGCGGCCAGGCGAAGTCCGGCGGCACCCTGACCTTCGCGGTGGGATCCGACGCCGGCTGCGTGGATCCGCAGCAGGTCGGCAGCAACGACACCATCTATTCGGTGCGCCAGATCGTGGACTCTCTGACCGACCAGGACCCGAAGACCGGCAAGATCGTGCCGTGGCTCGCCAAGAGCTGGGACATCAGTGCCGACGCGACGACGTTCACGTTCCATCTGCGCTCGGGGGTCACCTTCAGCGACGGGTCGAAGCTGACCGCGCAGGTAGTCAAGGACAACTTCGACGCGGTGCCGGGCCTCGGCGCCCTGGGCACCCTCGCCGAGGGCTATCTGAGCGGCGTCAAGAGCACCACCGTGGTCGACCCGCTCACCGTCAAGGTGGCGTTCGAGCAGCCCAACGCCCAGTTCCTCCAGGCGACTTCGACCCACTCGCTGGGTATCGAATCCTCGGCGAGCGTCAAGAAGTCCCCGCAGCAGAAGTGCAGTGACGGCGTGGTCGGCTCCGGGCCGTTCGTGCTGAAGCAGTACGCGCAGAACCAGTCGGTCACCCTGGACAGGCGGACCGGGTACGACTGGGGTTCCTCGCTGTGGTCGAAGAAGGGCGCGGCCTATCTGGACAAGCTGGTGTTCAAGGTCGTACCCGAGGCGGGGGTGCGGGCCGGCAGTCTCCGGTCCGGGCAGGTGGACGTGATCAGCAGCGTCGGCAAGGCCAACGAGGCGGCGCTCAAGGGCGGCCAGGTCGCCCTCCGGAGCCGGGCCAACCCCGGTGTGGTGTTCGGCCTGGGGCTCAACAACTCGCGGCCCCTACTCAAGGACACGAAGGTCCGTCAGGCGATCTCGGCCGCCATCGACCGGAAGCAGATCGCCGACACCGTCTTCCCGACCGGCACCCAGCCGGCGACCAGCATCCTGGCGCACACCACGCCCGACTACACGGACCTCTCCTCGGACCTGACCCTCGACGCGGCCAAGGCCAAGTCCCTGCTGGACGAAACAGGTTGGAAGGCCGGCGGCGACGGCATCCGCACCAAGGACGGCAAGAAGCTGACCCTGACCATCACCTGGTTCCCCAACTCCGCCACCAACCAGCCCGCGCTGGAGCTGGTGCAGCAGCAGCTCAAGGCCGTCGGGATCGACGTGGTGCTCAAGCAGCTCCCGGTCACCCAGTTCGCCACCACGCTCCAGTCGGGTGACTTCGACGTGGTGTGGGGAAACACGACCCGCGCCGACCCGGACATCCTGCGCAGCTCCTTCTCCACCCAGCTGGCCAACTTCTATCACCTGTCCGCCAGTTCGCTGGACACGGCGCTGTCCGCGCAGGCCGCGACCACGGACACCGCGAAGCGTAAGCAACTGGTCGGTGAGGCACAGCAGTTGATCGTGCGCAACGCGTACGACGTGCCGGTGGTGGAGCTCCAGACCCAGCTCGGCGTCTCGAACAAGGTGCACGACCTGACGTTCGACTCCGGCAGCCGCGTCCAGCTGCACGACACCTGGATCGGCTAGCGGATGCGGCGCTATGTGATCAAACGGCTGGCGCAGGCGGTCGGGGTGCTGTGGGCGGCCTACACCGTGTCGTTCCTGGTGCTCGACTTCCTCCCCGGTGACCCGGTCTCGGCGATGGCCGGGGCCGGGATGGACTCGGGGCAGGTCGATCCGGCCCAACTCGCCGAGCTGCGGCACGAGTACGGCTTCGACAAGCCGGTGCTGGTCCAGTACGCCGAGTATCTGGGCCGGGCGGTGCGCGGGGACTTCGGCGACGCGGTCTCCACCGGCCGCCCGGTGACCTCCACGCTGGCCGACGCGCTGCCGCAGACACTGCAACTGACCGGTGCCGCGCTGCTGTTGGCGGTGGTGCTCGGCGGCGGCCTCGCGGTGGTGGCCACGTACACCTCGCAGCGGTGGCTGCGGCAACTGCTGTTGTCGCTGCCCCCGCTGGGGGTGTCGGTCCCGACGTTCTGGGTGGGGCTGCTGCTCGTCGAGGCGTTCTCGTTCAAGCTGCACTGGTTCCCGGCGTTCGGCAACGACGGGCTGAAGGGTCTGGTACTGCCGGCGCTCACTCTGGCGATCCCGACCGGTGCGCAGGTCGCCCAGGTGCTGGCCAAGAGCCTGCTGACCGCGCTGGACCAGGCCTATGTGGAGACCGCGCGGGCCAAGGGCGCCGGCCGGTGGCGGGTGCATCTGCGGCACGCGCTGCGCAACGCCTCGCTGCCGGCGCTGACCGTCGTGGGCCTGCTGGTCGGGCAGCTGATCGCCGGTTCGGTGGTGGTCGAGACGGTGTTCTCCCGCGACGGTCTGGGCCGGGTGACCGCGGCGGCGGTCACCACCCAGGACATCCCGCTGGTCCAGGGGGTGGTGGTGTTCGGGGCACTGATCTTCGTGGCGACGAACCTGCTCGTCGACCTCGTCTATCCGCTGCTGGACCCGCGGATCGTGGTGGCCTCGGACAGAAAGGCGAGCTTCGCATGAGCCAGAGCCTTGTCGACGACCAGGCCGAGGCCGCCCTCGGCCTCGCCCGGCCGGTCGAGACGGGACCTCCCGCACAACACGCACGGCCCGCCGACATCCGCCGGGTGGTCCGCTTCCTGCTGCGCCGCCCCGGTCTGCTGCTGTCCGCCGTCGTCCTCGTGCTGGTGGTACTGGCCGCCTTCTGGCCTGATCTGTTCACCTCGCAGGACCCGCTGAAGGGGGTGCCGTCCCAGAACTTCCGCGGCCCGAGCGGCAGTCACTGGTTCGGCACGGACGAACTGGGCCGGGACGTCTTCTCCCGCGTGGTGCACGGCGCCCAGCTCTCCCTCAAGGCCACGCTGATCGCGGTCCTGGTCGCGTTCGTGGTCGGCGGGCTGCTCGGCGTGGTCGCCGGGTTCGTGGGCCGCTGGGTGGACGACGTGCTGATGCGCTTCGTCGACGTCCTCCTCGCCATCCCCGCGCTGTTCCTGTCGCTGGCCCTGGTCACCGCGCTCGGGTACGGGACGGTGAAGGTGGCCGTCGCGGTCGGCATCGCCAGCGTCGCCTCCTTCGCCCGGGTGGCGCGGGCCGAGGTGCTGCGGGTGCGGCAGGCGGTGTTCGTCGAGGCGTCCCGCTCCTGCGGGACCCGCTGGTACGCGGTCCTCGGCCGGCACGTCCTGCCCAACGCCGCAGGCCCGGTGATCGTCCTGGCCACCCTGGACTTCGGCTCCTCGATCCTGGCCGTGTCGGCGCTGAGCTTCCTCGGCTACGGCGCGCCGCCGCCCGCCCCGGAGTGGGGGACGTTGATCTCCGACGGCCGCAACTACCTGGCCAACGCCTGGTGGCTGACCGCACTGCCCGGGCTGGCGATCGCCGCGACCGTGCTGGCCACCAACCGCGTCGCCAGGGCGCTGGACGGCGAATGGGCGCGGCAGCGATGACCGACGACGCACACGAGAACCGTGACGCACACGAGAACGGTGACACACGCGAGAACGGTGAGAACGTGACCACACCACTCCTGGAGATCCGCGGCCTGTCCGTGTCGTACCGCACCCGGGGCGGCACGGTCTCGGCCGTACGGGGCGTGGACCTCGACGTATGGCCCGGGCAGGTGACCGCCGTGGTCGGCGAGTCCGGCTCCGGCAAGAGCACCACCGCGCACGCCGTCACCCGGCTGCTTGCGGCGAACGGCACCATCGACGCGGGCACGGTCCGCTTCGGCCGGCACGACCTGGCAACGCTGTCGGAGGCGGAGCTGCGTACCGTGCGGGGCGCGCAGATCGGGCTGGTCCCGCAGGATCCGACGGTCTCGCTCAACCCGGTCGAGCGGATCGGCGACCAGGTCGCCGAGGTGCTGCGCATCCACGGCCTGGCGACCCGCCGGGCGGCCGGCGCCGAGGCGGTCGCCGTCCTTGACCGGGCCGGACTGCCCGACGCGGCCGTCCGGGCCCGGCAGTACCCGCACGAGCTGTCCGGCGGCATGCGGCAGCGGGCCCTGATCGCCGTCGCCATCGCCGCGCAGCCCCGGCTGATCATCGCCGACGAGCCGACCAGCGCGCTCGACGTCACCGTGCAGCGGGTCATCCTCGACCACCTCCAGCACCTCACCGAGGAGTCGGGCACCGCGATCCTGCTCGTCACCCACGACCTCGGGGTGGCCGCCGACCGGGCCCAGCGGCTGGTGGTCATGGAGCAGGGCAAGGTGGTCGAGGCGGGCGAGACCCGTGCCGTCCTCGCCGACCCGCAGCACGAGTACACCCGGCGACTCCTGGCCGCCGCCCCGAGCCTGACCACGGCCCGCCCCCGGACCCCGGTCTCCGCCGCCCCAGCCGACCCGGCGGTTCCCCTGGTCGAGGCACGCAACCTGGTCAAGGAGTTCAGGCTGCCACGCGCCGACGGCGAGGCCCGGACCCTGCGCGCGGTCGACGACGTCAGCCTCACCCTGCGGCGCGGGCAGACCCTCGCCCTGGTCGGGGAGTCGGGATCGGGCAAGTCCACCACCGCCCGGCTGGTGCTGCGCCTGGCCGAGGCGACCTCCGGACAGGTGCTGTTCGACGGCACCGACGTCACCACCGCCAAGGGCGCCGAGGTCAGGCAGCTGCGCCGGCGCGCCCAGCTCGTCTACCAGAATCCGTACGCCTCGCTGGACCCGCGCTTCTCCATCGGCGAGGTGATCACCGAGCCGCTGCGGGCGTTCAAGGTCGGCGACCGCACCTCCCGGCTCGACCGCGCCCGCGAACTCCTCGACCGGGTCGCGCTGCCTGCCGCGACCCTGGAGCGGCGCCCGGCCGAGCTGTCGGGCGGACAGCGCCAGCGGGTGGCCATCGCCCGTGCCCTCGCCCTCTCCCCCGACCTGGTGGTGTGCGACGAAGCCGTCTCCGCGCTCGACGTGTCCGTGCAGGCCCAAGTGCTGGACCTGCTGGCCGAGTTGCAGGCGGACACCGGCGTGGCGTACCTGTTCATCTCGCACGACCTGGCCGTCGTACGGCAGATCGCGCACCAGGTCGCCGTCATGCGGGCCGGACGGGTCGTCGAGACGGGCCCGCCGGAGGACCTGTTCTCCGAGCCTCGCGACGCGTACACCCGCGAGCTGCTGGCGGCGATCCCGGGCGGGCGTGTCCCCTCCCCCGCCGCCGAGACCACCACAAGCTGAGGACCGGCGACGCATGAGCACTCCAACCATCACCTCCCTGGCCTTCCTGACCCCCGGCAACTTCGCGGACGACGACCCCTACCCGGGCTTGGAGGAGACCCTTCAGCTGTTCGAGTACGGCGAGCGGCTCGGCTACGACGGCGCCTGGATCCGGCAGCGCCACCTCGAACACGGTGTCGGCTCGGCGGCCGTGTTCCTCGCGGCGGCCGGGCAGCGGACCGAGCGGATCGAGCTGGGTACCGCGGTCATCCCGATCGGTTACGAGAGCCCGTTCCGCCTCGCCGAGGACCTGGCGCTGGCCGACGTGCTGTCCCGGGGCCGGCTCCAGATCGGCTTCAGCACCGGCATGCCACACGCCGACCTGCTCGGCGACCTGGTGTACGACGGCGACTGGCGCGGCTTCGACCTGCCGGCGGGCGTCCGGGCGCCCATGGTGGCCGTCCCCCTCGCCACCTACACCGGCTGGAACACGCGCGCTCCCGGTCAGGGCCATGGCGCGCTGCACGAGTTCAGCGGCTCCACGTTCCCCTTCGCCGCGACGGAGGACGAGCGTCTGATCACCGGCGACCCACGCCCGAGCGTCCAGAAACGCCACCAGGACGCGGACGGGTACGCCACCGCGATCAGGGCCGCCGCCGAGGACCTCGTGGCGCGCCGGTTCCTGCTGGCCGAGGACGTCGACCGCGCGGTGGCGGCGGCCGACTGGTCGTCCCCGCGACACCGGTTCGAACTGCCGTGAGCAGCGCCGCCCCGGTCGCGGACCGCGACGCGCTGGACCGCCCGGCCGAGATCTGGCCCCACCCTCACTCTGGAAGGCTCACCATGGCCACTGTCCTGTCCGTCTCCGGAAGCCCGTCCGCCACCTCGCGCACCGCGCGTCTGCTGCGTCACCTGGACCGCCGGCTGGCCGCGCAGGGCCACGAGGTGATCGCCCTCGACGTGCGGAACCTGCCTCCGGAAGCCCTGCTGGGTGCGGACTTCACGCATCCGGCCGTCGTCGAGGCCACCGCGTTGTTCGAACGGGCCGAGGGCGTGGTGATCGGCACCCCGATCTACAAGGCGGCCTACTCGGGCGTCCTCAAAGCACTGCTCGACCTGCTCCCGCAGTACGCGCTGGCCGGAAAGACCGTGCTGCCGCTGGCGACCGGCGGCAGCACGGCGCACGTTCTGGCCATCGACTACGCCCTGCGGCCGGTGCTCAGCTCCATGGGCGCCGCGCACATCGTCCCGGGCTGGTTCACGCTCGACAAGGACATCACGACGGACGCCGACGGCCGGCTGACCGTGGCCCCCGGGTCGGCCGAGGCCCTGGCGGAGGTCACGGACCGCTTCTCGGCGGCGCTGCGCGGCCGAACCCCTCGCTTGGCGGCCACGGGCTGATCCTTGCGTCAGGTACCGGATACGCCGCCCGCACACCGCTGACAGGCTTGCTGACAGACTTCTTGTCCATGAGGGGACATGATGTGGGCGATGCCGGCGCGGGGGTCGGGGCCGGTGTGACCTTCGGGCTGCTGGCTGCTTGGGCGGTGCACGATCTGGAGGAAGTGGCCACGGTGCCGGGCTGGGCACGCGGGCGGGTGCCCGGGCTGCGCCAGCGGTTTCCGCACGTGCCAGAACGAGTGTGGCAGCGCCTGGAGTCCATGGACGGGCGAGCGTTCGCAACGGCCGTCGCCGGGATGGCTGTGGTGGTGGCCGGCGCTGCTGCCGACGGGCACCGCACGGGTGGACGCTCCGGCTTCTACCAGGGGGCTCTCAACGGATTCGGGCTGCACGCCCTGGTGCATCTGGCCCAGGCCGCCGCCGTCCGTGGATACACACCCGGTGCGGTCACCTCACCGCTGGTGGTCATCCCCTTCACGCTGTGGGCGCGCGGCCGGCTGCGGCAAGCCGGCGTCCTGCGCCCGACACGTCCACGTGAGGCGCTACAGGGGCTGGCGCTGGCCGCGGCGGCCACGGCAGGAACGCACATGGCGGCGCGACGGCTTCTGCGCCGGGAGGGGGCGAACAACGACCGAACCTGATCACTCACTTGGGGATGCGCCGAACGGGGGCGCGGCCTTCGGCTGATTCTGTGCTCCGGCCGAGGAATGATCCCCGGCCGGCAAGCCGGTCCCCGTGCCGTGGACCCGAACCCGGCCTGTTCACCTTCGCCCCGCTGACACCGGACGAAGGCTCACAGAACACCTGCGCATGACAGTCTTGCTGGCCCACCTCGCGGGGCTCATCATGTTGTGATCCAAGTACTTTGGCTGTGCGAGGAGTTGAAGAGATGTGGTTCTCTCGCGGCGAGCCGAACAACGGTCCCGGTGACGCCTCCGTCGAGCTCGTGTCCGCCGTACAGGCACTTCGCGCACAGATCACCGAAGCGGCCGCCTCCGACCCCGACTCGGACATTCACTTCCGAGTGGGCCCGATCGAGTTGGAGTTCACTGTTTCGCTGACCCGCGACCGGACGGCCACGGGCGGGATCAAGGCGTGGGTCGTCACAGCCGATGCGGAGCGCAAGCGCTCCACGGCGCACACCCATCGTGTGACGCTCAACCTCACCCCCGTGTCGGCCACCACCGGCGAGAGCCCCGAGATCCGTAACACCGCGCCCGGCCACCGCATCGTCCGATGACCGCGGCCGTCCGCCATCCCAGCCGCTCCCACCTGGTCGCCCTCACCACGAAAGACGACCGGGTGCGTGGCAGCGGGTACCTCCTCAACAGCCGCGTGGTCGTGACCGCGGGCCACGTGGTCGAGGACGTCCCGGCCGAGGATCTTCGTGTCTGCCGGCTGCACTCCCTGCGCGTGACGACGGCCGAGGTTCTGCGGATCGAGAAGGACATCGCCGTACTCCTCACGGCCGAGGACCTGGCCGTGCCGGGTGAGCTGGATCCCGTGGCGTTGCGCGAGCTGGCACCCGACTCGCGCTTCGACGACTGCTCGGCCCTGGGGCTGCCGGCGGTGATGACGCGATTGGCCGCAGGCGTCGCCCCGCTCGAGGCCGCGTTCCGGGTGGCACCCAACAGCGCGGACAACCACGGCTACCTCTCCCTCGAACTTGACGGACACCCGCCGACGGGCCCGGAACCGTGGAGCGGCATGTCGGGTGCACCGGTGTTCCACGCGGGCCGGTGGCTGATCGGAGTCGTCGTGCGCGACTCGACGGGCTGGAACCATTCCCGGCTCGAGGCGAGCCCTATCAGTGCCGTATTCGAAGGGGCGCCGCTCGCGGATGCGCTGTTCCGCGTCCGGCCCTCACCGCCGGTCACCGAGTCGGACGCCCGGGACGCCGCGTTCCTGGACACGTACCGCAGGGAGGCGATCCGCCGCTACGGGCACATCGAGCTGTTCGGGCTCGGTAACCAAGGCCACCTCGCGGACGACATCAGCATCGACCACGCGTACGTGAGTCTCCGTGCGGGTGTTCCTTCGCTCCGCCTGTCGTCGACGGCCGAGCAGTCCAGACCCGTCGAGCCCCTGATCGCGAAGAACACACGGCTTCTGCTGCGAGGCAGCCCAGGGGCCGGGAAGTCCACCTTGCTCGAGTGGCTTGCCGTCTCCATGGCGCGCGGCTCGTGCAAGGGCGAACTCGAACCGTTCAACGACCGGGTTCCCTTCCTGCTGCGCCTGCGCGACATGTACGCGCCGAGATGGAAACGGATCGAGGGACTTGACGGAGTTCCGCCGCGGCCTGGGAAGTTCCTCGAGTTCAGCGGGTTGGCGACCGACTCCGCTCCGCCGGACGGGTGGATTCGCCGGATGCTCGAGCAGGAGCGGGTGCTCCTGCTCGTCGATGGCCTCGACGAGGTGCTGGAGTGCCACCGGGACGGCGTGTTGCGCTGGATCAGCGATCTCCTGCGGGAGTTCCCTGCCCTGCATGTCATCGTCACCGGGCGCCCGGAGGCGCTGCAGCATTGGTCCCCGCCTGCCAGGCTCGGCTTCGTGGAGCTCAAGCTCCTTGAACTCGACGCCGACCAACGGGCAGAGCTCATCCACAAGTGGCACCAGGCGGCGATCCTCGGGGTACACTCCTCACGGCTCGGCGAGGAGGAGCGCGACCGGCGGGTCGCCCGTCTCTCCGCCTACGAGATCTCTCTGACCCGCCATATCAACGCGTCGCCGGACCTCTCCGCGCTCGCCGCGACCCCGCTGCTCTGCGCGGTGCTGTGCAAGCTCCACGAGGTGCACGGCACCCGGCTCCCGCGCTTCCGGCAGGAGCTGTACGCGCGGACCGTCGACATGATGCTCGGCTTGCGCGACGCGGACCGTGAGGTGCCCGAGCCGCTGCCCGGCCTGGACATCGATCAGCGCCGGGCGGTTCTCTCCTGGGTCGCCGGTTATCTGACGGCGGAGGGCGAACGGGAGATCACCCTGACGCGCTTCGACGAGAAGGTGCAGAGCCGGCTGCCCAGTCTGGGTCGGGAGCCCGGTGCCCACACTCCCAGCGAGATCCGCAAGGCCCTGCACGAACGGAGCGGGCTTCTGGTCGCCCCGGCGGAGGACACGCTGCGCTTCAGTCATCGCACTTTCCAGGACTACCTCGCGGCCACGGACCTGGTCGCCCAGCGCTCCTTCGGGCAACTCGCCAGCCACGCCGGGGACGAGATGTGGGACGACGTCCTGCGGTTCGCCATGAGCCAGTGCAATCTTGCCGACACCCGTGAGTTCGTCGCCCAGATGCGGCGCAAGGCACGGCGGGTGACCAACCGGAGGCAGCGCGCGCGCATGCGCATGGCCGCGGCAGCGTGCATTCCCTACGCGGTGCAGATGGAGGAGGAGGACCGGGCTGCGCTGATCTCGGGGATCGCCAAAACGTTCCGGGCCGCGGCGAAGGAAGAGAGCAAGTCATTCACCGCGGACTCGGAGAAGGCCCCTGCTCAGCCCAGCGGGTCGGACGACGACAGTCTGCCGCATGAGACTGACCAGTACGCCTCGGTCGGGCCCGACCTGCTTTCGGCTCTGCAGCGTGACTTCGACTGGCAGGACATGGACCTCTGTCGCAGCGCCGCCCAGTTGGCCGGCAGGCTGGGAGGCTCCGAAGCTCTCGCCTTCCTGTCCCAGATGCCGTTCGAGCAACGGAAGAAGCTCGCCTCTGTACTCGTCGGCATATGGGAGAGCTGCCCGGGTCAGGAATACGCCGATGCCGTACTCGCCGGTTTGGACGTCTCCCGGCTTTGGGCCGACTCGGTCGAGCAGCTCGACCAGGCGCACGTCCTGGGCTCGGTGGACGGCCTGACGGTGCGCAGGGCCATGCCGCTCGCAGAGGTCGTCTCCTTCGCCAACAGACATCGGACCAGTCTTCTGAACTGGACCCCCACCGGCCTCAAGGACACCGAATCCTTCGACCTTCTCCGCGAGGCAGAGGGGCTGACCAGCCTGCTTCTTGGAATCGCGCCGGCTACGAGTGACCCGCTGTTCATCGCCTCCATGATTCTCATGCCCAATCGGCAGTATCGGGAGTTCCGGTTCACCCTTCCCGCGCTGCCTGGAGTGCGGGATCTCGCGCTCACATCCATGCCCCTCGACTGGTCGGCGCATGTTGCCGGCTGGACGAGCCTGGCCCAGGTCTGGCTCAACGGCTCCGCGGTGGCAGGGATCGATTCGCTCCGCGACCTGCCGGCGCTCACGCAGTTGTCCGTCTCGTGCACGGCGCGGCAATTCACCGTGCCCTCACGCCTCGGCCACGGCGGGGTAACCCACCTCGGCCTCATGATCCATGGGTATTACGGAGAGTTGAGGCGCGAAGAGATCGACCTGACGGGTCTGCCGACCGCGTTCCCGGCCCTGCGCCGCCTTACCCTCGGTTTCACGGGGCTCGACTGGGAAGCCGACCTGACGGGGCTCGAGCGCATGCCGGACCTGCGGATACAGCTCCTCGGCGTACCACGGAACCACCCTGGTATCCGCGGCGCCGAAAACTTCCCCCGGGAACGGATCAAATGGGGCTGACAGGCTCAACCCTTCGCCGCCCGGCCGGCGCCGTCGTACACCGGCGGCGATGCCCGTGACCGGCCATGAGCCGGCTGCGCCGACGCAAGATGCCCATGGCCCTCGATCACCGTCCAGCCCGCAGGACACAGTAGTCAGGGCTGCCCAACGCCATCCGCTGTCGCCCCCACCGTCGATGTGCCGGCCCAACTGGGCCCGCAGCAGGATCCAGTGAGACCACGGCTCGGCCTGGTGGTGCTCCTCGCGGCCCTACTCAAGACGGGCTGTTGAGGCGGACACGCGGAAGCTGATGCAGTCCGGGTTCGGTACGGTCACGGACGCGCCGGTGTCCGTGAGCCGCCCGGACCGCGGGTCGACGCGGAAGAGGTTCACCGTGCTGCTCGCCTCGTTGGCGACGAACAGCCACCGCCCGCCTGGGTGGAGAGCAAAGCTCCAGGGTGTGACGCCCGCACAGGAGATGCGCTGCTTCTCGGCGAGCAGGCCGGTCCTGGGGTCCGAGGAGAAGACCACCAGGGTGTTCTCACCCCGGTTGGACGTGTAGACGAAGCGGCCGTCGCGGCTGATGGCCAGTTCGGCGGCGCTGGTGGTGCCGGTGTGGTCCGGCGCGTTGGTCGTCAGGCTCTGCAACTTGGTCAACTCTCCGCGCGCCGTGTCCCAGCTCAGGGCCTGGATGTCGGCGGTCAGTTCGTCGAGCAGGTAGACCGTGTGGCCACTCGGATGGAACGCGAGGCGGCGTGGCCCTGACCCCGGCGCCGTCGCGTAGGCGCCGGGGCCGTCAGGTGTGGCGGCGGACAGGGCGCGGGTTTCCTGGTCGTAGCGGTAGACGAAGACCCGGTCGGCACCGAAGTCCGCGACCAGAGCGAACCGGCGGCTCGGGTCGATGACCACATGGTGAGGATGCGGCCCGAGTTGTCGCGGGTTGGGGCCGGAGCCGGTGTCCTGCACGCGGGAGGCCACCGTACCGAGGCCGCCGTCCCGTTCGATCGGCACGGTGGCCGCGGTGCCGGCCGCGAAGTCCGCGACCAGCAGGGTTTGGGAGCGAGCGTCCACGCCGATGTACGACAGTCCGCCGCTGCCGGCCGGCACGCTCTCCGTCTCGATCTCGCCGATCTGTTCAAGGGCCGCCGAGGTGTCGTCGATGCGGAAGACGCGGATGTATCCGCCCTGTTCGCTGCCGGCGACGTACAGGACCGGGCGGGTCGGGTGTGCGGTCACCCAGTTGGAGGTGACCTGCGCGACGGATCCGATGGGCGTCATGGTTCCGTCGGCCGGGTCGAAACGGATCGCGTGGACCTGTCCCCGTCCCCAGGTGCCGACGTAGACGAGGTCGCCTCCGCGGCTCGATGTCGCCTTGGCCGGAGCGGCGGCCGACAGCGGCACGGCGGTGGCGGCGGTCGCCGTGACGGCGCCGAGCACGGTTCTGCGGGTGAGCCCTTGGGGCCGGTGCCCACCAGGGAGGTGAGGGGATGCGTTCATCGAGCGTCAAGTCCCTTCTCGTTCTTCGGATGTGCTCCGCCCCGGTCCCGGCGCGGTGTCCGGCGGGCTGCGAGGCCGAGGCGTTCGAGGGCATAGGTGTCGAGCGCGGTGAGCGCGCCGTTGAGGACGAGTGTCATGGCTACGAGGATGATCAGTCCGGCGAACTCGCTCGCCGCGTCCAGGTTCTGGGCCGAGGTGAACAGCTGATGGCCGACGCCTTCGGAGGAGGCGATGAACTCGCCGCCGATGACGCCGAGGATGGCCAGTGGTCCGCCCGTCTTGAGCGCGGCGAAGAACGGGGCGGCGAGCGTCGGGATCGTGACGTAGCCGAGGACGTGGTGCCGACGGCCACCCATCACCTGGACGACCTCGACGAGTTCGCGTTCCCGCAGCCGCAGGCCCAGGTAGACGTTACGAGGAGACGGTCTCCGCCCTCTCGCGGTCCTCGTCGGTCCACGGCCCGGTGCCGGGAGCGGGGTTGCCGAAGACGTAGTCGATCTCGGAGCCATGGCAGGCGCGGCGCGGGCCGGGTCCCTGGGCCGGGGCGCGATGCGTCCAGAAGTACGTCCGGACGGGGCGGGTGGCGTGCCGGGTCCAGTCCGTGGCCCACAGGTACGTCGAGATGCGGGAGTTGTCGCGCACAGCCTGGCTGCTCGCCCACGCGGCCTCGTCGTCCGTGGCGGCCGGGTACAGCCGCAGGAACTCGTCGGCCAACTCCCCGAACTTCCGCCGGGCGGCGTTGACATGCTCGTCGAGAGTCACCTGGACCGGCGGGGCACCGGTCCTGCTCGACCGCGGACTTCGTCAACGGCGGCCACGAGTGGTTCGTCTGGCGCCGGCTCATCAGGGACTTCCTCACCCGCACCGCCTTCTTCCCACCCGTGACCGGATGAACCAGCACACCCGCCCGACACGGCCGGGCCCCGAGCCAGTCGTACGCCGGGCGATCCGGCTGAGAAGATCCTCGCGTCGTGGGCCTGCCGCACACCCGTGACTCCCTCGACGGCCTGGTGGCCGCGGCCCAGGCCGACCGCGACGGCCGCCGGACCGCCGCGTGAGGAGGCCTGGACGGTCTCGCCGGCTGGGTCCTTGCCGATGAGATAGGCGGCGGCGGTCGCAAGGGCGCTGAACACAACGGCACCGTTGGGGCAGGCGAGGAACTCGGTGGTGATCTCGGTGAACCAGCGCGGATCCTCTTCGGCGACGAAGTGCCCCGCCGACGCAGCCGTGCCCAAATGCCCATCTCCACAACGGAGTTGATGGCCGGTTCCCCACTGTCGCTCCGCTATGCTCGGCCGCGTTCGAACAGAGAACCGTCGGCGGCGGCCCTTCCGCGCCGCCGGAAGAGAGACGTGAGAGAGCGTGCGATGTCCCGAGACGGCGATCACCAGGCCGCGCCCCGTTCGGACCGCGAGCCGGAGCAGCTGATCGCCGGCCGCTACCGCCTCCACGACGTCCTCGGCAGGGGCGGCATGGGTACGGTCTGGCGCGCTCACGACGAGTTGCTGGACCGTCCGGTCGCCGCCAAGGAGCTGCATGTCCTCGCCCAGGACGACGAGTCGCAGCGCACCCGTGTGCGCCGAGCCGTCCGCGAGGCCCGCGCCGTCGCCCGGGTGCCGCATCCCCATGTGGTCGGCGTCCACGACCTGGTGGAGTCGGAGCGCGGCCTGTGGATCGTGATGGAACTCGTCGAGGGCCCCTCCCTCGCCCACCGGATCGCCGACACCGGACCGCTCACCCCGCAGCACACCGCCGCCCTCGGGTTGCAACTGCTCGACGCTCTGGAGGCCGTGCACGCGGCCGGCGCCCTGCACCGCGACGTGAAACCGGCCAACGTCCTGCTGCGCCACGACGACAGTGCCGTCCTCACCGACTTCGGCATCGCGGCACTGGACGACGGCCAGTTCCTGACGACCACCGGTGAACTGGTCGGTTCCCTGGAGTTCATGGCGCCCGAGCGGGTGATGGGGGCGGAGGTGGGCCCGGCCTCCGATCTGTGGTCCCTGGGCGCGACCCTGGCCACGGTCTGCGGCGGGCAGTCCCCGTTCCGCAGACCGGCGGCACCCTCGACGCTGCACGCCGTGGCGTACGAGGAACCCGCCCTGACGGAGCGGCTCGGCCCGCTGCGGCCGGTCGTCGAGGCGCTGCTGCGCAAGGCCCCGCAAGAGCGCCCGCAGTCGGCCGTCGTACGGTCGGCGCTGTGGAGCGTGGCATCGGGGGCCACGTACGTCGAGCCGCTGCCGACACCGACGGTGCGCGTGTTCGCGCCCTCCCCGGCGCAGACCACGGCAGCCACCGCGTCGTTCACGGCCCCGGCCGCCTACGCGGACACCGTCACCGGCGGCCACCACCAGCTCCATCCGTCCGGGACGGCGGGCCCGACCGGTACGGCGATGACGGCGCGGCACACCACGTCCGTCGGCGCCCCGGTCGCCCCGCCGTCCCCCCGGAGAGGGCCGAGGCGGCTGCTGTGGGCGCTGGCCGGCACGGTCGTCCTCGCGGCCGGTGTCGTGGGCGGTCTCTTCCTCACCGGCATACTGCCGCCCGAGGACGGCCCGAAGACGACGACCGTCAACCAGGTCGTCGAGTCGGCGACCGGCTGGCAGAAGGTGCCGGGAGTCTCGGTGGCCAAGGGCGACCAGGTCACGGTGCGGTTCGTCGCCGGGGAATGGACGGCCGACACCCGGAACATGCCCATGACCGGGCCGGCCGGGTACGACGCGGAGACCAACCAGCGGCTCGACGGCGCGCAGGACTGCAAGGTCAAGGCCTCGGCTCCGTTCGGCACCCTGGTGGCGCGTCTGGTGGGCACCAAGGACTTCCCCATTTACGCGGTCGGAACGAAGCTGACGTTCCGGGCCACCGGGAACGGTGACCTGGAGCTGGGGATGAACGACACGGCCGGGTCCTGCTCCGAGGACAACAGGGGCTCGCTGACCGTGCGGGTGAGCGTCACCCACGGGTCCTGACGGCGACGCGGCCGGCCGACCCGTCCGCCGCCGCCGCCCGCGAACCGGCGGTGGCATGCCAGGGCACGGTCACCGGCGGATCTCGCTGATGTCACCGGGCCGACCGCCGCCTGCTCCGCCGTTCTCAGGCCGCTTCGGCCGCGCGGGACCGGGCATGATCCGGGCCGGGTCACCACCGACCTGGCGGTGATGCTCGCCGACGGGGCGAGTCCATCGCCGTCCGGCCGTGCTGCGGGACCAGGCAGGGGTGTTCGGCACGGTCGCCCCCACACCCACCGCTTGCCCACACCCACCGCTTGCCCACACCCACCTCTTGGCGGATGCCCGCCAACACCGACGAGGCAGCACTCGCTTCGCTGTTGCCGACCGCGGCAACCTCGGCATCACGCACGCCGCTCGATCTTCCGCAACGGTGCTTCCGACTACCTCGACGCCACGGGCGCGGACATTCATCGATTCGCGACCGCGTTGTGAGCTCGGAGCCAGTCCTGGTGCCGCAGATTCCAGGGGCGGCATCGGAACCGGCCTGTTCTGGTGCGGGTTCAGTCGGTCGTTCCCGAAACGGGCCGCAGCCGCCGGAACAGCCCCTCCAGGTCGCGTTCCCCGTCCGGTGTCTGGGCGCCGCCGCCAAGCCCTCCAGCCATCAGCTCTCCGGCTGCCGGAAGGAAGACCAGCCCACCCCACGCCTCACTCTCGCGCACCATTCCCTCGCTGAGATCCGCGGGGCGGATGGCGCTCTTGGCGGCCGCGACGACGCCGTCCGACAGCCCTGCGATGTTGCGGGCGAGCTGGTCCACGAAGTCGTCCAGCTCGTCGGCGGGCAGGGCACGGTTGACCCAGCCATAGCGTTCGGCGGTACCGGCGTCGAACAGTCCGGCTCCGAGCACAACCTCGAGCGCCCGATTGCGACCGATGCGGTGGGCGAGATACTGGGTTCCGCCGCCACCGGGGACGATGCCCATGAGGGCCTCGATCTGTCCGAGGCCTGCCCGGCCAATGGCAGCGAACGCCAGGTCGGCGGCGGTCACGAACTCCGCGCCACCGCCACGGGCCAGCCCGGCCAGCTTGACGATGGTGACCTGCGGCTGCTTCCTCAACTGCTCGTTGAGGGCCTGGAACGGATTGAGGTCCTTCGGCGCGCGGGCCATCAGCTCTGCTACGGCGCCCTGGTCCTCGCCAAGTGTCATGTCGACATGGGCGATGAAGAAGTCCGGGTCCGCGCTGTCGAAGACGATCACCCGGACTGAGGCGTCGTCAGCCAGTGAGGTCAGCAGGCTGCTCAGCTCGGTCATCAAGCCGAAGCCAAGGACGTTGACGGGCGGGTTGTCGATGGTCACGTGAGCGACGCCCGTATCGATGGTCACGTGGAGATGTGCGTAGTCGTGCTGATTCAAGGCTGTCCGTTTCCTGGCCCCGTCGTTCATGCGGTGCCAAGGGGCCTGAGTGCACGTAGTTACCAGTGGATACGTACTGTTGTGGTGTCCGGACGAAGCGTCAATAACGCACTCTGGGCATCCCAGGGATCCTGGAGGATACCGATATGAGTGCTGACGCAATGGCCGGCGTGGACCGGGCAGACGCGACCATGCCGGCCTTCCGGGCCGACTGCCCCGCGCGGCCAATCCTCGACCAGATAGCCGACAAGTGGTCGCTGATGGTGATGGCAGTGCTCGAAGAACCGAGGCGCTTCAACGACATCAAGCGGCGACTCGAGGGCATCACCCAGCGAGTTCTCACCCAGACACTGCGCCGGTTGGAGCGCAACGGCATGGTCGTGCGCACGGTACTGCCCACATCTCCCGTGGGAGTCGAGTACTCGTTGACCCCGTTGGGGCACTCCCTCCGTGAGCCGTTCAGCCACCTCTACGTGTGGACCGTCGAACACGCCGGCCAGATCCGGGAAAGCCAGGCGGTGTACGACCGCCGAGGCTTGGAGGAGTGAAGTCACCTCGAAGGGCGCCGAGACGGCCCAGCACGTCTTCCACCCGCACATCCACATCGCGCCCCGCCAGACCGACGACGGCCGGCCTCTGCCCCGGACAAGAGCGCGCCTGTTCCGCCCTGGCGACCCGAGGCCGTCCGCTCCCTGTCCACCCAGTGGACCGGCAACCAGTCGCTGACCGTCCTGAAGCTTCGCTGGAAGCCCGGTGGGCCCGGAAGACGGGTGACCACGTCCGCCGGATACCGGCGGGGGCATGGTGGAGCTGCCCCTCTCTTCGGTCGGCCGAAAGGACGCCGTGCACCGGGTCGACCGGTCGCGCCGCGGCCGGCAGAACCTGCGGTGTCACCGGCTCGCAAGGTGTGGAGGCTGCTTCTCAGCAGTCCGTTTCTTCAGGGGCGATCGACTCTCGCTGGGCGGTCTGCGCGACCCGGGAGAGGAGGGTGCGCAGTTCTTCGGCGTCCCGGTCGCTGAGCTCGGCGAGGAGGCGTGCCTCGGCGGCGGACAGGCCTTGTCGTACCTGCTTGAGCCGGGTGCGTCCGGTGTCGGTGATGAGGACCTGGCGTGCACGTCGGTCGCGGGGGTCGGGCCTTCGGGTGATGAGTTCGTGTGCTTCGAGGTCGTCGAGCAGGTAGGTCATCACGGTGCGGTCCAGGCTGACCTCTTTGGCGAGGGCAAGTTGTGTGGGTGGTTCGCCGCCGGCCAGGGCGACCAGTACGAGGTAGCCGCGCGGACCTCCGGGCAGTTCGGAGACGGATTCGGTGGCGACGCGGCTGAACGCGGCGGAGACCATGCGGATCGCCCAGCCCAGATCGGTCTCCAGCGCCAGGTCTTCGGTCTCGCCGCGCCGCTTGTCGTGTTCGGAAGTTGCTGCGCTCACCCGTCCAATCTAGCACCCAAGCGCTACCTCACAGATGTTCTTGCAAGCAGAACATCTGCTGTGCATAGTTGTTGAGGGAGGGCGCCCTGCGTGGGATCCGCCCGCTGAGGCGTTATGACAACGACGAGAGAGACCGAGATGAACATCAGCACCGCTTTGCGGGGCAGTACCGCACTGGTCACCGGAGCGACGTCGGGTATTGGCAAGGCCGTCGCGCAGAGCCTGGCCCGGCAAGGGGCCGAGGTCGTGGTGCACGGGCGGGACCAGGCCCGTGGTGAGGCCCTGGTGAAGGAGATCGCGTACGAGGGTGGCATCGCCCGTTTCGTCGCCGCTGATCTCACCGACGCCGAGGACACACTGAAGCTGGCCTCGCGGGCCGGCGACGTGGACATTCTGGTGAGCAACGCGGGCCTGTACGAGTTCGCGCCGACCCCCGCGACCGACGCCGCGAGTTTCGACCGGCACATCGCGGTCAACACGCGGGCCCCGTTCCTGCTGGTCGGTGTCCTGGCGCCCGGCATGGCGGAGCGGGGACGGGGATCGATCGTGCTGGTCGGGTCGAGTGCGGCGCGTATGCCGGCTCCGGTCGGCGCGGCGTACGGTGCTTCCAAGGCCGGTGTGGAGATCCTCACCCGGTACTGGGCCACCGAGTTCGGCCCGTCCGGCGTGCGGGTCAACGCCGTGTCTCCGGGCCCCGTGCACACCGAGGGCACCTCGGCGATGCTCGGCGAGCACACCGCGGTCCTGGACAGGACCAACGCGCGTGGCCGGGCGGGCGACCCGAGCGAGATCGCCGGTATCGTCTCGTTCCTGGTCGGCCCGGCCAGCAGCTACGTCAACGGCTCCATCCTGTTCGCCGACGGCGGCGAGCTCAGCGCTCTGCCCGGCTGAGGCATGGCGCTGTGAACGTCTTCGTCATCGGCGCCACCGGCTTCGTCGGCCGCGCCCTCGCACGCCATCTGACAGCCCGCGGACACCTGGTCACCGGCCTGGCCCGCACCGACGCCGCCGCAGTCGCGCTCGCCGCGGACGGGATCGCCCCCGTGACCGCAGACCTGGATTCCAGGCGCTCTGCCACGATCGAGGCGGCCCTGCGGGCCGATGCCGTCCTCTACACCGCCCAGCCCGACCCGGTGCTCGAGACGGAAACCGTCGAGAGCCTGACCCGCGCCATGGCGGGAACGGGAAAGACGTTGATCTTCCTCTCCGGCAGCGGTGTGCTCCTGCAGCGCACCGCGGGTGCCTGGAGCCAGGACAGTTTCGCCGAGCACGACCCCTTCACCGTCGAACCCCTGGCGACCTCCCGCAAAGCCGCCGAGGACACCGTCCTGGCCGCCGCCTCCGACAGGCTGCGCGCCATGGTCGTCCGCCCCGGCCTGATATGGGGCCCCGGCGACCACGGACACGTGCCGATGACCTACCAGTCGGTCGCCGCGACCGGCGCGGCCTGCTACGTCGGGCCCGGACTGAACACCTACAGCCACGTCCACATCGACGACGTGACCCGCCTGTTCACCCTCGCCCTGGAAGCGGGACGCCCGGGAGGGCTCTACCACGCTGTGGCCGGGGAAGTGCCCAACCGCTGGATCGCGGAGAGAGTCGCGGGCGACCTCGGCTGCGACACCCGCAGCGTCACACCGCAGGAAGCGGCCCTGGTCTGGGGCGAGTTCGGGGCCCTCGTCATGGCAGCCTCCAGCCGGCTGCGTGCCGTGCGCGCACCGCAGGAACTGGGATGGCGGCCAGAGCACACCGACATGCTGTCCACGATCGGTGAAGCACGTCTGCGGAAACTCGGCACCCGCAGCACGTGACGGACGTCTCGCCGCCATGACGGCCGGGCCTCGGGCGCCGGCCGGCGGACGCCGCACCCTGTGTGCCCGGCGCAGCACTCACATTCACTCGTACACCGAAAGAGGGGTGCTCATGAGCACTTTCGACTGGGTTCCGGAGGGTTTCGAGATCCGCCGGATCCCGACCAACAACACCAATCTCGCCGTCGCGGTCGGCGGCAGCGGCCCGGTTCTGGTCCTGCTCCACGGCTGGCCGCAGACCTCACGTGCATGGGCGCGCGTCATGCCGGACCTCGCCGAGCGGCACACCGTGGTAGTACCCGACCTGCGGGGCACCGGTTCCAGCGATCGCCCCGAGGCCGGTTACACAAAAACCAACCAGGCACGTGACATGCAGGGGATCCTCAAGGAACTCGGCCTCCCTGGCCCGGTGGCTGTGGCCGGCCACGACATCGGCGCGATGGTCGCCCTGGCATGGGCAGCCGCCTACCCCGACGACATCGACCGGCTCATCCTGGTCGACGCGCTGCTGCCGAGCCTTGGTCTGGAGGAGGCGATGAACGTCGCCGAGGGCGGCATGTGGCACTTCGGCTTCTTCATGACCCCCCACGTCCCCGAGATGCTCTTCGACGGGCACGAACTGGAGTTCGTCACCGCCACCTTCACCGCCATGTCCAACCCCGGCACCTTCAGTCCCGACGACCTCACCGCGTACGCGGATTCCTACACCGGGCGGGACCGGCTTCGCGGCGGCTTCGAGCACTACCGCACCCTCCTTGAGGACGGACGGGACAACCGTGCCCTGCTGGCCGACCGGCCACTGCCCATGCCCGTCCTGGCCATCGGCAGCACCCACTCCGGCACAGCCGCCGCCGATGCCCTGAGCCCGCACGCGAAAAGCCTGCGAAGCGAGGTCGCGTCAACGGGGCACTTCGTCGCCGAAGAGGATCCCCGCTGGTTCACCAAGGTCACCACCGAGTTCCTCGCCTGAACACCGGCGAGACCGTCCAGACCTCCTCATGCGGCGGTCCGGCGGCCGTCCCGGTCGGCCCGGGCCGCGGCCATCAGGCCGTCGAGCGAGTCGCGGGTGCGCAGCAACTCCTCAATGTGGGCGGAGAGTCGGTCGCGCTCCTGGGCCATGCGTTCCAGCGCGGAGTCGGAGTTCTCGTCGCTGGGCGCATCGCGACACGGCATCAGTTCCATGATGGTGCGGCTCGACAGCCCGGCCACGTACAGGCGCTGGATGAAGTCGACCCGCTCGATGTCGCCCTCTGTGAAGTGCCGCTGCCCGCCGCTGCTACGGGTGCTGACGAGCAGTCCCTGCTCCTCGTAGTAGCGCAGCGAACGGACACTCACCCCGGTCCGCGCCGCGAGTTCACCGATCCGCATCTCACTCTCCCGACCGTGACCTTGGCCCAAGACTTGCAGCTCACATCGATGTCAGGTTCTAGCGTACCGGTCGGGCCCGCTGCTCCCGGGCCTTCGACGGTACGAAGGAGTTCCGGCTTGACCACGCTGTTCGACCGCCACCGCCTAGGCGGCCCGGAGCTGCCCGACCGGGTCGTGATGGGCCCGATAGCCCGGGTCCGGGCCGGGGTTGGGAGCCTCACCACCCCGTCCATGGCGGCCTTCCACGCCCAGCGGGCCACCGCAGGGCTGATCGTCACCGATGGGGTGCAGCCCAGCCCGATCGGGCAGTCCAAGCCGAACACCCGGGCCCGCACACCGACGAGCAGGTGGCTTCCTGGCGGCCCGTCACCGACGCCGTACACGCCAACGGCGGGCACGTCTTCGCCCAGATCATGCACGGCGGCGAAGTGTTCACCCCGGCCGGCCCACGCCGGTCCCCCGCGCCCTGGACCTCCTCGAAGTGCCCGACCAGTCCGCTCGTACGCGAACGCCATCCCAAGCAGGCCGACCGGGCCGCCACCGACCACTGGTTCGGCCTCGGCGCCGACCTGATCGGCTTCGGCCGCGCCTTCATCGCCAACCCCGACCCGGTGGAACGGCTCCGCACCGGCCTGCCGCTAGCGCCCGCCGGCCCTGCCACGTACGAACAGGGCAGGCGACACGGGCCATCTCACCTGTCCCGCCTACCAGTCCACCGCCTGACCCGACACGAAGAACGAGGAAGAACGATGAATCCGTCGAACAAGCTCCACGACGACGCCCGGACAGCCATCATCATCGCCGGCCGGGTGTACGCCCCCGCCGAGGACGTCGAGACGTTCGTCGCCGAGGCACGGGCGACGTCGTACCCGCTCGCCGCCGCGAACCCCGGGAACGTGATGATCTCGTTCTGCGTGGAGGACGCGGCAACCGGAACCGTCACGGTGCTCGAACAGTGGGCGTCCCAGGAGGCCCTCGACCGGCACGTGGCCACACCGGAGATCGCGGCCCTCCTCACCAAGTGGGGCCCGCGCCTACGCAACGAGGTGCGCAGGTTCCACGCCGCCGAGCCGGCCCCTCGCGCCTGAACCGAGCCCGGTCAGCCATGACGACGAGGCCGTCGGCGCGACGCCGCGCACGCGTCGGCGGCCACCCACACACGCCGGGCAACGGATCGGCCACAGGAACGAAGGCCACCCCGGCACCCCAGTGACCGGCCCCCGCCCCCTGGTCCTGCGGCCACCGCGGCTCGCCGATCCCCTCCACCAGTCGGCCGGAGCACCCCCACACCCGAGCTGAGTGACCCGGCGTCGGTGCGCAAGCTGGTTGAGCAGGTACGGGAGGACATCGACGGCCCCCTTGACGTCCTGGTGCACAACGCCGGTGGCGGGGGCTTCGCGCCGACCGAGTCCACTCCGGACGAGATGTTCGTCGCCGCGTTCAACGTCCACGCCAAGGCGCCGTTCATCCTGTCGGGTGCCTCCCGGGGACACTGAGGGCATTGCCCGCCCTGGAGACGGTGACGCTCGCCGCCGAGACCGTCCGCGAGGACATGCGCCTCGGGCAACTCTGGGTGCGCGAGCCTTGGAGGGCCGCTGGTTCGGTGAACTCCGCACGGTCTGCGGCCACTTCATCGCAGGCGTGGGAGAAGGGGCGGCCCAGACACCCCGGCCCGCCGGTACCGACCCGACACCGCTACCGATGCCTTCCCGGGCAAGGCGGGTCACGTTACGTCGTGATGACCGATGCCCGCCTGAATCGGGGTGCCTAGTGTCATCTCGTCCCTGGTGGCAACGGATCGGAATCGGACCCGCGTGCGTATGCTCACGTGCCTCGTCGGCTCCAGTATCGACGGCTTCACCGCCGGTCCCGACGGACAGTGCGACCACTTCGGCTTCGACGGCGATCTCAAGGCCGCCGTTCTGGCCGAGTACCCCGAGACCGTCCCGGACCATGCCCGCAGGTCGCTGGGCGTCGTCAGCACGGCGAACAGATTGTTCGACACGGTCGTCATGGGGCGCGGCGTCTACGAATCCGCTCGGGCGGCCGGTGCCGACAGCCCGTACCCCTGGCTTCGGCAGTACGTGGTCTCCTCGTCCCTGAAACGGCCCGCGTCAGGCGTCGATGTCGTCGCCGGGGACCCGGCGGAGTTCGTCCGCGGCCTGAAGCGGCGGCGGGGCATGGGCATCTGGCTGTGCGGCGGCCCGGTGCTGGCCGGGCGGTTGCTGCGCGAGGTCGACGAACTCGTGGTCCACCGCCGCCCGGTGGTGTTCGGGGCCGGCGTTCCGCTGTTCCACGCGGCATTCGACCCTGCCGCCTTCACGCTGACCGACTTCCGGGTCTTCGCCACCGGCGCGACTTTCACTACGTACACCAAGCAGTAGGAGCACACGTGTTGTTTCGCCCCACGACCGAGACCGATCAAGAGAGTGTCGCAGCAGTCATCGTGGATGAACCGGTGGGGTGGATCGACGCCGACCGCTACCTGGACGAGTTGAAGCAGGGCATGTACCGGCCGGAGGGGACCTGGATCGCCGAGGACGACGGGCGGATCGTGGGCCGTTCCTTGTGGTGGGGGCAGCAGGACAGCGCTCACCCCGTCGCCCTGGACTGTCTGCATGTCGACCCGACGCTCCCCGACCGCGCGGAGGTGGCGGCCGGGCTGAGACTGGCCTTGCACGCGGAATGGACGAAGGTGCGGACCGTCGTCGGCCCTCTGTGGCTGCTGCTGGGTACCGTCGCGGCGACGGTGGCCCTCAGCACCGTGGCGACCTCGGTGGTGCACTGCACGGCCAGTGGCTGCGGCGGCGACACGACCAAGGTCACCCTCATGGGCATCTACCTCGGTCAGGCGCTGGTCGCCATCCTGGCCGTGCAGATCATCAGCGGGGAGTACAGCTCGGGCATGATCCGCACCACCCTGACGGCGATATCGCGGCGAGCGACCGTCTTCGCGGCCAAGGCCGTGGTCCTCACCGGCGTCGTGGCCGTCGACGGAACGGTCGCCGTCCTCGGATCGGTGCTCGCCGGGCGGCTCATCCTGCCCTACCTCGGCGACCGGGCCCTGTCCATGTCCGACGGGCCGACGCTGCGCGCGGTCTTCGGGACGGTCCTCTATCTGATCCTGATCGGCCTTCTGAGTCTCGGTACGGCAACCGCCGTGCGGGACTCCGCAACCAGCATCGGGATTGTCCTCGGCCTGCTCTACATAGTCCCCATCGTCTCCCAGACCATCGGCGATCCGCACTGGCAGCGCCTGTTCCAGAAGTTCGCGCCGATGAACGCCGGGCTCGCCATCCAGGCCACCACCGACCTCCCTGGCCTGCCCATCAGCCCCTGGGCCGGCCTCGGCGTGACCGCCGGGTGGGCCGCCGCGGCGCTGTTGGCCGGTGCCCTGTTGCTGCGCATACGTGACGCCTGAACGCCCTCTCGGGCCGGTCAACCGCTCGTCCCGCCCGACGGCGGCGTCCTCTTCCGATCTTCCAATCTCCCGAACCCGCTGGCCAGAAGCCGTCCAACGGCTACCTCGCGTGCGGGTTCTCGCCCTCGGCATCCGAGATTCCGCGAACCCGCGCGTTCCCAACCGGTCCAAGGCCGACAAGGACCCGACCGAGTGGCTGCCGTCGCACTCCCGGTGACTGGTGCACCTACCTCACCGGCTCGTGCGCGGACAAGACCCGCTGCCTGCTGAGCATCGACCCCGCCGAGCAGAGCGCGGTCGCCGAACGCCTCGCCGCCTGCCCCGAGGAGCCCATCACCGTCACCCTCGCCCACCGATCACACAGGAGCCGGGCCCGCCGCCAGGGAGGCGGTGGCCCGTACGTCTCAGGACCGTCCTCGCGCCGGGGCGGCCCGGGACACCCCCTAGCGCCAGCCTTGGTCTCATTCCGTCTGCGTCGGTTGGGTGAGGCTCTAGCCGTGCACGGCCAACGCCTGGTCCGCGGGCGTACTCAGCGCGCGCCTGCCGGTCTTCTTCGGTGATGTCCGGGTGGACCGGGGGCGTCTGGGGTGCGGGCCAGAGTTGGACCAGGTGGCGTTCCCCATGGTCGCCGATGCCGGGTTCAGGGTCGTCGGCATGGCAGGACAGGCGCATGCGCGCACCCAGTCGCCGCCGTCCGGGGCGGGCGGGAGGTGAAGGGGCGGTTCCTCGTCAGGCCATGCGTCCATGACGTCGCCCGACTCCAGTGTCGCGAGGTGGAGGGCGGGGAGGTCGCCGCGCAGGCTGATTTCTTCAACTGGCTCCCACCCGCCGCCTGTCTCCGGGGCCGGTGGGGCATCGTGGACCTGGATGGTCATCCGGAGGGGGCCGGTGTCGGTGGTGGTCAGAACGACGGCGTTGGCGTCGGTGACCGGGCCGCAGCGCCAGCCGAAGGGCATCTCGGCGGGGTACTCGTAGTCGTCGGTGAAGCCGATGAGGTAGCCGTTTTCACCGAGTTCGACGGTGAACGAGGACGCACGAACCAGCCTGAGGGGCCTCCTGGAACCGGCAGGGTGCCCCATCCCCCGGTGAGCGGGAAGAGGCACCCTGTCCGGCTTGGCGGGAGTGTGGCGAGGCTCAGGCGATCACGTAGAACGGGTCGCCGTTCATGACGCGCATCTGGCCGCGCGACGCGGTGATCCGTCCGCCCTGGGACTTGTTCTCCTGGACCTTGCCTCGTGCGTTGCGCACCCCGCCTGCGTAACCCGCCCGGTCACATCACGTACGTCAGCACATACAGCAGAAGAAGTGGCACGATCATCGCTTCCACGCCCAGCAGCCACCACAGAGGATGCCACGCTTCAGAACGCGAATCGAGTTCCTCCCGAGTGCGGACCCGTCGCCACGGCGAGGCAGGGTCGTACACGAGAAGGGTTTCCTCGCCGGGCGTGCCCAGAATCCTTCTGCGGAGCGGCGATATGTACATCACCTGCCGGCCCGAATCCGTCACGAATTCAAAGCTGGTCGAGTAGCTGCCCTCGGAGACCGAAACGTTTCTACAGCGGCCGACGACTTCCTTACCCACGTGTCTCAGCCGTCGCTCGCCCCACAATGGGACCAAGCCGAACCAAAAGATAAAAGGTATTGGAAAGACGACCAGTCCGACCAGAATCCACCCCAGTGTGTCCACTTCTGGAGCATGCCACACGCCAACACCAGAGCAGGCGGGATCGATGCTCGCAGCGCACGCGGCTCCCGTGTCGTTGGGGGAGGCGTTCGAAGTCTCAACCCACAGCCACAGGAGCCGTGTTGGTTCCGTGCTCTGCCGTACCCGGCCTGCCTCCCGCTTTGGTCGAGCGGGTCACCACTGCACCAGGGCATCTCCGTCGGCGCCGGCCACCCCCACACGGCAGCCGGAGTCGACCCGCTCGCCGACCGCGCACCCGGCACCGGGTGAACGTGCAGGTGGTGACCGACCCGGCCGGGCTGCTGCTGCTGCTGCTGCTGAGAATCTCGCCGGCGATGCCCAGCCGCACGCACGGAGCTCTTTTCGGCGTTGTCTCATCCTGGAGGGGCAATGCTGAAGGAGCTCACTGAATGAGCTCACGCCGTTGATGGGGCTTTGAGCCCGAAGTGGAAGCGCAGTAGGCGGATCCGGTCCGGGCCAAGCACGTCTTCGGCGTCGCGTAGTTGTTTGTTCAGCGCATCGGCAGTATGGCCTTGCGGCATCGAGTGCGTAGTGGCGGCTTCGTATGTGAGCCAGGTCGCGATGTCGCTACGGGCGCGGTTGCGCATTGAGGGTGTTGGGTCGGCGACGAGTTCGAGGTCGATGAGCAGTCGCGTCCAGGTGTCCCGTCCGTGCAGCAGCCGGTAGGCGGCCACGCGGATGTGGTGCGGGTTGCTCACGGTGAGGAGCTCCCGGAGGCGTTGCGGGTCAAGGCGGGACGCCCAGGGGCGCAGCGCGGTGGTGACCTGCCGGGTGACCGCGCCGGACGGGTCGGCGAGCATGCCGGAGAGGGTGTTTGGGTCGGCTGCGCCCAGGCGGCGCAGTGCGCGCACAGCCTCTGCTCGTCCGCGGGGCTGCGGGTGATCGAGCCAGGAAGGGATGAGCTTGGCGTCGTCGGCGGTCCCGGTCTCACCGAGGCCGGCAATGGCTCCTGGCTTGGGGCGGGACGTCATGACGAGGCGCCGGTACTGCTCCACCGGGTCGGACCCGGCACGGCGCAGCGCGGCCTGAGCGACCGCCCGCACGATCGGGTTGCGGTCGGCAAGCGCGACGATGGCGGGGGCGATGTCGCCGGTTCGGGCCAGCCCGTGTACCGCCTCCGCGCGTACCACTGCGGTGC
This sequence comes from Streptomyces sp. NPDC048254, assembly GCF_043201895.1. NCBI lineage: Bacteria > Bacillati > Actinomycetota > Actinomycetes > Kitasatosporales > Streptomycetaceae > Streptomyces > Streptomyces sp. NPDC048254. The sequence continues at coordinate 142,844 of NZ_JBICZJ010000015.1, forward strand.
CACTGGACAGCAGAGGACGGACGAGGCCGGCGGTTCCGGCCGTGACCGCGGTCCTCACCGCGGCTTCGGCGCATCGGATCCGGGTCGGCAGGTCGCCGTCGTGCTCGGCGGCGTGGAGCATCTGCGCCAGGTCGAGCCGTCCGGCGGCGAGCGCGGTCAGGTGTGCGGCACGGCGGGTGCGCCAGTCCGGTGCGGCAAGAGCAGCGGTCAGCAACTCGACCGGGCCTTCCCGGAACACGGTTTCGATGCGGTTGGCCAGCCAGCGGCCCTCACGTCGTTCCCGCAGAGCCAAGGCAACCGCCGCGGCCGCGACCAACGCCGCACCGGAGGGCTCGGCGAGGCGGTGCTCGAGCGCCGCCCGGGCACGATCACGGACCTGCGGCACCCAGTCGGAGGCCCGCAGCGTCAGTGCAGGGAGCACCAGCGTTTCGTCGCGTTCGGCCAGACGCGCAACGGCTGCCTCACGGACGTGGCCGTCGGGGTGGAACGCAGCGACCGTGAGTCCCAGAAGGGGAGGCTCGGCTTGCACCAGCCGCTGTACCGCGATCGCCGACCAGCGCGGAGCCTGCGACCACGCAGCGCGTGTCGCCACGTCGAGCATGAGCCACAGGCGGGGGGATGCCCGCAGCAGGAGCTCTCCGGTTTCGGCAAGCAACGTGGGGTCACCGTCGCGGTCAACGGCGAGCAACAGACCTGACAGTTCATCGGCCTTGCCGCCGCGCGCGGACTCGACGGCGGCTGTCGCGTGGCGGAGTCGCTGCGCGGTCGGCCGGTCGGGCAGGTGGTCGTCGGACAGGTACGCTCGGACGCCGGGAACGTCGGCGCGGGCACGGAGTAGCCGCAGCAGCTGCTGTCCAAGGCCGCGGGTCACGGCACTCCTTTCCGGCTTGACGGGCCGGCCGCTCGCGCGACCGAGACCTGAGGTTCCTCGCAGCTCACGGGTTGTGCAAGCTGATTTTTCTGGGGTGACAGGAGCGTCGCAGCTCTTCGGAAGCCGGTCTTCGTGGATCGATGGCGGCTGTTACGGCGTGGTGCACGACTGAGGTCGGGATGTGCTGGCCTGGCGGCTCGGCTGTTGGATGATCACCGCATGGCTGTGCGGCCGGAGACCAGGGCGGCGATCACTAGATGGGTCTCGTTCCGCTCCGAGGTCTGCTGCTTGCGGGCGGCCATGTCCCGGTATCCGGCGTCGACCTTGGCCTTGACCGTGGGATGCCGCTCGAACAGATCACCGATCCCTTCAGTGTTCACTGCTGTCTGATCGGTCATATGGCCCGGCCGGTTTGCGCCCGTCCACAGGGTGCGGCCCTGCCCGTCGGTGATATCGGTGACCTTCTTCGTGTTCTGCCGCATCTTGCCGGAGACGAAGGCCCGGCGGCCGGGCCTGCCGGTCTTCGGGCGCCGTACCCGTACCTCGGTTCCGTCGACCCGCAGCTCAACGCCCTGCGCGCTGGCGTACGCGAAGACATCAGCCATCGTTTGCAAGCGCAGTCCGACCTCCCCGGGAACTGCGAAGCCGCGCGCCGCCAGGAGTGGGCGGATCTCGTGGACGGCCCGGGTGATGGTGGAGCGGTCGACGCCGTAGAAGACGGCCAGAGCCGCGTGCGGAAGCTGGAATCGCAGGACCCGCGCCATCCATGGGCCCGCCAACTCGGCGATGAGCGCGCCAAGTCGACGCCTTGAGATGCCAGTGCAGATGGGATACGAGAGAGCAATGCGGGTCACGGAAGACGTCACAATCTCCCCAACCCGTACGGCTCTCCTCACGTCATGGCCCGGCCGTTCCTGCCTCTCGCACACCACACCGCTAGTCCCGCTGGGCGGCGAACAGTTCCAGGTGGGCGCAGGTGGGGCAACGATAGGCATCGATCTGCCAGTGTGGTCGGCCCATCCTCCTGGCACCGCCGAGCGGGCCTCGCTGAAGGGGGCCCGCGATCCACCGCGCGAACCCGCGAGCGCCCTGTCCGGAGTCCTCGACGAAGCCCGGCTCCAGCCCCACCACACCGCATTGGGTGCACCGTATGTTGTTCATCGTGGGAGTGTAGTGAGCAGCTGCGGGCGTTGGTCACCGGGACCAGTTCCGGTCGCCCTCATCCCGCGTGACGCGCAACAAACGGGCCGTGGCCTTTCGCGGCCCCGTTGGCCGTCGCCGGTTCGACGCGGTTGTGGGACGTCGTGCTCACCAGACCATCCTTCGCGTTCGGTCTCGGCGATGCGGGCGAGGAGGTTGTCGCGGACCTCGACAAGCCGGCCACGCTGCACGGGGCCGGGCCAGAGCATCGAGCAGCAAACGCAGGCTCCTCTGAACCTACTGCCGAGCCGTACTCGTGGTCACGATGTCGATGGCGACTTGAAGTGGTGTCTCCGCATACCCAAGCAGCGCCCGGGTGATTGCGATCGCCTGGATGATGCTCACACCGCGCTCGGCCAGCAAGGTTTGGACAGCCTCCATCCCATCGCTCTCGAGGACTGGTCGGGACTGCTCGACCAGCGCGGCCCAGCGTGCGGCCTCCTCGGGGCGTAGTCCGTTGATGTGGTCAAACATGACCTCTCCTTCCCGCGCTGAGCCGATGGGAGGTACTCACGTGTCGTCAGGGCTGATCGCCGCACTCAGGGCTCGCGCAGCGTCATCGTATTTACGGCGATCGAACTGGAACGGGTCAAACTAACGAGACGAATGCTTGGCCAGAACAACGCAACGCAGAACGAGCAGTTCAGCTTCGCGTATATCCGCTCAGCCTGGAGCGGAACCGCGCGCGTCGAGGACGCAGCCCGGGCGTTCGGCCTGTCCAGGTCCAAGAGCCACGACCTCGTGCGCCGCGGCGAGTTCCTCTGCCACGTGCTACGGATCGGCCGCGTCATCCGGGTGCTCTTGCCCAGTCCGACATCGACCGAAGCTGTCGACCGCCGATCCCGGGCGACTCGGTCGCACCCGCCTTCAGAAACGGCAAGGTCACACCCTGTGGGCTTCCTTCGTGAATGAGTTCGGCCCCCTCAACGTGCGCCGAGGGGGCCGAACTGTCGTAGCGGGAGCCGGATTTGAACCAGCGACCTCTGGGTTATGAGCCCAGCGAGCTACCGAGCTGCTCCACCCCGCGTCGATGACCTCAGCTTACGCCATGCGGAACGGCGCGGCTGGGAATTACCGGCCCGGTCCCGACGGCCCCTCCTGTCCTGCCCCCTAACCGACCGCCGGGCCGGCCCTTCGCACTCCTGAAGACTCCGCCGTGTGCCCGGGACAGAAGGGAGACGGCTCAGCCAGTGCTGCGCGCGGAAGGCCGTGGCGCTCCCTCGGCAACTTCGTCAGGTAGCTCAGGCCGTATCCGACGGCGCACATGCGCACAAAGACGTAGCCACCGGTCCAAGGGGTACTCGAGGGGAGCGCGGCGCGGTGGCTTTGTCGGTGAGTTCTGACACCGGTTGTCGATCGGTGGTGACACCGCCCGGTGTTGGCGGAGAGTGATATCGCCGAGTTTTGACATCACTTGGATGCCTGCGGTGGGAGGCTGGGAGTGCTCTGCGTGGTGAGGGGGCCGCCGGTGCCACCGAAGTCCAAGGTCGATCTGTACGCGGCGATCCGCCGTGATACCCGGGCAGGAATGTCGAACCGGGCCCTGCAGCGCAAGTACGGCGTGGGCTTCCGGACGGCGAAGGCGGCCATGGAGTCCGTCTGGCCGGAACCCCGCAAGCAACTGCCGCCCCGCAAGACGAGGCTGGACGTGTTCAAGCCGGCCATCGACCAGATGCTGCGGGCGGATCTGGACGGCCGCGCAAGCAGCGGCACACCGTCAAGCGGTTCTTCGACCGGCTGCTGGATGAGCGCGGTGCGGCGGAGGTGCCCTGTCCGATGGCGCGGTCCTATATCGCTGTCCGCCGGCCGCAGATACGAGGCGGGACGCGGGACGCTGAACGCGTTCATCCCACAGACCCACCTGCGGGGGCGGAAGCTGAGGTCGACTTCGGTGACGTGACGATCCGTCTGGCCGGTGAGCAGGTCAAGGTGTTCCTGTTCGCGATGCGCCTGTCGTATTCCGGCAAGGCGGTACACCGCATCTTCGCTTCCTGCTGCCAGGAGGCGTTCTTCGAAGGCCACGTCCACGCTCTCAGCGTGCTGGGCGGCGTCCCGGCGGCAAGGTGCGCTACAACAACCTGCGGGCCGCGGTCGCCCGGGTGCTGGGCCTGTCGAGAGCGCGGGTGGAGAACGAGCGGTGGACCGCGTTCCGTTCGCACTACGGCATCGAAAGCACGTACTGCCGCCCAGGACTCGAAGGAGCGCATGAGAAGGGCGGGGTGGAAGGCCAGATCGGCTGGTTCAGGCGAAACCACCTGGTCCCCGTCCCGGAAGTCGACTCTCTCGCCGAACTCAACGCGATGGTGGAGCGGTGGGATGCCGAGGATGACGACCGCCGCATCCGGTCGCGGCCCCTGCACGCGAGGGTCCGGACGGCCTCCCGCTATTGCGGTGCGATCGCTTTGAGCCAGTCCTCGACGGCGACGACATCTGCCCACTGCGGGAACAGCTTTTCGGTGAGCATCCGGTGCACCTCGGGGTCGGTGTCGAGGCAGCCATCCTCCAGGACGGTGAGACCGAAGTCCAGGTCGATGGCGTGCCACAGAGTGGACAGCACTACAGCGCTGGTGGCGATGCCAGTGAGAACAAGGCTGTCGATATCGCGAGCCCTGAGTACCAAGTCGAGGTCGCTGCCCGAGAACGCGCTCCCCCGCCTCTTGGTGACCACCACGTCGTCCTGCTGCGGCGCAACGTCATCATGAATCGCGGTGCCAGGGGCGCCCTCGGTGAACAGGCCTGCCCGCACGGCGTTTGTCATCACCCTGTTGCGAGGGCTGACTTCTGGATCGCCCGGCCGTAACCCGATCACCACGTAGATGACGGGGATGCCGGCAGCCCGGGCACCGTCGATCGCTCTGCGCAAGCGCGGCAGGTATCCGGAACCGTCGTCGGCGATGGCCACGATGTCCCGTTGGACGTCCATCACCAGAAGTGCGCTTTTCGCCATGCTTGCCGTCCCTTCTCCGTTGGGAAACAGGAGCAAGTCTGGTGGATCAACCGAGCTGCGGTGGGGTTTCGGAGATCCTCATCAGCGTCGCGCCGCAGTGCGCCTATGACCGGTGTCGGTTCTCATCGACATTTTCTTGCCCTGTGATCACCAAGTGCTGTCCAAACTCGGTGGTAAGCGGTGTCGTCCGTCAGTTACGAAGCCAGCGCTGCCCGCCGGGATCAGTGGCGCAGGTGGCCACGTGCAGCGATGGACGCCTCGATGAGCATCCTCGGCGTGAGGCTGCAGCGCCCGTTAGGGCGGGCATCGTGCTCCGGCGTACAGCCCGGGCGGGATCGTCAGGGTGTCGGGGCGCGGCTTCGGCCGGGACCGCCCGATGGACCCGGTCCGACCAGGCCGTGTCCGACAGGTCGTGGACGACGGTCATCCCCGGCATCTCCCCCGTCCCGTCGAGGGTCTGCCCGTCCTGCCACCCGGTGGTCCTCGCCGACGCCCGGGCGGTCATCGTCCGCGCGTGCCCCGGCAGCCGAGACGGATGGCACACCGGCTGCGCCAACCGCCGCCGATGCCGGTGCGTGGTGTGCGTCGCCGTGGCCGGACTCTTCTCTGCCGACGCACGCACCCGCTTCGTGAGCACGTCGACCTTGTCGAACGTCCGGTCGTCCAGGAGCACTTGCCGCGTCAGCTCGGCTGAACACACCATCACCAGGTCCAGTGGCCCCAGACGAACCCCCGCCGGATCACCGCATTCCGTCAGCGATTCCAGGAACCTCAACGGATCCCGCAGCCACTGCCACCCAAGCACGTCTTGATCCGCGCGCCGTCGCCGGCGGTCGCATGGTGCTCGCTGGTCTTGACGTCGGCCGGGATCGGCTGGCCGTTCCCGCGGCGCCGATGACCGGCTCCCCCATGGCGCGACGCGCCGCGACGTCGCCCACGGCCGGTGGTACCGCGTCCGCCCTCGCACCGGCCGTCGGAGCCGGCGCGAGGGCGATTTCGGGATCCAAACTGAGTGCGGTGGCCTCTTCCACTCGGTGGAGGATCGGCGTCAGTCAGCGGACGGGACGACGATGACCTTGCCGTGCACCGCGCCCTCGGCGGCTCGTGCGTGCAGCGCCGGCAGCTCGGCCAGCGGCACCCGCTCGGCGACGCCGACGCGCAGCTCGCCGCGGTCGATCGACGCCACCAACTGCGCCAGCTGCTCGGCGTCGCTGCGGACGAACAGGTCGATGCCCCGCACGCCGCGCTCCTCGTCGCTGGGGGCGGGCATCCACACCGTGGTGTTCACGACGACCCCGCCGGGACGGACCAGGGTGACCAAGGCGGCCAGCTCGGCTGGGTCGACCGGTGCGAGGTTGAGCGCGATGTCGACCGGTTCGGTCACTGCCGTGGTCACGCTGGTGGTGGTGTGGTCGATGACTTCGTCGGCGCCCGCGGACCTGACCGCCTCGCTGCTGCGGTGGCTGGCTGTGGCGATGACGTGGGCACCGGTGTTCTTGGCCAGCTGCACGGCGTAGCCGCCGACCGCACCGCCGGCGCCGTTGACCAGCACGCGTTGCCCGGCCGTCAACTTGCCGTGGTCGAAAAGCGCCTGGTACGCGGTCAGGCCCACCACCGGCAGCGCGGCGGCGTCGGTCAAGGGGATGCTCTTGGGCGCCGGGGCCAGGACCTCGGCCGGCGCGAGAACGTACTCCGCGGCGGCTCCATTGCCGTCCATCGGCAGGAAGCCGACAACATCGTCACCGACCTCGAGGCCGACCACGCCCTCACCGAGCGCTTCGACCGTGCCGGCGACGTCGATACCGGGGGTGTTGGGCAGCACCACCGGGATCGGGCCTTGCATGAACCCGCCACGGAGCCGACGGCGTCGTCTACAGCCGCAGCGGCCTGACCTACCAGGCTGCTTCGCTCGAGAAGGCGGGCCTGGTCGCGCGCGCCCCTTCTCCGGACGACGAGCGGAGCATCACGGTCACCATCACCGATGCCGGGCGCGCGCTGCTCGCGCGGGTACTGCCCGGTCACATCGAGGTGGTCAGCGGCCTGCTGTTCGAGCCGCTCTCGCGCGACGACGTCAAAACCCTCGCCGGCCTGCTGGCGCCGGTGCGCGACCACATGCGCTCGACGCCGCCTCGCTCGGCCGGCCCTCGCCGCCGCAAAGGCGGAGCATGAGGACTGGACTTGGTCCACTCAGGCTCCGCTGAGGCCGTCACCGCCTGCTGACCACACAGGAGTCGGGGCCAGGCAAGCAGACCGCTCCGCCCCGTGCTTTTGGCACCACCGAGCCCGTATGGCCCGGCGGTGGCGACCCTTCATACAGCGCGATTGGCCGGGCGGCTCCTGACGGCCCGCCGCGGCGTTCGGCGTATGCGGTCACCGCATGGGCCGAACGCCGCGGCGTTGTCGGGTGCGTCCAGGGGGACGCTCCTTCTGCCACGAGGTCGCTCGGAAGCCGCCTCGGTCAGTGATCAGCCGAAGAGGGAGAGGTCGATGGATTCCGCGAGGGCGGCATAGCCCGCGTCACTGCCGTGGAGGTTGTCACCCATGTGCAGGTCGCTGCGGATGCGGCTGGGATCTGCGGGGTCGCGCCAGACGGCGTCGAAGTCGAGTACGCCGTCGAAGGCGCCGCTCGTGCGGATCCATGCGTTGACCTGCTCGCGCGCCTTGTCACCCTCGGCTGTGTACATTTCCGAGCTGCCGTAGGGAGCGATGGTCGCGGCATGGACCTTCACGCCGTGCGCGCGGGCTCGGGCCGCCAGCTGGAGGTGGGCTGCGATGACGTCGTCGACGTCGACGGGTGGGCCGGGGAACATCGAGAGGAATCCGGCGGTCTCCTCGGTGCGTGGGGCGAAGGAGAAGATGAGGTCGTTGCCCACGGCGATCACCACATGGCCGAGGCCGGGCGTGGCGAGGATGTCGCGATCGAAACGGGCGAGGGCGGCGGTGCCGATGCCGTCGGTGAGCATGCGGTTGCCGCTGATGCCCTGGCTGACCACACAGAGTGCCTGTTCGCCGCGGGCTGCCAGACGTTCGGCGAGCCTGTCCGTCCAGCGTCGGTCGGTGCCCGGGGTGGACCCCATGCCATCGACGCGAGAGTCGCCGATCACGGCGATGGCCTGGGCCGGTGTCTCAGGCTGCACTTCCACGGCCGTGATCAGGGCTTGTGCCGGCAAGGGGGTGGCGTCCGCGGGTGGCGACATGAGGGCGCTCGCGTCGCCGGGGATGAGCCAGCCGAGCGTGTGGAAGGTCCCGTGGCAGGTTGCGGTGTCGACTCGGCCAGGCAGGTAAAGGCTGATGGTCAGCCGAGACAGCGCGGCGGTCCGCAGATCGATGGGGTCACTGAGGATCGGCGCGCCCGCCGACACGGTGGCGGTTGACCGGCCGCTGAAGGTCACCGCGTGATCGCTTCCGCGCTGGACTCCGTCGTCGGCCTCCGTGATGGCGACACGGGCGGCGCCGATGGTCAGCGGTGCGGTTCCGTACTCGTTGCTGATGCGGATGCGGATGCGGTGTCCGCCGCCGGTGATGCGGACGATCTGCCGCAGCGTCGCGTTCTCGAAGGGTTCGATGCAGCTGACGGAGTTGTCCGGTGCCTGCGGGGAGGCGCCCCATGTGCGAACCCATGCAACTGTGCGCGGGGCCGAACCTTCGTAGCTGGAGGGGGTGTTGATGGCGTTGTGCACGGTCGTTGCCCTTCGGCTGTCGGGTATTACGGCGGTGCTTGAGGGTGCTGGTGCTCGGCGAGTTCGATGTCACGCGGCCTTGCCTGATGCGGTGGAGGGGCCTGGGGGCCTCGTTCGCGGTCTTGCGCTTCCAGACCGATACTCCGGCGCGGGGGAGGTCGATCGGCAGCGGGTGAACGGCACCGCGTCTGGAACAGGGCCGGGGAGTCTCCGTTCGTTCTAGCCCTGCGGCGCGCCGAACCACTGGGCAGCCGCCTGCTCGAACGCGTCGCGTTCCGGGGCGGGCTCGCTCGCCCAGGCCACAACGCCGTCGGGCCGAATCAGCGCGGCACCCAGCCCGAGGTCGTCACGCGCCGGGCCGGCCGCGTAGTGGATCCGGACTGCCCACCCCTTGGCCGCGACCTGCAGCGCACGGTCGGTACTGAAGTCGAGTACGACTCCCTGCCCCTGGCGCAGCAGTTCGCCGAGGCGAGTGCCGTCCTCGAAGCGGAAATCCGGGGCGGTGCGGCCGATGAGCGGCTGTTCGCTGCCCAGGTCGTAGCGGTTGAACAGTCCCGACGTCTTTCGGTACACGTGGGTCGTTCCGTCGGTGGTGCTCATCAGATCGTGGACGAGTTGACGCAGCGCGGGGGCGTTGGGGCCCGGCTTCATGGTCGCGACCTGGGCGCGAGACCAGTCGAGCACGGCGGCGCCGACGGGGTGCCGCTCTGTGGTGTAGGTGTCGAGCAGACCCTCGGGCGCGGAGCCACGCACGGTGGCGGCGAGCTTCCACCCGAGGTTGACGGCGTCGCCGATGCCGAGGTTGAGGCCCTGGCCACCCAGGGGCGAGTGGATGTGTGCTGCGTCGCCGGCGAGCAGCACCCGGCCCTCGCGATACGTGGTCGTCTGCATCGCGCGGTCGGTGAAACTGGAGGCGAGATGGACCTCGCTCAGCGTCACGTCGGTGCCGCTGATGCGGCGCAGGACCGTCTGGAGGTGTTCACGGGTCAGCGGCTGGGAGCGGTCGAAGGTGCCGCCGTCGAAGTCCATCATGCCCAGGTGCCCTTCGAGGGGCGTACGCAGATACATGCCGTTCGGCGTCAGGTTGAACCCGAGCGGCAGCTGCTCGGGATCGGCGAAGGTGACCTTGGCGACGTAGCCGGTGAACAGTGGCTCGGTGCCGACGAATTCGATGCCGGCGAGCTGACGTACGGCGCTGCGCCCGCCGTCGCAGCCCACCAGCCAGCGCCCCCGGTACTCCTGGCCGCCTGCCGTGACGAGGACGGATTCGGTGTCCTGCGCCACGGCCGTGACGGGAGCATTCCGGATGATCTCGGCTCCGAGCGCGGTAGCCCGCTCGGAAAGCACCGCTCCGACCGCTTCCAGGCTCGTCATGAACCCCTCCATCGCCGGGCTGGGCAGCCGAGACGGAAGGGCGGCTGTGTCGATGTCGGCCGCGTCGAGCGTCATGCCCGCGAAATGGCTCAGCTCACGAGGGTCGGGCGCCTCGACCGCTTCCGGCTCCGCGCCCACCTTCTCCGGGTTGACTCCCGAAGCCTGCGCCATCGCCTCCAGGAGGCCGCGGCGGTGGAACGTCTCGGCCGACCCGGCGTTCAGGCCCCGCAGCCCGAGCGGGAGCGCTTTCAGGGGCGAGGTGGGTTCCGGGTCCCGCTCAAGGACCAGAACCGAGCAGCCGGACAGGGCCAGCTCGCCGGACAGGAACAGACCGACCGGGCCGCCGCCCGCGATCACGACGTCATGCATGCGAGGTGTCCTTTCGAGAAACGAACGATGGGGTCACCCGGCCAGATCGGCCGGGTCAGCGCAGACGGGTGAGGCCATCGAGGATGACGGCGATGCCGGTGAGGAACTGCTCGCGGTCGTCGTGCTCTCTCATCTGGCCGACGATGGCGTGCATGAACGGGTATGCCTCCGGGTCGAGCCCCTGCCATGCCGTCGACGCCGCGTCGAAGAACTCGTCGCGATCCCCGCTGGGGTCGATCCCTGAGGTGTCCCCCTCGATGCGCGCGTTCTGGCTGACGGCTCCGAGGACGTAGTGCACGAGCGTCGAGGCCGCGTCGAACCAGGAGGCTCTCGGCACGCCCAGGGCGCCCACCTGCCCGCCGATCCGCTCGAAGATCCCCACCGTCACCGGGCCGACCGGATTCCGGATGATCTGGAGGGTCAGCCGCGTGGCGAGCCACTGATGTGCGGCGATCGCGTCGAACAGAGCCAGCGCGACGACACGGATCTCGTCCCCGGGCGTGGCCGCGGTCCCGGCGGGCCGGGTCGCCAGCGCCGCACCGATCACGGTTTCGGTCGCCGTGTCGAGCAGCTCGTCGCGGGTGCCCACGTGGTAGTAGATCGCCCCGGAACCGGTGGACAGCCGTTCGGTCAGCGCCCGGATGGTCAGCGCGCTCTCGCCGCCCGCATCGAGCATCTCGACCGCCGTGTCGATGATCTGCTCCCGGGAGAGCACCTGGTTGCGCCGCTGTGGTCGGCGTGCTCGCGTCGTCATACCTCGACGGTGCCACATTTGGTGCAGCGATCCAAATTGGTGCGCCGTACCAAAGTGCCGTACGTTCCCCACTTTGGAACAGTGCACCAACGTGCTGGTCGGCCAACACCGGCCGCAAGAGCAAAGGGGCCTCATGCACCACGTCACGATCATCGGAGCCGGGCTCGGCGGACTCACGCCCGCCGGCGCCCTGCCACGTCGACGGCATACCGGTAGAGGTACGAGGCGGAAGCATCGACCGAGACGCGGACGCAGGGCGGGATGCTCGATATTCACGACTGCAACGGGCAGTGCGCCATCGAGGCGGCCGAGCCGATGACGGAATTCCGCGCGTTTTGGAGGGGCGCCAGGCGATGCGCGCTCGGGGGACAGGACGGCCGTGTCCTGTTCGAGACAGGTGACGACGGCACCGGCGGCCGCCCGGAAGCACAGCGCACGGACCTGCGACGGATACCGCTCGACGCGCTCACCCGGTCTACCCCACTCTGCAAGGCGCCTGACGGGACGTCAGAGTGTTTGCCCAGGCCAGCAGTGCCCCAGGTCAGGCCCCGGCTGCCGGCAGTGTGACGGTCTTGTGCTCGACGTACTGGGCGAGCCCCACCGCCCCGTACTCGCGCCCGATCCCGCTGGCCTTGTAGCCGCCGAACGGGCCGTCGAAGGAGATGGCCGCGCCGTTGACGGTGACCGTGCCGGTGCGCAGCCGGCGGGCGACCGCCAGCGCATGCGCCTCGTCGGCGGACCAGACGCCACCCGAGAGCCCGTACTCGGAGTCGTTGGCGATCCGTACGGCGTCGTCCTCGTCGTCGTACGGGATGACCACGAGGACCGGGCCGAAGATCTCCTCCTGGGCGATCCGCATGGAGTTGTCGACGTCGGCGAACACGGTCGGGGTCACGTAGTTGCCGTTCTCCAGCCCCGGCGGGATCCCGGGGCCGCCGGTGACGAGGCGGGCCCCCTCCGCGATGCCGGCCTCGATGTAGTCGCGCACGCGCTGCTGCTGGTCGCGGCGGATCATCGGGCCGATGAAGGTGTCGGGGTCGGCCGGGTCACCGACCTTGAGCGACTCCACGAGATCCTTGAGGCCGGTGACGACCTCGTCGTACCGGCCGCGCGGGGCGAGGACACGGGTCTGGGCGATGCACGACTCGCCGTTGTTGAGCAGGGAGGCGAACTTCAGCCCGCGCACCGCCCGGTCGACGTCGGCGTCCGGCAGGATGATCGCCGCCGACTTGCCGCCCAGCTCCAGACTGACCCTCTTGAGCTGCTCGCCCGCGATGGCGGCGATCCGGCGCCCGGCCCGGGTCGAGCCGGTGAACGCGATCTTGTCGATGTCGCGGTGCGACACCAGGTACTCGCTGGTCTCCCGGTCGGCCGGGAGCACGCTGATCACCCCTTCCGGCAGTCCGGCCCGCTCCAGCAGCTCGGCGAGGACCCCCATACTCAGCGAGTTCTCCGGCGACACCTTCAGGACGACGGTGTTGCCGGCCAGCAGCGCCGGGATGATCTTCGCCATGGCCGCCGAGAACGGGGAGTTCCAGGGAATGACGGCGGCGACGACACCGACGGGCTCGCGGCGTACGACAGCACGGACCGCGGAACCGGACTCCAGCGTCTCCTCCCAGCCGAACTTCTCCGCGGCCCTGAGGTAGGCCTCGGCCTGCCGGGTGAGCCCCGGCTGCCCGGCCCTGGTGAACCAGGCGGCCGAGCCGTTCTCGGCCGAGATGAGGTCGGCGATCCTCTCGGCGCCGGCCTCGCGCAGCGCGTTCAGACGCCGCACGACGGCGATGCGCTCCGCCGGTGCCGTACGCGGCCAGGGGCCCTGGTCGAAGGCGGCCCGGGCGGCGGCCACGGCACGGTCGATGTCGGCGGGCCGGGCCTGCGCGGCACGGCCGATGACCGCCTGGTCGTGCGGCGACCGGATGTCGAGCAGGTCGGGGTCACTGGGCGTCTCCCGGGATCCGCCGATGAAGAGACGGTCGTAAGTGATCATTTGCCCTCTCCTGAGGATGTCGAGCGAAGCGACTCCCTTATCTGTCACATCAATGTAGCAGTTATGTCGGCGACAGCCTCATCTCTGAGTCACTAGACGAGTCAGGTTCCACACCTCGGACTATGCTCGGCGCGTGAGAGCAGACGCAGCACGCAACCTGGATGCGGTCCTGATGACCGGGGCCCGTATGCTCGCCGCCGATCCGGCCGCGAGCATCGTCGCGATCGCCGCCGAGGCCGGCGTCGACCGGCGGACCGTCTACCGGCGGTTCGCGTCCCGCGAGGAGCTGCTGACGGCCATCTACGAAGCGCGGTACGACGCGGTCGAGCGGGCCGTGGAGAACGCCAGGCTGCGTGCGGCTCCGGTCGCGGTGGCGCTGCACCGGTACGTCGAGGAGATCATCGGCGTCAATCGCAGGTGGCCGGTGGAACTCACCCGGCTGCGGGCCGACGACGCGATCCGGGAGCGGCGCGACGCTCTGATCGGGGAGATCGACGACTTCCTGCGACGCGCCACCGACGAGGGGCTCCTGCGCGCGGATCTCCCGCTCGCGTGGGCGAGTTCACTGCTGCCGCAGCTGATGCACCTGGCCTCGCAGGAGTTGCCCGAGCTCAGCGCCGCCCAGGCCGCCGACGTGGTCGTCGACACCTTCCTGCGCGGCCTCGGCCCGCGCTGACCGCCACGGGTCTTGTGGTGCGCCCGTACGTCTGGTTGGGTACCGCCCGGTAGAACGGAAGCAACCGACATGGATCAGGCGGCAGGGCAGGACGTCCGCGGGGCGCTGCCCGCAGGGCTCGGGCAGGCGATACGGCAGGCCGGCCACGACATCGCGGCCTTGCTGGACGGCGTGGCCGACGCGAGTGTCGCCGTACCGGGGTCGGCATGGACGGTCGGTGAGGCGGCCGCCCATCTGGCGCTGGCCAACGAGCTCATGGCCGACCTCGCTCTCGGCAGGGAACGCCCTTACGGGGACGGCACACCGCGGAGCCTCGCGGCGGCCAACGCCGAGTCGCTGGCAGCGTTCGGGGAGCGCCGGGCCGAGCCGCTCGCGGCGATGATCACCGAGCAGGCCGCGCGGTGCGTCGACGCGCTCGCCATGACGGCGGACGGGCCCGCGCCGGTCACCCCGCTCGGCTCGATGGACCGGTCCGTCCTCGCCTCCTACCTGCTCACGCACATGCTGGGCCACGGCTACGACCTCGCCCGCGCGCTGCGGCGCCCGCACATGATCGACGCCGAACGGGTCGCGCTGTGCATGCCGTTCATGCTCTCGGTGATGCCGGCCGTGGCGGACGGTTCGGCGATCGCCGGACTGACCGCCCGCTACACGATCCGGCTGCGCGGCGGCGGCGCCTTCGGCGTCACAGTCGCCGACGGCGCCGTGCGGGTGGCTGCGGATCCGCAGGACCGCCCGGACTGCACGATCGTCATCGATCCGGTGGCCTTCCTCCTCATCGCCCTCGGCCGCCGCAACCCGTGGCTGGCCATGGCCCGGGGCCAGATACTCGCCACCGGCCGCAAGCCCTGGCTGGCCCCCCGCTTCCCCTCCCTCTTCATCGCCCCCTGACCACCCGGCGATCCGCCGGGGCTGAGGTCTTTGGACGGCCTGCCGGGGGGGCGTAGGGGAGGCGGGTACGTGCCCCTGTACCGCGCGGGAACCGGGTAGCACGGCCAAGGTGGCCGGCCCCGGCCCCTCCGCCGAGGCCACCGTGCCGAGCCTGCTGCCGGTGAAGGACGCGATCGTGGCCCGGGCCGGCGGCATCGTCTTCTCGGTCCGCCCGGACCGTCCCGTGCGGGCCGCCTCCGCCGGCTGACCCGGCGTACGCCCGGGCACGCCCCGTTCGGCCCAACCCCGCTCGGCCAGAAGAGGCGAGCGGGCGTGACCGATGTGACCGTGGTGGAAGGTATGGGCGCGCGCACGGATCCGAGGAGGCTGCATGGCCGAGGGACTGGTCGACGGCAGAGCGCCCCGCACTGCCCTGGTGGACGGCTCGAAGCCGCCTCCTGAGCGGTCCGGGTGGTCCTTCGGGCAGCTGACCGCGGTCGCCGATGCCGTCCTCTACGAGGGCTACCTGCTCTACCCCTATCGGCGGTCCTCGCCGAAGAATCGTGCCCGCTGGCAGTTCGGGGTCCTCTTCCCCAGGGACTGGGTGGAGGCCGACGGCCCGGTCTGCGCGGGCGTGTCGGGTTCGGCGGACTCCTGGTACCAGCAGACGGAGTGCCTGGTGCGGGTGCACCGGCCGGGCGCGGTCCTGCGGGTTCGGGTGCGGTACCTGCAGATGCAGCACAAGCAGGTCGAGGACGCGGACCGGCGGCCGGTCGAGTCGCTGACGTGCGAGGACGGGACCGTCCACCTGACCTTCGAGGAGGCCGTACCGCGCGAGGCCGACCTCACGGTCGCCCTGGCCGAGGGCGAGCACACCTTCCCGGTGGGGTCCCCCGCCGGTGCCGCCACGGCGACGCTGTCCTCCGGTGCCGGCCAGGTGGTCAGGCGCCGGGAGGAGGTGCGGGCGAGCACCACGGTCGGGGTCGAGCGGTTCGGCGAGGGCCTCCTCCGGCTCCGGGTGCGTACCGCGCACGAGGGGCGGGCGGGGGATCCGCACGCCCCGCGCGACCGGGCGTTGCGCCACGCCCTCATCGCCACCCACACCCTGCTCGGTGCCGAGGGCGCGGAGTTCGTCTCCCTGATCGACCCGGGTCCGGCCCTCCAGGAGGCCGCCCGG
The DNA here is from genome assembly GCF_043201895.1 of Streptomyces sp. NPDC048254. Lineage (NCBI taxonomy): Bacteria > Bacillati > Actinomycetota > Actinomycetes > Kitasatosporales > Streptomycetaceae > Streptomyces > Streptomyces sp. NPDC048254. Next base: position 158,752 of record NZ_JBICZJ010000015.1, read on the forward strand.
AGCTGCCGTAACCACTTCACGTTCCCCGTGCTCGGCGGCGCACCTCCCGCCGACGCCCCCGCCGACGGCTCGGTCTCCGCCCTGCTGCTCTCCTCGCCGATCATCCTGCCCGACCATCCGCAGGTGGCACCGGAGAGCCCCGGGGATCTGCACGACGCCGGGGAGATCGACGAGATCCTCACCCTGCGCACCATGCTGCTGACGGACGAGGAGAAGCGGGAGGCCCGCGCCACCGACCCGCGGGCCGCCGAGATCCTCGACCGGGTCGACACCATGCCGCCGGAGGTCTTCGGGCGGCTGCACGGCGCGATCCGTTCGCTGAAGCCGGTCGCCGGCCGTCCCGCCTGGTGGCAGGAGGGCGCCGACGAGGGGCTCTCGCCGGCCACCGACACCGTCCTGGTCGACGGTGTGCGGGTCGGCGGCGGCAGCGTGGTGCGGCTGCGCCCGCGCGGCCGGGGCGCCGACGCCCAGGACATGTTCCTGGCCGGGCGGACCGCGACCGTGGCCGCCGTCTTCCACGACGTGGACGGCAGCACCCATCTCGCCGTCACCGTCGACGACGACCCGGCAGCCGAACTGCACGGCTGGTACGGCCGGTTCCACTACTTCCGGCCCGACGAAGTCGAGCCGCTCGGGGGCACCGACGTCCCGGACCCAGCGGCGGCGCAAGAGCCGCCCACGGGACCCACTCCATCGGAGGCCTAGCGTATGAGCACCAAGAACGGCACCACCACCACCGCCGTCGGCGGCGAGCCCGGCGAAACCGGCGCGCACCAGGGGTTCGACGAGATCACCATCCTGTGGATCTCCGAGGGCATGAGCTGCGACGGCGACACCGTCTCGGTCACCGCGGCCGACCAGCCCTCCATCGAGGACCTGGTCCTCGGCCTGATCCCGGGCATCCCGAAGGTCAACCTGGTCAACAAGGTGCTGTCGCCGAGCCTGGGCGGCGAGGACTTCCTCGCGCCGTACCGGAAGGCCGCGCGGGGCGAGCTGGAGCCGTTCATCCTCGTCATCGAGGGCTCGATCCCGAACCAGAACATCATCGAGGGCGAGGGCTACTGGACGTCCTTCGGCAACGACCCGGAGACCGGCCAGCCGCAGACCCTCAACGACTGGATCGACCAGCTGGCGCCCAAGGCCTGGGCGGTGGTGGCCGTCGGCACCTGTGCCACCTTCGGCGGCATCCACGCGATGGCCGGCAACCCGACCGGTTCGATGGGTCTCGCGGACTACCTGGGCTGGGACTACAAGTCGCAGGGCGGGCTGCCCGTGGTGAACATTCCGGGCTGCCCGGTGCAGCCGGAGAACTTCATGGAGACCCTGGTCTGGGTGCTCTACCACGCCGCCGGCACCGCTCCGCCGCCCCCGCTGGACCACATGCTGCGCCCCCAGTGGCTGTTCGGGCGCACGGTGCACGAGGGCTGCGACCGGGGCTCGTACTACGAGCAGGCGTCCTTCGCGATGGACTACAACTCGCCCAAGTGCCTGGTGAAGACCGGCTGCTGGGGTCCGGTCGTGAACTGCAACGTGCCCAAGCGGGGCTGGATGGCCGGCGTCGGCGGCTGCCCCAACGTCGGCGGTATCTGCATCGGCTGCACCATGCCGGGCTTCCCGGACGCGTTCATGCCGTTCATGGACGAGCCGCCCGGCGGCACCCTCTCCTCGCTGGTCATCAAGCCGTACGGGGCGGTCATCCGCCGGCTGCGCGGCTTCACCAACGAGCTGGTCAACCACGAACCCAAGTGGCGCCACAACAAGCGCAAGCTCACCAGCGGGTACGCCCCGCGCTGGCGGCCCTGACACGCCAGAGTCCTCCCCGCCCCCCAAAAAGGTCCCCCCACAGCAAAGGCCAGCGACGCTGATGACAACCGAGGCCCGGCAGAAAGGGCGCAAGCCCGAGCAGATCGTGGACATGTCCTGGGATCCGATCACCCGGATCATCGGAAACCTGGGCATCTACACGAAGATCGACTTCGCCAACCAGGAGGTGGTGGAGTGCCACAGCACCTCCTCCCTCTTCCGCGGCTACTCCGTCTTCATGAAGGGGAAGGACCCGCGCGACGCGGGCTTCATCACCTCGCGGATCTGCGGTATCTGCGGTGACAACCACACCACCTGCTCCGACTACGCCCAGCAGATGGCGTACGGGGTGAAGCCGCCGCCGCTGGCCGAGCACATCGTCAACCTCGGCGAGGCGGCCGAGTACATGTTCGACCACACGATCTTCCAGGACAACCTGGTCTTCGTGGACTTCTGCGAGCAGATGGTCAAGGCCACCAACCCCAGCGTCCTGGCCCGTGCGCAGAAGACCGCCGCGCCGCGCGGTGACATCCACGGGTACCGGACCATCGCGGACATCATGAAGGCCTTCAACCCCTTCGAGGGCGAGGTCTACAAGGAGGCCCTGAAGGTCTCCCGGACCACCCGCGAGATGTTCTGCCTGATGGAGGGCCGGCACGTCCACCCCTCCACGCTGTATCCGGGCGGTGTCGGGACCATGCCGTCGCCGACCGTGTTCACCGACTACCTCAGCCGGCTGATGCACGTCATCGACTTCGTGAAGAAGGCCGTCGCCATGAACGACGACGTCTTCGACTTCTTCTACGAGGCGCTGCCGGGCTACGAGGAGGTCGGCAAGCGCCGTATCCTGCTCGGCTGCTGGGGCGCCTGGCAGGACCCGAAGGTCGTCGACTACCGCTACGAGAACATGGACCGCTGGGGCAAGGCGATGTACGTCACCCCGGGCATCGTGGTCGACGGCCAACTGGTCACCAACAACCTGGTCGACATCAACCTGGGCCTCAGGATCATGCTGGGCAGCTCGTTCTACGAGGACTGGGTGAACGAGGACCCGTTCGTCACCCACGACCCGCTGGGCAACCCGGTCGACATGCGCCACCCGTGGAACCAGACGACCCTTCCGGTGCCGCAGAAGCGGGACTTCGACGCCAACTACAGCTGGGTGATGAGCCCGCGCTGGTTCGACCAGCGCACCGGCGACCACCTGGCGCTCGACACCGGCGGCGGCCCGCTGGCCCGGCTCTGGTCGACCGCGCTCAACGGCATCGTCGACACGCCGTACATCAAGGCCACCGGCACCAGTGTGCGGATCTCGCTGCCCAAGGGCGAGAGCCTGCCGGAGACCACGCTGGAGTGGAAGATCCCGAAGTGGTCCAACACCCTCGAACGCGACCGCGCCCGGCCGTACTTCGTCGCCTACGCGGCGGCCATGGCGCTGCAGTTCCTGGACGAGGCGATGGGCCTGGTGCGGTCCGGTGACACCAAGGTGTTCGAGGACTTCGAGGTGCCGGACGAGGCGATCGGCTGCGGCTTCCACGAGGCCGTGCGCGGGGTTCTCTCCCACCACCTGGTGATCAAGGACAAGAAGATCGCCAACTACCACCCGTACCCGCCGACCCCGTGGAACGCCAGCCCCCGCGACAAGTTCGGCACCCCCGGCCCCTACGAGGACGCCGTCCAGGGCCAGCCGATCTTCGAGGAGAACGGGCCGGACGACTTCAAGGGCGTCGACATCATGCGCACGGTCCGCAGCTTCGACCCGTGTCTGCCGTGCGGTGTCCACATGTACACGGGCAAGGGCAAGACGCTGACCGTCACGCACTCGCCGACGTACGGGGCGAACCATGGCTGACCCCGGACGGCTCGACGGCCCGGCCGTCGAGGTCCGGCTGGCCCGCCTCGACACGCTGCTTGAGGGGCTGGAGTCGGCCCCCGGCCCGACCGGCGGCTCGGCCGTCGAGGCGGTGCGCCTGCTGACCGAGGTCTACGGCGAGGCGCTCGCCCGCGTCCTGGACCGCACGGACGCACCGCTGGCCGAGCGGCTCGCCGACGACGAGTTGCTCGACCACCTCCTGGTCCTGCACGACATCCACCCCGAGTCACCCGAGCGCCGGGCGGCCCGCGCGGTCGAGCGGCTGCGCCCCGCCGTGCGCGAACGCGGCGGTGACGTCGAGTGGGCCGGTGTGGAGGGCCAGGTGGGCCGGGTGCGGCTGACCACGGGCGGCGGTTGCGGCTCCGGGTGCGGCGGAGGTACTACGGAGGTGGCCGACGCGGTCCGCGAGGCGGTGCTCGCCGCGGCCCCCGAGCTGGTTGACGTGCAGCCGCTGCCCGCGGCCCCGGCCCCCCGCCTTCGTCCCCCTGGACTCCCTGCGCCGGCCACAGGAGGCCCGGTGAGCACCGACGGAGCCCTGGCCCGCCTCATCCGCTCCGCCGCCGACCACCGGCCGGCGGCGGAGGCGGAGGTGTGCGACCTGTGCGCCGCCCCGGTGCCCGAGAACCATCCGCATCTGTACGACACCGGGCAGGCCGAGGTCCGCTGCGCCTGCCGTCCCTGCTCGGTGCTGTTCCCGGGAAAGCCGGGACAGGGCGCCGGCGAAGTCCAGTTCCGGCTGATCCCGACCCGCCGGGTCCGGCTCCCGAAGGTGGACACCGCGGCCCTCGGGGTACCGGTCGGCCTGGTCTTCTTCGTACCGCGCGCCGACGGCTCGGTCACCGCCGAGGGGCCGAGCCCGGCGGGTGCCATGCGCTGGGAGGTGGACGCGGCGGCCTGGCGGCGGGCGGTCGCCGGCTGCCCGCCCCTGGCCGGCATGACGCCCGATGTCGAGGCGCTGCTGGTCAACACCGTCCACGGCCTGGACCACCACTGGATCGCACCGGTCGACGACTGCTTCCGCATGCTCGCCGTGGTCCGCCGGGAATGGCGCGGCCTGTCCGGTGGAGGCCGGATGTGGCCGGCCGTGGAGCGTTTCTTCGAGGAGCTCACCGAGCGGCCTTGAGGAACGGCAACACAGGAAGGAGAAACCCCATGGGAAGCATCCGAGTCGGCCGAGCCCAGGCGAGGCCCGACACGCCGTCCCACGTGCCCGGAATGCACCAGGGCAACGAGGGGCCGCACACCACCCAGACAGGGCACCACCCGGACGGCACCGCCGACGCGCGGCGCTCCACCGGCATCCACTGGAAGCGGCACGACACCCTGCTGGACGTCATGCCGAACATCCCTCCCGGATGACACAGAACAGGGAGTTCCCCACATGAAGGTCCAGCGAAAGAGAACCGGAACGGCGGCCCAGCGCGTGCTGACGGCCGAGATCGCCGTCGTGGGCGCCGTCGCCCTGGCGTTGTTCGTCACCGAACTGCCCTCGATCATGCGCGAGATGAAGATCTGGCGGATCGCGGGTGGTCTGCGCGCCCGTCACCGGTATCCGTGAGCCGGTCGTGCATGAACTGTCGATCGCGACCGCGATCGTGGAGCAGGCTGGCGCATGGGCCCGCGAGGACGGGGCGGACGCCGTCTCGGCGGTGTCCGTCCGGGTCGGCGAGCTGTCCGGGGTCGTACCCGACGCCCTGACCTTCGCCTTCGAGGTGGCCCGTGACGGCACCGCCCTGGCGGGGGCGGACCTGGTGGTCGAGCAGGTGCCCGCGCGGGCCTGGTGCGGTCCGTGCGCCGAGGAGTTCGCGGTGGGCATGCCGCCGTTCTTCTGGTGCCCGCGCTGCGACCGGCCCTGCCCTGAGCTGCGCAGCGGCCGGGAGCTGGAGATCACCGCCGTCGAATGACCCCGCCGGTGCCCGGGACGGCCCCGGGCACCGGCGGGGTCTCGCCCTGATCAGCAGATCCGCGGGAGCTGCTCCCCCAGCGGCAGGTCCACGACCCGGGTGCCGCCCAGTCCGGTCGCCACCACGACCATCCCCGGGTGCTCGGCCACGCACTCGCCGATCCGGGTCGCGCCCGCCCCCTGCGGATGGGCGCGCACCGCCGCGAGGACGGCCTCGGCCTCCGTCGGCGGGACGAAGGCGACGAGCCGGCCCTCGTTGGCGACGTAGAGCGGGTCGAGCCCGAGGAATCCGCAGGCGTTGGCGACCGCGTCCGGTACCGGCACGGCCCGCTCGGTCAGCCGCACCCCCGTGCCCGAGGCGCGGGCGATCTCGTTCAGCGAGGCGGCCAGACCGCCGCGGGTCGGGTCGCGCAGCACGTGGATGTCCGGGGTGACGTCCAGCATGGTGGCGACCAGGTCGGCCAGCGGCGCGGTGTCGCTGGCGATCTCGACGCCGAACTCCAGTCCCTCGCGCACGCTCAGGACGGCGACCCCGTGCAGTCCGATCGGCCCGCTGACGATGACCGCGTCACCGGGCCGGGCCCGCTGCGGCCGGATGTCCACCCGCTCGGGCACCAGGCCGACCCCGGCCGTGGTGACGTACACGCCGTCCCCGTGCCCGGCCTCGACCACCTTGGTGTCACCGGTGGCGATGGTGACTGCGGCCGTCTCGGCCGCCGCGCCCATGGCCCGCGCGACGCGCTCGACGACGGCCAGCTCCACGCCCTCCTCCAGGACGAACGCGGCGGAGAGGTAGGCGGGCCGGGCGCCGCTCATCGCCAGGTCGTTGACCGTGCCGTTGACGGCCAGGTCACCGAGACAGCCGCCGGGGAAGAACAGCGGCCGTACCACGTAGGAGTCGGTGGAGAAGGCCAGCCGGGCGCCGCCGAGCTGGAGGACGGCCGAGTCGGTCATCCCGGCTAGCAGGGCGTTGCCGTAGGCGGGGACGAAGACCTGCTCGATCAGTTCGGCGGAGAGGGCGCCGCCGCCGCCGTGGCCCATCACCACGACCGGCTGGTCGCGGATCGGCGCCGGACAGCTCCAGTTCGCCGGGTCGGCGACGGTCTGCTCAGCCAACGGGGTTCATCTCCTCGCGCGGGAGCGCCGGTTCGGACATCCGGCGGTAGAGGTAGTAGGCGGCGCAGGCGCCCTCGCTGGAGACCATGGTGGCGCCGAGCGGGGTGCGCGGGGTGCAGCTGGTGCCGAAGGCCGCGCACTCGGTGGGCTTGATGAGCCCTTGCAGGACCTCGCCGGCCCGGCACTCGGCCGGTTCCTCGGTGCGTAGGCCGGTGACGTCGAAGCGGAGCTCGGCATCGTACGCCCGGTAGGCCTCGCTGAGCCGCCAGCCGCTGGCCGGGATGGGGCCGATGCCCCGCCAGGAGCGGTCGGTGACCTCGAAGACCTCCTCGATCATGCGGACGGCCGCCGGGTTGCCGTCCTCGCGCACGGCACGGGCGTAGGCGTTCTCCACCCGGTGCTCGCCGCGCTCCAGTTGAAGGACCGTGCGGCGGATGCCCTCCAGGATGTCGAGCGGTTCGAAGCCGGTGACGACGACGGGGACCCGGTGGCGTGCGGCCAGTTCCGGGTACTCGGCCATGCCCATCACGCTGCACACGTGCCCGGCGGCCAGGAAGCCCTGCACCCGGCAGCTGGGTGCGGTCATGATCGCCTCGATGGCCGGGGGGACCCGGACATGGGAGACCAGCAGGCTGAAGTTGGTCAGCCCGAGGCGTTTGGCCTGGTGGACGGCCATGGCGTTGGCGGGGGCGGTGGTCTCGAAGCCGATGGCGAAGAACACCACCTGGCGGTCCGGGTGTCGCTGGGCGAGCTTCAGCGCGTCGAGCGGCGAGTACACCACACGCACGTCACCGCCCTCGCCCTTGACCCGGAACAGGTCCCGGTCGGTGCCGGGCACCCGCAGCATGTCGCCGAACGAGCAGAAGATCACCCCGGGGCGGGCGGCGATCTCCAGCGCCTTGTCGATGCACTCCAGCGGGGTCACGCAGACCGGGCACCCCGGACCGTGGATCAACTCCACTTCCTCGGGCAGGAGTTGGTCGATGCCGTGCCGGATGATCGAGTGGGTCTGGCCGCCGCACACCTCCATCAGGGCCCAGGGCCGGGTGACGACCGACCGGATCCCGTCCAGCAGCCGGCGGGCCAGCTGGGGGTCGTTGAACTCGTCGAGATACTTCACCGTGCCTCGTTCCCCTCGGCCTGCCGCGCCGCCTGCTGCCAGGCGTCGCCGAACTCCTCGTCCAGCAGCCCCAGTTCCTCGAAGAGCTGGAGGGAGGCCAGGGCCGACTCCTCGTCGAGCCGCTGGAGGGCGAAGCCCACATGGACGATGACGTACTCACCGACGCGGACGTCGGACACGTACTCCAGACACGCCTGCTTCTGCACACCGCCGAAGTCGATCAGGCCGGTGAGCGGATCGGCCGTGTCGTCGATGCTCACCACTCTGCCGGGCACTGCCAAACACATGGGTCACTCCGTCTCGTCGCTGACTGCCGTACGTCGGTCGTCGTGGGGGCGTTGTCCGTGGGCCGCGACCACCAGTTGCCCGAGCGCCAGCCCGCCGTCGTTCGGCGGGACTTCGCGGTGCCGGACGACGGTGAACCCGGAGCCGTGCAGCAGGTCGGAACCGGCCTGCTCCAGAAGGGCGTTGGCGAAGACTCCTCCGGTCAGGGCCACCGTGGTCAGGCCGGTGGCCCGGCGCGCGCCGCGGCACAGGTCCAGGACCGCCCGGGCGACACCGCGGTGGAAGCGGGCCGCGATCAACGGCACGGGGGCGCCGCGCCGCAGGTCGGTGACGATCGCGCGCAGTGCCGGGGCCGGGTCGAAGCGGTCGCCGAACGGGTACGCGGCCGTCTCCTCGTCCCAGGCCAGGCAGGCCTGTGCCTCCAGTTCCAGGGCGGCCTGGGCCTCGTACCCGGCGCGGTGGCACACGCCCGCGAGGGACGACACCGCGTCGAAGAGCCGGCCCATGCTGGAGGTGGCCACACAGCCGACCTGGCTCGGCAACTGCCGTGCCAGCACTCTGAGTTCCTCGCGGGAGCTGGCGATGACGCAGGGCAGGTCCGCGTCCCAGGGCAGGCCGGCCGCCCACAGCCGGGCCAGCGCCATCCGGCACGGGTTGGCGACTCCCGCGTCACCGCCGGGGAGCGGGGCCGGAGCGAGGTGGGCGAGGCGCCGGTAGCCGGAGTAGTCGGCGACGAGCACCTCGCCACCCCAGACGGTGCCGTCGTCGCCGTAACCGGTGCCGTCGAAGGCGACGCCGATGACCGGTGTGCTGCCGTCGAGGCCGGCCTCCGCCATCGCGGCGGCGACATGGGCGTGGTGGTGCTGCACGAACACCGGTCTGTTCACGGGGAGTCGAGCGGCGCGGCGGCGGGCCCAGGCGGACGCGTGATAGCCGGGGTGACGGTCGGCGGCGACCAGCTCGGGGCGGACTCCGGTCAGCCGGCGCAGATGCCGTTCCGCGCGGACGGCCGCCTCCAGCGTGGCCAGGTCGCCCATGTCGCCGATGTGCGGCCCGAACCAGGCCAGTTCGCCCTCGCCGACGCACAGCGCGTTCTTGAGGTCGCCGCCCACCGCGAGCGCGGGCCGCACCGGGACGGGCAGGCGCAGCGGGCGGGGCACATATCCGCGGGAGCGGCGCAGGACCTGTTCGGTGCCGTCGGCGCGCACCCGCAGCAGGGAGTCGTCGCAGGGCGAGGCGATGCGCCGGTCATGGGCGAGCCAGGCGTCGGCCAGTCCGAACAGCCGGGTCAGCGCCTCGTCGTCGTCCGTGACGATCGGCTCGCCCGAGCGGTTGCCGCTGGTCATCACCAGGACGCGGGGGCCGGGCGGATCACCGGGGAGGCCGAACAGGAGGGTGTGGACGGGGGTGTAGGGCAGCATCACACCGAGGTGGGGGCTGCCGGGGCAGACCCCGGATGCCAGCCGTACGCCGTCGCGGGGGCGGAGCAGGACGATGGGGCGGCGGGGGCCGGTGAGCGCGGCCCGTTCGGCGGACCCGGCCACGGCGATCCGCTCCGCCTCGTCCAGGTCCGCGCACATCACGGCGAACGGCTTGTCCCCGCGCGCCTTGCGGGTGCGCAGGGCGTCGACGGCCCGGGCGTTGGTGGCGTCGCAGGCCAGGTGGTAGCCGCCGATGCCCTTCACGGCGACGATCCGCCCGGCCGCGAGCAGCTCTCGCGCCCGTGAGAGGGCATCACCATCGCGAGCAGCCCTCACTCCGCTGTCCGCGGCGGGCACCAGCCGCAGCCGGGGCCCGCAGTCCGGGCAGGCCACGGGCTGGGCGTGGAAGCGGCGGTCGGCCGGGGCCTCGTACTCCCGGGCGCAGCCGGCACACATGGGGAAGCCGGACATGGTGGTGACCGCACGGTCGTACGGCATGCCGGTGGCGATGGTGAAGCGGGGGCCGCAGTGGGTGCAGGTGATGAAGGGGTGTCCATGTCTGCGGTCGGCCGGATCGGCCAGCTCCCGCAGGCAGTCGGCGCAGGTCGCGGTGTCGGGCGGGAGCTGGGTGCGGCCCTGGGACGACGGATCGGTGGCGCGGATGGTGAAGCCGGGGTCCGCCCCGGTGACGGGTACCTCTTCGACGCCGACGGCGGTCACGGTGGCCAGCGGCGGCGGCTCGGTGGCGAGCAGCTCGCGGAACCGCTCGACCCGGACCGCCGTTCCCTCGACCTCGATGAGCACGCCGTTCGGCGTGTTGCTGACGAACCCGGTGAGTGCGAGACCGGCGGCGAGGCGGTGGACGTGCGGGCGGAAGCCGACGCCCTGCACGGTTCCCCGCACGGTGATGCGCCGGCGGACGGCCGTCGCCCTGGTCGGGGCCGTCACGAGGCGCTGGGCGCGTGGACGTGACCGTGCGGATGCGGGGCGAGAGGCGGCTGGTGCGCGGGAGCACCGTCCCGTACGGCGAGCACCCGGTCCAGGACCGTGTCGACTCCCTCGCCGGTGCGGGCGCAGGAGCGGACGATCTCCACCCCGGGGTTGACCCGCCGTACCTGGTCGGCGAAGGCGGTCTCGTCGAAGCCGGCCGGCCCGGCGAGGTCGGTCTTGGTGAGCACGACCAGGTGTGCGGAGCCGAAGGCGGTGGGGTACTTCGCGGGCTTGTCCTCGCCCTCGGTCACCGCCATCAGCACGATCCGCAGCTGCTCGCCGAGGTCGTAGGAGGCCGGGCAGACGAGATTGCCGACGTTCTCCACGAACAGCAGCGCGGTGTCCGGCGGCAGCCAGCCCTCCAGGTGGCCGCGTACCTGCCGGGCCTCCAGATGGCACAGCCCGTCGGTCAGCAGCTGTTTCACCGGCGCTCCCGAACGGGCGAGACGCCTGGCGTCGTTCTCGGTGGCGAGGTCGGCGGTGAAGGCGGCGACGGGCACGTCCCGCTCCAGCGCCCTGGTCAGCACCCGGCCGAGCAGTTCGGTCTTGCCGCTGCCGGGGCTGGAGAGCAGGTTCACCACGCTCACCCCGCGGGCGGCCAGGTCGTCCCGCAGGCTCGCGGCCAAGCCGTCGTTCCTGGCCAGGACGGCCCGGGTGACCTCCTCGGACTGACACATGGGTGCTCCTCGATCGTTGAGTTCCGGAAGAACCGTCGGATCGGGCGGGTCCCGTCCTGGTCCGCTAGCGATCCTCCGCGCCGGTGGCGGCCGGGTGCGGGAGCCCGGCCGCTACGGGGCCCCTGGATTCCTCCGGGCGGTCCAACGAGGGCGTGACCTGGGGATCGGCGAGCAGCGCGGGGACCAGGGCGTGCAGGGCTTCGACGGCCTGTTCGACCGCGTCCCGGACGGGTTCGCTCAGGCCGGGGGCGATGTCCTCGTCGCCGCGCGGCAGCTCCCCGGGCTCGCAGGCGAGCACGAGGACCCGCGGCAGGGGTTCGTCGCCGAGGTGGGCGGCGAGGGCGAGCACCTTCGCCGGGTCCATGCCGTGTGCCTCGGGCGGGGCCGCCGGGGCGCCGTCGGGGAGTTCGGGCTCGATCAGGGAGAGGGTGCCGGGGCGCCGGCCGCGGGCGGCGGCGTCCACCAGCACGGCGACCGTCCAGCCGTCGAGCAGCTCGTAGGCGAGGTCCATCCCCCGGATGCCGTAGTCCCGGACCCGTACCTCGGGGGGCAGCGGGCGCCGGGCCAGGGCGCGGATCACCTCGGGGCCGAAGGAGTCGTCGCCGAGGAAGATGTTGCCGACGCCCGCCACCAGCAGCCGCGTCACCGGGCACCGCCCGGGACCTTGCGGACGAAGTCCGAGCGCAGCGAGTGGTAGTCGGCGGCCGGGTCGAAGAACAGGGCGTGCATCCGGTCGAGTTCGTCCTTCCGGTACTCGGCGAGCGGCCGTCGCGCCTCGTCGGCCCGGCGTGCCGCGGCCTTGGCGGCGATACGCCGGCCGAGATCCGGGGTGCCGGCGAGCGCGGTCGCCAGCTCCTCGACCTCGGTGGCGAAGCGCTGCGCGGGGACCGGCAGCAGCCGGTCGACGAGACCGGTCCGGGCGGCGGTCGCGGCGCTCACCGGCTGTGCCTCCTCGGTCAGCCGCCGGGCGGTCTCCGCTCCGGCCCGGCGGGGCAGCGAGTACGTCCAGAACTCCGAGCCGTACAGGCCCATCCGCCGGTAGTGCGGGTTGAGGACGGCCCCGGTACGGCACCAGACCTCGTCGGCGGCGAGGGCGAGCATGGCGCCGCCGGCCGCCGCGTTCCCGCCGAGCGCCGCCACGACCAGCCGGTCGGTGGTCCGCAGCACGGCCTCCACCAGGTCGTCCATCGCGTTGAGGTTGGCCCAGGACTCCTCGGCGGGGTCCGGGGCGGCCTCGATGACGTTCAGATGGATGCCGTTGGAGAAGAAGTCCCGGCGGCCGCCGAGCACCAGAACCCGGGTCGGCCGGGCGAGCGCGTACTCGTAGGCGGCGAGCAGGCGCCGGCAGTGGCCGGTGCTCATCGCGCCGCCGGGGAAGGAGAAGGTGACGAAGCCGACGTCGCCGTGCTGCCGGTAGCGGATGTCGGTCCAGGTGCGGCGGTCCGGGGGCAGTTCGAGCGGGGCGGGGCTGTCGGGGAGGCCGGGGATGGTGAGGACGTCGGCCGCGGGGCGGCGGAAGGGGGCGGGGTCGCCGGAGTTCTTGGGGGAGCGCAGCTCGGGGATCCACACGGCGCCGTCCCGGGTGGCCCGGCAGACCGCACCCGCGCGGGTCGCGAGCACCTCACCGGGACGGCCGTGCAGTCGGTCCTCGGGGTGGCCGCCGTGCAGGAACAGCTCCCGGCCGAGGAGTTCGTCGAGCACGCCGGGCTGCGAGTCGGCGCCGCGCAGTTTGCGCAGCACCGTCTCGGTGTCGTCGGCCGCCCAGTCGATCCGCCGCCGCGTCTGGCGGAAGACGTCCCGCCAGACGATCCGGCCGTGGATCGCGGGATCGCTCTGCGGCACCGGTTTGTACGAGCCCTCCGCATAGCGTCGTACGGCCTCGTGGACGGCGGTGAGGGCGGCGTCGGCGGCCTCGTTGCGGTAGAGGTCGCTCTTGCCGACCGGCTCCACCGGGAAGGGCTCGCTCGCCCAGACGGCGCCCGCGTCCACGGCCGCCTCGGCCTGGAGCACGGTCACTCCCCAGCGGGGTGCCTGCCCGGCGATGGCCCAGTCGAGCGAGGAGGGGCCGCGGTCGCCGGGCGGGCCCGGGTGCACGATCAGGCAGGTGTGGTCCCGGCAGATGTCCTCGGGGAGCGCGGTCTTCAGCATCGGCGCGATGATCAGCTCCGGGCGCCGGTGCCGCACCGCTGACCGGACGGCGTCGGGGCCGTGGCCGGCGAGGACGACGTCCAGCCGGTGGCCCAGGTCGGACAGTTCGGCGTACACCCGTTGGGACAGGCTGTTGAACGCGCTGGCGACGAGCAGAATGTCCATGGTGCGGCATATTTGCCGCTTCAGCGGTTTCCGGAAAGCACCTCGGCGGCGTTTCGTCGGCCGTCCTGGACCGCTTGGCCCTCCCGTGCCCGGAACGCCCACTCCATGTGGGGCTCCATGACGAACCGGAAGACCCGGCGCACCGGCGGTGTGCACAGCAGGGTCACCGTCACGGCGGCGACGAGGGTGGCCGTCACCGCGCCCAGCGGGCCGTGCATCCAGGCCGGGTCGTACCAGTGGGCGGGCTTGGCGCTCTGCGCGACGAAGCCGTGCAGCAGGTAGCCGTAGAGCGTGCCGGCGCCGAGGGCGGTGAACCAGGTGCGGCGGCCCGGCACCCAGGCGAGGAAGCAGGCGACCAGCACCAGGGAGCAGCCGAAGGTGGCGAGGGTCATGACGGGCCCGTACCAGGCGGGCACGCCGAGCTGCTCGGCGCTGTCCCGGTGGAAGAACCAGCGGTAGCCCAGGTGCGGCACCGACCAGTACGCCACGGCGAGGGCGCACAGGGCGACCGGAACGGCCCACAGCCGCACACTCCACCGGCGCAGCACGCTGAAGTGCTCCGGCCGCAGGCACAGGCCCAGCACGAAGTACGGCAGGAACTGCAGGGCCCGCTGCAGATCGAGGTCGCTGCCGATCGACGGTGTGAGGCTCGCCAGCACGGCGACGGCGAGCGCGAGGGGCAGCGGCCACCGCAGGAGCCGCCAGATCGGCGTCGTCAGCCGCCAGATGAACAGGGCCGCCAGGAACCAGGTCAGATACAGCGGGTCCAGCAGGCTGATCTCGCGGTCGGGGGCGTGGTCGCTCCACCGGGTGAAGAGGGTGTAGGCGACCTCGAACACCACGTAGGGCACGGCGACCCCGGTGACCAGCCGTTTGACGCGGGCGGGACTGGCGTCGAAGCCGCGGGAGAAGTAGCCGGAGATGATGATGAACGCCGGCATGTGGAAGGCGTAGACGAACGTGTAGAGCGCGGTGACGGTCCGGCTGTCCGAGCGCAGCGGCTCCCAGGCGTGCCCCACGGCCACGAGCACGATCGCCAGGTACTTCGCGTTGTCGAAGTAGGCGTCCCGCCGGCCGGTGGCCGGGCCCTTCCGGGTGGCCGGGCCCGGGCGGGGCGGCGGGACCGGGGCCCGGTCCGCGTCCGTCACCCGGGGGGCGGGTGACGGGTCGACTGTGGTTGCTGTCTCGCGGGAGCCGGACAGACCAGAACACCTCTCACACGACATGCGCTCCGGGGAGCGACGGGGGGGCGCACACGAGGCCCGGCACGGGGCCGGTGCACGACGGCGGTACACGGGCGGTACTCCGGAGACGCTGCTCTCCGGATTCCGGCGGGGTAAACCCGCCGTGATGCTCCGGCGTCGATACGGGAAACGGCGTCCGGCCGCCGTGCGCCGGCACGAAGATGGTTCCGCCCGTGTCGACCGAAGCCTCTTGGGAGCGTGCCGCGTGACGTCCTCGGACCGAGTCTCCGCGCCCGTCGGGGAACTGCTGGACACCCGCCCGGAAGCCCTTCGGGAAGCGGCCGACGACTTCGGTCACCTGGTGCGCCGACAGCCCCTGGGCGTGCTGCGGCCCCGCTCCGCGGCCGAGGTCAGGGACGCGCTGGTGTACGCGGCGCCGCGCGGGATCCCGGTGGCCGCGCGGGCCGGCGGTCACTCTCTCCACGGCCAGGGGCAGGCGCCGGACGGGATCGTCCTCGACCTGTCCGGGCTGAGCGCGGTCGGGCCGGTGGCCGGCGACCGGGTGGCGGTGCGGGCCGGGGCGCTGTGGCGTGACGTGCTGGCGGCCACCCTGCCGTACGGACTCACGCCTCCGGTCCTCACCGACTACCTCGGTGCCGGTGTCGGCGGTGTGCTGAGCGCGGGCGGGCTGGGCGGCGCCAGTCACCGGCACGGTCTGGTCGCGGACTCGGTGCTGGAACTGGAGGTGGTGACCGGGGCCGGTGAGCACCTGGTCTGCTCGCCTGACCGGCATGGCGCCCTCTTCCACGCCGTCCTCGCCGGCCTGGGGCAGGTGGCCGTGATCATCCGGGCCACGCTCCGGCTGTCCCCCGCGCCCACCCTGGTGCGCCGCTACTGCCTGTACTACCGCGGTCTCGACGCCTACCTGGCCGACCAGCACCTGCTCGCGACCGACCGGCGCTTCGACTACCTGGAAGGCCAGGCCCGCCCGGCCGAGGACACCGCCGGCGGCTGGAACTACATGGTCGAGGCCGTCGCCGCCCACCAGGGCCCGACCCCGCCCGACGACCAAGGCCTCCTCGCGGACCTCGCCTTCGACTCGGCCGAGATCACGGACCTCGGACACGCCGAGTTCGCGCACCGGGTCGCGGCCGACGAGGAGCTCCTGCGCGCGACCGGCGAGTGGCTGCATCCGCACCCCTGGCTGAACCTGTTGCTGCCCGAGGACACCGCCGCGTCCGTCGTGTCCGGCATCCTCGCCGATCCCGGCTTCCGGGATCTGCGCGAGAACGGTGTGGTCCTGCTCTATCCCCTGCTCACCCGCGCCCTGCGGGCGCCGTTGTTCCGCCGCCCGCGCGGCCAGGTCGTCTTCCTGCTCGCCCTGTTGCGCACGGCCGCCCCGGGCGCGGCCGACCCGATGGTGGCCGCCAACCGCACGGCGTACGAGTACGCGCGGGCGAACGGCGCCGTCGCCTATCCGGTCAACGCGCTGCCGATGACCCCGGCCGACTGGCGGGAGCACTACGGCGACCAGTGGGACACCCTGGCTCGGGCCAAGGGCGTCCACGACCCGCACGGCATCCTGGGCAGGGGGCACGGGATGGCGTACTGAGCACTGCCGTCCGCCGGGGTGTCGATTCCGCGGGGCGCCGTTCGTCGGTGGGGTGTAGGAAGCACTTGAGGACCGGGAGGAACGATGAAATACATGCTGCTGGTCTGCGGCGACGACACCGCCGACGCCTCTGGGATGGCGCCGGTCGAACCCTGGGTGGAGGAGCACGGCGTCCGGCACGGGGCCCGGCTCTACGGCCACCGGCTGCAGCTGCCCGACACGGCGGTCACCGTGCGGGTGCGCGACGGTGAGGTGCTGCGGACCGACGGCCCGTTCGCGGAGACGAAGGAGTACGTCGCCGGATTCGACGTCGTCGACTGCGACAGTCTGGAGGAGGCCGTACGGATCGCGGCCGGGCATCCGGTGGCCACCATCGGGGCCATGGAGGTGCGGCCGTTCTGGGACGAGGGGTTCGCCGAGGATGCCGAGACGGTGATCCGTCATATCGACGCCGAGCTCACCGAGGCCGCCCGCGACCGGGACGTCGAGCGGCTGACGGCCTGCTACGCGCCCGACGTGGAGACCTTCCAGCCCTCCGGCGTCGAGGCACGGTCGGGGATCGCCGCGTTCCGCAAGGCTGTCGAGGGCTGGTTCGCGACCCTCGACGGGCCTGTGCACCGGGAGGTGCTCGACCTGCGGGTACGGCCCGGGGAGGGCAGCGCCTTCAGCCACGCCCTCGTCCGGATCCGCGGCACCCGCCTGACCGGAGAGCCCCTGGACCGGACGGTGCGCGTCACCACCGGCTACCGGGACACCGGTTTCAGCTGGCTGATCGCCCACGAGCACGTGTCGGTGCCGCTGGAAGAGACGGCCGGGAAGGAGCGGTCATGAAGTACGTCCTGTTCATCTGCACGCCCGTCGGCGGCGAGGAGCTCAGCCCCGCCGAGATCGCCGAGGACCCGCGCTTCACCTCGTACATCCACGAGGTCCGCAGCCGTGACCTCGTCAAGGGCGGCGCCCGGCTGCGGCCCGCCGCCGACGCGACCACCGTGCGCGTCCAGGGTGACGAAGTGCTGCTGAGCGACGGGCCGTTCGCCGAGACCAAGGAGTACGTCGCGGGCCTCGACATCATCGAGGTCGCCGACCTCGACGAGGCCATCGCGCTCGCCTCCCGGCACCCCGCGGCGCTCGCCGGCGGCTCGGTCGAGGTGCGGCCGGTCTGGGAGTGAGTGTCACGGACGACGTCGAGAAGGCCGTCGCCGCCGCCTTCCGCGAGGAGTGGTCCCAGATCGTCGCCACCCTGATCCGGGTGACCGGCGACTGGGACCTCGCCGAGGAGTGCGCGCAGGACGCCTTCGCCCAGGCGCTGGAGCGGTGGCGGCGCGACGGAGTGCCGCGCCGCCCGGGCGCCTGGCTGACCACGACCGCCCGCAACCGCGCCCTGGACGTGCTGCGCCGGGAGGCGGTGGGGGCGGCGAAGCTGCGGGAGGCGGCCGTGCTGGCACGGGACGAGGGACCGTACGACCCGGATCACGACGGCGACGACAGCGGTGTGGCCGACGACCGGCTGCGGCTGATCTTCACCTGCTGTCATCCGGCCCTGCCGATCGAGGCGCGGGTCGCCCTGACCCTGCGCACCCTCGCCGGGCTGACCACGCCGGAGATCGCCCGCGCGTTCCTCGTCCCCGAGGCGACGATGTCGCAGCGGCTGGTGCGCGCCAAGCGGAAGATCCGCAATGCCGGCATCCCGTACCGGGTGCCGCCCGCGCATCTGCTGCCGGACCGCACGACGGGCGTCCTCGGCGTGCTCTACCTGCTCTTCAACGAGGGGTACGCGGCCACGGCCGGCGCCGACCTGATGCGGACCGGCCTGTGCGCCGAGGCCGTCCGGCTGGCCCGGCTGCTGGCCCGGCTGATGCCCGACGAGCCGGAGGTCGTCGGGCTGCTCGCGCTCCTCCTGCTGCACGACGCACGCCGGGACACCCGGGTGGACGCGGCCGGTGATCTGGTGACCCTGGAGGACCAGGACCGCACGGCCTGGGACCGCGCCGAGATCGACGAGGGCGCCGCTCTCCTGGAGGGCGCGCTGCGCCGCGGCCGCCCCGGCCCGTACCAGATCCAGGCGGCGGTCGCGGCCTGCCACGCCACCGCGGCGACCGCCGCCGACACCGACTGGGCGGACATCGCCGGCCTCTACGGCGAACTCCAGCGGTACGTCCCCTCGGCCGTGGTCCGCCTCAACCGCGCGGTCGCCGTGGGCATGGCCGAGGGCGGGGAGGCAGGCCTGGCGCTGGTGGCGGAGCTGGAGGCGGAGGACGACCTGACCGGTTACCACCTGTTGCCGGCGACCCGTGCGGACCTGCTGCGCCGGATGGGGCGTAGCCGGGAGGCGGCCGAATCGTACGCGCGGGCTCTGGAGCTGGTGGAGAACGCCGCGGAACGCCGGTTCCTGGAGAAGCGGCTGACGGAGTGCCGGTCCGGGTAGGACCGGGGGTTCGCCGCAGGCTCCGGCCGGGGGTTGCCCCCACTCCGGATGCGGCAGCCTACGGGAGTGATCGCGGGCCGGGCCGCGCCTAGCGTGATGGTCCATGGCAACCTTCTCCGTGAAGTCCGCCCTGGCGTTATCGGTGGCAGCACTCGTGCTGGTGTCCGCTCCGGTGGCCACCGCACGGTCGTCACCTCCAGGGCCGTCCGGGCGCTGCGGTACCCATGACGACGTCCGCGGGGCGCTGACCACGCTCACCACCAAGGATCACATCGCCGGAGCCTCGGTCCTGGCCGACGGCCCGTGCGGGCGCTGGACCGAGACCGCCGGCACGGCCGATCTGCGCACCGGCCGCCCCATGCACGCCTCCGACCGGCTGCGCGTCGGCAGCGTCACCAAGACGTTCACCGCGACCGTCGTGCTGCAACTCGCCGCCGAGCACCGGCTCTCGCTCGACGCCTCCGTCGACCGCTACCTGCCCGGCCTGATCCACGCCCACGGCTACGACGGACGGCACATCACCGTAGGCCGGCTCCTGCGCCACACCAGCGGGTTGCCCGACTACCTCGACGCGCCCGAGTGGGAGTACCCGGAGCGGGCGCGCTACCGCCACTTCGAGCCGGGCGAGTTGATCGCGCAGGCCCTCGAACTGCCGCGCCCGCAGCAGTCATGGCACTACGCCACCACCAACTACCTGGTGCTGGGCGAGATCGTCCGGAAGATCACCGGCCGCGGTCCCGAGGACGAGATCAGCCGCCGGGTGATCCGGCCCCTCGGACTGCACGACACCTACTGGCCGGGAGACGAGACCCGGATCCAAGGGGCCTACTCGCACAGCTACTTCACCTCCGCCGACGGGCAGCGTGTCGACGGCACCGACTGGAACACGTCCTTCGGCGGTGTCGGTGGCGCTCTCGTCTCCACGCCGGGCGACCTCACCCGGTTCGCCACCGCGCTGTTCGGCGGCCGGCTGCTGCCCGCGGCCCAACTGACCGAGATGAAGCGGACGGTGGCCGCCGATCCGGACCGGCTCTGGCCGGGCGCCCGGTACGGGCTGGGCCTGATCTCGTCGCCGCTGTCCTGCGGCGGGGTGTGGTGGGGGCACGCCGGGACCGTGCCCGGTGGCCACCGGGCGCTGGTCGCCGTCGGACCCGGCGGCCGGAGCGTGGCCGTCGCCCTCAACCAGGTGCCGGACAGCCTCCACGCCGAACTGGACTTCCAGGACCTCGTCGACAAGTCCCTCTGCGAGACCGGAAGGAGCACGGCATGACAGGCTTCGCGGCCGCGGCCGCCCTGGCCCTCACCGGCGCACTGGCCCTCGGCACCACGCCGGCCACCGCCACCGGAGCCCCCGACCCGCTCACCCGCTACCACCACCAGCACCTCACCTGGAAGAGCTGCGTGCGCGGGCCCGACGACGACACCGGCAAGGACCTCCAGAAGGCGGGCGCCCAATGTGCCGACGTCACCGTGCCGTTGAACTACGCCGACCCGGGCGGCCGTACCATCACCGTCGCGATCTCCCGGATCAAGGCCACCGACACCGCCCACCGCGTCGGCGCCCTGCTGCTCAACAGCGGCGGTCCGGGCGGGCAGACGCTCGGTGACCCACCGTGGGTGCGCGAAACGGGGGTCGACACCGGCAAGCGCTACGACGTGGTCGGTGTCGACCCCCGTTTCGTCGGCCGCAGCACCCCGCTGGACTGCCACTGGCCCACCGGATCGCAGTTCCGCAGCCCGGGCCACGACCGCGCCGGGTTCGACCGCTCGACCGCCTTCGCCGAGGAACTCGCCCGCGGCTGCCAGAAGTACGAGGGCGACGTGCTGCCGTACGTCACCACCCGGAACACGGGGCGGGACATGGACGTGATCCGCGCCGCGCTCGGTGAGCGGCGGATCTCCTATCTCGGTTACTCGTACGGCAGTTACCTCGGCGAGGTGTACGCCACGATGTTTCCTGGGCGCACCGACCGGGTCGTCCTGGACGGGGTGATCGATCCCGGCCGCTACAACCCCCGGCTGCTGCGCGGCGCGGAGTCCGCCAACCGGCACGCCCTGCGGGACTGGGCCGCCTGGGCCGCCGTCCGCGACCCGGCGTACGGCCTGGGCCGCACCCGGGACGCGGTGCTGGCGGTCGTGGACCGGATCCAGAGGGCCGCCGAGCGGGGCCCGCTGCGGGTCGGCGACTACCGGGTGGACGAGAGCGTCGCACCGCTCGTCGTCTTCAACGGCCTCTCCCAGGACAACGACCCGGCGTACGGTGACTTCGCGGCCGCCGTCCGCGACCTGCGTGACGCGGCCGACGGCAAGGCGGTCACCCCGGGTCCGTGGCTCGCCGACATGCTCGGCTTCCTGCTGACCGGATCCGA
Source organism: Streptomyces sp. NPDC048254 (assembly GCF_043201895.1). Lineage (NCBI taxonomy): Bacteria > Bacillati > Actinomycetota > Actinomycetes > Kitasatosporales > Streptomycetaceae > Streptomyces > Streptomyces sp. NPDC048254. Next base: position 179,843 of record NZ_JBICZJ010000015.1, read on the forward strand.
GTCGGAGTACGGCAGCGTGCAGACCTCCATCCTCTGCGGCGACGTCGGTGCGCCCCGCTATCCGGAGACGTACTGGCGTGATGTCCAACATGCCCGCGCCCGGGACCCGTTGTTCGGACCGGTGACCAACGACATCGGACCGTGCGCCTTCTGGGACGCACCGCGCGAGCGCCCGACGACGATCAGGGACGACCTGCCGGCTCTGCTGGTCAACGCGACCGGCGACCCGCGCACCACCTACCAGGGTGCGGAGGCGGTGCACCGCGACTGGCCCGGCTCCCGGCTGGTGACCCTGCGCGGCGCCGACCAGCACGCGGTGTTCGGCGTCTACGGCAGCGTCTGCGTCGACGCGGCGGTCAACTCCTACCTCGCCACCGGGCGGTTGCCGGCCGCGGACGTCACCTGCACCGCGACCCCCCACTGAGCGACGGCTCCGGGCCGTCCCGGCAGGGACGGCCCGGAGCACCGTGCCCGGATCAGGCCCCGGCGCGGCGGCGCGCGTCCTCGGCGAGAGCCCTGAACTCCTGCCATGCCACCCGGGGCCGGGTCAGGCCGCGCTGTCGCAGGTAGCGGTCGGTGGCCCGCCGGGTGCTGCGGAGCACGCTCACCGCGTCGCTCGCGCGACCGGAGCCCATCGGCTCCACCACCTTGGCGGGGACCAGCACCGGTCCCCCACCGGTCTCCCGCAACGCGCCGCGTACGAGGGCGTTGTGCATGTGGTTGAGCCGCTCGTCGTGCCGGTGCACGAGGAGGGAGGCGGGGCCCGGTGCGGCCGGGCAGTCGGCCGGGATGTCCACGGCGAAGCCCTCGGGTGTGGGCACCGGCCGGGTCCGCGCCAGCACCGGCACCCCGGTGGCGTCGCGTGCGGCGAGCACCGCCGTCGGGAAGCGGGCGAGCTGCGCGGCGCCCGGCAGGTCACTGGCAGGTGCGGGCACGGCGGACGCGTCGGACGCGGGCAACGGCGGTCGTACGACCACCTGCTGGGGTGTCACGGTGATCAGCAGTCGCAGGTAGTACCAGCTCATCAGCGGCCGCATCGGAGCAGCGAGGTACGACCTGCTGTGCGGCTGCCGTTCGAACAGCATCCGCCAGTAGTCCTCGGCCCCCTGCGGCCCGGTCATGATCTCGTCGGGGCATTCGGCGTGGCCGCCGACGAATATCTGCGGGGCCTCGTCGAGGCCGCTGCCGGTCGGGTCGGAGAAGAGCAGGGCGACCCGGCCGTCCCGGCGGATGTTCAGCGCCTTCTGCGCGAACGCCAGGGATGTGCTCAGCAGCAGCGTCCCGTCCGGGCGGCGCCACACGGCCGTGGGCCACGCCAGCGGTGTGCCGTCCCGGCCCAGGGTGGCGAACTCGCAGGTCCGGTAGGCGTCCAGGACGTCGAGAGGAGCGGAGTCGAGCAGGGTCACCGGTCTACTCCCCGTCCAGCGGCGCGCGCGTGGTCCGGCGGTGGGCGTCGTACTGGCGGCGGCCGACGGCCCGCCAGAGCAGCCGGCCGACCGGCGGGACCTTGCCCAGGAAGTAGGCGCTCTCCTCAGGTGTCGCCTCCTCCAGGATCGCGCCGAGCGCCAGCAGCCGCTTGTTCTTCGGCAGCCCCGCCAGGCCCCGCTCTCCGACCAGGTCCCACTCGGGGACGGTCAGGTGCTCCGCGACCAGCGGCAACACCGACCGCTCCTCCTCGTCGAGGTGCTCCAGGAGCGTGGTCCGGTGCGCGTCCAGCGCCAGCGCGAGTTCCTCGCCGGATATCCGGTCACCGGTGCGCTCCCACACGGGCATCCACTCGGACACCGCCGCCAGGGTGCGGTCGATCGCCTCGTGCTGCTCCGTCATCCGTGCCACGAGGTCGTCGTCGTGCGCGGCCCGGGCCCGCAGCAGCGGCCAGATCAGCTCGCCCTCGGCGTGGTGATGGTGGTGCAGGCCGAGGGTGTAGTCGCGCAGGGCGGCCACGATCCGCGCCGCGCGGGCCGTGTCGCCGTCCGGCACGGCGCGCACCAGCCGGGGCAGCAGCGCCGACTCGCGGCGGAAGACCCGGTGGACCACGACCATTTCGTGGGTATGAGGACGCTCGGCGGTGACAGAGGCGCCGTGACTGCTGTTGAGGGACACGCTTGCTTGCTCCAACGATCAGGTGTTCTGCGTGAGCCGCCCAGCGTTCCGCGACCCTCTTGGCGTCCGCTTGGCGCGCGGCTCGGTGTCCGACTCGGTGTCCGGCTCGAAGAGCATCGCGTTTATCGTCTGTTGACGGGTTGCACGTGCGGCTCGGGTAGATTCCCGCGCCGTGCTGCGTTTGCGAGTCCTGGGTCCGCTCGGCGCCGAAGTCGCCGGAACGCCGGTCGAGTTGGGCGCTCCGCGGCAGCGTGCCGTGCTGGCGCTGCTGATCGCCGCCCGGGGTGGTGTCGTACCGGTCGACCGGATGGCGGAAGCGCTGTGGCGGGGCCGGCCACCGGCCAAGGCCAGCGTGTCGTTGCACGCCTACCTGTCCAATCTGCGCCGGTCCCTGGAGCCAGGGCGGCCGCCGCGTGCCCCGGCCGCCGTTCTGGTCACCGCGCCACCCGGGTACGCGCTCAGGCTCGCCGGGGACGCGGTGGATGCCTGGCGGTTCGAGTCCTGGGTCCGCCGGGCCCGCGACGCCCCGGCCGCGGAAGCCCGCCTGCTGCTCGCCGAGGCGCTCGGCTGGTGGCGCGGGCCGGCCTTCGCCGAGCACGCGGACGAGGCCTGGGCCGCCGCCGAGGTGGCCCGGCTCACGGCGCTGCGTACCGAGGCCCGTGAACTCGCCGTGGCCGCCGATCTGCGCACCGGCCGGGTGGCACAGGCGGCGACCGACGCCGAGTCTCTCGTCCGGGACAGTCCCCTGCGTGAGGAGGGCTGGCGGCTGCTCGCACTCGCGCAGTGGGCCTGCGACCGGCAGGCCGACGCGCTCTCCTCGCTGCGCCGCGCCAGCGCCGTGCTGCGCGACGAACTCGGCTGCGATCCCGGCCCCGCCCTGAGAAGGCTGGAGCAGGCCGTGCTCAACGGGCGGCTCGACGTCCTGCGCGCGGCCGTGCCGGAGCCCGACGACGAGCGGCCCGCACGCACCGCGCCGCGGCGCAAGGGCCGCGGCCTGTTCGTCGGCCGGGGTGCGGAACTGCGGGCCGTCGACGCCGCCGCCCGGGCCGCCCGGCAGGGCGGCACCGTGCTGCTGGTCACCGGCGAGGCCGGCGCCGGCAAGTCCGCGTTCCTCGACCGGGCCGCCGCCCGGCTGCGGCAGGACGGCTGGCGGGTGGTGACCGGCTGCAGCCCCGAGTACGAGGGCGCGCCGCCCGCCTGGGCCTGGACGGAGGCACTCGGCGCGCTCGCCCGCGAGGTACCCCCGGCCGGGCCGGAGGGACTGACGGTGCCGCCGCAGGAGCCGGAGGACGCGGCCGCCGCCGGGCGTTTCCGGCTGCACCGTGTCTTCGCCTCCCGGCTGTGCGCCGCCGCCTCCGCGGCGCCCCTCGCCGTCCTGCTGGAGGACTTGCACCACGCCGACGCCGAGACCCTCGCCCTGGTCGAGGCGGCCGCCGCCGTCACCGGGGTCCCCCTGCTCACCGTCGCCGCCTACCGGCCGCCGACGACGCCCAACCGGACGGGCTGATCGAGCTGTAGACACGGCGCCCGGCACACTCGGAAGCGGGCCGCCCGACTCGCCGCACAGGCCCGCCCAGCGGGCGCCGAAGGCGGTGGTCCAGCCGGTCCGGCCACCGCCTCCAGCACGGGGCGTCAGCCGCCGAGCGCGGCCATCACCACCGCCTTGGCCTCCTCCTGTACCCGGGTCAGGTGGTCGGGGCCCTGGAAGGACTCGGCGTAGATCTTGTACACGTCCTCGGTGCCGGACGGGCGGGCCGCGAACCAGGCGTTCTCCGTGGTCACCTTGATGCCGCCGATCGCCGCGCCGTTGCCAGGCGCCTCGGTGAGCACCGCGGTGACCGGTTCGCCGGCCAGCGCCTCGGCGGTGACCTGGGCCGGGGAGAGCTTGGCGAGGAGGGCCTTCTCCTCGCGGGTCGCCGGGGCGTCGATGCGGGCGTAGGCGGGCTCGCCGAAGCGGGCGGTCAGAGAGGCGTAGTGCTCGGACGGGGTCCTGTCCGTCACCGCTGTGATCTCGGAGGCGAGCAGGGCGAGCAGGATGCCGTCCTTGTCGGTCGTCCACACCGAGCCGTCCCGGCGCAGGAAGGAGGCGCCGGCCGACTCCTCGCCGCCGAACCCGATGGCGCCGCTGACCAGTCCGTCGACGAACCACTTGAACCCGACCGGGACCTCGACCAGTTGACGTCCGAGGTCGGCGGCGACCCGGTCGATCATCGAGGAGGAGACGAGGGTCTTGCCGACGCCGGCGCCCGCCGCCCACTGCTCGCGGTGGCGGTAGAGGTAGGAGATGGCGACGGCCAGGTAGTGGTTGGGGTTCATCAGGCCGGCGTCGCGGGTGACGATGCCGTGCCGGTCGGCGTCCGCGTCGTTGCCGGTGGCGACCCGGAACTCGTCCCGCTTCTCGATCAGCGAGGCCATCGCGTACGGCGAGGAGCAGTCCATGCGGATCTTGCCGTCCCAGTCCAGCGTCATGAACCGCCAGGTGGGGTCGGTGTACGGGTTGACCACGGTGAGGTCGAGGCTGTGCCGTTCGGCGATCCGGCCCCAGTAGGCGACGGAGGCGCCGCCGAGCGGGTCGGCGCCGATGCGCAGCCCGGACGCCCGGACCGCGTCGAGGTCGAGGACGCTGGGCAGGTCGTCGACGTAGACGCCCATGAAGTCGTACCGGCCGGTGGCCGGCGCGGCGAGCGCACGCTCGTACGGGATGCGCTGTACGTCCTTCATCCCGCCCGCGATGATCTGGTTGGCGCGGTCCTGGATCCAGGAGGTGGCGTCGGAGGCGGCCGGGCCGCCGCTGGGCGGGTTGTACTTGAAGCCGCCGTCGGCGGGCGGGTTGTGCGAGGGGGTGACCACGACGCCGTCCGCGAGTCCGGTCGTACGGCCGCGGTTGTGGGTGAGGATGGCGTGCGAGACGGCGGGGGTCGGCGTGTAGCCGTCGGCGCTGTCGATCAGGACGGTGACGCCGTTGGCGGCGAACACCTCCAGGGCGGTGACCTTGGCGGGCTCGGACAGGGCGTGGGTGTCGGCGCCCAGGAAGAGGGGGCCGTCGGTGCCCTGGCCGCTCCGGTACTCGCAGATGGCCTGGCTGGTGGCCGCGATGTGGTCCTCGTTGAACGCGGTCGTCAGCGACGATCCGCGGTGCCCCGAGGTGCCGAACGCCACCCGCTGGGCCGGGTCGGCCGGGTCGGGGTGCAGTGCGTAGTACGCCGTGACCAGCCGGGCCACGTCGACGAGGTCCTCCGGAGCCGCCGGCCGGCCCGCTCGCTCATGCGGCATGAGTCCACTTCCTCCGCAGTCGTTGATCGATCGCTGGACGCCCATCTTTCCTTGTCAGCGGCGGCGGACGCGAGTGCGGCACCGGCACAGCCGCCGAAGACACCGCGGGTTCACGGCTGGTTCACAGCAGCCGCGGCGTTCCCGGGGCACGCGACTCGAAGATGCCCCATCGAGGCTCGGCCGAACGGCTCCCCGACGGGCGCGGCGGACGTTCCGGAAAGCGCGTGACGGGACATACTGAATATCAGTCAACTCCCGTGCCCCCGGGCACTCACGAGAGGCCGCACCGTGGAGAACTCCCTCTCGCCCGCAACGTAGGTGGGCACGCCGAGCTTCTCGAACCGCTCGCGGGTGGCGACCCCGCCCTTGCCGAGGGTGGAGACGAAGGAGGCGGTGACGAAGTCGGGTTCGGCGTCCAGGACCTTCTCGAAGGAGGGGTTGTTGCCGGCGAGCCGCGGGACGGACGCGCTGGCCTTCTCCAGTCCCTTCATCACCGGGTCGGTCCAGGTCGCCGTACCGGCCATGCGGTCGGCGAGGCCGAGGGAGAGCAGGATCCCGGTGGTGCCCTGGTTGAGGGAGACGGCCCGTTCCGGAGCCGATTCGAGCGTGACCTGGTGGCCGCAGTTGCCGAGGGTGCGCGGATAGCCCGCGACGGACGCCTGCCGCGACGTGGCGTCGCCGCCGTCGCCGGAGGAGCCGCATGCGGTGAGCAGCAGGTCGGACGTGAGGAGAAGCGCGGGGGTGCGGAGCACGGGTATGCCTCAGGGGTCGGGGCTCGTACGCGGAGCCTGGCCTACGGAGTCCCCCGGAGGACGGAGGTGCCAGCTAGGTCTTCGGACTCGGGTTCGTCCGGACGAGGCGCCTTCCCGGTCTCCCAGTGGCACTTTGCCCCGCCCGTCCCCCTCACCGCTGCGCGTCAGCTCCGGATTCGCACCGGATTCCCTGACCACGGATGTGGCACGACTGGCTCCGCCAGGCTATCCCAACGCGCCGGGCGGGATACGGCCGCCGTCGCTGACCGGCGTCAGGTGGCCGGGTCGCGGGCCTGGTCGCGGGGCCGGGGGCGGTGGCGGCGGAGCAGGTCCGCTATCGCGCAGCGCAGGCACTCGGCGTCCGCCGCGTCGCCCGCGGCCGACGCGGCGTGGCACTCCGACGCCGGCGGGCCATCCGGCTCACGGCAGTCCGGCTCGTGGCAGTCCGCGTGGTCGCTGACCAGGCTCTCCAACTCGTTCAGAAGCCGTTCGGTCCGCTTCACCTGCTGGGCGAGCACCCGTACCCGGGCGCTCTGACCGCCGATCTGCCAGCGGCTGGCGATCAGTTACTCGTACTCGCGGACGGTGAGGGCGACGGCCTCGTGACCGCCGAGGGTGATGCGGCGTGGCTGAGGGTGTCTGGCCACTCGGGTCCTCCGCTCCTCGCCTTGCTCGTCCTCGCCTGCTGGGTCGGTTCCCGGAGAACGCGAGAGGGCCCCCGGATGGTTCCGAAGGGCCCTCGCGTGACGTGAATCGTTCAGTGGGCGGCGGGAACCGTCCGCCCGGCCGGGGCCTTCGCCGGCCTGGGGTTGAGCTGCCGTTCGGCCAACTCGCCGAAGAGCAGGCCGAATCCGCCCCACAGCACCAGCTGGATGGCCAGCGCGGAGAGCCGGAACCGCCACAGCAGGGTGGCCGGGAAGTCCGTCGGTACCTCGTTGATGGTCGGCAGGAACTGGTACGCCAGCCCGATGACGACCGCGAACGCGGCCACCGCGACCACGGTCGCCCACCAGGTGCCGAGGCTCGGCCGGAGCCGCTTGCCCAGGATGGTCGCGGCGACCGCCAGGAGCACGCTGAGCACCATCATCAGGAAGTACAGCGTGGTCCGCTTGCCGATGGTGTCCGGGTCGCCCACCGACGGCGGGTTGGCCGGGTACTTCAGGAACGGCACCACGTACACGGCGAACAGCGCGCACCCGGACAGCAGCAGCGCCGTCGCCCGTGGCGAGAAGCGGCCGACGCGGCCGAGGGCGAAGCAGTAGGCGAGGGCGGCGATGCCGCCGAAAGCGACCCCGTAGAGCAGCACACCGGTGGCCAGGCCGGCGGTGGACTGGAGGGAGCGGGAGACGACCTCCATCTCGTGCTCGTGCGAGTGGGCGTCCTCGAAGCTGATCGCTTTGTCGACGTTCGGCTCACCGAGGAGATAGGCGACGACCAGGGCGAGCACGCCGGCGGCGAGGCCGGCGAGCATGCCCCGCACCAGGAGGTTTCTTACCGTTGCGGAGTTCATGGGCGTGCGGCGTCCCTTACGTCAGTGGCAGGGGAAGCCGAGGAGGTGGCGGGCGTCGTGCACCCACTCGTGGACGTCCGTGCCGTTGAACACGGAGGTGGCGCCCTGCTCGGCGCCGACGAAGTAGAGCAGGATGAGCATGAGGATGCCGAAGAAGACCGCCCAGGGAGCTATCGCACTCAGCGGCAGCTTGGCGGGAATGACGGGGGTGGTGGCTGTCGGCTGCGCGACGGTCTGCGCCATGGCAGAACCTCCTCTGGGAGTTCGCGTCCCATCTCGGTGGTGCACTGGACGACGGCTACGGGTCTGACTCACGAGCACCCGGGGGCTCTCGCATACAGTGGCGCGACCGTGCCGGACTCCCACCGGCTTCCGTTCTGGCGTCGTCGATATCGGACAGACCGTACCGCGTGTCAGGAGCACGGCCAAGACCGCGCCACCAGGCGTGATCTTCATCTCGCGCCTGGTGGCCGGTTCTGGGCGTGCTGGGTCAGCGGTGACGAAACTCGACGGGACGTCTGCCGACGAGGGCGCTCATGCCGTCCTTCTGGCCGGCGGTTGCGCGCGTGAGGGCCTGCGGCCGGTTGAGTGTGAGCAGGGCGGTACGGCCCTTGCGTTCGGCACAGGAGGCGTACAACTCGGCGGCGTGCAGTCCGAGTTCGGCGTGCAATCCGCCTGAGCGAACGGCGTCGGCGGCCGGTCCCAGGGCCTTGGCCGTCAGGGAGGTGCGGGCGTCGGCGACGTCGATGGTGGAGCAGTCGACGAAGAGGGTGCCGGGGCGGGCGGCGGGCTCAAGACCGGGGCCGGTAAGTGACCACGAGGTCGTATCCGCGCACCCGATGGCGCGCCTTGACGAGGTTGGCGGCCATGGGGGGGCGCCCATGTGTCCGAGTCCGATGAACGCGACGGTACGGCTCACCAGGCCGCCTCCGGGGTGGTGCCGGGTCCGGCGAGACCCAGTTCGCGCTCGCCGAGCGGAGCGAAGAAGCGTTCGACGTCGGCGTCGGTGACCTCGGCGAGGGTGGCCGGGGACCAGCGCGGGTTGCGGTCCTTGTCGATGATCTGGGCGCGGATGCCCTCCGCCAGGTCGGGGGCGGACAGGGCGGCGCAGGAGACGCGGTACTCCTGGTCGAGGACCCGCTCCAGCGGGCCGAGCCGCCGCGCCCGGCGCATCGCCGCCAGGGTGACCTTCAGGGCGGTCGGCGACCTGGACAGCAGGGTCTCCGCCGCCTCCTTCGCCGCCGGGTCGCCGTGGGCGAGCAGCCGCCGGACGATCTCCTCGACCGTGCCGGCGGCGTAGCAGGCGTCGATCCACTCCCGGTGGCGGACCAGTTCGCCCTCCGGCGCCGGTCGCACCTGCCGGGTGAGCGCCTCGTGCACCGGCCGGTCGGCGAGGTCGGCGATCAGCCGCTCGATCCTGTCCGACGGGACCCAGTGATCGGCGAGTCCGCACAACAGGGCGTCCGCGGCACCGATCTGAGTCCCTGTCAGGGCGAGATGGGTGCCCAGTTCGCCCGGGGCGAGGGCGAGCAGATAGGTCCCGCCGACGTCGGGGACGAAGCCGATCCCGGTCTCCGGCATGGCGACCCGGGAGCGCTCGGTGACGATCCGGACGCTGCCGTGCGCGGAGACGCCGACACCGCCGCCCATGACGATGCCGTCCATGATCGCGACATAGGGCTTGGGGTAGCGGGCGATCCGGGCGTTGAGGTGGTACTCGTCGCGCCAGAACTCCGCCGACGCACTGCCGTCCCCGGCGCGGGCGTCCTCGTAGATGCTCCGGATGTCACCGCCCGCGCACAGGCCGCGCTCCCCCGCGCCGGTGATGACGACGGTCTCGACGGCCGGGTCGTGCTCCCACTGGGTGAGTGCCTCGGCGATGTCGAGCACCATGGCGTGGGACAGGGCGTTGAGTGCCTTGGGCCGGTTGAGGGTGAGGTGGGCCGCCCGGCCGGCGGTGTGGAGCAGGACGTCGCTCATCCGAACGCCTCCAAGAGGCCGCGGGTCACGATGACGCGCATGATCTCGTTGGTTCCTTCCAGGATCTGGTGGACCCGCAGGTCACGGACGATCTTCTCGATACCGTACGCGCTGAGGTAGCCGTAGCCGCCGTGCAGCCGGAGCGCGCGGTCGGCGACCGCGTACCCCCGGGGCCGTCCTTGTCGACGACCTTCGTCTGAGCAACGCCCGGGTCCTGCTCCGTCCAGGGTGTCGCGGGTCGCCCAGGCGGGGCCGCGGTGGGCGGTTCGTCGGGCGTGCCGTCCGCGGACCGCGCGGTGCGGGTACCGGTCGAAGCCGGATCCTTTCGGGTTGAAAGCGTCAACCGACCCGTCGGTAGGGTCACTTGAGGCGTAAAGCTAGGATTTCCCCATGGTCGCTCCCGAGCCGCGCCGGCTGACCGACGACGAGACACCGTCCTGGCTCGCCCTTGCCGGTGTGCTGGTCAGGCGCCCGGCCGTGCCCTGCGGATGAGCGAACTGGCGCTGTTCGCCAACGGGTCGCTGTCCCGGCTCTCCCATGTCGCCAAGCGCCTGGAGCACCGGGGCTGGCTGCGCCGGGAGCCGGACCCGGACAACGGCCGCTTCACCGTGGCAACGCTGACGGAGGCGGGCTGGGCCAAGGTCGCGGACTCGGCACCGGCGCACGTCGCGACCGTACGCCGACTGGTCTTCGACCCGCTGACCCGGGCGCAGGTGCGCCAGCTGCACGAGATCGGCCGCAGGATCCTGGCGGCGACCGACGACGCCGGCGGGCCCCCGGGCCGGCCCCTGTCACATCCGCGCTCCGGGCGGTGTCTTCATGCCGAACAGGCAACGCATACCGGCAACGCATGAGGAGAACACCGTGACGCTGCGCATCCCGAAGGCCGAGCTCCCGGCCGGGCTCAAGGAGAACATGGTCGAACAGCTCGGTGCCGTGCCCGAGAACGTCGAGGTGCTGTGGCACAGCCCCCAGGTCGCGCAGGACAACCTGGAGTTCGGCGGCAAGGTCGGCGCCTGGGACCGGGCCGACGCGAGCCTCAAGTCGTTCGCGCACATGGCGGTGGCCGCGCAGGTCGGCTGCAGCTGGTGCCTGGACGTCGGCTACTTCCAGGCCCAGAACGGGAACCTGGACCTGGTCAAGGCCAGCCAGGTACCGCGCTGGCGGGAGGCGGACGTCTTCACGGAACCGGAGCGGGACGTGATGGAGTACGCCGAGGCCATGACGAACACCCCGCCGACCGTGACCGACGAGATGTACGCCGGCCTGCTGGACCGGCTCGGCGCGCCGGCGATGGTCGAGCTCACCGCGTTCATCGCCTATGTCAACCTGGCGACCAGGGCGAACGTGGCGAACGGGGTCGGCTCGCAGGGCTTCTCCGACGCCTGCGCGATCCCGCTGGCCCAGCCCGCCGCGACGGCATGACGGCCGGCTCGGCCCCCGAGGACCTGTTCGTCGCCCATCGCCGTCTGCTGTTCACGGTCGCCTACGAGATGCTCGGGTCGGCGGCCGACGCGGAGGACGTGCTCCAGGAGTCCTGGCTGCGATGGGCCGACGTCGACGGGTCCCGGGTGCGGGACCCGCGGGCGTATCTCGTCCGCATCGTCACCCGCCAGGCGCTCAACCGGCTGCGGACGCTGTCCCGCAGCCGTGAGGAGTACGTCGGCGAATGGCTGCCGGAGCCGCTGCTGACCGGTCCCGATGTCGCCGAGGACGTCGAACTCGCGGACAGCGTCTCGATCGCGATGCTCACCGTGCTGGAGACGCTGGCACCGACCGAGCGGGCGGTGTTCGTGCTCCGCGAGGTCTTCGACGTGCCGTACGGGGAGATCGCCGAGGCGGTGGGCAAGTCGGCCGCCGCGGTACGGCAGATCGCCCGGCGGTCCCGCGAGCATGTGGCGGCCCGGCGGCCCCGGGTCCGGGTGAGCCGGTCGGAACAGCGTGCCGTGGTGGAGCGGTTCCTGGCCGCGCTGCGCACCGGGCGGGTGCAGGAGCTGATGGAGGTCATGGCACCCGACGTGGTCCTGATCGCCGACGGCGGTGGACAGGCCGGTGCCGCGACCGCCCCGGTGCACGGCGCCGAGCTCGTGGCCGCGCTGCTCGCCCGGCCGGACCGGACGGTGTCCCCGGTCTGGCTCAACGGCGCGCCCGCCGGCCGGATCGAGGTCGGCGGCCGACTGGCTGCGGTGAGCGTCGAGGTGGCGGACGGCCGCGTCGTCCGCATCCACGCGGTGGCCAACCCGAGCAAGCTGACGCGACTCGACGAGCCGGCCGAACTCACCCGCTAGGCCGGTGTGTTCCCGGCGGACGGCACCGCCCGCCGGGAACACCGGGAACACCGGCCCATGGACCCATGGAGACTACGCACGCAGATGGTGGCGCACGTCCCCCACCAGGTGGATCGTCAGGGGTCCCGTCCTCGTAGAGGATCACGGTGTCCCGGAGCATCCGTTCGACGCCCTCGCGTCCCACGGCCGTCGTATCCGCGATGGCGTTCATGGCAGCCGAGGGCAGGAGACGAGGCCGGTCCGCCGGGTCCACCGCCATGGCCACAGCTGGGCGACACCGAACGCCACCTCCACCACGAGGAAGAGCCACAGCAGGCGCGTGGCTCCGTGGCCCAGCGCGTACGCCTGCCACAGGGCGAACTGGACGCGCGCCACGCCGTCGAACAGGCCGTGCGCGGGAAGCGGCTCGATGATCCGCAGGAGCGCCCACACCACCACGACCGAGCCCATCAGGTTCGCGTACAGGATTTGCATCGGGTCGAGGGCGGGCAGCACGCCCAGCCCGAGGGTGTCCCCCAGCGACGACAGTCCGTCGTGCACGAGCGCATAGGTCCAGGGGGTCGCGAACCCCACGGTGACGACGAGGTCGTACCAGGCGCTCGCACGGACGACCCGCGGATAGGCGGGGTGGGTGGGGGCGGCGAGACGGATCATGAGGGGGCTCCTGCTCGATTCGTGGCAGCGACGCCTCACGCTAAACAGTGGAGTACTGTCCAACGTCAAGTCCCAGCGCGGCAGTCCGGCGGAGGGTCATGCGTATCGGAGAGCTGGCCGCGCAGGCCGGCCTGAGCAAGGACACCATTCGCTTCTACGAGAAGATCGGCCTCGTCACGGGCCGGCGCCTGGCCAACGGCTACCGCGACTTCCCGCCGGAGACGGTGCCTTGGCTGCACTACGTCCGTACCGCGCAGACCCTCGGCTTCTCACTGGCCGAGATCGGCCGGCACTTCGAGGAGCTGAGCGACGCGCCGGACTCGGCCGAGGCGCTGTCCGCACTGTTCGAGGAGAAGATCCGGGTCGTCGACGCGCGCATGGCCGAACTCGCGGCCCTGCGGACCGAACTCGAGGCGCGCGTCGGCACCGGATGCCCCCTGCGGGCGGCGGAGCGGGCGGGCTGAGAGGCCGCTCCCCTCAGCCCGCCGAGACCGACGGCGACCGGGGTTCCCTGAGGCGTCGACGGGCCCGGGACAGGCACTCGCAGGTTCGCCGCGGTCACCCCGGTGGGCCTGTACCCGATCACCGCCACGTCGTACGGGCTGTCCATGGCTCTGCTCACGGCCCCGGTCCCACTCACCTGGGCACCTCGTGTCGCTCTTGCCTCGGCTCGCTGATGTAGCGTCTGCTCCAATTGGAACATCCGCTACGGCAGGGAGGCCGTCAGGGACGTTCCAGTGCCGTGACGACGGGAAGGGCAGCCCCCTGACCAGCACCCCGCGCCGGATCGACGTCCACCAGCACCTGATCCCGCCCGGCTACCGGAAGGCCCTGACCGGGCAGGGGATCACCGAGGCGGGCGGGCGCGCCCTGCCCGACTGGAGCCCGGAGGCGGCCCTGGAGGCGATGGATCTGCTCGGCACCGAGACGGCGATCCTGTCGGCCTCCACCCCGGGCACCGGTTTCCTCACCGACCCGGGGCGGCGGCAGGCCTGGCCCGGCAGCTCAACGACTTCTCCGCCGCGCTCACCGCCGAGCACCCCGGCCGCTTCGGCTGGTTCGCCACCCTGCCCCTGCCGGACACGCCGGCCTCGGCACAGGAGGCCGAACGGGCGCTCGCCGGACTCGGCGCCGACGGCGTCACCCTGCTCGCCAACACCGACGGCGACTACCTCGGCGCCGCCGGCCAGGACGCCCTCTGGCGGGTGCTGGACGAGCACGGTGCCGTCGCCTTCGTCCACCCGGCCGAACTGCCCGGGCCGGCCGTCGACGGCATCCCGCCGTTCGCCGCGGACTTCCTCCTCGACACCACCCGGGCCGCCTATCTCCTGGTGCGCAACGGTGTGGTGCGCCGGTACCCGCGGATCCGGTTCGTCCTCAGCCACGCGGGCGGCTTCGTGCCGTACGCCTCGCACCGGATGGCCGTCGCCCTCGCCGCCGACACCGGGCGCAGCCCCCTGGACATCCTGGGGGACTTCCGCGGCTTCTACTGCGACACCGCGCTCTCGTCCAGCCCCGCCGCCCTGCCCACCCTGCTCGCCTTCGCCCGCCCCGGGCACGTGCTGTTCGGCAGCGACTGGCCGTTCGCGCCCGCCGCGGCCGGCCAGTACTTCGCCAACGGCCTCGACACCGGTGTCGGCCCCGGCATCCTCGCCGCCGTCAACCGCACCAACGCCGAGGCCCTCTTCCCCCGCCTGGCCGGCGTCCCCGCCCTCGCGCCCGTCTCCCGTCCGCTCCCGGCGCGGCTGCGGCGGTCGGTGCAGCGCGCCGGTGCCCGCGCCTTCTTCAGGATGGTCCAGCCCGGCACCGACTGAGGGGCTCCTCGGGAGGTCCGGTGAACCGGCAGGGAACTCTTGGTCATGGGTTTGCCTGGACGGCCGTTCGAGTGCGAAGTGCTGCCTAGCATGAGGCGATCACGAACGGTACGAACCCGGGAGCTCGGGATGGTGTTGTCCGGCCTCGGCTGGAGGTCGTTGCGTCCCTGGGCGGTCGTCGCGGTCGCCGTCGTATGCCTGGTGGCGGGAGCCCTGGCGCTCACACACGACTCGCGCCCCGCACACGCCGCCCCTGCCGCCCTGCCGCACACCGCGGTGGAGGTGTCCGCCAGCCGCTGCGGCCGGGGCTGGCGCACACCCACCCCTGGTGTCCAGGTCTTCGACCTGCGCAACCCGACCGACGGCCCCGCCGAGGTCCTCCTGGAGGACCCGAAGAGCCAGGCCGTCTACGGCGAGGTGGAGGACATCGGCCCCGGCACCACCCGGGAACTCACCGTCCGTCTCGGCAAGGGCACCTACGCGTTCAAGTGCGTCCCCGACGACGCCGACGCCGTCACCGGACCCACGGTCCGCATCACCACGGGGCGCAGCGGACCGGCCGCGGCCCCGGTCACCGAGCACGACCTGATCCCGCCGGCGCTCGCCTACCAGAAGTGGATCGGCAGCGGCCTGTCCGACGTCGTCCGGCTGACGACGACCCTGCGGGACGCGATCGACGGCGGGGACCTCGCCGCCGCCCGCGCCGACTGGCTGCCGGCGCACCTGGAGTACGAGCGGCTGGGCGCTGCGTACGACGCCTTCGGCGACGCGGACGGCGCCATCAACGGCACGGACGCGGGCCTGCCCGGCGGGGTGCACGACAAGGACTTCACGGGCTTCCACCGCGTCGAGTACGGCCTGTGGCACGGCGAGTCCGCGAACGGCCTGCGCGGCCCGGCGGCCGACCTGGTGAAGGCGGTGACCGCGCTCCGCGACGACTGGGCGGGAACCCGGATGGACCCCGCCCAGCTGGGGCTGCGGGCGCACGAGATCCTGGAGAACACGGTGCAGTTCGAGCTGACCGGCCGCACCGACTACGGCAGCGGCAGCAACCTCGCCACCGCCCGCGCCAACCTCGACGGCACGGTGCAGGTCATGTCCCGGCTGCACCCGCTGCTGGCCACGCGGTACGCCGGTCTGCCGGCTCTGGAGAGCGAACTGGACCGGGTCGGGAAGACGCTCGACGGTTTCGAGCACGACGGCACCTGGACACCCCTGGGGCGGCTGAGCCACCGGCAGCGCGAGAACGTCGACGCGGCGCTCGGGGACCTGGTGGAACGGCTGGCGTCGGTGGCGACCCTGTGCGATCCACGGAGGACGGTGTGAGCACCGACGAGACGACGGGCAAGGGCGGGGTCGGCCGCCGTGGCTTCCTGCGGGGCGCGGCGCTCGCGGGCGCGGGACTGGCCGCCGGCGGCGCGGCCGCCCCGATCACCGACGCCACCACGGCAACGCCGGCCATCGCACCCTTCCACGGCGCCCGTCAGCGGTCCGCGATCGCGGCGCCGCGCCGGACGACCGTCTTCACCTCGCTCGACGTGACCGCCGGGAACCGCGCCGAGCTGACCGACCTGCTGCGCACGCTCACCGACCGCGCCCGCTTCCTCACCTCCGGCGGCACCCCCGACCCGGTGGGCGTCACCGCGCCGCCCGCCGACTCCGGTGTCCTCGGCGAGGAACTGCCGTCGGGTGCGCTGGCGGTGACCGTCGGCGTCGGCGCCTCGCTCTTCGACGACCGGTACGGGCTCGGGAGACTGAGGCCCCGTCGGCTGACCACGATGCCGGCCTTCCCGGACGACGACCTCCGGCCCGAGTGGTGCCACGGCGACCTCAGTTTGCAGTTGCACGCGGACGACACCGACACCGTGCTGCACGCACTGCGCGACATCGCCCGGCACACCCGGGGCGGCATGCAGGTCCGCTGGCGGCTGGACGGCTTCACCAGCCCGCCCCGCCCGTCCGGCACCCCGCGCAACCTGCTCGGCTTCAAGGACGGCACCGCCAACCCGGAGACCGGCAGCGCCCGGGAGATGGACCGGCTGGTGTGGGTCGGCGCGGACTCCGGCGAGCCGGAGTGGGCGGTCGGCGGCAGCTACCAGGTGGTGCGGCTGATCCGCATGCTGGTGGAGTTCTGGGACCGGGTCTCGCTCAGCGAGCAGGAGCGGATGTTCGGCCGGTCCCGCGAGTCCGGGGCGCCCCTGGACGGCGACGCCGAGCACGACACGCCTGATTACGCCGACGACCCCAAGGGTGACGTCATCCCGCTGGACGCGCACATCCGGCTGGCCAACCCGCGCACCACGGCCACCGCCGAGCAGCGGATCCTGCGCCGCGCCTACAACTACGACCGGGGCATGGACAGCAACGGCAACCTCGACATGGGTCTGCTGTTCAGCTGCTACCAGCAGGACCTGGCACGGCAATTCGAGACCGTGCAGAAGCGGCTGGCCGGCGAACCGCTGGTCGACTACATCTCGCCGTTCGGCGGCGGGTACTTCTTCGCGCTGCCCGGGGTGCGGGACCGGAACGACTGGTACGGGCGCGCTCTGCTGACCTGAGCTTGTTCGAACAACTTCGGGACCCGATCGGTCAATACACGGTCAAGGTTTGCCCCAGCATCCCTGACCCGGTATTCACTCACGCGCCATCATGGCTCCGCCGGAGCGCCCGGAAGCGGGCGAAGCATCCCTGCCTGTACGACGCAGTGACGTTCATGCCCGGAGGGTGAGTCCGCATGGCCAGCACAGGAAGACGAACGGCGATCAGGAGTCTGGGGGCGCTCGCGGGTGCCGCCGCGCTCACGGTCCTCGGCGGTACCGCGCCCAGTTGGGCAACCGTTCCCGCCGGACACAGCAGCGGGTCGTCCACCGCGACGCCGATCAAGCACGTGGTCGTGCTGTTCGACGAGAACATCTCCTTCGACCACTACTTCGCGACCTACCCGAAGGCCGCGAACACCGACGGCACGAAGTTCACGGCGTCCAGCAGGACCCCCAAGGACATCGACACCGTCGCGCACGCCGGGCTGCTGACGAAGAACCCGAACCAGTACGCGCCCAAGCGGCTCTCCCCGTCGCAGGCCATGACCTGCGACCAGAACCACTCCTACGGGCCCGAGCAGCTGGCCTACGACGGCGGCAAGGCCGACCAGTTCGTGCAGAACACCGAGGTCGACAAGTGCAGCGGCGGCCTGTTCGGCGAGCCGGGCCTGGTCATGGACTACTACGACGGCAACACCGTCACCGGGCTGTGGAACTACGCCCAGCAGTACGCCCTCAACGACCGCTCCTACAGCTCGGTCTACGGCCCGTCCACGCCCGGCGCGCTCAACCTGATCTCGGGTCAGACGCACGGCGCGATCTCCGTCGACTCGGTCACCGGCAAGCAGACGTCGACGCCCGACTCGTACGCCATCGCCTCCCCGGACGCCAAGGGTGTGGGCACGGTCATCAACGACCCCGACCCGGCCTTCGACGACTGCTCCGACAAGGACCACACGAGCACCAGCGCGCTGGCCTCGCTCCAGGGCAAGAACATCGGTGACCTGCTCAACTCCAAGCACGTGACGTGGGGCTGGTTCCAGGGCGGTTTCCGTCCGTCGACCGGCTGGGACGGCAAGTCGGCCGACTACGCCAAGTGCGACACCACGCACACCAACGTGGGCGGCGCCTCCGTGGTCGACTACAGCCCGCACCACAACCCGTTCTCGTACTACAAGTCGACGTCCAACCCGCACCACGTGGCGCCGAAGAACGTCAACGAGATCGGTCACAACGGCCAGGCCAACCACAACTACGACCTGACCGACTTCACCGCGGCCGCCAAGGCGGGCAGACTCCCGGCCGTCAGCTTCCTCAAGGCCGGCGAGTACCAGGACGGCCACGCCGGGTACTCCGACCCGACCGACGAGCAGCACTTCCTCGTCAACGAGATCAACGCCGTCCAGAGCTCCCCGGAGTGGGAGTCCACGGCGGTCGTCGTCGCCTACGACGACTCCGACGGCTGGTACGACCACGCCTACGCCAAGCCCCGCAACGGCTCCAAGGACACCACCGCCGGCTCCAACGGCAAGGCCACGGACAGCGCGGCCTGCCAGGCGGGCCCGGCCGCGTCCGGCGGCTACGCCGACCGCTGCGGCCCCGGCACCCGGCAGCCGCTGCTGGTCATCTCGCCCTACAGCAAGGTGAACAAGGTCGACCACACGGGGACCGACCAGTCGTCCGTCATCCGCTTCATCGAGGACAACTGGCGCACCGGCCGCGTCGGTGACCACTCCTTCGACGCCACCGCGGGCACCCTGACCAACATGTTCGACTTCCGGCACCCCAACAACAAGCAGGTGCTGCTGAACGCGAACGGCTCCGTCAAGCACGTCGGCCCGATCCACCACGTGGCTCCGGTCAGCACGCACATCACGCCGGGCCCGGCGATGGTGGACACGGCCGCGACGACCGGCTCGGGCGCGTTCCCGACGCTCCCGGTGAGCCTCGGCGCGGGCGCCCTCGTGGCCGCCGGCGCCACGGGCACGTACCTGACCCTGCGCCGCAGGCAGCGCACCCCGGCCTGACCTCCGCACGGCCTCCATCACCTCGGCACGGTCCGTCTCTCCGTACCGTGCCGAGGCGCGTGTGGACATGGCTCGAATTCGCCACCCTTTCGGGTGGAACAGGGCATTCAGGGAACGTCGGTCATTCCTCGGGAGTCCTGTGGGGTGAAGGCAGAAACCACAGAACACACGGGGGTGTTCGGACCTTGACCGACATCATCGACAGGATCACCGAGGACGCCGCGGGGGAAGCGGCGCCGACTCCGGAGCAACTCGCGCCCTATGTGACGCCGTTGCCCGTCCCGCCCGTCCTGCGGCCCGGCACCGGAGACGTGCTGCGCGAGACGGAGATCGCCCTGCGCCCGGCCTGGGTGCGGCTGCACCCGCAGCTCCCGCCGACCCTCATGTGGGGGTACGACGGGCAGGTGCCGGGCCCGACCATCGAGGTGCGCCGCGGGCAGCGCGTCCGCATCGCCTGGACCAACCGGATCCCCAAGGGCAGTGAGTATCCGGTCACTTCGGTGGAGGTGCCGGGCGCCGCGCCGGGCACCGCACCGCCCAGCACCGAGCCGGGCCGCGCGGGCGTCGAGCCGAACAAGGACGTCGCCGCCCTGCCCGCCTGGACGGTGACCCACCTGCACGGAGCACAGACCGGCGGGGGCAACGACGGCTGGGCGGACAACGCCGTCGGCTTCGGCGACGCCCAGCTCTCGGAGTACCCGAACGACCACCAGGCGGTGCAGTGGTGGTACCACGACCACGCCATGAACGTGACGCGGTGGAACGTGCACACGGGCCTGTACGGCACCTATCTCGTCCGTGACGACGAGGAGGACGCGCTCGGGCTCCCCTGCGGGGAGCGGGAGATCCCGCTGCTGCTCGCCGACCGGAACCTGGACACCGACGAGGACGGCCGGCTCAACGGCCGGCTGCTGCACAAGACGGTGATCGTCCAGCAGCAGAACCCGGAGACGGGCAAGCCGGTCACCATCCCGTTCACCGGCCCGTACACGACGGTCAACGGCCGCATCTGGCCGTACGCCGATGTGGCCGACGCCTGGTACCGCTTCCGGCTCGTCAACGCGTCCAACGCGCGCATCTACAACCTCGTCCTGGTCGACGAGGACGGCAGCCCGGTCCCGGGCGTCATCCACCAGATCGGCAGCGACGGCGGACTGCTGCCCCGCCCGGTCCCGGTCGCCTTCGACGACGCGCTGCCGACGCTGACCGTGGCCCCCGCCGAGCGCTTCGACCTGCTCGTCGACTTCCGGGGCCTGGCCGGAAAGAAGCTCCGTCTGGTCAACAAGGGCCGCAACCAGGCGCCGGGCGTACCCGACCCGGCCGGTGACGTGCGCTATCCGGCGGTCCTGGAGTTCCGGGTCGGCTGCAGCGGTGAGACGGACACCTTCGAGCTGCCCGAGGTGCTCTCCGGCTCCTTCCGCCGGCTCACGCACGACATCCCGCACGGCCACCGGCTGATCGTGCTCACCCCGCCGGCCACCAAGGGCGCCGGCGGCCACCCGGAGATCTGGGAGATGACCGAGGTCACCGACCCCGGCGGCATCCAGGTCCCCGCCGAGGGCATCATCCAGCTCACCGGAACCGACGGAACGACGAAGACCTACCGCCGCACCTCCCGGACCTTCAACGACGCGCTGGGCTTCACCATCGCCGAGGGCTCCTACGAGCAGTGGAGCTTCCTCAACCTCGCGCCGATCGTCCACCCGATGCACATCCACCTGGCCGACTTCCAGCTGCTGGGCCGCGACGCCTACGACGTCACGGGCTTCGACCCGGCGGTGGGCGGCACGACCAAGCCCGTCGCCTACGACGCGACGACCCAGCTCCCACTGGCACCCAACGAGCTGGGCCACAAGGACGTCTTCCGGGTACCGGGCGGCCAGATCCTGCGCGTCATGGGGAAGTTCGACGGCGCGTACGGGCGGTTCATGTACCACTGCCACCTCCTCGAACACGAGGACATGGGCATGATGCGGCCGTTCGTCGTCATGCCCGAGGAGGCGATGAAGT
The DNA here is from genome assembly GCF_043201895.1 of Streptomyces sp. NPDC048254. Classification (NCBI taxonomy): domain Bacteria; kingdom Bacillati; phylum Actinomycetota; class Actinomycetes; order Kitasatosporales; family Streptomycetaceae; genus Streptomyces; species Streptomyces sp. NPDC048254. Next base: position 200,794 of record NZ_JBICZJ010000015.1, read on the forward strand.
TCGACCACGGGGCAGGCCACGGCGGCCATGGCGAGGGCCACACGGGCTGACCCCTCGCAGCGGCTCGCACCGGCACCCGGGGATGGTCCGGGTGCCGGCGCGGCGCGTGCCGTCCGGTTCGGTCACCGTGCGGTGCGGGGGTCCGCGGCCGGTGCGGAGGGGTCCGGCGTACCGGTGCCGGGGCGGGCAGGACCCTCCAGGGAGGCGAGCAGCCGCAGGCGGTCCTCGGAGTCACTGCCCGGGCGGGCGTGATAGGTGACCAGGGTCTGGCCCGCGCTGCCGGGGATCAGGAGCTTCTCGTAGTGCAGTTCGAGCGGGCCGACCTGGGGGTGGCGCAGCAGGCTGGTTCCGGTCGACTTGTGCCGTACGTCGTGGCGGGCCCAGAGCCTGCGGAAGCGTTCGCTGCGCAGGGACAGCTCCCCGATGAGTTCGACCAGGCGTGGATCGTCGACGTCGGCGCCCGCGGCCGCACGCAGATAGGGGACGACGCGGGCGGTCATGTCCTCCCAGTCCGTGTGCAGCTCGCGCAGCTCAGGCAGCAGGAAGGCGTCGAGGATCGTGTTGCGGCCCGGAGCGTAGGCCGGTGAGAGGGCGAGGGCGAGCCGGTTCGCGGCGAGGACGTCCATGTACCTGCCGTGGACGTACGCCGGAGTCAGCGGCCAGGTGCCGATCAGTGTGCGGATGCCGTCGCCCGCCTTCTCGGGTCTGCGTGCACGGCGGCCGCGGGTGGCCTGCGGAGCCGTGCCGAGCCCGATCAGGTAGGCGGTGGCCTCCTCGTCCAGCCGCAGTGCGCCGGCGATGCTGACCAGCACCTGTTCGGAAGGGTGGCGGTCGCGGCCTTGCTCCAGGCGCACGTAGTAGTCGGAGCTGACCCCGGCAAGGAAGGCGACCTCCTCACGGCGCAGCCCGGGGACACGGCGCTTGCCGTCGTCGGTGATGCCCGCGTCGGCGGGGCGGACGAGTTCCCTGCGGGCCCTGAGATAGCCGGCCAGGGCACCTGGATCACCGACTGCTGTCATATGCCCAGGGTAGGCAGGAGCCGCGCCGCCCGGGTGGCCCTGTCACTCCTGGTCCTGAGCCGTCCTGGTCCGTGCGCGGACGGCGCTTCACAGTGGCAGGAGCCCGTCCGTCCTCGTGAGGAGCCCCTGTGTCCGAGCTGTTCCGCAGTCCGTTCGACCGGCACTCGACCGCCGCCCAGGTGATCGCCGGCGTCGACCTGTCCGGCAGGCGTGCCGTCGTCACCGGCGCCGGATCCGGGATCGGGGTGGAGACCGCGCGGGCGCTGGCGGCCGCGGGCGCCGAGGTGACGCTCGCGGTGCGCCGGCCGGAGGCGGGCGAACAGGTCGCGGCCGCACTGCGCGGGGCCACCGGGAACGACGCGGTGCGCGTCGCCCACGTCGACATCGCCGACCTGGACTCCGTGACGGCGTTCACCTCCTCGTGGCGCGGGCCCCTGCACATCCTGGTCAACAACGCCGGGATCATGATGCTGCCCGAGCTCGAACGGGGCAGCCGCGGCCATGAGCAGCAGTTCGCCACCAACTACCTGGGCCATTTCGCTCTGACCCTGGGCCTGCGCGGCGCGCTCGCCGAGGCCGGCGGCGCCCGTGTCGTGACCGTGTCCTCCAGCGGCCACCTGTTCTCGCCCGTCGTCTTCGACGATCTCGGCTACCGCTTCCGTCCCTACGACGCGCTCGGCGCCTACGGCCAGTCCAAGTCCGCCGAGGTGCTTCTGGCCGTGGAGGCGGACCGTCGCTGGGCGGGCGAGGGCATCAGGGCCAACGCCCTGCACCCCGGGGCGATCGCCACCAACCTCCAGCGGCACACCGGCGGTCTGAGGACCCCCGAGCCGTACCGCAAGACGGTCGAACAGGGCGCCGCCACCTCGGTGTTCCTGGCTGCGTCCGCGCTGGTCCAGGACGTGGGCGGACGCTACTTCGAGGACGTCAACGAATCCCCGCGGGCCGCCGAACGTCCGACCGAACTCGGCGTACCCGGCGTGGCCCCCTACGCCCTGGACCCCGCGAACGCCGAGCGGCTGTGGGAACTGGCCCGCGTCATCCTCCGCTGACCGCACGGCAGCCGGCACGAGAGAACGAACCCGTGCCGCCCGCACAGTGGTTGCACTGTGCACTTTCTCACGCGCCGAGACGATCGGATGCCGGTAGCGTCGAGGGTGGTCACCCCGTAAGGAGAAGCGTCCGTTGTCCCTCCCGACCGTGTCCCAGGGCAGTTACTTCGAGGCCGTCGACGACCGCCGCTACAAGCCGACGCCGCACGCGTCCGGGGCCTGGGCCCCGGACGAGCAGCACTTCAGTCCGCTGTCGGGGCTCGTCGTGCACGCCCTGGACCGGTATCGGGCGGCGGGCCCGGACAACGGTCTGCTGCTGTCCCGGATCAGCTACGACATCCTCGGCCGCCTGGCCCTGGACGAATGCGAGATCGAGGTGGAGACCGTCCGTCCCGGGCGGACCATCGAGCTGCTGGAAGCGGTCGTACGGATCTCCGGCCGCTCGGTCCTGCGGGCCCGCGCCTGGTACCTGGCCGAACTCGACACCACCGCGGTCGCCGGCGGCCCCGACGACCGTCTCGTCCCGCCGGACTCCCTCGCCCCCTGGCCGGCCGGCGAGCTCTGGCCCGGCGGCTATATCGACTCCGTGGAGATCCGCCCGGTCGAACCGCGGCGCCCGGGCCGCACGGCCGCCTGGATCACCTCGCCCCTGGAGCTGGTCGCCGGTGTTCCGGTCAGCACGCTCGCCTCGTATCTCACCCTGGTCGACACCGCCAACGGCATCGCCGTCCGGCAGCCGCCCACCGAGTGGATGTTCCCGAACATCGACCTGACCATCCACCTGCACCGCCAGCCCCGTGGCCGCTGGACCGGGCTGGACACCAAGGTCACCTTCGGCCCGACCGGACAGGGTCTCACCAGCACGGTCCTGCACGACGTGGACGGCCCGGTCGGACACGCGTCGCAGATCCTCACGGTCCGGTTGCTGCCGGGGGCGTAGGTCACCTGGCCGCGGCCCGCAACCGCGGTCCCTTGATGGACAGTCGGCCGCCGAGCTGCACGACCTGTACCACGGTCGCCGAGACCAGGGTGATCGTGCGCGTGCGGGTGACCGGGCGTGAGAGCCAGCGGGGTACGGCCCCGGGGGTGACGGTGACGGTACGGCGCGCCGGGAGCGGGCTGCCGCCGAGGCCCGTGACCCTGCCGGACAGCTTGCGGACGTAAAGGGTGACCACTCCGCGGGCGCCCTGGGCCTTGAGCGTCGAGGTCGTCGCCGGTCTGGCCCGCAGGCGCAGCGCGGCGCGGCCCCGGCCCGCGGTCAGGTCGAGGTCGACGGCGTCCAGTGACCGCACGGTGAATTTCAGTGCCCGGACGGTACCCGTCGCGGTGTGCACCGTGGCCGTCCCGTGGAACCTGGCGCCGCGCAGCACGAGCCGGTCGGCGCGCAGCACCCAGGAGCCCTTGGCGGCGCGGGGCGGGTGTGCGCCCAGGCGTGGCGCGTCGGCGGGCGCCGCGGACAGGCCCACGCCCGGGCGCGGGACCCCCGGGTACAGCGACAGGGACAGGCAGGACACGGCGGCCGCGCAGGCGAGCGGCCGCAACGCACGGGCGAGCACGGAACCGGTCGTACTCGTACGGCCCGGGCGACCACGCCCGTCGGTGTGGGCGCGGTCGCCGGCGCGGTCGTCAGCTGTCGCCACTGGGGCCCTCCGCCGCCGGCACGGCCGTGGTCCCGCCCTCGCTCGGCGGTGTCGGCGGTTCCCCGGCCGTGGGCGGCAGCCAGGCACAGGCCAGGGAGCCGCCGATCAGGCCGGAGGCGACACCGAGGAAGAGGCCGCCGAAGTTCGCCACGGGAAAGGAGATGACGGCGAGCAGGAGGGTGGCGATCCCCGCGAAGACCCGGAGATGGGTACGGCAGCAGAGCGCGACGCCCAGGACCAGGAGCAGGATTCCGATCACCAGAGACCCGGCGCCCGACGTGGTCGACAGCGCGAGCGGGATGCCGCCCAGGTCCAGTCTCGCGTAGGGCCAGTAGAGGATGGGCAGCCCGGCGGCGAAGGTGAACAGCGCGGCCCAGAAGGGGCGTTCGCCGCGCCAGGTCCGGAATCTGCGCCGGAACTCCGGTGCCGCGGCGAGCAGTTCGCCCGGTCCGGCGAAGGGGTTGGTGATCACGCGTCCTGTCCTGATCAGTGGTCTCGTCGTCCGCCGGGTCAGGGGCATGTGCGGTTGCCCGGTTGGATGCGCACCCGCAGACCCGGGACGTTGAAGGTGCCGGCGGACAGCGCGAGCGTGTTCACCCGTACGTCGGTCAGGGTGACCGAGGTGGACTGGAGGGCGATGCCGTCCGGATTGAAGAACCGGGAGTCCCGGTCTCCGGACCTGACCGGGCCTTTGGAGACGGCGCCCTGGGCGACACCGATGTCGAGGCCGGTGAAGTTCGCGTCCGATGCCCCTTCGGCCGTCGCGTCGAGGAACAGGTCCGACGCCTCGGCCAGTTGGTGGTCGCCGCTGGTGAGCCGCAGGGTCTGGGTGCCCAGCACCGGAACGTCGACCGTGATGGCCTCGCACAGGCCGCTGACCTTCGCGTGCCGGAAGCCGGTGACCACGACGGGGACGAGTTCGTGCTTCCTGGTCACGTCGATCATGCTATAGAGGCTGACCCCACGGGCGGTCAGTGAATCGGCGGTGACCTGGAACTTCTGGCCGGAGATGAAGAACGACGCGGCGAGCACGCCCTGCGCCATGCCGATACCGACGGTGGCGCACGCGGCGACGGAGGGCACCAGGACCACCGCGAAGAGCCGCCAGCGGGTTCTCCCGGCGCGGTGCGACATCCCGTCTCCTTCAGTCGTGAGGTGATGCCCCGCCCCTACCGGACAAGGCGAGAGATGTCCTGTTTGTCCGGTGATGGATCCTAGGCTTCCGGGTCGGGCGACCGGCTGCACGCCAGGGCCGCCGTTCGAGTGATGCAAGTTCTGCTGGGCCCTTCGGGCGACGGGGCGGGAGCTCCGCGGGACCCGAGTAGGCTTACGGGCGTTCGAAGTGGGTCAAGTGCCCATATCGCCGAGAAGGAGCAGCCCGATCGACGAGCGTCCGACCTTCGCCCAGTTGCTGCGGCGCCATCGCCGCGCGGCCCGTCTGACCCTGGAGCAGCTGGCCGACGTGTCGGGGGTCAGCGCCCGGACCCTGTCGGACATCGAGCGCGGCCGGAGCAAGGGGCCCCAGCAGCGGACCGTCACCGCCGTCGCGGACGCGCTCTCGCTGGCCTACGACGCCCGGCAGCAACTCCTGCAGCTCGCGCGGGACGCCCGGCTGCGGGATCACTGGACCCGTCCGACCGGACTATGCGAACTCCCCCGGTCCGTCGACGACTTCACCGGCCGGTCCGCCGAAGTGGCCTGGGTCGACGCTCTGGTGCAGAGCGAACTGGCGCCCGGCGTCGCCGTGGTGGGGCTCGTCACCGGCTCGGCCGGGCTGGGGAAGACCACCTTCGCCATCCGCGCCGCCCACGCCGTCCGGCCGGGCTTTCCCGACGGGGTGTTCTTCCTCGACCTGTTCGGCATGTCCCAGCGGCCGCTGACCGTCGACGACTCCCTGGCGCTGCTGCTGGGCGCGCTCGGCGTCGCGGAGCAGCAGTTGCCGGCCGACACCCACGGGCGTGCCTCCCTGTACCGCTCACTGCTGCGGGACCGGCGGGTCCTCGTCGTCCTCGACAACGCCGCGTCGGAGGAGCAGGTCCGCCCGCTGCTGCCGGGCGGGGGCGCGGCCCGGGCGCTGGTCACCAGCCGGCGGCTGCTGTCCGGCCTGGAGGGCGTGCGCAGGCTCATCCTGGGCCCCCTGCAGATGCCGGAGGCCACCGAGCTGCTGACCGGCATTCTCGGCGAACGGTCCGCCACGGACGGGGAGTCGGCGCTCACCCGGCTCGCGCAGCTGTGCGGCGGGCTGCCGCTGGCACTGCGGATCATCGGCAACCGGCTGGTGAGCCGGCCCGGCTGGAGCGCCGACGAACTCGCCCATCGGCTGGCCGACGAGGAGCGCCGCCTCGACCAGTTCAGGGCCGGCGACCTCAAGATCGCCAACGCGTTCGGGATGTCGTACGAGCAACTCGCCCCCACCGCGCGGCGGATCTTCCGCAGGCTCGCCGTCGTGCCGGGGCGGGACTTCGACGCCGCCCTCGCCGCGGTGGCCGGCGGGACCTCGGCCGAGGACGCCTGGGACGCGCTCGACGACCTCGTCGACCTGGGCCTGTTGCAGGACACCGCCGCGGGCCGGTACCGCTTCCACGACCTGGTCAGGCTCTTCGCCCGTGACCGGTTGCAGCAGGAGGAGACCGCCGACGAGATCGAGGCGCTCACCGAGCGGATCACGTCCTGGCTGCTGCGCACCACCACGACCGCGGGCGCCTGGTTCGGGCCCGTGCACGGCCGCCCGGACGAGGAGGGCACCGGCCTCGCCTCTCCCACGTCCCCGGAGGAGGCCGACGGATGGCTGCGCGCCAACGCGGACAACTGGCTGGGCGCGCTGCGGCTCGCGGCTGCCGACGGTCGGCACGCCGTGGTGCTGGACTGCGCGGAGGCGATGGAGTGGTACTCCGACCGCTGGCTGCACGGTCCGCACTGGAACGAGGTGTTCACGCTCGGCGCGCAGGCCGCCGCCGCCCTCGGTGACCGGGCGCGGCACGCGGCCCAGCTGAACCATGTGGCCTGGGTGCACGGGGTCCAGACCCGGGATGCGGAGGCCGTCCTGCGGTACACGGCCGAGGCGATGGACCTGGCCACCCGCAGCGGCGCGACGGCACAGGTCGCGTGGGCGCACTGCTACGCCGTACCGGGGTACCGGCTGCTCGGGCGGCTCGACGAGGCCGCCGCGTCCGCGTCCCGGGCGGCGGAGATGTTCAAGGGCCCAGGTGACACCGACGCCTACTGCTCCAGCCTGATCAACCTCGGTCTCTGCCTGCGGGATCTGGGGCGCCACGAGGAGGCGCTGGAGAGCCTGCGTGAGGTGGTCGCCCTGGCGAGCGACGAGGGGTCCGGGATGACCCCGGGCACCGCGGAGTTCATCCGCCGGCACACGCTGGTCCCGCTCGGCAAGTGCCTGGCGCTGCTGGGCCGTCGTGACGAGGCCATCGCGGCGCTGGCCGAGGCCACCGCTCCCGGCGAGCGGTTCGACCCCAGCCACTGGTACGCCGACGGTCTGGAGAACCTCGCGGACCTGCTGGCCGAGGAGGGCCGGACCGGTGAGAGCCGGCGGGCCTACACGCTCGCGGCCAGGATGTTCGAGGCGCTCGGCGACGCCGAGGCGTACGGCCGCTGTGCGGAGCGGGCGGCCGCCGCGCCGTGATCCGGACGGCGTGAAGTGCCGTGGTTCTGCGTGCTGTTCTGCGTGGTCCGCCCGGGCCCGCGCGACTTGACTGGGGCGCATCGGACAGGCGTGGGGCCTGTCCCTCCAGGTCAGGGGCGTAAATGACGACCATCAGGAACATCGTGCTCGTACACGGTGGCTTCGTGGACGGATCGGGCTGGCAGGGCGTGCACGAGCAGCTGACCGCCGACGGCTACCGGGTCGCGATCGTCCAGAATCCGACGCTGTCGCTCGCGGGTGACGTGGCCGCCACCCACCAGGTCCTCGACGACCTCGACGGCCCCGCCGTCCTGGTCGGCCACTCCTACGGCGGTGCGGTCATCACCGAGGCGGGCCACCACCCCGGTGTCGCCGCGCTCGTCTACATCGCCGCGTTCGCCCCCGACAAGGGCGAGTCGGTCAACACGCTGGTCTCCGACCCGGCGCCCGGCGCTCCGGTGCCGCCGATCCTGCCGCCCCGGGACGGGTTCCTGTTCCTGGACCGGGAGAAGTTCGCGGCGTCCTTCGCCGCCGACGTGCCCGAGGCGCAGGCGTCCTTCATGGCCGACTCGCAGGTGCCGTGGGGCCTGGACGCGGCCGGCGGGGCGATCACCGAGCCGGCCTGGCGGGTCAGGCCGTCCTGGTACCTGGTCGCCACCGACGACCGGATGATCCCGCCGCCGGTGCAGCACACGATGGCCGAGCGCGCCGGGGCGACGGTCACCGAGACCCCGGGCAGCCACGCCGTCTACGTCTCGCGTCCGGCCTCGGTGGCGGCCGTCATCGCCCAGGCCGCCGAGGGCACCGCCACGTCCTGACCTGCGCCGGGGGTTTCCGGGCAGCGTACGACCGCCTCGTCGGACGGCCCTGGGCCCGGGCGAGGCGCACTTCCCCGCACATCACACAGGAGCCACTTCATGCAGGACCGTCCCACGTTCTCGCGCCGCGGCGTGCTCGCCACCGGAGCGGCCGTAGCCGCGACGTCGGCCCTCCTCACCCCGTCCGTCGCCACCGCCGCGACCGCCGGGCGGAGCACCTCCAAGGTCAGGCCGACCGTCGTCCTGGTGCACGGCGGCTTCGCCGACGCCTCCGGCTGGAACGGCGTCCTCGCCGAGCTCCAGCACGCCGGTTACGAGTGCGTCGCGCCCGCCAACCCGCTGCGCGGCCTGCCCACGGACGTCCCCTACCTGGCCAGCGTCCTCGCCTCGATCGAGGGCCCGATCGTCCTGGTCGCGCACTCCTACGGCGGCGCCGTCATGACCAACGCGGCCGCCGGCAACGACAACGTCAAGGCGCTCGTCTACATCGCCTCGTTCGCCCCCGCCGAGGGCGAGCAGCTCGGCGTCCTGCTCAACAAGTACCCGGGCTCCCTGATCGCCGACGCCGCCGAGGCGGTGCCCTTCACCAACGCCGACGGCTCCACCGGAACCGACCTCTACCTGACGGCGGACAAGTTCCGGGCGGCCTTCTGCGCCGACCTGCCCGTGGCCACCACGCGGCTGATGCAGGCGACCCAGCGGCCCTTCAGCGCTTCCTCGCTGACCGATGTCACCCAGGCGGCCGCCTGGCGCACCATCCCGTCCTTCGGCCTGGTGGCCGGCGAGGACAAGGCCATCCCGCCGGCTCTGGAGCGGTTCTTCTACGAGCGCACCAAGGCCAAGAAGGTCATCGAGGTGCCGGGCGCGTCGCACGTGCCGATGATCAGCCACCCGAAGACCACGGCCCGCTTCGTCGAGACGGCCATCAGGACCGTCTCCTGACCTGAGCCGGCCCTTCACGGCCCCGGTCCGCGGGCCGGGGCCCCGCGCTGCCCTCAGTTCCCGGGCTCTGCCTCGGCCGGCGCCTCGGCGGCGCTCTCCGCGGGCCTGCGGCGCACGGCGCGGACCGGGATCGACAGCAGCCACCAGTACTTGGCCAGGCCCGGTGACCAGAACGCCACCGGGATCGCCGTGGCGAATACCAGGACGACCAGGAGGTTGTCGCGGACCACCTTCCGCAGCCGCCCGGGGTTCGCCTCCGGGGTGGTCAGCGCGGGCGCGGTCAGCAGCCGCAGGTACATCGCGCACAGGAGCCCGAGGGACAGGGCGATCGCGCCCGAGTAGCAGGCCGTCGCCGTGGTCGTCTCGCCGTACTCGCTGAGCAGCTTGGTCGGGAAGGGCAGCGCGGCCACGACCGCGAGCAGGGCGAAGTACAGGTAGAGCAGCCAGCGGTCGACCTCGGCCACCAGCGTGAACAGAGCGTGCTGGGTCAGCCAGAGCACGCCGATGACGGCGAAGCTCAGCAGGTACGCGCCGATCGCGGGGAACACCTCCCGCACGGCGTGGGCGACCTCGGAGTCGTGCAGGCCCTCGGGGACTTTGATGTCGAGCGCGAGCAGGGTGATGGCGATGGCGAACACGGCGTCGCCGAGCATCGCCAGCCGTTCCGGTGCCACGGAGAGCTCGCGGCGACGGAGGGCAAGGGGACGGGACTGGTTCATGAAAGCGGTACCACGGCATTCCTCGGCGTACGGGACGACGGAAGGATTACCACACCGCGGTGTACGCCAGGAGCGGGAACGGCCCGGGCGTGGGACGGCCTTGACCAACGGCCGATCCACGCCCGGGCGTACGGGCCGGTGTGCGTCAGCCGATGATGCGGTGGGTGGTCCAGAACGACGTCAGGTCGGTGGTCGTGGCGGCCTGCGCGGCGGCCTTGAACTCGGCCGTGGTCGAGACGCCGTACCAGTGCGAAGTGGCGTAGTCCTTCAGGAGTTTGGCCATCACGGTGTCACCCAGGGTGCGGCGCAGATCGTGCAGGGCGCACTTGCCGTAGCCGTAGACGACGGTGGAGTAGCGGGACGAGTGGGCGTCCCAGTAGGCCATCGAGTTGGTGATGTTCTCCGCGGACGAGGCCCAGGAGACGCTGTTCCAGCAGTTCGTGCCGGTGCTGCCCAGGGCCAGGTCGGTGGCGTAGTCGGTGAACGCCTCGTCCAGCCAGGGGCTGTTGTACTCGTCGTCGCCGACGATGCCGTAGAACCACTGGTGGCCGATCTCATGGGTGAGCGCCGTGGTGCTGACCAGGTCGAGGACGAAGCCGGGGTACTCCATGCCGCCGAACCAGAAGTTGTTGTCGATGACGGCGTCCAGCTCGCCGTACGGGTAGGCGCCGAAGCGGCCCGCGTGGGCGTCGACCGCGGTCTTCGCGGTGGTGAGCATGGACTGCGCGCTGGACGAACTGATGCCGGAGACCGAGTAGATGTTGATCGGGGTGCCCGCCGTCGAGGTGCCCGAGATCTTGGTGAACGGGCCCGCCGCCCACGCGAAGTCGCGGACCTTGGACGCGGTGGCCGTGGTGACCGTGCGTCCACTGGTGCCGGGGGTGTCGACCGAGGTACCGGTGGCCGGGACCAGCAGGGTGGTCGGGTGGTCGAGGGTCACCTTGAAGTCGGCGGCCAGGGAGTAGAAGGACTCGCCGTTGTTCGTGTACGGGTCCAGGTGCCAGCCCGAGCCGTCCTTGACCGCGAGGACCGGCAGCGCGTTGCCGATCATGCTGAAGGCGCCGTCGTAGCCGAACCGGTCGGCGCCGCTCGGGACGGTGATCCCCAGGTCGAAGCCGATCGTGGTCGACTGGCCCTGCGCCAGCGGGGTCGGCAGCGCGATCTGGAGAGCCGTGCACGCGACCGAGAGGGCGCCCGCGGTGCCGCCGGTGACATTGGTGACCGTGATCGGCGGCGCGGAGCAGGTGCCGTGGTAGTTGTCCCACAGCCGCAGGTACACCTCGGTCAGCGGGGTGGCCGACGCGTTGGTGAAGGTCGTGCTCTCGTGGCCGGTCCAGACGGTGCCGGCGGTGTTGCTGCTGAGACTGACGGTGTACGACGGGGCGGCCGGCGTGCGCGTCGAGTCGGCCGGCGGGGCGGTGTCGCCGGAGGTGTTGAGGGCGATGTCGTCCAGGACGAAGCTCGTCTGGAGGCTGGAGTCCTCGGTGCCGGTGAAGGCGAGGCTCACGGTCTGGCCGGCGAACGCCGACACGTCGAACGACTTCTGGACGTACCCGGTGGCCTTGTTCAGGTTCGAGTAGGTCGCGAGTGTCGTGCCGCCGATCTTCGCCGTGAGTTTGTCGTACGCGGTGGACGAGGTCGTCTCGGCGGTGTCGATGTGCAGCCAGAAGGTGAGGGTGGCGCTGCTGCACCCCGACGGGATCGTGACGCTCTGGCTCAGCGTGTCGGTGTGCGTGCCGCCGGTGCCGTCCAGCCAGGCGAAGCTGGTGCCGCCGTGGGCGCTCTGCCCGGTACGGCTGGTGATCACACTGGTCGAGGACTGGGTCCAGGACGAAGTGCCGCTCTCCAAGCCGCCGTTGGCGACCACTTGGGTCGGAGTGCAGGCCGCCTCCTCGGCGGCCGACGCCGTGCTGCCGGGGAGCAGGGCCGCGGCCAGCGCCGCGATGGCCAACGCACTGGTGGCGAAGGCCTTGTGGGGGGTCGATCTCACACGAAACTCCTTTGCGGCGACCGGGATCCCGGTCTGCTCGGTGACCGCCGGTCCGGCTGGGGTGCGCCGGGGAGCGGTCACAGGTCACGCGTTACGAGTGGTGCGAGTCCGAAGCCTGACAGAGTTGACCAGGCCATGTCACTAAGGGATAACCCGCGCGTCAGGGGTGGTCCGCGCAGCACGGGGTGGGGTTGGGGACCTCAAACGGGGCCAGCAGGCCGCCCGCCGCCGGGACCAGGGGCAGGGTGAGGACGCCGTCCCGCCACTCCGGGCGAACGTGGTCCTGCGTCAGGACCCCGGTGGCGGGCGGGAGTTCGGCGGCCGGTGCGCCGAGTACCACGAGGCGTTCGATGGCGGTGCGGTCGAGTATGGCGCCCGCGGTGACCGTGCCGGTGAGGTGCCGCACACCCGGGTAGACCACGGCCCGCCCGGAGGCGCGGGGTGCGGCTGCCGCCCGGCGGGCGGCGGCCACCGCGTCGTCCGGGCCGTGGGTACGGTCGGCCAGGGCGAGGCCGGTGCCCTCCGGCAGCGCCGTCGGCAGCTCCTGCCACACCGCGTCCGGGTCCGGGACGGCCAGCGAGACCGCCGTGCCCCGGCGTTCGTCGGTGCGGTACAGGTGGGTGCAGGCGAACACGCCTTCCGTGAGCGCCAGTCGGTCCAGCAGCTCATGGACCAGGTGGTCGGCCTCGCGCAGGGTCGCCGTACCGGCGTCCACCCCGATGACGGAGTGGACGCCGGAGGCGTGATGCAAGGAGGTCATGCGGGCAGGACCCACATGGGGTTGGAGTAGAACCAGAGGTCCTTCCACGGGTCCGCGTCGCCGAGGACGTCGATGGCCGGGCCCGCCGGGTCCACGGCGGCGCCGTGGATGCCGACCGCCGAGCGGTTGCCGTCGCTGCCGCGCAGCCGGACGTAGACCGGCTTGTCGAGGCGGCCGAGGGAGTACGTCAGCTTGACCGAGCCGGTCGACTCGTTGACCTCGAAGGACTTCACGACCTTGGTGGCGGGCGTGGCGAACGTGTCCTTGTCGGAGACCGCGCCGGTGACATCGCCCTGGATGACGTCGACACGGGCCAGGGCCGGCATGAACTGCGCCCAGTTGGGGCCGTTGGCGAGGCTGATCTCGACGACCAGGTCGACCTTGCTGCCCTTGCGGACCTGGAGCACCCCGCCCAGGGTGACCTCGCGGGAGCCGGAGCGCAGCTGGGCGTTCAGGCCGCTGATCAGGCCGCCGTGGTCGACCCAGACCCGGCCGGCCCGGATGCCGTCCATGACCGCCTTGTAGGAGAAGGAGGCGGCACCGACGTGGGTGCGGGAGTACTGGCCGGGCCAGAAGTCGGTGTCGGTGAGGCTGATGGCACCGCCGTAGACCGGGTCGTTGTAACGGCCGTTGGCGTTGAAGTCGCTGTTCGGACCGCGGACGGCGGCGTCGGCGTACACGTTGTGGGAGTCGGAGTTGGCGGTGATCCACCACGGCTTGCCCTCGGCGAGCAGGCTGTCCCACAGTCCGCCGACGGTGGCGGTCATCCAGTCGAAGCCGCCCCAGGTGCGGTAGCTCTCCAGCGGGTAGCCGGCGAAGGAGTCGGCGCTCGGGCTGCCGTCGTAGATGCCACGCGCGCCGCCGGGGCCGTTCGGCTTGGGCAGGCCGCCGGCCTGGTGGCCGGGGGCGCCCTCGAAGCCGACGGCGATCGACGGCTGGGCGTCGCGCCAGGCGCGGATCTCGTGCGGGGAGTCGATGCCCTTGCGCGCCGGGTGGTTGGCGAGGAACAGCGCGTCCTTGACCTTGCGGCGCTGCACCTGCTCGGCGAGGAAGTTGAGGCCGGAGATGGCCAGCGCCTCGTTCGCGGGGGTGCTCGCGGAGGCGCCCTTCACCGAGCCGTCGAAGGAGTTCTCGAACTCCTTCAGCACGGCCACCTCGTTCTTGCCGGGGTGGACGAAGACCGTGCCGTGCTCGGCGGCCGGGATGTTCCACTCCAGGCCCTGGAAGACCAGGGTGTCGTCGATCTCCTCACGGGTGGCGACGATGTCCGGGTTGACCTTCTCGACACCGATCTTGGCGTGTGCCTCGCTGCCGTGGTCGGTGATGACCATCCAGTCCAGGCCGTTCGCGTTCCCCTGCCGGACGTGGTCGACGACCCGGTACTTGGCGTCCGAGCTGTACTGGGTGTGGATGTGGTGGTCACCGGCCAGCCACAGGTAGCCGCCGGAGCGGCCGCTCTGGGAGTGCGAGGAGGAGACCGAGGCGGCGGCCTGACCCGCGCCGGCGAGGACACTGCCGGCCGCGAGGCCCGCGCCGAGCAGACCGGTGCGGCGCAGCATCGAGCGGCGGGAGAGCTGACCGTGCGTCAGCTCCTCGTCGGGGACCGACAGATCGAGGGCGGGCGGCAGCGACGAGGCGTCGGCGTCCGTGTGGTGATGGTGATGATGACCGTGGTCGTGGCTGTGACCGTGGCTCATGCGCGAACTCCCGCGGGCGGTCGGGACGGGGGGTGACTCCAGGACGTGCAGAGTCTGCGAAGGTCGCGTGAACAACGGGAGTCGAGGTCATGGTGAGGTAAAGAACCGCTGATGTGCAGCAAACTTCGGGGAGTTGGAACGTGAAGCCGCACACGCGGACGGTAAAGCCGAACGCGTCGGCCGTGCGACCGCATACGCGTGGACCGTCCGGCCCCATACGAAGACGCCCGGGCCGGCCGATGTGGCCGGTCCGGGCGTCGGGCACCGGGCTTCGCCGGGATCAGACCAGGTCGAACCGGTCCGCGTTGGCGACCTTCGTCCAGGCGGCGACGAAGTCCTTCACGAACTTCTCCTTGGCGTCGTCGCTCGCGTAGACCTCGGCGACCGCACGCAGCTCGGAGTTGGAGCCGAAGACCAGGTCGGCACGGGTGCCGGTCCACTTGACCGCGCCGGTGGCCAGGTCACGGCCCTCGAAGGTGGTCTGGTCCTCGGAGGTCGACTTCCACTCCGTGCCGTAGTCCAGCAGGTTGGCGAAGAAGTCGTTGGTCAGCACGCCCGGGGTCTCGGTGAGGACACCGTGCTTGGACCCGCCCTGGTTGGCGCCGAGCACACGCAGACCGCCGACCAGGACGGTCAGCTCGGGGGCGCTGAGGCCGAGCAGGTTGGCGCGGTCCAGGAGCAGGTACTCGGCCGGCAGGCGGTTGCCCTTGCCGAGGTAGTTGCGGAAGCCGTCGGCCGTCGGCTCCAGGGCCGCGAAGGACTCGGCGTCCGTGTGCTCGTCGGTCGCGTCCACCCGGCCCGCGGCGAAGGGCACCTCGATGTCCACACCGGCGTCCTTGGCGGCCTTCTCCACGGCGGCGGCACCGCCGAGGACGATCAGGTCGGCGAGGGAGACCTTCTTGGCACCGGAGTTGAACTCCTGCTGGACGCCCTCCAGGACGCGCAGCACCTGGGCCAGCTCGTCGGGGTCGTTGGCCTCCCAGCCGCGCTGCGGCTCCAGGCGGATCCGGGCGCCGTTGGCACCGCCGCGCTTGTCGCTGCCGCGGTACGTCGAGGCCGACGCCCAGGCGGTGGAGACCAGCTGCGAGACCGTCAGGCCCGAGTCGAGGAGCTTGGCCTTGAGGGCCGTGACGTCGGCGGCGTCGATGGTCTCGCCCTCGGCCGCCGGCAGCGGGTCCTGCCACAGCAGGGTCTCCGCCGGGACCTCCGGGCCGAGGTACAGGGACTTCGGGCCCATGTCACGGTGGGTCAGCTTGTACCAGGCGCGGGCGAAGGCGTCCGCGAACTGGTCCGGGTTCTCGTGGAAGCGGCGCGAGATCGGCTCGTAGATCGGGTCGAAGCGCAGCGACAGGTCGGTGGTCAGCATCGTCGGGAGCTTCTTCTTCGACGCGTCGTGCGCGTCCGGGATGATCGCCTCGGCGTCCTTGGCCACCCACTGGTTGGCGCCGGCGGGGCTCTGGGTCAGCTCCCACTCGTAGCCGAAGAGGATGCTGAAGAAGTCGTTGCTCCACTGGGTGGGCTTGGTGGTCCAGGTGACCTCGAGGCCGCTGGTGATCGCGTCCCCGCCCTTGCCGGTGCCGTAGGTGCTCTTCCAGCCGAGGCCCTGCTGCTCGATCGGGGCGCCCTCGGGGTCGGCGCCCACGTTCTCGGCGGGGCCGGCGCCGTGGGTCTTGCCGAAGGTGTGGCCACCGGCGATGAGGGCGACGGTCTCCTCGTCGTTCATCGCCATGCGACGGAAGGTCTCGCGGATGTCGCGGGCCGCGGCGATCGGGTCCGGGTTGCCGTTGGGGCCCTCCGGGTTGACGTAGATGAGGCCCATCTGGACGGCGCCGAGCGGGCTCTCCAGGTCACGGTCGCCGGTGTAGCGCTGGTCGTCCAGCCAGACCTTCTCGGGACCCCAGTAGACGTCCTCCTCCGGCTCCCAGACGTCCTCGCGGCCGCCGCCGAAGCCGAAGGTCTCGAAGCCCATCGACTCCAGGGCCACGTTGCCGGTGAGGATCATCAGGTCGGCCCAGGAGATGGCCTGGCCGTACTTCTTCTTGACCGGCCACAGCAGGCGGCGGGCCTTGTCCAGGTTGCCGTTGTCCGGCCAGCTGTTGAGCGGGGCGAAACGCTGCTGGCCGGCGCCGGCGCCGCCGCGGCCGTCGGAGATGCGGTAGGTGCCCGCGCTGTGCCAGGCCATCCGGATCATCAGCGGGCCGTAGTTGCCGAAGTCGGCCGGCCACCAGTCCTGCGAAGTGGTGAGCACCTCCGCGATGTCCCGTTTCACGGCCGCGAGATCAAGACCCTGGAACGCCTCGGCGTAGTCGAAGCCCTCGTCGAGCGGGTTCGCGACGGCCGGGTTCTTGGCGAGGATCTTCAGGTTGAGGCCCTCGGGCCACCACTGGCGGTTGCCGCCGCCCTGGGTGGGGTGCGGGGCACGGTCGTGCGCGACCGGGCACTTGCCCGCGGTGTTCTCCTGGGTCTCCGACATGGGGGAAATCCTTCCGGAAGGGGCGGATCAACGTACTCAGGAACTAATGACGGTGGAGCAGGCGGGGCACAGGCCCCAGTAGATGACCTCGGCCTCGTCGATGGCGAAGCCGTGGTCGTCCGAAGCGGTCAGGCACGGGGCGTCACCGACCGCGCAGTCGACGTCGGCGACGGCACCGCACGACCGGCACAGGACGTGGTGGTGGTTGTCGCCGACGCGCCCCTCGAACCGGGCCGGGCTGCCGGCCGGTTCGATACGGCGTACGAGTCCTGCCGTGGTGAGCGCGTGCAGCGCGTCGTACACGGCCTGAAGCGATATGTGGCCCACGCGCTCGCGGACGCCCGAGGCGACCCCTTCGACGTCGAGATGGTCGCCGTTGCGAACGGTCTCCAGCAGCGCGACGCGGGCGGCCGTCACCCGCAGGCCGGCACCACGCAGCTCGTCGGCGGTGGTCGGGGGCTGGGATGCGGTCATGGCGCCAACCTATCCTCATAAACACGAGTGATTCAAGAAAACAAACCGTTCAAGTTTGGTGCCGAAGCGGACAACTCCCGCCTGCCGGCCACCACCCCTCCGCGGACTTTGCCATCTCTTTGCAACCTGTCCCGGCGCCGGGTCGTCTCTCCGCTCGATCCGTTACTCAGCCCGCCCTGACCACCGCGGGCCGACGAAAGAGAGCGTCTCCATGCGCCGAACTGTCCTGACCGCCACGGCACTCGCCTGCACGGCCGTCCTGGCCGGCACCGTGCCCGCGTTCGCCGACGGCAGCAGCCCGAGCCCGGTCCCGACCGTGGCACCGTCCGCCGCCGCCTCCGCGGAACCCTCCGCCGTCCCGTCCCAGGCCCCGTCCGCCGAGCCCACCCGGGCCTCGACCCCCGCGCCGACCCGGGACAGCGGCCAGGTCGCGGCCGTGCCCGCGGGCGCGCCCGACACCGGGGTGGCGGAGCCGTCCTCGGACTCCGGTACCGAGAGCGCCCTGATCGGCGGCGGCGCGGCGGCGGCGGCGCTCGCCGCGGGCGCCGTGGTGTTCGCCGTGCGTCGCCGCCGGGCGACCGGGGCATGACCTCGCTCTCCAGGCGCGCCTTCGTCACCGCCGCGACGGCCTCGCTGCTGGCGGGCTGTGCGGGCCAAGCGGCCCACTCGACGGCCACCACCGTCCGCCGCGAGCAACCGTCGGTGCCCTCGCCGTCCGCCACGCCGACCGCGCTCGGGCGTTCCGCGCCGGTCCGGCTGCGCATCCCGGCGATCGGCGTCGACACCCCGCTGCTGCGGCTGGGGCTGGCGGCCGACGGCACGGTGCAGGTACCGCCGATCACCGCGCACGACCGGGCCGGCTGGTACCGCCACTCCCCCACCCCCGGGCAGGTCGGCCCGTCGGTGATCCTCGGCCATGTCACAGTCGGCGCCTACGGTGACGGCGTCTTCCGCCGGCTCGCGGAGCTGCACCGGGGCGAGCAGGTCGTGGCGCGTCTGGAGAACGGCCGGTCGGCGGTGTTCACCGTCGACGAGGTGCGTACGGTCGCCAAGGCGAAGTTCCCGACCGAGGACGTGTACGGGGACGTGGACCGCCCGGAGCTGCGGCTGATCACCTGCGGCGGCCCGCGGGGCGGCGACGGCTACCTCGACAACGTGATCGTCTTCGCCACGCTGACCGGCACGTCAGCCTGACCCGGCGGACACGGATGCGGGACCGGTGGAACGTACCGACCCGGTTCCGCATCCTCCACAACGTCCCCGACGAGCCCTTCGACCCTGGAGAACGTTGAAACGGTCCCGTGACAAGGCGGCGTCCGAGCTGTTCGCCGCCCTGTACCCGCGCCTGGCCGGCTGGTGCCGCCGGCTGGTCGACGACGACGAGACGGCGCACGAGATCGCCTCGGAGGCGTTCACCCGGCTGTGGGCCCGGTGGACGTCGGTGGAGGAGCCCCGCGGCTTCCTCTACGTCACCGCGGCCAATCTCGTCCGGGACCACTGGCGCAAGCTGGAGCGCGAGCGCCGGACCGTGCGCCGCGTCGGCTCGGAGGCCGCGACCCGCCCGCACCCCGAGCAGGCGGATCCCTCGGTACGGCTGCTGGTGCAGTCGCTGCCGGAGCGACTGCGCGTCCCGATCCTGCTGCACTACTACGCTGACATGCCGATCCGGGAGGTGTCCGAGCTGACCGGGCGCAAGGAGGGAACCGTCAAGGCCGATCTGCACGCGGCCCGTGAACTGCTCCGCGGCCATCTGAGGAGAAGCCTTGACCACACGCTTTGACGAGGAGTCGGAGTTCGACGGCCCCGACGATCCCCTCACCGTCGTTCTGCGGCCGCCGGCCGCCTATCTGGGTCCGCCGCCGGGCCGGTACGAGGAGATCCGGCGGGCCGCGGGCCGCCGCCGGCTGGTGCGTGCGGCGGCCGGCGCCGGGGTGACCTGCGCCGTCGCCCTCCTGGTCGCCCTGCCGCTGCGGCTGACGACGCCGTCGGCGCCGGTGTCCCCGCGGGTCCCCCTCGCGCCACCGGCCGTCAGCCCCACCGCCCCGCACCGCCCTCCGGCGACCCACGCACCCGCCAGCCCCTCGCCGCGCCCCAGCACCGCGCCCGGGCAGAGCCGCGCCACACAGGTCCCCACCCGTGGAGCCTCGACGGCTCCCTCGGCGGCGCGGGTCGCGCCCTCCGAGGACCGGCGGAGCGCCGACGCCACGCCCTCCCCGTCGTAGCGACGTCAACACGACATAGGGCCGCATCACCCGTTCGTGCCCCCGTGTTTCGGCGCGCCGCCTGTACTGCGAACGCGCGGTCCAGGGCGTCGGGGCGGGGGGTGCGGCGCCCCGCGAGGGCCACGGTCCCTGTCCGCCGTCCGGGTAGGGTCGCACCCGCCCATCCGGCCGCTACGGCCCGTTTGGCCGAGGCCGCTGCTCGGCGTTGGTGTGATGTTTCGTACGAGGCCGGAATGAAAGGTGTGGAACGGGCAACGCTCCGTTCCATGCTCCACGCGCGAACCCTCCGGCAGGTGACCTGATGACGACGGCGACCACGGCCCCTCCGACCGCTCCGGCCGCCGCGCCACCCTCCCGTACCCAGCCGTCCGCCCCCGCCTCCTCGCTGCCGTCCCTCACCGGGCTGAGATGGATGGCCGCGCTGCTGGTCTTCGGACTGCACGTGCACAACTTCCGCTACTTCGGCGGCACCGGCGCCCGCTTCGTGTCCTGGGGATTCGAGGCCGGCGCGTCAGGGGTGTCGTTCTTCTTCGTGCTGTCCGGGTTCGTCCTGATGTGGTCCGCTCGTCCGGGCGACCGGGCGGGACGTTTCTGGTGGCGGCGCGTCGCCCGGGTCTATCCGGTGCACCTGGTGACCGTCGTCATCGCCCTGCTGATGGCCCTCACGCTGCCCCGCCAGCCGAAGCCGACCCTGCCGCAGGGCCTGGCCGACGTCTTCCTGGTGCACTCGTGGTGGCGGCCGTGGTGGCAGACGCTGGACCCGGTCAGCTGGTCGCTGGCCTGCGAGGCCTTCTTCTACGCCGCGTTCCCGCTGCTGGCCCTGGTGCTGCGCCGGCTGGACGCGCGGGGCGCCAGGCTGCTGGCCGGACTGGCCGTGCTCGCGGTGCTGGTGCTGGCCTGGACGGACTCCCACCACTGGTGGGACCAGCCGATCAGCACCTTCCCGGCGGCCCGGCTGCCCGAGTTCGTGCTCGGCGCGGCCGCCGCGCGGCTGGTGCTGCTCGGCCGCTGGCGCGGCCCCGGCCTGGAGGCCTCGCTGGCGCTGGCCGTCATCGGCTACTTCCTGGTCCCGCAGGTCACCGACGAGTACGCGGCCACCGCCTGCACCATCATGGGTTTCGCACTGCTCATCCCCGCGGCCGCCCTCGCGGACCTGCGCGGGCTGCCCTCGCTGTGGCGTCGCCGGTGGCTGGTGCGCCTCGGCGAGCTGTCGTTCGCGTTCTACATGGTCCATCTGCTGGTGCTGCGGGCGGGCACCCACCTGCTCGGTACCCGCCCGCGCTTCGGCCTGTTCACCGGGGCGGCCGTCGCCACCGTCGCGTTCGCCGTGTCGCTGGGCCTGTCCTGGCTCCTCTACGAGGGCGTGGAGCGGCCCGCACGACGGCTGCTGCTGCGGCGTCCGGCCCGGCGGACGACGGCCTAGCCGGCTAGGGGAACTGCGTCACCTTGGAGGGGGTCGTGCTGGTCCCCGAGGTCGGTGATCCGGTGGTGTTGACGACGTGGGCGTACTGGCCCATGCCACCCAGGGAGATCACCAGCAGGTCGTGCATCTTGATCCCCGAACCGGTGGGCACCTGGAAGCCGTTGGACTGCACGATCGACGGATCGGCCGTGTAGTTGCAGTAGCTGCCGAGACCCCATGCCTCATGACTGGTCACGGTGTCGGCGACCTTGTAGGCCGCGTAGCCGACGACGCCGTCGTGGGTGATGGCGGCGGCGTTGGGGGCGTCGTAGGCCTTCTCGTTCTGGAAGAAGATCGTGCGCCCTCTCTCCCCGTTCCAGTAGACGTCGTACTTGTTGAAGTGCTCGACGAACAGGCCGGTGGCCAGGACGTCGTTGCCGTTGACCCGGAGGCCGTAGTCGGCGCGGTTGGTGGCCCAGCCGACCCCGCTGCCGTGGTCGGCGCGCCAGATCCAGGTGTGGTCGATGATCACGTTGTTGCTGTTGACCACGACGGAGTTGGTGGCGAGGCCGGGTCCGGCACCGCCGATGCGCACGAACACGTCCTGCATGCTGGTCGGGTTGGCGGAGTGGTCGGCCGTGGAGCCGGGGTCGCCGATGCGCAGCAGGGTGTCGGAGTTGACCGAGCCCGCGTCGATGAGGAACCCGGCGAGCTTCACGCCGTCCACGTCGGCCACGTGCATGGCGTCGACGCCGTTGTCCGGGACCAGGGTGGCCAGACCCAGGCCGAGGACCACGGTGTTGGCGCGGGTGACGTTGATGGTCTGGTCGAGGTGGTAGACGCCCGGCGTGAAGAGCAGGTTGAGGCCCTGGGCGAGGGCCTGGTTGATGGTGGCGGCGGTGGCGCCGGCCTTGACCACGTAGAACTGGTCCAGCGGGAGCGAGGTGCCCGCGTTGGCCGGCCACGAGACGCCCCGGGCGTTGGTGCGCTTCGCCGGGACGAAGACCTTGTAGGTGCTGCCGTCCAGGTACAGGAACGGCTTCTCCCGCGAGACCGGGGTGGTGTCCAGCGTGGTGTACGGGCCGGAGTCGAAGTTGGTCGCGGGCGCGCCCTGGACGCCGGAGAAGGTCATGTTCCAGACGCCGTTGGTCCAGCCGCCCACCGAGCTGTCCCGGGTGTACCACTGCTGCTGGGAGTAAGGGCCGACCGTGCCGTCGATCTTCGAGTCGGCGATGTAGCCGCCGGAGGCCCAGCCGTAGCCGTTCGGGGCCAGGTTGAGGCCGCCCTTGACGTGGATACGACGGAAGGGGGCCGCCTGAGCCACGGCCCAGCGGTCCGTCCCGTTCGACGGCGTGATGGCGAGGTTCTCCGCCGAACGCCAGAAGTTCTGCGTGGCGTTGCCGTTGAACCAGCCGGCGTCGACGGTGACATCACCGTTGATCTGCGTGTCGTCGGGGTTGAGGCCGAGGCCGGAGATCGAGGTGTAGAAGCCGATCTGTGCGTTGATGCCGTTGTAGGTGCCCGGCTTGAGCAGGAACTGGTAGCGCCCGGTGCCGAACTGGGCCGACTCCTGCTGGGCGAAGACGGAGTCGAACTTCTGCTGGAGGTTCGGCGTGGACGGGTCCACGACGATCACGTTCGGGCCGAGGTCGCCGCCACCCTGGACCGGGGGCGTGCCGGTGGTGGTGCCGAAGACCTGGAACTCCCAGAGCGAGTAGCCGTACTGGGTGGCACGGTGCACGCCCTGCATCCGGACGTAGCGGCCCTGGCCGGAGACGGCGAGGGTGTCGGTGCCGCCGTCCCCGCCGGTGACCGAGGTGAGGTCGGTCCAGCTGCTGCCGTTCGCGGAGATCTGGACCTTGTAGTCCTTGCCGTAGGCGGTCTCCCAGTTGAGGACCACCTGGCTGACCGTGGCGGTGGCGCCGAGGTCGACCTGGAGCCACTGGTCGTCGGTGAAGGCGGACGACCAGCGGGTGCCGGTGTTGCCGTCGACCGCGTTCGCCGCGACGGTCCCGCCGTTCTCCTCGGAGGAGGCGGTGGCCGTCTTCCCCTGGGACAAGGGGGCGTCGGCGGCCTGGGCCGCCGGTGCGTGCACGGTGGGCAGGGCGAGCAGCGCCGCCATGGCGGCGAGCGCTACGCCCAGGGATCTCAGTCTCATCAGCGGCTCCCTGAGATGGGCACGGGACGCGCCCGACGGGCGCGCCTCCGCGCTTAGTTCAGGATTTGATTTAAGTGATGAGGCAACCAGGCGACAACCCTTCGGCACCGGAATTTTCGCCGGCCGCCCCTCCACGACCGGGCGGAGGGAGGCCGACGGGCGGTCAGAGGGAGCGGGTCACCGGGCGGCGAGTTCCCGGTACATGGCGGCGGGGTCGCCGGACAGGGCGCCCTTGGCCCAGCGGGTGAGGTCGTCGGCGAGCACCTCGAAGGCGTCCGACTCGACGCCGTCGAGGGCGGCCGCGGCGATGTCCTGCGCCTTCGCCTTGGGCGCGTCGACGTGGGCCGCCATGTCGGTGTCGACATAGCCCATGTGCAGGCCGGTGACGCCGATGCCCTGCGGCTGGAGCGCCAGGCGCAGGCTGTTGGTCTGCGACCAGAAGGCCGACTTGGAGGCGCTGTAGGCGCCGCCTTCGGCCACCCAGGACAGCACCGAGTGGACGTTCAGAAGGTGGCCGCCGCCGTTGCGCTCGATCAGCGGGACGAAGGCGCGGGTGAGCAGCAGCGGCCCGTAGAAGTTGATCTCGAACTCGTGGCGGATGTCGTCGAGCGAGGAGGTCAGGAAGCGGGTGCCGGTGGCGACCCCCGCGTTGTTGACCAGGATGGTGACGTCCTGGGCCTGCTCGGCGACCGCGGCCACGGAGTCGGGGTCGGTCACCTCCAGCGCCAGCGCCACCGCGTCGGGGTGGGTGACGGAGCGCGGGTCGCGGGCGGTCGCGTAGACCTTGCCGGCGCCGCGTGCGTACAACTCCTCCACCAGCGCCTTTCCGACGCCCCGGCTGCCGCCGGTGACGAGGACGACGGAGCCCTTGATCGCGGTCATGACACTCACACTCCAGACTTGGGACAGAGCCCGGAAACCGATCGGTTTCCGGTCGCTGCGGCCATCGTAAACCGATCGGTTTCCAAGTTCAATCGCGCAGGGCGGCACCCGGCCGCCGGCCACACCCGATGCCCTTACGGGCAGGGCTGGTTACTCGATCCAGTTCATTGCGTCCGACCTCTGGCTCCGGACTCCTACCGGGCGGTATACAGACCCCCGACACACACGCGTGCGGGCCGCCCGTCGGGACCGGTTCCGCGCGCGTCCTGGTTCCAGGGGGGATCTTCATGGCGTACGGCACCTCGTCCGACGGTTCGGCGAGACGGCATCGGCGGAGGGTGACCGTGGCGGCGGCGCTGGGCGGCTGCGCCCTGGTGGCCGCGTCCACGACACCGGCCGCGGCGCACGGCGGCGGCCACCACGGCGGCCACGACCGCGGTACGAGCTATGCGGCGCTCGGCGACTCCTACACCTCGGGCCCCGTGATCCCGACGCAGGTCGACGCCAACTGCGCCCGCTCCGACCACAACTACCCCTCGCTGGTGGCGGCGGCGCGGCACGTCAGCGCGTTCAAGGACGTGAGCTGCGGCGGTGCGACGACCGCGGAGATGTGGAAGGCGCAGGGCACGAACGGCCCTCAGCTCGACGCCGTCCGTCGGGACACCGACCTGGTGACGGTCCAGATCGGCGGCAACGACATCGGGTTCAGCTCCATCATCGGCACCTGCGCGACGCTCAGTGCCACGGACCTGGCGGGCAACCCCTGCCAGCGGTACTACAACGCCTCCGGCATCGACCAGCTGACGGTCAGGATCGCGCAGACCGCGCCCAAGGTCGACAAGGTGCTGCGGGCCGTCCGGTCCCAGGCGCCGCACGCCCGGATCCTGGTCGTCGGCTACCCCGACCTGCTGCCCGACGACGGCAGCGGCTGCTATCCGACGGTGCCCTTCGCCGCCAAGGACTTCCCCTACCTCCGGGACGTCGGGAAGCGGCTGAACCTCATGCTGCGCGCGGTCGCCGCGTGGAACGGCGCCCGGTACGTGGACACCTACGGCCCGACCGTCGGCCACGACATGTGCAAGGCCCCCGCCGACCGCTGGATCGAGCCCCTCCAGCCGACCTCACCGGCGGCTCCCGCCCACCCCAACGCCAAGGGCGAGGCAGCCATGGCCCAGGCCGTGCTGGAGCGGCTGGGCAAGCGGTACTGAGGAGCCGGCGGGCGGCGGCTCCTGCGGTCGCCGCCGGCGCCCGAGTGGCTTCGGCGGCCCGACACCCCGGTCCGTCCGCACCCATGGGAGGGACCGGGGGACGGTTCGCGATAGGTTGACCTGCATGAGCGACAACGTTTATTTCGACATCTCGATCAACAACGAGCCGGCCGGCCGGATCGTGTTCAACCTGTTCGACAGCGTGGTGCCCGAGACGGCCCGCAACTTCCGCGAGCTGGCCACCGGGCAGCACGGCTTCGGGTACGCCGGTTCCACGTTCCACCGGGTCATCCCCCAGTTCATGCTCCAGGGCGGTGACTTCACGCGCGGTGACGGTACCGGCGGCAAGAGCATCTACGGCGAGAAGTTCAAGGACGAGAACTTCCAGCTCAAGCACGACCGCAAGTACCTGCTGAGCATGGCCAACGCGGGCCCGCACACCAACGGCTCGCAGTTCTTCGTCACCACCGTGCTGACGCCGTGGCTCGACGGCAAGCACGTGGTCTTCGGCGAGGTCGTCGAGGGCTCGGACATCGTCGACAAGATCGAGGGCTACGGCAGCTCCAGCGGTTCGCCGAAGGCCGAGATCAAGATCACGGCCAGCGGCACCGTCTGACAACGGCCCCCAACACGTGAACGGTGACCGGGCCGACCGTCCGGTCACCGTTCGTCTCGTGCGCGCCGGAGTTCCTCTGCGCGCCTGAGTTCCTCGGCCTCCGGCGGGGCGCGGCCGGCCGGGTGATCGTGCGCGCTGAGGTGTTCCAGGGCCTCGGCCAGTTCCTGGCAGGCCTCCTCGACGGACATCCGGGTGTTGTGCTGCTCGGTGATCACCGCCGACAGCAGCAGCGCGGTCAGCGCCAGCGCACCGTTGAACAGCTGGAGCTTCAGCATCACCTCGACGGGGGACAGCCGGGCGAACGCACCGACGCCCTGCGTCGCGGCGACCGCGGCCATCACCGATGCGAACAGGGCGCACAGCATGCTTCCCGCCAGGCGGAAGCGCAGCGCGGCCCAGATCAGCAGCGGGTAGACGAGGAAGAGCGCGCTCATGGAGCTGCGCGTGGCCACCGGGACCAGGACGGCTGCGACGACCCCGAGAGCCAGTGCCTCCTTCCAGCGGGCCAGGGACGGAAGCCCGCGGGCTTCGAACAGCACCAGCAGGACCGGGGTGACGATCAGGACTCCCATCGCGTCGCCGACCCACCACACCAGCCAGATGGGCCAGAAGTGGGTCGCGGCGAGCTTGCCGGCGAGGATCAGCGTGACCACGTCGACGGTGGAGCTGATCATCATGGCGGCGAGCGCCCCGAGGAACACCAGGGCAAGGCCGTCCCGGAGCCGCCCCAGGTCGGTGCCGAAGCCGACCCGGCGCAGCATCAGGTAGGCGCACACCGGCCCGGCCGTGTTGCCAAAAAGGATGCCCAGGGCGTCGGGTCCGGGCGTGCCGAGCGACAGCACGAGGAAGAAGGCGCCGAGCGTGACGCCCGGCCAGCAGCCCAGGCCGAAGACCAGCAGACAGGCCAGCGCGACTCCGGTCGGCGGATAGATGGGCGTGAAGACGGCGCCCTCGACGGTGAGCCGGCACAGCAGGCCAAGCCGCCCTGCCGCGTAGTAGCAGGTGGCGACGGCCAGCGTCCGGAGGGCGAAAACGGCCGGTCCGCGCTGTTCCTGGATACCCACCACAGCAGCCATCAGACACCGATCCGCCCAGGTCGGCGAGGCGGGAGTCGTCTACGGCCGACATGCCGGCCGGTGGCTGTGCCGTCAGGGCGCGAGGTCGGCGGTCGTTACGGTATGCGGTCCAGGCCGTCGTGGCCCACGACCAGGACCGCCGCGTCGTCCTCGTGGCCCACCTGTTCCGCGCCCTTGATCACGGCGGCGGCCAGGGAGTGTGCCTCCAGGCCGGCGACGGCGGCGATACCGGCGAGCCGTACCACCTGGTCCAGCCCCTCCTCGATGCTCATCGACGGCCCTTCCACCACCCCGTCCGTGAGCAGGACGAACATGCCTCCGGTGGTGAGCCGGAACCGGGACACCGGGTACTCGATGCCCGGTTCGATGCCCAGCGGCGGCCCGCCCTCGTCCTCGCCGACCCCGGACTTTCCGTCGGCGGTGGCCCAGACGAACGGGATGTGGCCGGCCCGGGCGCTCTCCAGGACCCCGGTCTCCGGGTCGAGCCGCATGAACGTGCAGGTGGCGAAGAGGTCGTTGCCCAGGGAGATCAGCAGGTCGTTCGTCCGGGCGAGCAGTTCGCCCGGCTCGCTGGTCACCGAGGCGAGCGCCCGCAGCCCCGCCCTGACCTGGCCCATGAACGCGGCCGCCTCGATGTTGTGGCCCTGGACGTCGCCTATGGACAGGCCGATACGGCCGTCGGGCAGCGTGAAGGCGTCGTACCAGTCGCCACCCACGTTGAGCCCGTAGGTGGCGGGCGCGTACCGGACAGCCAGGTGGAAGCGGGGGGTGTCGGGCAGGTCGCGGGGCAGCATGCCGCGCTGGAGTGCGATGGCCAGCTCGACCTGGGAGCGCTGGTACTCGGCCCGCTCGCGCGCCTGGGCGGTGAGCGACCTCAGTCTGACCAGCAGCTCGTCGTCGTCCGTTGAGCGCTTGCGGGGCATGGATCACTCCGGCCGAGGCGGCAGCCTTTCCAGGGCAAACCCCTAGATTTTTACCTTTACAGGATCATAGTGCGAATGACGGGCAAGAGGTCGGCCGCACCCGGTGACGGCCGGGCGCGGCCGGCCGTCACCGTCCTGACCACGGGGCGGCCCGGCGGGCGGGGCGTCCCGTGGTCAGGGCGGTGGGTTCACCCCTTGCGGAGCCCGTCGGGGCGGCGCGAGGCGCGCAGGGTGCCGACCGTCTTGAGCAGCCGGTCCGCCGGGTCGCGCAGACGGGGATGGGCGAGAACGGTGTTGCGCAGGCCGCGGACCGGGCGGCGCCACAGGCGGTGCGCCGCGGCCACCGGGTGGGTGCGGGTGACGAATCCCTCGCCGACCCGCAGTTCGCGGGTCTTGAGCCAGTCCTTGTACTCCTTGTCACCGCGCCCGAGGTCGACGAGGGTGACACCGCTGCGCGCCGCGCCCTCGGCGGTGCGCAGGTGCATCATCAACCCGGGCGAGTAGTAGTGCAGTTCGGGGTCGTAGGCGGTGAACCAGGCGGCCAGTACGGTGCCCGAGCGCGGCCCGAAGTGCGCGGCCACCGGGCGGTCGCCCGCGTAGAGCACGGAGAGCACGCCGGTGAAGTGTTCCTCGCGGACGTGGAAGAGATGATCCACGAGGTCGACGATCCAGGGGCGGGCGAAGCGGTCCATACGTCCGGTCCGCCGGTACTGGGCGGACTTCCAGCGCATCAGGGTGCGCAGCGCCGCCGGGTCGCGCTCGTCGAACTCGAAGCGCAGGTCGCCGATGTCGCGGCCGAGGCGCCGTTCCTTCTTCAGTGTGGTCTTCGCCAGGCCGGGGTAGGTGGCGCGCAGCCACTCGGGGTAACCGCCGTCGCCGGGTTTGACGTCGATCACCGGCGAGGCGAAGGTCCCGGTGACATGACCGGCGAACGGTCTCTGCTCGGCGACCAGATGGTCGAACTCGAAGATGGACATCCCGCACGCGCTCAGCAACTCCTGGGCGTCCCAGGTGACTCCGGGCCGGTGCACCAGTGCCTGGCAGTCGGAGAGGCCGAGGCCGACGGCCCGGCCCACGCCGAAGGCGTTGCGCTCGTACGGGAAGAAGCCGACGGGTTCACCGGCGTCGCGCAGGACCGCCACCCGTACGCCCCCGCGGTGTCGGCCGACACCGATCGTGAACTCCGGGGCCAGAAAGGGATTGGCGTACTCCGGTGACTCGTCCATCGCGTGGTGCCAGGCCCGGCGGAGCGACTGGGTCAGCTCGCCGGGTCTGTGGATCGTGATGTCCACCTCAGATCAACCGCCCTTCGGTTGACGAGGTGTGTGGCGCGTTTCTCCGGGACCGACTCCCGGACGGACCTCTGCACTGACCTCTGGATCGCATGGCGACCGCTCCCCCCATAACGCGAATTCCGCGTTCTGCCGTTGCTACGAACAGCTCCTGTTCCCCGCCGTACACCTTCCGTCCGCGGCCGGCGACCGGGTCGCGGGTCCGGAGGTGTCGCTCAAACGTCGCGAAACAGTACGCACGCTGTCAAGGGTGCCACTGTCACGGCGGGTTGGGGGTGGGGTGACGCGGACTTTCCCGGTCCTTTCCCGTCAGGTCGCCGTCGCCGCGGCCGCCGCCCGGCCCGCCTGACGGCCCGAGAAGAGGCAACCGCCGAGGAAGGTGCCCTCCAGCGAGCGGTATCCGTGCACCCCGCCGCCGCCGAAGCCGGCGACCTCACCGGCGGCGTACAGACCGGCGACCGGGGAGCCGTCGCTGTTCAGGACGCGTCCGGAGAGGTCGGTCTGGAGGCCGCCCAGGGTCTTGCGGGTGAGGATGTTGAGCCGGACGGCGATCAGCGGGCCGGCGCTGGAGTCCAGGATCCGGTGGATCGGCGCCGTACGGCTGAGGGAGTCGCCGATGTAGCTCAGGGCGTTGCGGATGCCCTGGACCTGGACGTCCTTGGTGTACGGGTTGTCGATCTCGCGGTCGCGGGCCTCGATCTGCCGTTTGAGGTCGGCGAGGTCGATGAGGTTGTCGCCGGTCAGCTTGTTCATGCCGGTGACGAGGTCGGCGAGGTTGTCGGCGACCACGAAGTCGACGCCGTTGTTCTTGAACTTCTCGATGGGTTCGGGGGTCTGCCAGATCCGGGACAGCAGCTGCCAGACGTTCTTGTTGGTCAGGTCGGGGTTCTGCTCGGAACCGGAGAGCGCGAACTCCTTGGCGATGATCTTCTGGGTGGTGACGAACCAGGAGTAGTCGTAGCCGGAGGCGGTGATCGACCCCAGCGTGTGCAGGGTGTCGTAACCAGGTACGTCGGGGGTGTTGAAGCGCCGGCCCTTCGCGTCGAACCACATCGAGGACGGGCCGGGCAGGATGCGGATGCCGTGGTTCGGCCAGATCGGGGCGTAGTTGCGCAGGCCCTCGGTGTAGTGCCACATCCGGTCGGGGTTGACGATCCGGCCGCCCGCCTGCTGGGTGATGGCCAGCATGCGGCCGTCCACGTGCGCGGGGACCCCGGTCACCATGAACTTGGGCGGGGTGCCGAGCCGGGCCGGCCAGTTCTGCCGTACCAGGTCGTGGTTGGCGCCGATGCCGCCCGAGGTGACCACCACGACCGGGGCCCGCAGTTCGAAGTCGCCGACGACGGTACGGCTGCTCGGGGTGCCCCGTGCCGCGCTGCTGGGCTCCAGGATGGCGCCCCGCACGCCGGTCACGGCGCCCGCGGTGGTCACCAACCCGTCCACCCGGTGGCGGAACTTGAAGGTCACCTTGCCGGCGGCGACCGCCGCCCGCACCTTCTTCTCGAAGGGTTCGACGACGGCCGGGCCGGTGCCCCAGGTGACATGGAAGCGGGGCACCGAGTTGCCGTGGCCGTCCGCGAGGCCGCCGCCACGCTCGGCCCAGCCCACGATCGGGAACCACTGCACGCCGAGGCCGGAGAGCCAGGAGCGCTTCTCGCCGGAGGCGAAGTCCACGTACGACTGGGCCCACTTGTAGGCCCAGTAGTCCTGGCCCTTCGGGTCGTCGACATCCCGGTCGAAGCCGGCCGTGCCGAGCCAGTCCTGCCAGGCGAGGTCATGGGTGTCCTTGACGCCCATCAGCCGCTGTTCGTCGGAGTCGACGAAGAAGAGCCCGCCGAAGGACCAGAACGCCTGGCCGCCCAGGCTCGCCTCCGGTTCCTGGTCGAGCAGCAGCACCTTGCGGCCGGCAGCGGCGAGTTCGGCGGTGGCGACCAGGCCGGCGAGGCCGTGGCCGATGACGATCGCGTCCGCGTCCTGGGACTCGGCGGCGAACGCCCCCGCCTGGCTGAGGGCCATTCCGGCGAGCGTGCCGCCGGCCACCGTCAGCACCTGACGGCGGGTGAAACGGGACGACTGCTCGGCGCCGTTGGTCGCGCCGGCGCCTGCTCTGGGATTCTCCATGGGTGGGGGTGCCTTCCGTACGGATGCGGGCGGTGCGGGAGACATGTCCGGGACTGCCGGGACGGCAGGGTGTTACCGACGGTAGCCCAAGGTGGCGGGCGGCGGCCAGAGTTCTGCACAGAGGGATTGTCAGATATCCCAAGCCGGCGACAGGCATCAAATGGGCAAGCCATTTCCTATAGGATCCTGCGCATGCGGGACGATTCCAGGCCGCAGTCGTCCCACATCTCCGCTGATCAGAACCGTTTCTGTCACAAGTCTTGACGCCTGCGCTTCACTGACCCACGATCTCCGCATCGATTTCCTATCTGATCCCGTAGGGGTGGGCGATGCGCTTCCCGACCAGATCCGTCCTGCCCGGGCTTCTCACGGCGGCCTTGCTCGTCGCGGGGACAGCGGCCTGCACCTACCGCAACGCCCCCGGCCCCGCCGCCGGTCAGGCCACGGCGGCCCAACGGACCGGCGGCGGCGCCGAGTTGGCGGACGGCTCCCGGACCGAGGTCGCCCTCGTGCCCGGGGGCGCCCATCCCTACTTCCAGCCCTGGAAGGCGGCGGGCGCCGGCGCGAAGAAGACGTACGGCCTCGGGGCCGTCACCTTCGACGAGACGGCCGAGTGGGACCAGCAGAAGCAGAACAACCTGCTGTCCACGCTCGCGGCGCGCGGCTACAACGCCTTCGGGGTGTTCGGGGTCTCCCCCACCGACATCAACACGACCTTCGCGGACCTCAAGTCGCAGGGCTTCCCGGTGGCCTCCCTCGGCTCCTGTCCGGCGGGCGGCACGGACGAGGCCGACTTCTGCCTCTCCACGAACGTCGAACTCGCCGCCTACAAGGCCACGAAGGCGGCCATCGACGCCATGGGCGGCAAGGGCACCCTGGTCCATCTGACCGGCAACAACGTGGACGCCAACACCCAGTTGCGGATCAAGGGCGTCGCCCGGGCGGTCAAGGAGTCCGGCGGCAAGGTGCGGCTCCTGCAGACCGTCACCGACATCGACACCGACCTGGGGACCGCGCAGAAGGCGGTGTCCGACCTGATGGCGGCGAAGGGCGCACAGATCACCGGCATCGTCGCCACCGCCTACAACCCGGCCGTCGCCGCCGCCGACGCCGTCAAGTCGTCCGGGTCGAAGGCGAAGGTCATCGCCATCGACGACGACGCGAAGATCCTCAGCGGCATCAGACAGGGCACGGTCACGGCCACCGTCGTACAGAACCCGGTCGGCCAGGCCGAGATCGGCGTCTGGGCCCTGGCCCTGCTCCAGACCAAGCAGTGCACCGTGCGCGACCCCGGGGTGGAGGTGGACTCCGGCTCGTTCGTCGTCGACAAGGCCAACGTGGCCGACTACGACAAGGCCCGGCGGGCGAAGACCGCGCAGCTCAAGCAGGAGTTCGCCGACAAGATCCTCGCGTGCGGCTGACCGCCCCCTACAGAGAACGGACTTCGATGACCCTCATCACGACCGCGACCGCCAGGCTGGCCGACATCGCCGTCGAGACGGACCGTACCGACGCGGTGCAGTCCTTCGTCAAACAGGAGACGGTCCTGGTCGACCTGGAGACGGCGGACGGCCTCGCGGGCACCGGCTACGCCTATACGATCGGCACCGGCGGCACCTCCGTACTGGCCCTGCTGCGCGACCATCTGCTGCCCGCCCTGGTCGGACAGGACGCCCGCAACGTCGAGGCCCTGTGGCAGCGGCTGTTCGCACTGACCCGGGCCACCACCACCGGAGCCATCACCTCCCTCGCGCTCGCCGCCGTGGACACCGCCCTGTGGGACGTGCGCTGCAAGCGGGCGGGCGAGCCGCTGTGGCGGCTGGCCGGCGGACACCGCCGGGAGGTCCCGGTCTACGACACCGAGGGCGGCTGGCTCCATCTGAGCACCGAGGAACTGGTGAAGAGCGCCCTGCGGGCCCAGGAGGCGGGCTGGGCGGGCGTCAAGATCAAGGTGGGCAAGCCGCATCCCGCCGAGGACGCGGCGCGGCTGCGCGCGGTGCGCGAGGCCGTGGGCCCCGCGCTGCACATCATGACCGACGCCAACCAGTCCCAGACGGCGTCCTCGGTACTCCGGCTCGCGGCCGCGCTGGAGCCGTACGACCCGTACTGGCTGGAGGAGCCGCTGCCCGCGGACGACATCAGCGGCCACGCCCGGCTCGCGCGGGCGACCCGGATCCCGGTGGCCGTCGGCGAGTCCCTGTACTCGCTCATGCAGTTCCGCAGCTACCTGGAGACCGGGGCCGCGTCCGTCGTGCAGGTCGACGCGGCCCGGATCGGCGGTATCACCCCGTGGCTGAAGGTCGCGCACCTCGCGGAGAGCCACAACGTGATGGTCTGCCCGCACTTCCTGATGGAACTGCACGTCAGCCTCGCCGCCGCGGTGCCCAACGGCAGCTTCGTCGAGTACATCCCGCAGCTGCGGGCCGTGACCCGGACCGAGCTGGCCATCCGCGACGGCCTGGCCGTGGCCCCGGACGTGCCGGGCATCGGCATCGACTGGGACCCGGACGCGCTCGACGACCGGAGGGTGGCATGACGACCTCGATCAGCCCGCCGGACACCGTCCCGGAGGAGAAGACAGCCGGTCACCGGATGCCGTTCTGGGTCAACCAGCGGCTCGGTCTGCTGGTGCTGGTCATCGCGCTGAGCGTGCTGTTCGGCGTGTTGCGGCCCGCCTTCCTCGACCAGCGGCTGGTGCTCTTCCCGCTGCTGCGGGACGTGGCCACGCTGACCGTGGTGGCGCTCGCCCAGATGGTCGCCCTGTCCGTGGGGCACATGAACCTCGCGGTGGGGCGGATGGCGGCCTTCGGGGCCATGTTCGCGGGCCTCGGTTACGACAAGCTCCATCTGCCCATGCAGTTGGGCCTGTTGCTGTGCCTGGCCGCGGGCGCGGCGATCGGCGCGGTCACCGGCTGGCTGATCGCCCGGACCGGGGTGAGCTCCTTCGTCGTCACCCTGGCGATGGACTTCGCCCTGCTGGGACTGGTCTCCCTCATGTACTCGGCCCTCACCGAGGACGCCGCCTTCACCAACCGGCCGGCCGGCATCGCCGCACTGAGGTCCTACTCACTCGCCGACATCTGCGTCGGACCGGTCTGCGGCTCACCGGCGATCCCGCAGCTGGCCCAGTTCACCGTGCTCGCCATGCTGGGTCTCGGTTTCCTGTACGGCTGTACGCGCATCGGCAGGGAACTGCTGCTCACCGGGGCGAACCCGGCCGCCGCCGAGCTGTCCGGGATCCCCACCGGACGCCGGGTCCTGCTCGCCCACACCCTCTCCGGGCTGCTCGCGGCGCTCGCCGGCTTCATGGCCGCCGCCGGGACGGGCACGTTCCGCGCCTCCATCGGCGACGACTTCATGCTGCCGTCCTTCCTGGGCGCGGTGCTCGGCGGCACCCTGCTCACCGGCGGGGTGGTGTCCGTCCTGGGCACGCTGCTCGGCACCGCGCTGGTCGGCGTGATCCGCAAGGGGCTCGACCTGCTCGGCGTCGGCCTGGAAAGCCTGAACATCTACCTCGGCTGCATCCTGCTGCTGGCCCTGTCGGCGGACCGGATCCGCGCCGTGGTCTCCTATCGCAAGGTGGTGCGCTCCACATGAGCACGATCCGCGAACAGCGGAGCCGGGCCGCGGCGGTGCTGCACCGGTTCTCCCGTACGACGACGGCCATGCTGCTGCTGGTGGTCGTGGCCGGCTCGGTGGCACTGGAGGTGGCGTCGTCGGGCTCCTTCTTCGAGGGCCCCTCGGTGCGGGTCTTCCTGCAGTACCTGGCCACGCCCATCCTGATCGGCCTGGCGCAGATGGTGGCGCTGTGCGTGGGCCAGCTCAATCTCGCCGTGGGCGCCCTGGGCGGTTTCACCGCCTGTCTGACGGGCGTCCTGATGGCCGACCACGGGGTGCCCGCCGTGGTCGCCGTGCTCGCGGGTCTGTTGACGGCGACGGCCGTCGGACTGGTGACCGGCCTCGTCATCGTGGCCACGCAGATCAACGGCTTCATCGTCACCCTCGCCACGATGACGATCCTCCTGGGCGCGCAGTACCGGCTCGTCGGCACCCGTACCGTCGACGGCTACTCCTCCGCCCTCCGCGACCTGGGCACGGCGGCGCCGCTGGACATCCCGCTCGTCTTCGTCACGGCGATCGTCGCGGCGGTCCTGCTGGGCGGGTTCATGTACCGCACGGTCGCGGGACGGCGGCTGCTGGCCGCCGGTGGCAATCCGCTGGCCGCCCGGCTGTCCGGTATCTCCACGGACCGGCAGATCGTGGCCGCGCACACGTTGTCCGGGCTGCTGGTCGGGGTGGCCGCCGTGACGGCGACCGCCTCGCTGCCGGGCGTCAACCGCAGCGTCGGCGGTGACTGGCTGCTGCCGAGCTTCGCCGCACCGATCATCGGCGGTGTCGCGCTGACCGGCGGCTCCATCGCCGTGTTCGGGACCGTACTGGCGGCCTTCGTGACCCGGCTCATCGACGCGGCACGCGCCCAGTTCTCGCTGGACCCGAGCTGGGTGAACCTCCTGATCGGCCTGGTCGTCCTCGGCACGGTCGCCGGCGGGCACCTGCACCAGACCCGGCTGGCGAAGACCACTCCGGCCCCGCAGCCAGGAGGTGCGCGGTGAACACGGTCCTCCTCGAATGCCGCGACCTGGTCAAGGTCTTCCCCGGGGTCCGCGCGCTGGACGGCGTGGGGCTGCGGCTCACCGCCGGCAGTGTGCACGCGCTCCTCGGTGAGAACGGCGCCGGCAAGTCCACCCTCATCAAGGTCCTGACCGGGGTGCACTCCCCCGACGGCGGCACCCTCACCTGGTGCGGCGAACCGGTGCAGCTGCGCTCGCCGCTGGAGGCGACCCGCACCGGCATCGGCGTCGTCCACCAGGAACGCAATCTGATCCCGGGCTTCTCGGTGGCCGAGAACATCACCCTGCAGAGACCGCCCTCGCGCCGCGGGCTGGTCGACTACGCGGCCATGACCGAACCGGCCGTCGCCTGCCTCACGGAGCTGGGCGTCGACCTCGATCCGGACCGGCCGGTGCGCGAACTGTCCGTCGCCCAGCAGCAGTTGGTGGAGATCGCCAAGGCCCTGTACACCGAGAGCCGGGTGCTGCTCCTGGACGAACCCACCGCCTCGCTGTCCCCCGAGGAGACGGAGCGCCTGTTCGAGGTGATCCGGCGGCTGGCCGAACGCGGCGCCTGTGTCGTGTTCGTCAGTCACAAGCTGGAGGAGGTCTTCGCCGTCTGCGACACCGTCACCGTGCTGCGGG
The DNA here is from genome assembly GCF_043201895.1 of Streptomyces sp. NPDC048254. NCBI lineage: Bacteria > Bacillati > Actinomycetota > Actinomycetes > Kitasatosporales > Streptomycetaceae > Streptomyces > Streptomyces sp. NPDC048254. The sequence goes on from NZ_JBICZJ010000015.1 coordinate 237,173, forward strand.
ACGGGAGGTCGGTGCTGGAGTCCTCGCCGCTGGCCGACCACACCCACGACGACATCGTGAGCCTCATGGTGGGCCGCGCCCACGCGGCGGCGGAGATGCGCCCGCGTACGGTCGACCGGTCCGCCGCGCCGGTCCTGGAGCTGGAGGCGGTCGCCACGGCCGGCGGGCACCGGGACATCAGCCTGGCGGTACGGCCCGGGGAGATCGTCGGTCTGTACGGGCTGGTCGGCGCCGGGCGGAGCGAGCTGGTCAAGGCGGTGCTCGGCCTGGACCGCATCACCGGCGGCGAGGTACGGGTGCACGGCAGACCGGCCCGGATCGCCTCGCCGCGGCAGGCGCTGCACGAGTTCGGCATCGGGTATGTGACCGAGAACCGCAAGGAGGAAGGCGTCTTCCTGGAGCAGCCGATCGTCCGGAACATCACCGTGACCGTGTGGCAACGGCTCGCGAAGGCGCTCGGGTTCGTCTCGGCACGCGAGGAGCGCGAGGTCGCCCAGGACCTCGTCGGCCGGCTCGGTATCCGGATCACCGGGCTCGCGCAGAACGCCGGTGAACTCTCCGGCGGCAACCAGCAGAAGGTCAGCCTCGCCAAGTGGCTGGCCGCCGACACCCGGCTGCTCGTCGTGGACGAGCCGACGGTGGGGGTGGACGTCCGCACCAAGCGGGCCTTCCACGAACTGATCTGGGATCTCGCCCACGACGGCCTGCCCATCCTGCTGATCAGCAGCGACCTCGCGGAGATGGTCACCCTGGCCGACCGGATCGTGGTCATGACGGACCACCGCGTCCGCGGCGAGGTCGACAACGACCGTGACTACGACCGGATGAGCGGCCGGATCATCCGCCTGATCCACGCCCACGACACGGTGCGCTCATGAGGCACGGGGTGGCTGGGGCCGGGGCGTGAGCCACGGCGCGGTCCGGGCCAGGGCGTGAAGCACGGCGCGGCCGGGGTCATGGGGTAGCCGGCGGCTCGCCGGCGCCCTGGCCCTCGCCCTGCCCATCGCCGTCGCCGTCGCCATCGCCCTCGCCCTCGCCCTCGCCCTCGCCCTCGACGAGCTGGCGTTCCATGCTGCGGGTGAGGTGGTCGGTCATCGCCTCGGCCGCCCGCTCGGGGTTGCGGCGCAGGACGGCCCGGACGATCCGCTCGTGCTCGGCGACGGTCGGGCCGCCGGCGCCGACCACGTTGCTGAGCCGGAAGATGTGCAGGTGGGCGTGGAGGCGCTGCACCGCGTCCAGGAGGAGCGGGCGGTGCGCGGCCTGCCCGATGGCCTCGTGGAATCGCTGGTCGAGCGCGGCGAAGTCGCGGTAGGAGGCGTACCGGCCGTTCGGGCTGGGCTGGCCCTGCATCTCCTCGACGATCCGTTCGAGGGCGTCGAGCTGGTCCTCGGTGGCGTTGACGGCGGCCAGGGCGGCGGCTCTGGGCTCCAACAGCAGCCGCATCTCGAAGAGTTCCGCGAGGCCCTGGCGGGTGAGCAGCTCCGTGGCCCGGTATCCGGACAGGGCGCGCTTGACGACCAGGCCGTCGGACTCCAGCCGCGCCAGGGCCTCGCGGACCGGGGTGGGCGAGACCTTGAGGGTGCGGGAGAGCGCGTCGATGCCGACGCGGGCGCCGGGGGCGATCTCGTGGTCCATGACCATCGCCTTGACGCTCTCGTACACGCTGTCCGACAGCGCCTGCCGGACGGGAGGCGGCTCGTCGTGCTCCTCGCCCTCCGCCGGGGCCCCGGCCGCGGAAGAGCTGTGCGACGGCATCCCGGCTCCTCCTTCTCCAGGCCTGTGGGTCGCCGACAGTTTACCCAGGTGGGCGCGGTGAGAGGCCCGAATGTCCTGATCACGCGGGGGCGGGGACGGCATCCGGTCCGCGTACGCTCCGCACCGTCGCCTCGCACTGGCGTGCTAAAACCGTATCCATGGAACCCGAGCCGATCACCGCCTCGGCCCCACGGCCCGTGCGACGGGCGACCCAGGTGCAGGGCTGGTACGAACTCACCTTTCTGCACTGGCCGGTGGAGCCGGATCGGGTGGCGGGGCTGCTGCCCGCCGGCACCCGGCCGGACACCCTGGACGGGGTCACCTACGTCGGCCTCGTCCCGTTCCTGATGCGGGGCGTCGGTCTGGGCCCGGGACCCGGGCTGCCGTATCTGGGGACCTTCTGCGAGACGAACGTACGGCTGTACTCGCTGGACGAGCAGGGCCGGCGCGGGGTGGTGTTCAGATCCCTGGACGCGGCCCGGCTGCTCCCCGCGCTGGCGGGCCGGCTCGGGTTCCGCCTGCCGTACCTCTGGTCCTCGATGCGGCTGCGCCGTGAGGGCGAAGTGATCACCTACACCTGCCGGCGGCGGGGCCCGGCCGCCACCAGCCGGGCGGTCATACGGACCGGGCCGCCGATCGCCGAGCCGTCGCCGCTGGAGCACTTCCTGACCGCGCGCTGGGGGCTGCACGCCACCTGGCACGGGCGCACTCTGCATCAGCCGGCCGAGCACGCGCCCTGGCCGCTGCACCGGGCCGAACTCCTGGATCTGGACGACGACCTGGTGGCGGCGGCGGGCCTGCCCGCACCTGCCGAGCCGCCGGTCAGCGTGCTCTGGTCCCCCGGTGTGAGGGTGCGGTTCGGGCGGCCGACACTGCTCCGGCACCCTAGGTAAAGAATTCGTATGGTCTAGTCCAAAGTGCACTTTGGTCCAGTCCAATCTATTGACGTGATCGCGACACCTCCGGAAGCTGGGGCACCACCCCACCTCCCCCGCCCTCCCTGGAGGCACCAGTGAGACCCCTTCGCGCATGTCTGGGCGCGGCGGCCGCCGTCACCCTCGCAGCCGCCGGCACGACCGCGCTCGTCGCGAGCGACGCCTCGGGCGCGACCACCGCGCTGAGCAACCGGTGGTACGCGGCCGCCCCCTATCTGATGCCGCTGGACAACAACCCGCCGAACGCGGCCACCATCATGGACGCCACCGGACTCAAGGCCTTCCAACTGGCGTTCGTCCTGGCGCCCAACGGCGGCGGCTGCTCCCCCACCTGGGGCGGCACCGCGGCGGTCTCCTCGGACACCGCCGTCCAGTCGGTCATCAACACCATCCGCGCCAAGGGCGGCGACGTCTCCGTCTCGATCGGCGGCTACGGCGGCACCAAGCTCGGCCAGACCTGCGCGGACGCCGCCTCCACCGCGGCGGCCTACCAGCAGGTCATCACCAAGTACGGGCTGCACGCCATCGACTTCGACCTGGAGGAGCCGGAGTACGAGAACACCGCGGCGATCAAGAACGAGATCGGCGCCGCGAAGATCCTCCAGCAGAACAACCCGGGCCTGTACGTGTCGGTGACGACGGCCGGTACGGCGGACGGGACCGGCTGGTTCGGCAAGCAGATGCTGCTGGAGGCGAAGTCACAGGGGTTCACGCCGAACAACTTCTCCATCATGCCGTTCGACGGCGGCTTCGGCGGGGCGGCGGCGCAGACCAGCGCGCTCACCAACTTCAACTCGATCCTGCAGTCCACCTTCGGCTGGGACCAGGCGACCGCCTACGCCCACGAGGGCTTCTCCGGGATGAACGGCCGGAGCGACACCGGCGAGTACTTCACCCAGGCCGACTTCCAGACGGTGCTCGACTACGCCACGAGCCACGCCATGGACCGCTTCACGTTCTGGTCCCTGAACCGCGACCGCCAGTGCACTCCGCCCGACAACAACGGCACCACCTCCGGGACCTGCTCCAGCGTGGCGCAGAGCGACTGGGACTTCGCCAAGTACTCGGTGAAGTTCGCCGGGGTCACCCCGCCGACCACCACACCCACCCCCACCCCGACCCCGACACCCACGCCCACCTCCTGCAAGACCGCGTGGAGTTCGACGGCGGTGTACACGGCCGGCAACGAGGTCTCGTACAACAGCCACAACTGGAAGGCCAAGTGGTGGACCCAGAACGAGGTGCCCGGCGCCTCGGAGTGGGGCCCCTGGCAGGACGAGGGCGCCTGCTGACCCTCTTGACGGGATTGGTTCGGACCTTTAGCTTCACGGGTCATCGACGGTTATGGATGCGTCCGGTGTTCACGGACATGAACATCAGGTGAGTTCCGGACGCAGCCCTCCTCCGAAAGGACCCCCCACGTGAACCGTTCCCGGCTGCTCGCGGCTCCGGCCGCCGCGGGCCTCGCCCTCGCCCTCGTCCTGCTCACCGGCGGCAGCGCGGGCGCCGCGGACCCGAGCAAGGCGCCCGGCGGCAACTTCGACCTGTCCATATGGCAGCTCCAGGAGCCGGTGGGCTCCCCCGGCTCGCCGACCACCATCTCCTCGTCCCGGCTGCAGGGCGCCAATGGCTACCAGGACGCGTACTTCTACACCGACACCCGCGACGGCGCGATGACCTTCTGGGCGCCCGAGAAGGGCGTCACGACCCCGAACTCCAACTACGCACGCTCCGAACTGCGTGAGATGAACCGCGACGGCAGCGCCGCCAACTGGTCGCTCAGCGGCAGCCACCGGATGAGCGCGACCCTGCGGGTGGTCTCGGTGACCAAGAACGTGTGCGTGGGCCAGATCCACCTCGGCACCGGCGGCTCCTCCACCAAGCCCCTGCTGGAGCTCTACTACCACTCCAACGGCGACATCGTCCTCGGCACCGAGAACTCCCCGTCCGGCGGCCAGACCGCGCACACCGTGGGCCATGTGTCGATCGGCAAGACCTGGACCTACACCATCGCCGTCTCCGGCGGGAACACCATCGACCTGACCGTCAACGGCACTACGACCCACTACGCCATTCCGTCCTCCTTCAACCCGTACAAGCAGTACTTCAAGGCGGGCTCGTACAACCAGTCGTCCTCCGACAGCACGACCAACGGCGCTCGGGTCGCGTTCTACGGTCTGACCGTCAATCACGGCTGAGTTCGCCTGCGCGGGCCTGGCGGGGGCCGTGGTTCCGCATCTTCTGGATCATCGCGATCGTGCTGGGGCGGCTGCCGGAGCCGGTCTTCGGGGCGACGGCGGCGGTCGCCCGCTACCGGATGCGGTTCAGCGCCTATGCCGCCATGCTGACGCCCGTCTATCCCAAGGGGCTGTTCGGCGACCAGCCGGCCGCCAAGGCGGAGGAGGTCCGCTCCGCGACCCGGCCGCTGCTCCTGGGCACCACCGCGAAGGTCCTCGTCTGGGTCTTCCTGGTACTCGGCCTGCTCACCCAGGTCTTCTCCCGCCCCTCCGCCGACTACGACGACAACGGGCTCGCGCACCCGGCGCAAGTGGTACATCCGGCGGGACGGTCGTAGCGTCGAAGGGAAGGAAGAACGGCGGAACTGGTGGGAGCGACCATGCGCAGACCAGTGGTGGGAACGGCGATCGGACTCGGGGCGGCCCTGCTGCTCACGGCGGGCATGACGACGGCCTCCGCGACTCCGCCGACACCGGCCGCGTCGCCCGCGGTCCAGCACCCCGTGCTCGTCGACTGCCTCTGGCACCAGCGGTTCCGGCCGACCGACTTCATGCTGGCCTGCGGTGACGGCAACAGCCTGCTCACCGGCATGCGCTGGACCCAGTGGAACGACAACACCGCGGTCGGCCACGGCGTGAACGCGGTCAACGACTGCAAGCCGTACTGCGCGGCCGGCACCTTCCACAAGTACGCGGTGACGGTACGGCTCGACCGGCCGACGGCCTGGACGAAGCATCCGAACGTGGAGCAGTTCACGCGGATGAGCCTGAACTACGCCGGCGCCAAGCCGGAGGGATACACGCAGGTCATGAACTACCCGCTGTGGACCTGAGCGGGACCGTCACCCGGCTGCGCGGCAAGCGGGGCCACGCCGTGCGCCGGGCGGGCGACGTCCCGGCCGGGGCTGCCCCGGGCCGGGACCGACGAGCCGTCATGTTGGTGTGACCGGTACGCCGGAGCCTCGCGCTCCCGTCGAAAGAGGTCACATGCCCCGATTTCTCCGTCCGGCCGCCGTCGCCCCGGCCGCGGTCGCGATCGGCCTGCTCGCGGCGGCTCCGGCCGTGGGCGACGAGCCGGTCGTCTCCAATGCGCACGTCATCGCGCACTTCGATCTGACCGCCGGGCAGACGCCCGAGAACGTCGTCACCGAGCGGGGCGGCTCGGTCGACGTGACGTTCGCATCCGCCCGGCAGGTCGCCAAGGTCACCCGGGAGCGCCGGGTCCGGGTGCTGGCGACCCTGCCCGCCGAGGACCACCCCCGCACGTCCCTGGTGGGCGGCGCCCTCACCCTCGGCCTGGCCCGCGCCCACGACGGCACGCTGTACGTCAACTACGCCACCGGCACCGGCAGGACCGGCGTCTGGCGCGTCCCGGCGGGCGGAGGCACGCCCCAACAGATCGCCCAGTTGCCGTCGGAGGGCCTCCCCAACGGTCTGGCCCTCGACGAGCGGCACGGGGTGCTCTACGCCGCCGACTCGGCGCTGGGCACGGTCTGGCGCATCCCGCAGGCCGGCGGCACGCCGACGGCCTGGGCCACGGGCACCGCCCTCACCGGGCTCCCGGCGCCGGCCAGCGGCTTCGGCGCCAACGGGATCAAGGTGCACAAGGACGCGGTCTGGGTGACCAACAGCGACCGCGGGACGCTGCTGCGCATCCCGGTCGGCACAGACGGCTCGTCCGGGGCGACCGAGACGCGGGCGACCGGCCTCACCGGCGTGGACGACTTCGTCTTCCCCGGGCACTCGGAGGTCGTGCTCGCCGCGCTGAACCCGTCCAACGAGGTCGTCATGGTCCGCCCGGACGGCGTCCGCAGCACCGTGCTCGCCGTGCAGGACGGCCTGTCCAACCCGACCTCGCTGGCCGTGAACGGCCGTGACCTGTTCGTGGCGGGCAGCGCCTACTCCACCCAGCGCGACCCGAACCTGCTGAAGGCGCGTCTGGGCGCCCACTTCGCCCGCTCGTAGCCGACGAGGGGAGGACCGGCGGCGACCGGCCCTCCCCTCACCCGGGACGCGACTCAGGCGATCTCGACGAGCAGGTCGCCGCCCTCCACCTGCTGGATGCGGTTGATGGCGAGCCGGGAGATCCGGCCGGTCTTCTGGGCGGTGATGGTGGCCTCCATCTTCATGGCCTCGATCGTGGCCACCGTGGCGCCCGCCTCGACCTCCGCGCCCTCGTGCACCGCGAGGGTGACGACGCCGGCGAACGGGGCCGCGACGTGGCCGGGGTTGCCGCGGTCGGCCTTCTCGGTGGCCGGGATGTCGGAGGCGGCCGACCGGTCGCGGATCTGGATGGGCCGCAGCTGGCCGTTGAGGCTGGACATCACCGTGCGCAGACCGCGCTCGTCGGCCTCGCCGACGGCCTGGAGCTCGATGAGCAGCCGGACGCCGGGCTCCAGGTCGACCGCGTACTCCTTGCCCGGGCGCAGGCCGTAGAAGAAGTCCTTGCTGTCGAGGACGCTGGTGTCGCCGTAGGTCTGGCGGTGCGTCTCGAACTCCCGGGTCGGGGCCGGGAACAGCAGCCGGTTCAGGGTCGCGCGCGGGTCCTTGGCGAGGCCCTCGCGGTCCTCGGTGCCCAGCTCCGGTGCCGGCTTGGCGGCGCCGCGGCCCTGGAGCGCCTTGGTGCGGAACGGCTCGGGCCAGCCGCCGGGCGGGGTGCCCAGCTCGCCGCGCAGGAAGCCGATGACCGAGTCCGGGATGTCGAACTTGTCGGGGGTGGCCTCGAAGTCCTCGGGGCTCACGCCGGCGCCGACCAGGTGCAGGGCCAGGTCGCCGACCACCTTCGAGGACGGGGTGACCTTGACCAGCCGGCCGAGGATGCGGTCGGCGGCCTCGTACATCGCCTCGATGTCCTCGAAGCGGTCGCCGAGGCCGAGCGCGACGGCCTGGGTGCGCAGGTTGGAGAGCTGACCGCCCGGGATCTCGTGGTGGTAGACGCGGCCGGTCGGGGAGGCGAGGCCGGCCTCGAAGGGCGCGTAGACCTTGCGGACGCTCTCCCAGTACGGCTCCAGGTCCTCGATCGCCCGCAGGTCGAGCCCGGTGGGACGCTCCGAGTAGTCGGTCGCGGCCACGATCGCCGACAGGGAGGGCTGTGAGGTCGTACCGGCCATGGAGGCCACCGCGCCGTCCACCGCGTCCGCGCCCGCCTGGACGGCGGCGAGGTAGGTGGCCAGCTGGCCGCCCGCCGTGTCGTGGGTGTGCAGGTGGACGGGCAGGTCGAACTCGCGGCGCAGTGCCGAGACCAGCTTCGCGGCGGCGGGGGCGCGCAGCAGGCCCGCCATGTCCTTGACGGCGATGATGTGCGCGCCGGCCTCGACGATCTGCTCGGCGAGCCGCAGGTAGTAGTCGAGGGTGTAGAGCCGCTCGTCGGGGTTGGACAGGTCGGCGGTGTAGCAGAGGGCGACCTCGGCGACCGCGGTACCCGTCTCCCGTACCGCCTCGATGGCGGGGCGCATCTGGCCGACGTCGTTGAGGGCGTCGAAGATGCGGAAGATGTCGATGCCGGTGGCGGCGGCCTCGTGCACGAAGGCGTCGGTCACCTCGGTCGGGTACGGGGTGTAGCCGACGGTGTTGCGGCCGCGCAGCAGCATCTGGAGGCAGATGTTGGGGACGGCCTCGCGCAGGGCGGCCAGCCGCTCCCAGGGGTCCTCGGCGAGGAAGCGCAGCGCCACGTCGTAGGTGGCGCCGCCCCAGCACTCCAGGGAGAGCAGTTCGGGCAGGGTGCGGGCGACGAGTGGGGCGACGGCGAGCAGGTCCCGGGTGCGCACGCGGGTGGCGAGCAGGGACTGGTGGGCGTCGCGGAAGGTGGTGTCGGTGATGCCGATGGTCGGCGACTCGCGCAGCCACCGGGCGAAGCCCTCCGGGCCGAGCTCGACCAGGCGCTGGCGGGAGCCCGCGGGCGGCTCCCCTGCGGGCAGCGGGGGCAGCTTGGTGGTCGACTCGATCAGGTGGGGGCGCTCGCCGTGCGGCTTGTTGACGGTGACGTCGGCCAGGTAGGTGAGCAGCTTGGTGCCGCGGTCGGCGGAGGAGCGGGCGGTGAGCAGGTGCGGGCGTTCCTCGATGAACGAGGTGGTGATCCGCCCGGCCTGGAAGTCCGGGTCGTCCAGGACGGCCTGGAGGAAGGGGATGTTGGTGGCCACACCGCGGATGCGGAACTCGGCGACGGCACGCCGGGCGCGGCCGATGGCGGCCTTGAAGTCCCGGCCCCGGCAGGTGAGTTTCACCAGCATCGAGTCGAAGTGGGCGCTGATCTCCGTACCGGCGTGGGTGGTGCCGCCGTCGAGCCGGATGCCGGAGCCGCCCGGGGAGCGGTAGGCGCTGATGCGGCCGGTGTCGGGGCGGAAGCCGTTCGCGGGGTCCTCGGTGGTGATACGGCACTGGAGGGCGGCGCCGTGCAGCTTCACCGTCTCCTGGGAGAGGCCGAGGTCGGCCAGGGTCTCGCCGGAGGCGATGCGCATCTGGGCCTGGACCAGGTCGACGTCGGTGACCTCCTCGGTGACCGTGTGCTCGACCTGGATGCGGGGGTTCATCTCGATGAAGACGTGCTTGCCTGCCCGGTCGAGGAGGAACTCGACGGTGCCGGCGTTGCGGTAGCCGATCTCCCGGGCGAAGCGCACGGCGTCGGCGCAGATGCGGTCGCGCAGCTCCGGGTCGAGGTTGGGCGCGGGGGCCAGCTCGATGACCTTCTGGTGGCGGCGCTGGAGCGAGCAGTCCCGCTCGAAGAGGTGAATGACGTTGCCCTCCCCATCGGCGAGGATCTGCACCTCGATGTGGCGCGGGTCGACGACGGCCTTCTCCAGGAAGACGGTCGGGTCGCCGAACGCGGAGGCCGCCTCCCGGGAGGCCTGTTCGATCGACTCGCGCAGCGCGCCGGGTTCCTCGACGCGGCGCATGCCGCGGCCACCGCCGCCGGCGACGGCCTTCACGAACAGCGGGAAGCCGATCTCGTCGGCGGCGCGGACCAGTTCGTCGATGTCGTTGGAGGGCTGGGAGGAGCCGAGCACCGGTACGCCGGCGGCGCGGGCGGCGGCGACCGCGCGGGCCTTGTTGCCGGTCAGCTCCAGCGTCTGGGCGCTCGGCCCGACGAACGTGATGCCCGCCTCCTCGCAGGCGCGGGCGAGTTCCGGGTTCTCGGAGAGGAAGCCGTAGCCCGGGTAGACGGCGTCGGCCCCGGCCCGGCGGGCGGCGCCCACGATCTCCTCGACGGAGAGGTAGGCCCGTACCGGATGGCCGGGTTCCCCGATCTCGTAGGCCTCGTCGGCCTTCAGCCTGTGCAGCGAGTTACGGTCCTCGTGGGGGAACACGGCGACCGTGCGCGCGCCCAGTTCGTAGCCCGCGCGGAAAGCGCGGATGGCGATCTCTCCACGGTTGGCGACCAGCACCTTGCGGAACATCCCTGGATCCCTTCAGCCTGCCGGCGACGAACACCATGGTGTCAGCCGCGCCCTGCCGTAGCCCGCGCAACATTAGGGGTTGCCCGGACCGGCTGAAGTGCGAAAACCATCACATTGACGTTGTTGAGCACTTCGGCGGGTCGACCGCGTGACTTATGTGTTCCGGGGAACCAGGAGGGGTTGGAGAGTTCCGGCGGGCCCGGAGCGACGGTACGGGGTGGTACTGCGGCGGGTCGGGCCGGGGCACGGGCGGGTCGGGCCGGGGCGGGGGCGGCGGGGTGCCGAGGCGTGCGGCGGGGCGTTCGGCCAGAAGGGCGGGGATCGGCAGCCGACGGCCGTGCAGCAGGCCGAGGACGATCGCCGCGGTCACCGCGATCAGGTGCTCGCGGCCGGCGAGGTTCGGTACGGCGACGGACTCCCACACCATCGAACCGCCGGTCAGCGCGAAGACGACGGGCGCCCGGCGGACCACGGCCAGATAGGTGAACAGGCCCACCACCGCGGCGGACGGCCCCGTGTCGAGGATCCGGCCGGCTGACGGGGGCAGGCCGAAGCCCCACCAGCCGGGGCCCAGCGCGACCATCACACGGGCCGTCATGGTGCCGGCCAGGGTGGTGAGGTACGCGACGGCGAGGGTCCGGGCGCGGCCGAGGGCGAGTTCGGCGAGGGCGAAGGCGAGGAAGAGCTGGGTGATGCCGGCCCACACCGGGAGGTCGAGCGCGGGGACGTAGAGCGAGACCGGGGTGCGCAGCAGGGACAGCCACAGGGGGAGGTCGGCGGTGACACCGCCGAGGTGCCACACCAGCCTTCTGCCGGCGGGGTGCTGGGCGATGTCGTGGAAGAAGATGACGCCGAACGCGGCCACGAACGCGAGCACGATCCCGGAGAGACCACACCGTACGAGCTGTCGTACCGGCTCCACCACGATGCTGCGCCATTCGGCGCGCAGCGTGCGTCCCACGAACCGGACGGCGCGGGCGGCCGCCGCCCCCCGGCTTCCGTTCCCCCTCATGAAGGCATCGTCCCCTCGACACCGGCTCCCGGCCCTCGGCCCTGCGCCCCTGAAGAGGCTCTCCGTTCCCCGGCCGTTCCACGCGTCACCGTATAGACGTTTGGATCATTTGCGACGATGCGGGAGCTACCACTGGTCGCATATCGGCGTCGGGTTTATCACCCGTCCACGACGCAACCCCCAGGAGCGTGACCACGTCCCCCTCAGCGAAACCTCGGCAAAGGAGTGGTAATGCAGCAGCCGTCGCGCCGTGTTGTGCTGACCGCGGCCCTGGGGACCGCACTGCCCGCCCGCACGGCGCCGGACGCCACGAGCAGATTCCGGGCGCTGGAGCGCGCACACGGGGCCCGGCTGGGGGTGTTCGCCTGGGACACCGGCTCGGGCGCCCGGGTCAGGCACCGTTGCGGCGAACTCTTCCCGATGTGCTCGGTGTTCAAGACGCTCGCGGTCTCCGCGGTGCTGCGGGACCTGGACGAGGACGTGCTCGGCGAGGTCATCCACTACGACGCGGGCGATGTCGAGAAGTCGGGCGGTGCGCCCGTCACGGGCAGGCCCGAGAATCTCGCGGCGGGAATGACGATCGCGGAGTTGTGCGGAGCGGCGATCTCGTACAGCGACAACACCGCGGCGAACCTGTTGCTGGAGCAACTGGGCGGGCCGGTGGCGGTGACGCGGCTGTGCCGTTCGATCGGGGACCGGGTGACCCGGCTCGACCGGTGGGAGCCGGAGCTGAACTCGGCGGAGCCCGGCCGGGTCACGGACACCACCACGCCCCTGGCCATCGGCACCAGCTATGCGCGGCTGGTTGTCGGGAGCGCCCTGGACGGCGCGGACCGGCGGCGGCTCACCGGCTGGCTGCTCGCCAACACCACCGGAGGGGAGCGGATCCGCGCGGGGCTCCCCAAGGACTGGACCGTCGGCGACAAAACCGGCACGGGCGCTTACGGCACCGCCAACGACGTCGCGATCGCCTGGCCCCCGGGCCGCGCGCCGGTCGTCGTCGCCGTCCTGTCCACGCACACCGACCCCGCCGCCCAGGCCGACTCGGCACTGGTGAAGGAGGCGGCCGCCGTGGTCGCGGACACGCTCACGCGAAGCGCCTCGTAAGATCGTTCACAGTCCGGACACAGCAAGTCGCCGTCGCTGACAGCGGTTTCCTGCAAGCAGACCGGAACTGTTCTGTTTCGATCACGAACTCTCGTATAGTGACGGCCAGTTCAGCACCAAGCGTCACATCTCCCTCACCGGAATCACATCCCTACCCGCTCCGAGGACCAGACCGGACCGATGACCGCGCCCACGCATCCCGGCGATCGACCTGCCTTCCGTACGCTTGTCCCGACCCTCGCGCTGACCGCGGTGGTGTCGGCCCTCGTGGTCGTCGCCGCGGTGACCGCCGCGCCGGCCTCGGTCCGCACCCCCCTCGCCCTGGGGGCCAGTGCGGCCGCGCTGGTGCTGTGCGCCGCCTTGACCTGGGCCGTCCACGCGGCACGGGCCGCCCGGCGGGCCCGGCGTCGGCTGGAGACGGTGAGCCAGGACATCGGACGGCTTCTCCAGCAACAGGCCCGCACGACCGAGGAGGCACGCCAGGAGCAGCAGCGGCTGATCGACGAACTGGCCCAGCAGCGCAGTGAGTTCGCCGACTCCTTCGAACAGGAGCGGGTGCGGATCCACGAGGGCAGCAACCAGGAGCTGGACTGGTACCGGCAGGAGAACGGCCGGCTCGCCGCCGACCTGGAGCAGGCCTCCCGGGAGCGGGCCGCCGCGATCGCCGCGGCGGGCAACGCGGCCGGCCGGATGCAGGCCCTGGCCACCGCCACCCTCGCCGACCTGCGGGCCATGGAGGAGCGGCACACCGACGAGGAGGTGCTCGCCGACCTGCTGCACCTCGACCACCGCACCGCCCAGGCGGGCCGGATCGCCGACTCCATCGCCGTCCTGACCGGGGCGCGCTCCGGTCGCCGCTGGGCGCGTCCGATCAGCATGGAGTCCATCCTGCGCGGTGCGATGGGACGCATCAGCGGCTACCGCCGGGTGCGGGTGCACTCGGTGAGCGAGACGGCCGTCACCGGCCACGCGGCCGAGGGTGTCATGCACGCGCTCGCCGAACTGCTCGACAACGCGGCCACCTTCTCGCCCCCGACGGCCGAGGTCCACGTCTACGTGGAGGAGGTGCCGGCCGGGGTCATCGTGTCCGTGGAGGACAGCGGGCTGGTGATGGGCGATGTGCAGCTGCGCCGCGCCGAGCGGGCGGTCGCCGGTGACACCACCGAGCTCGGCGGCCTCACCGGTACCCGGCTCGGGCTGGCGGTGGTCGGCCGGCTCGCCGGCAAGCACGGTCTGAAGGTGTCGTTCCGGCCGTCGGCGCGCGGCGGCACCGGGGTGCTGATGCTGGTCCCGCAGGACCTGCTGACCCGCCCGGTCGCCGACGAACCCGCGCTGCCCAAGCAGCCGGAGCCGGTCGAACCGGTGCCGGCCCCGCCGGACCCGGTACCCGTGCACGAGTCCGCGGAGCCCGACGAGGACGAGGAAGGGCCCACCGGGCTGCCCAGGCGGCGCCGCGGCCGGACCCTCGCCGAGGCCGAGCGCCGGTCGGCGCCCCAGCCGGCGGAGCCGCGCCCGGTGCCCGCGGCCGAGGACGCCCGGGTCCGCGCCACCCGCTTCAACAGCTTCCGGCAGGCCGTCCGCCCGGCCGCGTCCGACGCCGCGGAGCCCTCCGACGCGTCCGACGCCGCGGAGCCCTCCGACGCGCCCGGCGCCGCCGAGGCCGACGCCGCCCCCTACACCCCCGCCCCGGCGCACGATCCGGTCTCCGCACCCCACGCGGAGTCCGGTCCCGAGCCCACGTCCCACCCGCACGCGCACCCGGAAGGCGACACCACTCCATGACCGGCAGGACCACCGCCGACGACAAGCTCACCTGGCTCATCGAGGGCCTTCTGGAGCGCACCCCCGGCGCGCGGCACGCCCTGGTGCTCTCCCGCGACGGCCTGAAGCTCTGCCGTACCCCGGAGCTCTCCGTCGACCAGGCCGACCAGCTCGCGGCGATCGCCGCCGGCATCCAGTCGCTGTCGCACGGGGCGTCCGTCGAGTTCGGCGACGGCAGCGGTGGCGTGCGGTCGGCGATGACCGAGTTCTACGGGGGCGTGCTGTTCATCGTGGAGGCCGGCGACGGCGCCCATCTGGCCGTGGTGACCAGCGAGGACGCGGACCCGGGGCTGGTCGGGCACAACATGAGCGAACTGGTCGAGCAGCTCGGCGAACACCTGACCGCGCAGCCCCGTACGTCATGAGCCGGCCCGGCAGGGACGACGCGCCCGACCGCCTGTACACCATCACCGGCGGCCGCAGCAGCACCGGGCCGGACAGTCCCTTCGACCTGGTCACGCTGGTCGTCGCCGAGTCGGAGCCGACCCCCGGGATGCAGTCGGAACACGCGGCGATCCTGCGGCTGGCCGAGTTCCCGACCTCCGTGGTGGAGATCGCCGCGGAGCTGAAGCTGCCGGTGAGTATCACCAAGGTCCTGCTGTGCGACCTGCAGGCGGCCGGCCGGGTCAGCGCCCGCCATCCGTACCGGCCTGCCATCACCGACCCCGACATCCTGGAGCAGGTGCTCGTTGGACTCCGCAACCTCTGACACGCGCACCCCGTTGGGTGCCTCCGCCGACCACGGTTTCAAGATCGTGGTCGTGGGCGGTTTCGGCGTCGGCAAGACCACCCTGGTCCGTTCCGTCAGCGAGATACGTCCCCTCAACACCGAGGAGACGATGACCCAGGCCGGCGAGGAGGTCGACGACATCCGCGAGGTGCGCGGCAAGTCGGCCACCACCGTCGCCTTCGACTTCGGCCGGATCACGCTGGACGCCCGCAACGTGCTGTACCTGTTCGGGGCGCCGGGCCAGGAGCGGTTCTGGTTCCTGTGGGACCGGCTGTTCTCCGGCACCCTCGGCGCGGTCGTGCTCGTGGACACCCGGCGGATCGACGACTCCTGGTACGCCATCGACCGGCTGGAGAAGCACGGCACCCCGTTCATCGTGGCCTGCAACGACTTCGGCGGTCCCGTGCACACGCCCGAGGACGTCCGGCACGCGCTCGACCTGGACCCGCACATCCCGCTGGTCACCTGTGACGCCCGGTCCCGGGAGTCCGGCAAGCAGGTGCTCATCCAGCTGGTCCAGCACGTCAAGAACCGGTACGCCGACCCCTCGGCACCGGCGGACCTGCCCCGACAGGAGTTCGTGTGATCCCCGAAGCCGTGCCGCTCGGCGGCCCCCGGTTCCAGACCGAACCGGCGCGTCTGTACCGCGAGATGCGGCGCGACCACGGCGCCGTCACCCCCGTCGTGCTCGACGGGGACGTGCCCGCCTGGCTGGTCGTCGGCTACCGCGAGCTGCACCAGGTGACCGGGGATCCGGTGCTGTTCAGCCGGGACTCCGACCTGTGGAACCAGTGGGACACGATCCCCGACGACTGGCCGCTGCTGCCGATGATCGGCCGCAAGCAGCCGTCGATCCTGTACACCGTCGGCGAGCGGCACCGCGAGCGCGCCGGGATGATCAGCGACGCGCTGGAGGCCGTCGACCCCTTCGAACTGCGGGGCCACGCCGAGCGGTTCGCGGACGAGCTGATCGACGGGCTGTGCACCAGCGGCGAGGCGGACCTGGTCGGCCAGTACGCGATGCTGCTGCCGGTGCGGGTGCTGGCGCGGCTGTACGGCTTCCCCGACGAGGAGGGCCCCGGCCTGGTCACCGCGCTCAACGACATGATCGACGGGCGCGAGCGGGCGATCGCCGGACAGCAGCATCTGGGCTCGTCCATGGCGCAGTTGCTGGCCGACCGGAAGGCGGACCCGGCCGACGACGTGGTGTCGCGGATGCTCCAGGACAAGAGCGGGTTCACCGACGAGGAGATCTCCCAGGACCTGATGGTCATGATGGCGGCCGGGCACCAGCCGACCGCCGACTGGATCGGCAACTCGCTGCGCCTGATGCTCACCGACGACCGGTTCGCGGCCTCCCTGTTCGGCGGCCGCAACAGTGTCGCCGAGGCGATGAACGAGGTGCTGTGGGAGGACACCCCCAGCCAGAACATAGCGGGCCGCTGGGCCTCCCGTGACACCCAGCTGGGCGGCCGCCGGATCCGCGCCGGTGACCTGCTGATCCTCGGCCTGCAGGGCGCCAACTCCGATCCGCAGGTGCGCACCGACGCCTCCGCGCTGACCGGTGGCAACAGCGCGCACTTCTCCTTCGGGCACGGCGAGCACCGCTGCCCGTTCCCCGCCCAGGAGGTCGCCGAGGTGGTCGCCCGGACCGGCATCGAGGTCGTCCTCGACCGGCTGCCGGACATCGACCTGGCGGTGCCCGCCGACTCCCTCACCCGCCGGCCCTCGCCCTGGCTGCGGGGGCTGACCGAGCTTCCCGTCCGGTTCACGCCCGTACCCACCCTGTAATCCGACACCGACGGTCAGGCGCAGCACCGATTGGCGCAGTACTCCGACCCTGCCCTGGGAGGCACGTCACGATGACGACCGGTACCGAACAAGCCCGGATCGCCCTCGACCCCTTCGTCACCGACCTGGACGGCGAGAGCGCGCGGCTGCGCGCCGCCGGTCCGCTCGCCGCCGTGGAGCTGCCCGGCGGGGTGCCCGTCTGGGCGGTCACCCGGCATGCCGAGGCCAAGGCGCTGCTCACCGACCCGCGTCTGGTCAAGGACATCAACGTGTGGGGGGCCTGGCAGCGGGGGGAGATACCGCCGGACTGGCCGCTGATCGGCCTGGCCAACCCCGGCCGTTCCATGCTGACCGTGGACGGCGCCGACCACCGCAGGATGCGCACGCTGGTCGCGCAGGCGCTCACCCCGCGCCGGGTGGAGCAGATGCGGGAGCGGATCGAGAAGCTCACCCAGGACCTGCTGGACGCCCTGCCGGCGGACCAGGAGACCCTGGACCTCAAGGCGGCGTTCGCCTATCCGCTGCCGATGTTCGTGGTCGCCGACCTGATGGGCATCGACGAGGCCGAACTGCCGCGCCTGAAGGTGCTGTTCGAGAAGTTCTTCTCGACCCAGACCCCGCCCGCGGAGGTCATCGCGACCCTCACCGAGCTGGCGGGGATCATGGCGGCGACGGTCGCCGCCAAGCGGGCCGAGCCCGGCGACGACCTGACCAGCGCGCTGATCCTGGCCTCCGAGGACGGCGACCACCTCACGGACGAGGAGATCGTCTCCACCCTCCAGCTGATGGTGGCGGCCGGCCACGAGACGACGATCTCCCTGATCGTCAACGCCGTGGTCAACCTCTCCACCCACCCCGGCCAGCGGGCCAGGGTGCTCTCCGGTGAGGTGGACTGGTCGGCGGTGGTCGAGGAGACCCTGCGCTGGTCCACCCCGACCTCGCACGTGCTGATCCGCTTCGCCACCGAGGACGTGCCGGTCGGCGACAAGGTGCTCCCGGCGGGCGACGCCCTGATCGTGTCGTACGCCGCGATCGGCCGGGACGAGCAGGCGCACGGGCCGAGTGCCGGGGAGTTCGACGTCACCCGGGAATCGAAGAACCGGCACATCTCCTTCGGTCACGGCCCGCACGTCTGCCCCGGCGCCGCGCTGTCCCGGCTGGAGGCGGGTGTCGCGCTGCCCGCCCTGTACGACCGCTTCCCCGGCCTGGACCTCGCGGTACCGGCGTCCGAGCTGCGCAACAAGCCGGTGGTCACCCAGAACGACCTCTTCGAGCTGCCGGTCCGGCTCGACTCCTAGGCGGTCCTGACGGAGTACGACCTGGCTCCCGTGCCGGCCAGCCTGCCGCCGTCGACGATCAGGTACTCGTCGCGGATCGGCCGGCCGGCGAACCAGGACTCCAGGATCTCCCGGGTGCCGGCCGCGTAGCGGGCCTGCGCGGAGAGGCTGGAACCGGAGATGTGCGGGGTCATCCCCTGGTGCGGCATGGTGCGCCAGGGGTGGTCGGCGGGCGCGGGCTGCGGGTACCAGACGTCGCCCGCGTAGCCGGCCAGCCGCCCGCTGCGCAGCGCCCGGTCGACGGCGTCCCGGTCGACGATCAGGGCCCGGGCGGTGTTGATGAGATAGGCGCCGCGCTTCATCGTGCCCAGCAGCTCGTCGCCGAACAGGCCCTCGGTCTCCGGGTGCAGAGGCGCGTTGACGGTGACGACGTCGCAGTGCGGGGCCATGGCGGCCGCACTCTCGTGGAAGGTCAGGTTCAGCTCGCGCTCGACGGACTCGGGCAGCCGGGTCCGGTCGGTGTAGTGCAGCTTGACGTCGAAGGGGGCGAGGCGGCGCAGCACGGCGAGCCCGATCCGGCCGGCGGCGACGGTTCCGACGTGCATGCCCTCCAGGTCGTACGACCGGCTCACGCAGTCGGCGATGTTCCAGCCGCCGTCGAGCACCACCTGGTGCGAGGGCAGGTAGTTGCGGACCAGCCCCAGGATCATCATCACCACGTGCTCGGCGACGCTGATGCTGTTGCAGTACGTCACCTCGGCGACCGTCACGCCGTGCGCGATCGCGGCGTCCAGGTCGACGTGGTCGGAGCCGATGCCGGCGGTGACCGCCAGCTTGAGGTTCGGCGCGGCGGCGATGCGTTCGGGGGTCAGGTACGCCGGCCAGAACGGCTGCGAGATGACGACGTCCGCGTCGGCCAGCTCACGGTCGAAGACGGAGCCCGCGCCGTCCTTGTCGGAGGTGACGACGAGGGTGTGGCCGGCCTTCTCCAGGAAGGAGCGCAGGCCGAGTTCGCCGGAGACGCTGCCGAGGAGACGGCCGGGGGTGAAGTCGATCGCCTCGGGGGTGGGGGTGGTCTGACCGCCCGGGTAGTGGTCGATGACGGGGATGTCGTCGCGGGCGTAGGTCTTCGGGTATCCGTCGGTCGGGTCGTCGTACAGGACGCAGAGCACCTTGGCCATGGTGGCGGCTCCTCAACTCCGTTGCGGATGGCTTGCCTTCACGATCCTCGGGGGCAACTGCGCTGGTCAAAGCGAACTTTGTTATGTACTCATAGCCCGCGGCTATCAGTCGCGGCCGTCCAGGTGGGCGGTCAGCAGGCTGTCGAGCGCGTCCCGCAGCCGTGCCTGGCGGGCGACCTTCACCAGGGCCTGGGCGAGCACGGACTGCGGCTCGCTGCGGGCGACGACCAGGCCCACCCGGGGGCCGTGCGCCGGGCCCTCCAGCGGCACCACGCGCAGGCCCTCCGGTACGCCGAACATGTGCAGCCAGGCGTGCGAGATCACGCTGGACCAGCGGCCGCCGGGTAGGTGGGTGTAGAGGCCGGCGACGCTGTCGGACTCGATCGCCGGGACGGGTGCGGCGCCGTCGGCGGCGAAGCAGTCGTCGATGATCCGCCGGTTGCGCATCCGGGGCCCGAGCAGGCACAGCGGGAGGGCGGCGGCCTGGGACCAGCTGGCGGTGACCGCGTCGCCCAGAGGGCCGCCGACCGGGGTGAGCAGGACGTACCGCTCCTCGTAGAGCGGGAAGCGGCGGACCTGCCGCAGCTCCTCGTCGTCCAGGTAGGTCATGGCCGCGTCCAGCTCGAACTCGGCGAGGCCGCGCCGTATGTCGGCGGACGACAGGGACTCCATGGCCACCCGGGCGTGCGGATGCCGGTCACAGAAGGGGCCGGTGAGGAGTGAGGTGACGGGGACGGCGGTGGGGACGATGCCGAGGCGCAGGGTGCCGGTGAGGCCGTCCCGCAGCGCCGACAGCTCCTGGCGCAGCGCGTCCCGCTCGGCGAGGATGCGGTGCGCCCATGCCAGCACCACCTCGCCCTCGGGGGTCAGACCCTCGTAGCGGCGGCCCCGGCGCACGATCGGGACGCCGAGTTCGTGTTCGAGCCGCTGGATCGCGGCGGACAGCGAGGGCTGCGAGACATGACAGGCGGCGGCCGCGCGGGCGAAGTGCCGCTCTCGGGCGAGCGCGACGAGGTATTCGAGCTGGCGCAGCAGCATGCGGGCTCCCCCGGGGGGCTCGGCGACGGATCGACGGCGGCCACCGTATCCGGGTCCACGTCCAGCGACGGGAGCACGGACCGGGAGCGTACGGCCGCGGCGGCCGTTTGACATCGAGTGCGCTCGAAGCCGTAGCGTCCAGAGCGCTCCTCCGGACGAGGCCCCGGCGCCGGGATGCCGACGCGCGGATTCCGCAGCTGAATGGAAACAAGGCCCGTGGGCCCCCCGGAACCGGAGCCGAACCCGAGCAGGAACGAAAGGCTGGGAGTGACATGCGACAGCGCAGTCTGCGAGACCTTCAGGTGAGCAGCATCGGCCTTGGCTGCATGGGAATGTCCGCCTTCTACGGCACCGCCGACCAGGACGAGGGCGTGGGGACCATCCACCGTGCGCTGGAACTCGGCATCACCTTCCTCGACACCGCACAGCTCTACGGGCCGCTCACCAACGAGACGCTGGTGGGCGGGGCGGTCCGGGGGCACCGGGACGAGTACGTGATCGCCACGAAGTTCAACTTCCGGATGGACGACG
The DNA here is from genome assembly GCF_043201895.1 of Streptomyces sp. NPDC048254. Classification (NCBI taxonomy): domain Bacteria; kingdom Bacillati; phylum Actinomycetota; class Actinomycetes; order Kitasatosporales; family Streptomycetaceae; genus Streptomyces; species Streptomyces sp. NPDC048254. The sequence continues at coordinate 257,981 of NZ_JBICZJ010000015.1, forward strand.
CCGTCCCCGGCGACATGAGCAGCATCGGCCGCCAGGACGGCTCGGCCGAGCACGTGCGCAGCTCGGTGCACGGCTCGCTCAGGCGTCTCGGCACCGACTACATCGACCTCTATTACCAGCACCGCGTCGACCCGAACGTGCCGATCGAGGAGACCGTCGGCGCCATGGCCGAGCTGGTCGCCGAGGGCAAGGTGCGGCACATCGGGCTGAGCGAGGCGAGCCCGGAGACGATCCGGCGGGCCCACGCGGTGCACCCGATCGCGGCCGTGCAGACCGAGTACTCGCTGTGGACCCGCGACCCGGAGGACGAGGTGATCCCGACCTGCCGTGAGCTGGGCATCGGGTTCGTGCCGTACTCGCCGCTGGGCCGTGGCTTCCTGGCCGGCCGGTTCTCCTCCCCCGACGACCTCGACGCGAACGACTGGCGCCGTACCGGCCCCCGGTTCACCGGCGACAACCTGGAGGCCAACCTGCGCCTCGCCGACAAGGTGAAGGAGATCGCCGCGGAGAAGGACGTGACCCCGGCCCAGCTGGCCCTCGCCTGGGTACTGGCCCAGGGCGACGACATCGTCCCGATCCCGGGCACCAAGCGGCGTACCTACCTGGAGCAGAACGCCGGCGCCGTCGACGTCGAACTGACCAAGGAGGACCTGGCCCGCATCGACGCCGAGGTGCCCAAGGCCGCGGGCGAGCGCTACGACGAGGCCGGGATGAACAGCGTGAACCTCTAGGTTTCCGCTCTCGGTGGCCGCTCGGTGGGGGGTGGCGCACGCTGGTGGCATGGGGAACCTGCGGAGCGGTGCGGCGGGCCTGCGGCGGTCGTGGCAGTCGTCCCACGCGCTGCTGCTGCTCCCGATCGCACTCATCGTGGTGATCGCGGTGGCGGACCTGCGCGCGCCGGAGGACATCCATCTGGGCCCCGCCTTGGTCATCGCCCCCGCGCTCACCCCGTCGTTCGCCGGCCCCCGGTCCACCGCGCTGGTCGGGGCGCTCGCGGTGGCCGCCCAGTTGGTGATCGCCGTGTTCCACGGCGGGCTGTCCACCGCGAACCACATGGTGCAGGTCGTCACCCTGGCGCTGCTCTCGGTGATCGTGGTGGTGTACAGCGCGGTCCGCGAGCGGCGCCGCGCCCAGCTGGCCCAGGTGCGCACGGTCGCCGAGGCCGCGCAGCACGTGCTGATGTGGCCGCTGCCCGAGCAGATCGGCCCGCTGCGGATCGCCTCGCTGTACCTGGCCGCGGAGGACGAGGCCCAGATCGGCGGCGATCTGTACGCGGTCACCCGTTCCGAGGGCCAGGTCCGGGTGCTGATCGGCGATGTCCGGGGCAAGGGGCTGGCCGCGATCGGCGAGGCGGCGCTGCTGCTCAGCGCCTTCCGGGAGTCCGCCCACCGGGACATCACCCTGCCGGAGCTGGCCGCCGTCCTGGAGCAGAGCGTGACCCGGTACGCGGCGGACCTGGAGTCGCCGGAGGAGGCGGGCGAGCGGTTCGCGACCGCCCTGCTGATCGAGATCCCGGACCTGGACCCGGTCACCCGGATGACCAGCTGCGGCCATCCGCCACCCCTGCTGCTGAGCCCCGGGCACACGGTCACCGTCCCGAGCCTGCATCCGTCGCCGCCGCTGGGCGTGCAGGGGAAACGGGACACGGAACACACGCTGGACGTGTTCTCCTTCGAGCCGGGCGACACCCTGCTGCTGTACACCGACGGGGTCATCGAGGCGCGGGACGTCCGGCGCCGCTTCTATTCGCTCGAGGACCGGGTGACGCGGTGGACCGACGCCTCTCCCGAGGCGCTGATCCACCACGTCCGGCGCGATCTGCTGACCCACGCCGGCGGCCACCTCGACGACGACGCGGCCCTGATCGCCCTGCACCGCACCCCGAGCGTGCACCGGCATCACCACGGGATACTCGGCCACGGCGGCGCCCGGACCGGGGACGTTTCAGAACTCCCTGGTCTGTGACTCCAGGTAGGCCGTCAGGAAGGCGAGCTTCGCGTCGCTGTCCGCCACCGTGACCGTGCCGAAGTCCGCGCCGAGTTCCATGGTCCGCGGGGTGTCCGTGGAGAGGGCGGGCCAGTCGGTCAGGGAGCTGCCGTTCGGGTCGCCGGTGGCGGCGAAGCGGGCGACGTAGGAGGCGGTGGTGTCGGCGATGTCGTAGTCCTTGGAGGTCCAGGGGCGGTCGGTGTTGTAGAGGTAACCGAGCAGGTAGTAGACGTCGGAGCCCTGGAAGGCGCCGGTCGCGGCGGTGCCGATGACCGGGTTGGTGTCGTCGTACCCGGGCGGGACGCGGGTCCAGAAGTAGGTGCGGACGGCGCTGGAATTGCCGGCGGTGTCCTTGAACTGGGTCGCCCACAGGAAGGCGGAGACGCGCTCCTCGTCGCGGGCGTAGGCGTTGTACTGCTGGGCCGCCGTCGTGTCGCTGTCCGCCGGGTACAGCTCCAGGAAGGTGTCGGCCAGCCCCAGCGGGCCGAACTCGGACCGGGCGTACGCCTGGAACGCGTCCAGGGTCGTCCTCAGACCGGGCGAGGCGCCGTTCGCGTCCTTGCAGACGCCGGTGAGGACGGGCACGTCGGTCTCGGCGCGGGCCGCCAGCACGGCCGTGTAGGTGTCCGGCAGGACATGTCCGTCGAGGACGTGGCCGAAGTCGGCAAAGGCGTCGGCGGCGGCCCCGGCGACGAGGTCGCCGACGTCCAGCGCGCGCAGCTCGGCGAGGCTCTGGGCGCCCAGGTGGGCGGCGAAGTCGGTGCCGTTGGCCTCGGCGTCGGCGAGCGTGCGGTAGCGGCCGGTCCCGCGGGCCAGCGCCGGGTCCTTGGTGTACCGGACGCCGGAGGAGAGCAGGGCCCGGTGGTAGAGGCCCTTGGCGCGCCGGGAGGCTAGCAGGATGTTGACGATGGACGCGCCCTGCGCCCAGCCGGCCAGGGTCACCCGGTCCGGGTCGCCGCCGAACGCGGCGATGTTCCGCTGGACCCACTCCAGCGCGGCGACGGCGTCCAGGATCCCCCAGTTGCCCGAGCCGCCGTACGCGGACTCGGCGGTCAGTCCGGGGTGGGCGAGGCCGCCGAGCGGGCCCACACGGTAGTTGGGGTTCACGACGACCACGCCCTTGGACGCGAGCAGGGAACCGTCGTACATCTCCTGGCCCGACCACAGGGCCCGGTCGCCGCCGTAGAGCCAGACGAGGACGGGGCGGCTGGTGCCCGAACCGGTCGCCGTGGTCCAGATGTTGAGGTTCAGGCAGTCCTCGTCCAGTTCGGGCACCTGGCTGTCGGGGATCCCCGTGACCGGCTGCGGGCAGGCCGGGCCCCAGGAGTCGGCGGCGCGCACCCCGTCCCAGGAGGGGGCCGGCTGCGGCGGGCGCCAGCGGTTGGCTCCGGCGGTGGAGGCGGCGTACGGGACGCCCTTGTAGACGGTGACGCCGCGCAGGCCGCCCTGGACTCCGGTGACCCGGCCGGACTCGGTGGTGACCGGGTCGGCGTCGGCCGCGTTCCGGGCCGCCTCGGCCGGCGTGGCCAGCGTGCCGAGCAGCCCGGCCGCGGCCGCGGCGCCGAGGAAGCCGCGCCGGTTCAGCGCGGCCGAAGGCATGTCTCTGTCGTTCACGGGCTCTCTTTCGGGTCGTGGGGGGGAGCCGACGAGAAGCCTGGCGTCGGGCCGGGCGGCGCGGCAAGCGCAACCGGGCTACTCACAGCAGGTCAACAGGCTCTGACAGCAATGGAGTTGACCGAGCTGTTCAATTGTCTTTGGGTCAAAATTAAGTCGTAAGGGTGGTCTCGACCATTGGCTGACTGTCAGACTCCGCTTCGCCTTTCAGAGACAGGGAGTCGACATGCCCGACCTGCAATCCCCCATCCACAGACGGCCGCTCCGCAGGGCCCTCGCCGCCGCCGTCGGTGCCCTTGCGCTGGTCATCGCCGTGCCCGCCACCGCGCACGCCGACGTCCTGACGCTGCTCCCGCAGAACGCCGACGGACTGGAACAGACCTTCTCCCCGGCCTACGACTACGACGGCGACGGCTGCTACACCACCGCCGCGATCGGCGCCGACGGCACCATCAACCCCGGTCTGGCACTGGGGGGTGACGTCAACGGCCACTGCCACGACTACGCGCAGCTGGCCAACGCCAACACCTACTCCCGCGAGAAGTGCAACAACGGCTGGTGCGCGGTGATGTACGCCAGCTACTTCGAGAAGGACCAGGCGACGCTCGGGCCGCTGGCCATCGGGCACCGGCACGACTGGGAACACGTCATCGTGTGGATCCAGAACAACCAGGTGCAGTACGTCTCGGTGTCGCAGCACAGCAGCTACCAGGTGGCGGCCGCGTCGGCGATCCGGTTCGACGGCACCCACCCGAAGATCGTCTACCACAAGGACGGCGTGTCCACCCACGACTTCCGGTTCGCCAACTCCAACGACGACCCGCCGGAGAACGTGACCGGCGGCTGGTTCTACCCGCGCCTGGTGGGCTGGGACGGCTACCCGGCGGGCTACCGCGACAAGCTGATGAACGCGGACTTCGGCGACGCCACCATCAAGATCAAGGACGGCTCGTTCAACGCCAACCTGTCGTACTCCATGCCGTCCGGGATCTCGTTCGACCCGAACGCCTGAGTCAGGCGGGGCCCTCGACGAGCCGGGCCAGGTTGTCGAGGGCCATCCGGGTGCCCAGTTCGTTGTCCTCGGGGCGGACGCCTTCGGGGATGCCCTCGTGCAGGACCTCGACGTCCGTGCCACCGCCGGCCGCGGTGAGGGCCGTCGTCATCGTCATGGTGCCGCGCACGGTGTCGTCGGCGGTCTCGAAGTCGATGACCTCGACGACGAGGCGGTCCGGGACCAGCCGGGCGAAGTGCCCCCGGTAGGTGTCGGTGTGCCCGCCGGACTTCCCGGCACGGCCGGGGTCGGCGTAGTCGAGGGAGACCCGGAACTCGCCGCCCTCCCGGGCGTCGAAGGCGTGGACCCGGGCGGTCATGCCGTCCGGTGCCCGCCAGGCGGCGACCGCCGCCGGGTCGAGCAGCGCCCGGTAGACGGCGGCCGGGGGCGCCTGCACCCGCCGGGTGACGCGCGTGCTGGTCATGACCTCACGGTACCCGTGAGACGACCGTGCCGGGGCCGGGAAGGTGAGCCGGGCCCCGGCACGGAGCCCTGGGTCACGGCTTGCGGGCGACCGCTCCGTACATCGCGATGTCCTCGTCGCGGATGCCTTCCTCGCCGTTGCCGTCCGGGTGCCACTTGTGCACCTGGACGATGCCCGGCTCGACCAGCTCCAGGCCCTCGAAGAACTTGTCGGCCTCGTCGATGGTGCGCAGCCGCATCGGCATGTTGCGGGCCGCGTACTCGCGGGCGACCCGGCCCACCTCCTCGGGCGCGAACTCGGCGGTGCCGATGGACATCGCCAGGTAGCTGCCGGAGGGCAGCGGTTCCAGCAGCCGCCGTACGACGCCGACCGCGTCGTCCGCGTCCAGCATGAAGTGCACGATGGCGATCACCGTGAGCGCCACCGGCTGGTCGAGGTCGAGGGTCTCGCGCAGCTCGGGGGCGTCGAAGATGTCCGTCAGATCGCGGAAGTCCGCCTCGATGTAGGCGGTCCTGCCCTCGGGCGTGCTGGAGAGCAGGCCCTGGGACAGGGTGAGGACGATCGGGTCGTTGTCCACGTAGACGACCCGGGAGTCGGGCGAGACGGCCTGGGCTATCTCGTGGAGGTTCGGGGAGGTGGGTATGCCGGTGCCCACGTCCAGGAACTGGCGCATCCCCGCCTCCTCGGCGAGCCAGCGCACAGCGCGGTTCATCCAGTCGCGGTTGGCGCGCATGTGGATCGGGAGCGCGGGCCACTCCCGGGCCATGGCGTCACCCGCCTCCTGGTCGGCGGGGTAGTAGTCCTTGCCGCCCAGGATGTAGTCGTAGATCCGCGCGGAGTGCGCGTTCTCGGTGTCGATGCGGTCGGCCGGCCATCCGTTGTCGGGCAACGCCGTGTCTCCCATTCGGGTGAGGGGGGATGCGGGGGTCTGTGCTCAGGGGGATACAAGTGGGGGGTTGGGTGAACGATCAGCTATAGCAAGGAAGTTCCGGAAAGACGGCTCACATCAGGAAGTCGGCGTCACCCGCCTTCACACCGGACAGGAAACTGGTCATCTCGCGGGGCGTGAAGACCAGCGCCGGGCCGTCCGGGTCGGTCGACTGGCGTACCGCCACCCGCCCGTCGGCGAGCTTCTTCACTTCCACGCAGGCGCCGCCGGCGTCGTCGCTCCACGGCTTGGACCAGCCGCGCGCGCCGAGTTGCCGGGACGGGATGCCGTTGTGTATCTGGTGGTGCACGTCAGAGCTCCTTGCGAATCGCACCGAGGAACACCTCGGTCTTTCTGGCGGGCGCCGCCTGGGCGCCCAACCGGTCCAGGGCCTCGCGATAGACCACGACGTCCTCGTTCTTGTCCAGGTAGACGGCGCCCACCAGGCCGTTGAGATAGACGATGTCGGGCAGTTCGGGAGCCCGGAACCGGAAGAGGTGGTACGCACCCGCGCGCATCGCCGGGTGCGGGCCGTTGGCGAACGGCATGATCTGCAGGGTGACGTTGGGCAGCCGGTTGATCTCGATGAGATGGTCGATCTGGGCGCGCATCACCCCGGCGCCGCCGACCGGCCAGCGCAGCACCGTCTCGTCCATCACGACCCAGAGCCTGGGCGGCGCCTGGCGGGTGAGCAGTTCCTGGCGGCGCATACGCAGCGCCACCCGGCGCTCGGTGGCCTCGGCCGGCGCGTGCGGGTTGCCGGCGCCCAGCAGGGCGGCGGCGTACTCCCGGGTCTGCAACAGGCCGTGCACGAACTCGTTCTCGTAGGCACGGATCTGCAACGCCGCCTGTTCCAGGCTCAGATACGCGGCGAACCAGTCCGGCATCACATCGCGGTAGGTGTGCCACCAGCCGCGCTTGTTGGCCTCACGCACCGACTGCAGGAAGGTGTCGACCTCCTGGCGGTCCGTCACGCCGTAGACCTGCAGCAGCTTCTCGGCGTCCGCCAGCCGGAGCCGTGCCACCTTGGCGGCCTCCATCCGGCGGATCGTGGAGTGGCTGACACCGATCGCGGCGCCGGCCTGCTCGTAGGTCAGACCCGCCCGGGTCCGCATCTCCTCCAGCTGCCGGCCGAGGATCATGCGCAGGACGGAAGGGGCACCGCCCCAGTCGGTCTCCGAGGTCACGCCCTACCCCCTCGCACAAGGTTTCAGGGTCACCGTCTCACGCGCTCGTGATCGGCCCACGGACTCATTCGATCACTTCCTGTCGGGAGCAGCATGCACTTCACTTCTTGCAATTTTCAACTTGCCGGTTGCGAGGCGATGTTGGCAGATGCCAGAGTGGACCTACTGCTCCGGCCGACCAAGGAGCAGGCGAAGCAGTCCAGTTGGGGGAAACTGAGCTGCGATCCGGTGCCGTCCAGGCGCGGGTCGTCGTCTGCCCCCGAGCGGCCCGGGGCGGATGCGACCGCTCAGCCCCCCACGCTGCGAAGCCGGACGAAAGGCGCACGGCGATGGCCCCGCCCTCTCTCCCCCAGCCGCTCGACCGACTGCCCGACGACCGGATACCCGGCCTGCCCCGACCGGCCCTCGCGGCCGGCGCCGAGGGCCCGCACCGCCCGTCCGACGCGACGGGCATCCCCCGACCACCCGGAGGCGAACGCCTCGGTCGACTCCCTGGGCCGCAAGGCCTCGACCGGTTCGCCTCCGGGGACCGGCCCACCCCGCACAGCCTGGCGTTCGACCTGGCGCCGACGCCACGGGCGGTGGGCAACGCCCGCCGCAGCGTGGGCGAGCTGCTGGCCTCGTGGGGCGTGTGCGAGGAGGCCTGCGACAACGCGGTCCTGGTGACCTCCGAACTGGTCACCAACTCCATCGTCCACTCGGCCGGCCGGCGGATCATATGCCGGGTGCACGCCGTCCCCGACCGGATCCGTATCGAGGTCGAGGACCAGAGCGGGAGCTTCACGCTCCCGGCGCCCCGGCAGGCCAGACCCGACGAGCAGAACGGGCGCGGGCTGTTCCTGGTCGACGCGCTCAGCCTCGACTGGGGCGTCACGGTCGCGCCGGAGGGATCCTCCGCCCGCGTCGTCTGGGCCGAGCTGTCGACGGCACCGGACTGACCTTCCCTCCTTCTCTCCCCACATCTCAGGAAGCACGTCCTCTCATGAACCATCCCCCCACGCCCGTCCTCGCCGCCGACCCCTCCTGGACCGGCTCCCGTCCGAAGCCCGGCCCCGAACAACCCCGCACCGTCCCGGCCGGCTGACCCCGCTCCCTGTTCCGCCCCGCGGCCCGGGCCTCCTGCGAGGCCCGGGCCGTCGTGTGTCCATGGCGGGTGTCCGGCACGGGATGCGGCCGTCGGGGTCGCGCCGCATGATCGGGGGAAGGGGCCCGCGGCGGAAGGCGGCACCTCGATGAAACGGACTGTCGACGAGGCCATCGCCCGCGTGGCCAGAGCCGCCGAGTGGGTCCTCGTGGACACGGTTCCGCTGGACTTCGCCTGCCACCACCCGCAGGGCATGGACCGGGCCGACGGCAGCTTCTTCGTGAGCAGCGCCGAGATCCTGCGGCCTGCCGAGGCCGTCACCGGCCCGCACGGGACGTCGTACACGCCGGGCACGGGCCGTGGGCACCTCTTCGAGATGAGCCGGCGGGGGCGGCTGCTGCGGCACTGGGAGCTCGGCGAGGACACGGTCTACCACGCGGGCGGGCTCACCCACGACGGGCAGTTCGTGTGGGTCACGGTGGCCGAGGACCGGCCCGACTCGCGGTCCATCGTGTACCGCCTGGACCCGGCGACCGGCGAGGTGGAGGAGATGTTCCGGTACCCGGACCACCTCCGCGGCATCGCCCGTGACCCCGAGACCGGTCTGCTGCACGCGGCGACCTGGGGCGGCCGGCGGGTCGTGGTGCTGTCCACGGACGGCGAACCCGTCGGCGGGGCCCCCGTGCCGAGCCGCCATGTCGACGCCCAGGACTGCGCGGCGGTCACCGCCCGCTCCCCCGCCGGACGCGCGGTCACCGTCCGGGCCGTGGACTTCGAGGTCGCCGACGCCGGCCGGCTCCGGCTGTACGCGCTGCCCGACGACTCCTCGGCGCCGGGCGAGACATGTCTGCTGGTCCTTGAGGCGGCGCTGCGCGGCTGACGACCGGCGGCCCGCGGTACGCCCGGCGTCCGGGCGGCCGCCGGTCAGTTCGCCGCGTGGGCCAGCAAGGCCGTGGCCGCGGAGCGCAGTTGGGCTGCCGCGGCCGCGCAGGCCGTCGCCTGCCGCTCCAGGGTGGTCCCGCTCCACTCCGGTGCCTCGGCGCAGCCGGCCAGGGTGACGGCGGCACCGCGCAGCCGTTGCGCGTACCCGTCCATCCGGTCGGCGTCGACTCTCAGGTCGTCGACGTACGCGAGGAGTTCGGGAGCGGCGGTGGCGGGACGGGGTTCGGTCACCATGGGGCGCACCTGTTCTCGGGCTCAGCGCGGCAGCAGCGCGCCGGCGCTTCTGTGGGCCACGAACCGCGGGCTGGTCAGGACGAACCCGGGCCGGACGGTGTCGAGTTCGAGGATCTGGAGGTGGCGGGCCAGCGGCCCGTGCCCGCCGTCGAGCCGCAGCCGTACCCGGGGGCGGGCGTGGAGGCGCGGTCGGCCGGCGGCGCGGACCAAGGTGCGTACGGTGCTGTCGCCCCGGCGGCCGTAGAGCACCCAGTCCGCCTCCGGACAGCGCACACCGGGGCCGGGACCGCCCTCGACGCTCAGGCCCAGTTCCGGTGCCTCGACCCGCAGGGCACGTCCTTGCAGGGCGACCTCGGCGGATCCGTGCACGGCCGGCTGGGCCCAGAGCTCCTCGGCCACCGCCCGCGCCTCCTCGGTGCCGACGGCGAGCGAGACGACGTACCGTCCGGTGCGGCGCAGGTCGACGCGGCGCAGCAGGTCCCTGGCGAGGTCGTAGGCGTGCGGCCGCCACAGGTCGTCGACCAGGACGGACAGGCCGAGTTCGGTGTAGGGGCCGATGGTGGTGCAGCGGTGCTCGTAGAGGGAGAGCACGGCCAGGGCGCGGCGGCCGAAGCGGGCGGGGACCATCCAGGTGACGTCCGGCAGCAGACTGCGGGCGACGTCGGTGTCGACCGGGTAGCACAGGTGGGCGGCGGAGGAGTCGTAGTAGCGGACCGGCACGTCGACCGGGCCCGCCGAGGTGGGGACGCTGGTGGTGGGGACGGTCAGCAGGGGGTAGCCCTCGGGCGGCCGGGCGGGGTCCTCGAACCGGTAGACGCGGGTGCGTTCCACCGGGCCCCGGTAGGGGGTGAGGGCCTGGTCGACGTCCCGGGTGACCTGCGGGATCACCGTCTCCAGGTGGTCGATGTAGACGCGGAGCAGGTGGCAGTGCGGGAACTCGTGGTCGGGGCCGGTGTAGTCGGCCCGGTACCCGTTGGGGTGCGGGTCGAAGGCGGAGCCGGCGCCGCGGTCGTCGAGGGCCGGGACGATGTCGTGCCGGTTGGTGATGCCGGCGACCCAGGTGCGCGGGTCGGCGGGCCTCCTGTCGCCGGTCGGGGAGCCGACGGTGACCACGTGGGTGACCCGGTAGGCACGGCAGAACTCCTCGTCCTGGGCGAGGTTCAGCAGCGCGATCCCGCCCTCGCCGTGCCCGACGAGCGCGAGGTCGGCGCCGCGCGGGACACCGTGGTCCCGGATCGCCAGCAGGATCGAGCGGGTGTAGGGCGAGTCGGCCATGAACAGGTTGCGCCAGGCGTCGGCGAAGTTCTGCGGGGAGTCGTCGCGGGGGCGGCCGGCGGCCGTGCCGGGTGCCTGGACGACGTACCGGAGCACGTCGTCGGGGCCACGCACCTCCTGGACCAGGACACGGCCCCCGGCGTCGAGGACGTCCAGGTTGCGCAGGAAGGCGAGCAGCGAGCCCTCGGTGGCGATGCCCCGGGCCTCCCGGGTGGACGGTTCGACGGCCTGGACGGCGCCTTCGTCCCGGTCCGTGGCTGAGGGGTGGGCGGCGCTGATGCCCCGCACCGGGCCGGTGGTCAGCTCACGGCCGGCGGCGAGCGCCCAGGCCGTCTCGTCGTTGACCGGGTCCTCGCCCAGCAGGCCGCGGATGGCCAGGAGTTCGGCCAGGATCGGGGCCAGTTGGGACAGGGCCCGCTGGGCGCCCCGGTCCTTGAACAGGGACCGCAGCGCGCGGACGGCCTCCAGGTCCCGGTCGGCGGTGACCGCGGCCGTCAGCCGGCGCATGCCCGGGTCGCGCCCGAACTCGGGGTGGTCGAGCAGGACGGCGGCGATCCTCAGCCGCAGGGAGGTGACCGCCACCAGCGCGGCGAGGCTCTCCCGGCCCAGCGCCTCCCCCGCCGCGCCGAGCAGCCGGCCCATGCCGTCCGGTGCCACGATCGCCGAACCGCCGAGCCCCTGACTGTTGGTGAGCGCCCGCAGCAGCGCCCAGCGGGCGGCGCAGCCGGTGCGCGGGCGGTGGCGCGCGGAACTCGTCAGCGCCGGGGCGAAGAGGACGGAGCTGGTCCGTGCGCAGACCTCGCGGATGCCCTCGGCGACGTCCACGACGTCACGGGCGCAATCCCGCAGCAGTTCCTCCGTGGGCGGCCCGGAGGCATGCCCATGCGCTGCCATCCGACGCTCCCTCGGATCGACGACATGGCCTGGTCCCATCGTGTGCCCTGGACCGGGCGCGCGCACCTTCGTCCATGCGGGTGACGGAGGGCGCCGCGCAGAGCGCCTCAGGCGTCTTCGGCGAGGCCGGCGGCGACGGTCGCCCCAAGTTCCCAGCACGCCTCGATGTCGGCCTTGCCGGGCTCGCCCGTCACGGTGACCGGCTGGGCCGCCCGGCGCCAGCCGAGCCCCGTGGTGATGGAGTCGAGGGCGCGCAGGGCGCCGGTGACGTCGTTGCCGCCGTGCACGTAGGCGCCGAAGGGACGGCCCTGTGTCTCGTCCAGGCACGGGTAGTAGATCTGGTCGAAGAAGTGTTTGAGGGCGCCGGAGACATATCCGAGGTTGGCCGGGGTTCCGAGGAGGTAGCCGTCGGCCGCCAGCACGTCGGAGGCCGTGGCGGACAGCGCCGCCCGCCGCACGACCCGGACGCCCTCGATCTCCGGGGTCGTCGCCCCGGAGACCACGGCCTCGAACATGGCCTGGCAGTGCGGCGAGGGGGTGTGATGGACGATCAGCAAGGTAGGCACACCGGCACCCTGCCGTGCGTGGCCCGCCGACGGCAAACGGTGGGGCCGCCGGTCAGGGCTGTACGGGCATGGTCCAGCAGTTGGAGACGGCCGGCAGGCCGGACAGCCGGGCCGTGAGCCAGGCGACGGCGTCGCCCTGGTCGGTCAGCAGGGGCGCGAAGTGGTTCAGCAGGGCGCGGCCCGCGTCCGGCAGCACGACCGGCACATAGGTGACGTCCGCGCCTTCGTCGCACCAGTCGACGGCGAGCCGGCGGGCCTGGGCGTGCGGGACGAGGTCGTCGCTGGCGCCGGTCGCCAGCCGGACCGGGCTCGCCGGTGCCGTCCTGCCGATGCGCTGGTCGTCCAGGAAGGCCTGGAGGGCGGGCTCCTCACCGATGATGTCGGAGATGGAGCTGCCGTCGGTGGTCCAGGCAGTGCTGTGCTGGGAGCCGTAGGCGAGGAGCGCGTCACCGACGCACATCGTCGACAGGTCGGCTAGGGCGGCCCGGCCCGCGGCGCCGAGGTGGGCGTCGACGATCGGCCGCAGCGCCGGGTCGGACTGGACGAAGCCGTTCACCGCCCAGCCGAGGGCACCGGCCAGGTCCGTGCCGTCGATGGCCGCGGTGACGGCGGTGAGGTCGGCGGGCGGCGCCCCGGCGTAGGTGCCGGAGAGGGTGACGTCCGGGGCGTAGTCGGGCTGGAGTTCGGCGGCCGCCGCGGTCGCGCCGCCGCCCTGGCTGTAGCCGAACAGGCCAACCCGCGAGGCGGCGGTGACCGAGGCGCCGGGCACGCTGCGGGCGGCGCGTACGGCGTCCAGGACCGCGTGGGCGCCGTCCAGCCGGTTGACGTAGGTGTGCAGCCGGTCGGTCGCGCCGAGCCCGACGTAGTCGGTGACGACGACCGCGACGCCCTCGGCGAGCAGCCGGTAGATCGACAGGTCCTCGTAACCGACGGACACCGTCTGGCCGTTGAGGACCAGCGGGTGCTCCAGGCCCAGGGAGGCGGCGCACTGGTCGCCCTGGCCCATGGTGCCGGGCGCCAGGGCGACCAGCGGGCGGGCACCGGGGCCGAGCCAGGGCAGCGTCGGCTCGATGTAGGCGCCGGTGACCGCGACGGGGCCGCCCGCCGAGTCGGTGGACTTGTACATCAGCCGGGTCGCACGGCCCGGCAGCGGACCCGGCAGGCTGGGCAGACTCAGGGCCAGCGGGAGGGATTCGGTGCGGATGAGGGTGCCGTCGGCCGTGGGGAGGCCGGTGGGCGGATCGTAGAAGGCGGGGATGGTGACGCCCCGGGAGACCTCCGCCCGGGAGACCGTGGCCTGCGCGGTCTGGACACAGAGGCAGGCGGCAGCGGCGACGGCGGTGGCCAGCAGGCGGATGCGAACGGGCATGGGGGTACCTCCTTGACGTGCGGGACGTGGGAGGTGGTGCGGGGAGTCCCCGACGGTAGCGAGCGCCTTGTTACCCGCGGTAGCAGTCGTCAGGTTACGGTTCAGTAACATGACAGCCCGTCAACAAATGCTCACTGGTCGGAAATCCGTCCAGCCGTGTCGGCGCCCTCGATTACAGTGACCCGCCGGGGACGCCGAAGGGGAGGCAACGGGTGGGGACCCTGGGGAGAAAAGCCGTACCGCTCGCGCTCGCGCTGCTCGCGGGGCTGCTGACGGGGTGCGGGGTGTCGGCGCGCGCGACCGACGTCACGGACTCGGGGCAGGCCTCCAGCGGGGCGGCCCAGAGCGGGGGCACGGTCGGCGCCGCCGGTTCGGCCTGTGCGCTGCCGGTCACGTTCGACATCGCCCGCGGCTGGCAGGCCAAGGCCGTCGACGGCCTGGCCGCGGTCGCCTCGGACGGCACGGACGGCGACCTGGCGGAGAGCCTGCTGCGTCAGGGTCCGGTGACCCTGGCCTGCGAGATCGACGCCAAGCCCGCCGGGGCCATCGGCTTTCTGCGGGTGTCGACCGGAAAGCCGGGCAGCGGTGACGCCGGCGCGGTGCTGCGGGCCTTCGTGGCCGCCGAGGACGGCACCAGCGAGGCCAAGTACCGGACCTTCACGTCGGGCGGGCTCGCCGGGGTACGGGTCGACTACGTCTACACGAGCGAGCTGCTGGACGAGACCAAGAGGGAGTCCGCGCTGGCCGTGGTCACGCCCCGCGGACCCGTCGTACTGCACCTGGGCGGGCTCGACAGCGCGGAGCACGAAGAGATGCTCCCCGCGTTCGAGCTCGCCCAGCAGACGCTGCGCTCCGCCTGACCCCGGACACAGGGGTCAGGCGGAGCCGCGTCGACCGCGTCAGGCCGAGTTCCTCCACCGGGTGCGCCACAGCAGCACGAACCCGGCGGCCAGCAGCAGCCCGCCGAAGACAGCCGGCCACAGGTGGGCGCCGGTCTCGGCGAGATCACCCTGGACGGCCTGCGGCTCGGTCTGGGGTGCGGTGGACGGGGCCTCCTGGCCGGCCGGAGCGGCACCGGCCTCGGTCGCCGTGCCCGTCGCCGTGTCGGGGGTCTGGGTCGCGGGCCGCTCGGTCGGCCGACTGATGACACCGCCCCCCGTACCCGACGACTTCTTGGGCGAGGCACTCGTGTAGACCTGCGGCAGACCGCTGTCGCCGGCGTCGGTCTTCGTCGCGGCCGGCTCGGACGGCTCGGCCGGCGGCTCGGAGGGCTGGGCGCTCTCGGTCTCGGCCGGCGGGTCGGCCGGGGTGGCCGTGTCGCTCGGCTCGGTGACCGGGCTCGCCGTGTCGGACGGCGGGTTCTCCGGGCTCGCCGACTCGGACGGGTCGGGTTCGGCGCTCTGCGACGGCGGCTGCTCGTCGGCCCCCGCCCCGCAGGTACGGCCGGAGTTGATGCAGTCGACCATCTTCCGCATCAGGCTCTCGTCGAAGACGTTGATGAAGTCGCCGTGGTCGGTGACCGGCTTGTGCAGCTGCTCGGGGAACGAGTCCACCGAGAACAGCGGGACCGTACGGCCGCCGTCCTGGAGGCTCGGCGCGTCGACGTCGTAGACGATGCGCTGCACCAGCTGCGGGATCGCCTGGAAACCGGCAGCGCAGCTGCCGTCGGCCGCGGCGAACGCCACATGGGTGCGGTGGTTGGCGCTGTCGATGTTCCGGCCGTCCCAGCAGCTCTGGAACTTGAACGTGCGGACGACGTCACTGCCCGAGGGACAGAGCGGGTACTTGTCCTTGAGCTGCCGGTCCTCGAAACCGGTGCAGCTCCAGGAGGCGTTGGCGTTGGCCGGGCCGTTGACGAAGGCCTTGGCGTCACCGGTGATGATGCGCAGCAGCCGCGGCATCTCGGTGACCTTGGAGGTCGGGTTGCCCTCGAAGGTGAGCGTGACCTGCTTCGCCGTGACGATCTGCCCGGCGTTGCCCTCGGTGCCGCCGCCCGGCTTGTCGGCGTCCCGCTCCTGCTTGCCGTTCTGCAGCCGCAGCACGGGCCAGTAGTACGTGGACTTGTCGCCCTGGTCCGCACAGCTGGTGTCGGCGTTCGCGAGGTCGTCGTCGCTGGCGAAGGCGTTGTTGGACTGGTTGCCGATGTAGTCGTGGAAGTGATGGGCGCCGTTGGAGACACCGGGCGCGACGATCACGTTGTCCGAGTTGAACAGGCCGTTCGCGTTGACGCCGCAGCTGGAGGCGAAGGTGCCGGTGGAGCCGCCGGGCTGCTCGGCCGGGGTCGCGACGTTGGGCTGGACGCTGGTGATGTCGGCGTAGTCGGCGGCGACGGGGCCGTTGCCGCCCTGGCCGCCGATCCCCGCACCCGCGCCGGCACTGGCACTCGCGCTGGCGCTCTGGCTCGGCGTGGCGCCGTCCTGCGGTGCTGCCGACTGCCCGGCGCCCTGGTCGGAGGAGCGCAGGGTGCAGGCGGCGAGGTCGTCGAGGCCCTGGGGGCGGTCGCCCTCGCGGTCGATGGCGTCGGCGATGCGCTGGAGGGATTCGGACCGCTTCTCCTTCAGCGGATCCAGGATCGTCTGGTCGGCGAGGCCGGGGTTCTGCTGGATCGCCGCGGCCGACTCCTTGAGCTGCTGGTAGGCGGCCGCGATCTGCTGGTCCAGCTGCGCGAGTTCACCGTCGACGTCGGCCCGGGCCGCATCGGGCACGTCCGTCAGCCGGCTGCCGACGTCGGGGCAGTAGACGGTGGGCGCGGACAGCACCTGGGCGTTGGCGGTCTGGCCGGACTGGTCCGAACCGCCTTCGGTGGCCGAGGCGTAGACGTTCACCGCGACCAGTACTCCGCCGCCGAGCATCAGAGCGACCGCTGCGAAGGTCGCGCGTTGTGCGCCGGTCGGGCGTCTGCGCCTGTTGGGTCTCAAGGTCGTTCCCCTGCGTGTCGTGGTCGGCCGGACATGGAAATCCCCCGCCCTATACGCGGCATGGCGCCACCGTGTTCAACGGTCCCGGAAATTCACGGTGACCTCACAGGAAGCCGGCTCCTCAGGCAGCCGACGGCACCGCTCCGACGGCCTCACGACGGGAGCGGGATGCGGGCGAAATGCCGTCCCGCACGGCCGGATCTCGAACGCTACGACGAACATCACAATTACGTATCGGACATTACGCACTTCAACCTTCACACGAGTGACACAAGTTGGCTAAGTTGACGGGCAAGCCGCTCGGCTCCCCCCGGCGAATCCCGTCGGGCCGCGCGGCCTCCGCCTAATCCGGTGCCCAACGGGGCGTTCCGGAGCCGGGGACCCAACCGAACCACTGGGGTGAATCGGTCAACTGCCCTTAGGGGCAAGGACCGTAGGGCATGCCTTCCGGATCGACCCGCCCGAACCCGACAGCTAACTCGGTAGGCGGAGCACGGAAGGAGCACGACCCCCATGGCGCCCGAGAGCCGTGACGAGGTTCGACAGCGGATCGACAGCCTCTACGACCAGGCCGAGAACGCCACCGGGAACTACAACGCCACACGTGCGATGAACGGGGGCTCGCGGTCCCGCGGTGTCCCGCTGTTCAAGCGGCCCCGGCGTGACGACCCGGGCCTCGAGAGCATCGCCCGGGAGTGGTTCGACGGCGCGCGATCGCGACTGGGGCCGAGTGTCCCGGCGGCGCTGCCCTCCGACCGGCAGCCTGCCCGGCCCGGCCCGCGGCGGCCGGTCAGCGCCATGGCCGCCGATCTGCTGGGCCAGTTGGAGGGCTCCGGCCCGTCCCGGCCGGAACTGCCCGCGGGGTCGTCCGCGAACAGCGACATCGAGGTCGTCCGTGAACTGCCGGAGCGTCCGAAGCTGGAACTGACGGCCGGGTCCCCCGCGGCGCTGCCCCCGGGACCGTCGAGCGCGTCCAAGGCGCTGCCCCCCGCCGCACCGCAGCGTGCCACCCCGGGCACGTCCAAGACCAAGAGCCAGCTGAAGATCGCCAAGGCGCGCGAGGTGCTGTCGCGGCGCACCGGGCAGCGCGCGATCGCGGCACTCGAACCGGCCGCGCCGGCCTCGCAGCCGGCCCCGGCCGCCCAGACCCCTTGGCCCACGCCCGAGGCCCAGGTCCCGGCCCAGCAGTGGCCGGCCCCCGCCGGCATGCCCGGCCAGTACGGCGACACCGGCTCCTTCCGGACCGACGCCCTGACCGGTACGGGCGCCTTCCCCGCGATGACCGTGACGGACACGGGTGCCATCCCGACGGTGCCCGCGACGGACAGCGGCTCCTTCCGCGTCATGACCCCGGGCGCCGCCCAGCCCACGTCCCCTGCGGACACGGGTGGCTTCCGCATCATGACCCCGGGCGCCACAACCGCCTTCCCGGCCGTGACCGCCATGGACGCCGGTGCCATGCCGCCCGCGAGCCCCGGCGACACCGGCTCCTTCCGGGTCATGACCCCGGGCGCCACCGGCACGTTCCCGATGCCGGACGACACCGGCGCCTTCCCGACCGTGACCCCCACGAACACGGGCGCCTTCCCGACGGCCGCCCCCACCAACACCGGCGCGTTCCCGACCGCCGCCCCCGCCATGTCCGCCGCGCCCGTCCCGGGTCCGATGGACACCGGTTCCTTCCCCGGTATGGCGCCGGCCGCGACCGCCGCCTACGCCAGCGTGCCCCCGGCCGCGGCGGAGACCGTCTATCCCGCCGCCTACGCCGTGCCGGCCCCCGCCGCCATGCCGCAGGCCGACCTCGGCACCGGCGCCTTCCCCGGCGCACCCGCCGCCGACATGGGCGCCTACGCCACCGGAATGCAGCCCGCGGCCGCCGCCTACGCCACCGCCCCGGCGATGCCCGCGCCCCAGGCGCCGATGCCCACGGCAGTGATACCCACGGCGGTGACGGACCCTCCGTGGGCGATGATGGCGTCCCCCGCCGCGATGACCGCGCCCCCCATGGCGATGGCCACCGCGGCCCCGGTCGCCCCGGCCCCGCTCCCCGCCGCCGCCCCTGTCCCGGCCGCGCCCCCGGTGGTCACCGCCCCCGTCCCGACCGCGCCGCCCGTGGTCACCGCCCCGCTCCCCACCGTGCCCCCGGCCGCCGCCGCGGCCACCTTCGCGCCCGGCGCCGTCACCGACACCGGCTCCTTCCTCGTGCCCGGTGCCGCGGCCGAGCCCGGCAAGGCCATGAAGGCGCTGGCGTTCGCCCGGGCGCAGATCGGGCGCCCCTGTGTCTGGGGCGCGACCGGTCCGGAGTCGTACGACTGCGCCAGCCTCACCCAGGCCGCCTGGCGTGCCGCCGGGGTGTCGCTGCCGCGCAGCGCGCCGGACCAGACCTTCGCCGGCACCCCGCTGACGCTGGCCGCCATCGAGCCCGGTGACCTGGTCTTCTTCTTCGACAACGACAGCCACGTCGGGGTCTACGCGGGCAACGGCATGATGATCCACGCACCGAGCCCGGGGGCGTCCATCCGCGAGGAGTCGATCTACAACGCCGGGGAGTCGGCGATCCACCGGGTGGTCCGCCCGGCCTGAAACCCCGCCGTCGGGGTCAGACCCTCCGCCGCCGCGTGCGCCAGCTCTCGTGGTGGTCCAGGAGGGTCTGCTCGACAGGCCGGTAGGTGAGGCCCAGTTCGTGGACGCCGCGGCTGTTGTCGACGCGGAAGCGGATGCCGAGGTGCTTGCGTATGTAGTCCTGGGTGAGACCGAAGGACGGGCCGAGGATCCGTACCGGCCAGTGCGGGAGCGCGGTGCGCGGCAGACGCGGATCCCAGGGACGGCGGGTGCGGATGATCCGGGACATCTCGTGGAAGGACATCATCGTCTCGTTGGCCACGATGTAACGGCCGCCCGCCGCCGGGTTCTCCGCCGCCGCGATGTGCGCGTCGGCCACGTCGCGGACGTCCGCGGTGGTGAAGCTGAAGTCCGGGGCGCCGTAGCAGAAGTAGCCCTTGAACAGCTCGTCCAGCAGGAACAGGCTGCCGGACTCGGAGGCGGGCGTGAGCGAAGGGCCCAGAATCAGGCCGGGGTTGACGGAGACCATGCGCCAGCGGTCCTGGGCGGCCTCGGCGTCCCAGGCGGCTCGTTCGGCGACCGTCTTGGCGTAGTGGTAGGGGTTGCCGGCCACCGTGCTGGTGGTGTTGAAGTACTTCTCCGTCAGGATCTCGCCGGCCATCTCGCGGACGTCGGAGTAGTCGCCGAAGATCGCGCCCACGGTGGAGGTGAAGACCAGGGTCGCCACGTCCGGGGTACGGTCCACGCTCGCGAGCACGTTGCGGGTGCCGAGCAATGCCGGGTCCACGACGTCCCGTTGGCCGTCCTTGATCCGCTCCGGCATCAGGAACGGTGAGGCCACGTGGAAGACGGTCGCACAGCCGCGGAACGCCTCGTCGAAGGAGCCGTCCTTGAGCAGGTCGGCCTCGAACAGGGCGAGCCGGCCGGGGAAGGCCTCCTGGAGTTCCCACAGGGGACGGACCTTGGCCGCGGCGGAGACGCGCCGGACGGTCGCGTGGACCCGGTAGCCGCGCTCCAGCAGCCTGCGCACCAGATGGCTGCCGACGAATCCGCTGCCGCCGGTGACCGCGACGGTCGTCTCCACGCGTGCGTCCACGCTCTCACCCCTCGCCCTCCGGCCACCGCGCCTCGGTGCGCCGCAGAGGACAGGTTGGTGCATACCCGGGGCGCCCGCCAAGCACCGGGAGACCACCATGACAGCGCGGAAGTCATCAGCCGGACCCGATACACGTCATAAGATCGGCTTATGAGGTCATAGACCGGACCCGCGTACAAACTTAGGACTGCCTTAGTTTAGGCTTCCCGTTCGAGATCGATTGTCCTCACTCGAAGGGAACCTGATCATGCCGCGCCCCCTGCGGGTAGCCATCGTCGGAGCCGGCCCCGCCGGGATCTACGCCGCCGACGCCCTGCTCAA
>NZ_JBICZJ010000016.1:0-157986 GCF_043201895.1 Streptomyces sp. NPDC048254
GGGAGATCGGATGGCAGCGCGCGTATCGGCTCACGCTCGCGCACGTGAAAGCAGGCGGCTCCATCCCGGCCCGCCCCGGTGAACTCATCGTCCAGCACAAACACCAACCGAGCCTTTACGCGCTGACGAAACCCACAACGAGCCCGGCCCCACACAGCGCACACGACACAACCCCAGCTCACACCCCGAACTGCCCGCTGGAACCACGCACCCGGCCTCTCTCAACGAACCCACAACACACCAGGCCACCAAGCCCGCGACACACCAACAAGCCCCCCTCCGAGCGTTACGATGGCGGCCATCAGCTGGTAGGTGTGCAGGCCCGCTGGGCATGCTTCCATCAAGGCGGACGCGGACCCGGCCGCCGTAGTGCTCGGCCAACCGTTACGAAGCCTCCTCGGACCCGGTGACGGGGTGATCGTAGGGCGTCGTCAGCCCGGTGCCCTGACGCCAGGACCGCGACAGAGCCCGGTTCAGGGCGCGTTCGGCCTCGGGATCCTGTGGCAGGGGCTGGTGCAGCGTCCTGAGCATGTCGAAACGGTGCAGGTCGAAGGCCGTGCGCACGCATTCGCCGTAGGCGAGGGCCGCCCGTACGGCTCCCACGTAGGCGAGCCGGGCGATGGCGAGCGGCACCAGGGCGAGCAAGGTCCACCAGCCTCCGTGGGGCAACAGCAGACCGGCGGCGACGATGGCGGTGACGGTCATCGTCGCGGCCAGGCGGGCGGCCCCGTCGAGCGTGTTGCGCCGGTCGTCGACGATGAGGCGGGTGTTGCTGCCGAGGGCCGGATACAGCCGGGGCCAGGCGACCACTGCGTCCAGTCCGTACGGCTCGCCGGCCTCCCACTCCATCGCTGCCAGGACGTTGCCGAGGGCGGTCGGGCGGACCAGACCCTCGGGCGGGAAGGACCGGCGCAGGCGCGTGCCGGCGCGGCCGCTCTCCTGGATCTGCGCCTCGGTGGGCTCCGTGTCGCCCTGCGGCAACCGCGTCCGTGCGGCCAGCCGCGCCCGGCGCCACCGTTCGGCGTGGCGTGTCACCCGTACCACCGAGCGAGGCCAGTCGCCCTCCAACACGCGCACTAGCGCCAGTTGCAGCGGATGGCCGAGGACGGCGCCCAGGGTGACGGCGAGCACGATGGCCAGGACCTCGCCCGTTCCGAGGTCGGCGATGGTGCGCCAGGCGTCGCTGAAGTCCAGGGCGCTGCCGGGCGCTCCGGCCCAGATCAGGACGAGCACGAAGAGCGCCCCGGCGTAGGTGGGCAGGTAGTCGACCAGGAAGAACCGGGCGCCGTCCAGGCCGGGTCGGGCGGCGGCGTCGAGCTTCACGGGGTGGGTTCCAGCGCGCCGTGGCCGTTCGGGCAGACCGGCGCCGACCGCTCGTCGACGTGGATACGGCGCTCCTCGGCGCCGCAGGTGGAGCAGCGGTAGCGCAGGATCTCGTAGCGCAGCGACTCTCCGGGCAGGGTCGCGCCGTCCCCGTCGCCGAGGGAGCGCAGGACCGCCCTGCCGAGGCTGTCGAGGTAGGTCCGGGTCGTGACGCCGACGATCTCGCCGCCCACGCCGAGGGCGACCTCGTGCAGTTCGCGGTCCGTGACGAAGAGGGACTCCAGGGCGTCCGCCGCTTCGACGGCGCCGAAGCCCGGCGGGAGGTCGAGCACCGGGGTCCGGTCCGGGACGTGGTCGGCGACTCTCGACGCGTCGAGGAGGATGCTGAAGGGGGCGTCGGTCATGGCACTTGAGGTATCAGGCCACCACGCTGCGCGTCCAGAGCTGTACATTGAGTGCGCGCATCGCGGCGGGGGAGGCGTGTATGGGCAAGGGGCCGGTCGACGTGCTCGGCAGGGCGATCCGGGCGTACGAAGACGGCGACGAGGCCGCGCTCGGCGCACCCGACGCAGTGCGGGCGGCCAGTGAACTGTGGCGGTCGGTGTCCGACGCGGCCCCCGACGACACCGAAGTCCTCGGCGTCCTCACGCACTTCCACTGGTACAGCTACGAGGCCGGGTCGGCCGTGTCGCTCCCGGACGCCGTGCGCGCGGCGGAACTCCTGCGCGGCCGGGACCCCGAGGCCCTGCCGCCCGACCTGGCCACCGTCCTCGACACGGTGGACTTCGTCGTCGCCGAGGGGTCGGCCGCCCTCGAACCACCCGAGGACGACGAGTGGCGCGACTGGTACGCCCATCTGTTCTTCCAGCTCACCAGGGTCTGGGACAGCGAGGAGGACGATCCCGGCTCCCTCGACCGGGCCATCGCCGCGGCGGATATCGCCCGGTCCCTGCTGCGCGAGGACGACTCCCTGCGGGCTTTCGTCACGGCGCTGCTCGGCCGGTTCCTGTCGCTGCGCGGCCACCGGGCGCGGGACGTGGCGCAGTTGACGGATGCCTCGGCCCTGCTGCAGCAGACACTGGAGCACGCAGGCTCCGACCACAGACTGCGTGCGGTGATCCATGTGTTCCTGACCGGCGCGCTCGCGAATGCGGTAGACGTCGAGGACACCCCAGCCACCGGCATCGCCTTCGCCAAGGCCGCCACTGCGGCCCTGGCCGAACTTCCCCTAGAAAGCCATGAGTTCGCGGCCACCGCCGACCTCGCCGTCGTCCTCGCGGGCGAACGCCTCCAGCTGAACCCGGCCGCGGCCCGGGACCTGGACGAGCAGGTCGCCTATGCTCGGCTCAGCGCCGCCGCCCGGCCCGGCGACCATCCGGAACGGTACGGCGCGCTGTACTTGCTGGCCGTCTCCCTGCACCAGCGGGCCGCCGCGCGGCAGGCGCTACCGGACAACACCGAGGCGATCGCCACCGTGCGAGAACTGGCCGGCCTGGACACGCAGGAGTCCGTGCCCGCCCAACGCGCCCTCCCACACCTGCTGTTGAGCCAGTTCCTGGATCAGCGGCTGATCCTGACCGGCGATCCCGCCTCGGCCACCGAGGCCGTGCAGGCAGCCCGGCACGCGCTGAGCCTGATGCCGGCGGACGATCCCGAGCGGGGTTCCTACCTGACGTCCGTGGGCGCGGCGCTATACGCCCGGCACGAGGTCACGCAGGCCCGCACCGACCTGGACGAGGCCATCGAGGCGCTGTCCCCGGCAGCCGCACGGCCCGGCCCGGGCGACGAGGCCCGCACCCTGTCCGTGCTCGGCATCTGCCACTATCTGCGCTACGACATGACCGGCGACGTCGCCGACCTGGAGGCGGGCGTGCGCCATGCGCGCGCTGCGGTTGCCGTGATGACGCCGGACGACCCGGGGCGCCCGGACTGGCTGGGCAACCTCGCCACCGCTCTGCTGCTGTGGCACAAGCACTTCGATGCCCCCGAAGTGCTCGACGAAGCCGTGGAGTTGATGCGCACAGCGGCCGAACTGACTCCGGTGGGCCACGCCGACCGGGAGCGGATGCTGGGCATCCTCGGCGACGCGCTGATGGAGCGCTACACGGCCGGGAACGCGGCCGACGACCTTGAGGAGGCCATCGCCGCCTCAGGCGAGTCGGTCGCCTCCTCCCTGCCCGGCACACAGGGCAGGGACAAGTCCACGACCCTGTTGAGCAACGCCCTGCGGTTGCGGCACGGCCGCTACGGCGATCCGGCGGACCTCGACGAGGCGGTGCGGCTGGCCGAGGTGCCCGGCCCGGCGGACGCCGCCGTGCCAGTGACCGCGCGCGCCCTCAACAACCTGGGCATCGTACTGCTCGACCGCGCTGGCCTCACCGGGTCCGGGGCCGACCTGGACCGCGCGATCGACGCGTTCCACCGGGCCCGTGCCGTCGCGGCACCGGGCAGCACGCATGCCGTGGACGCCCTGCTCAATCTGGGTAACGCCCTCGAACAGCGCTACCGGTCTACCGGTGTGCCCGGCGATCTGGCGGACGCCGTCGCGTTCCTGAGGCAGGCGCAGGTCACCGACCTCACCCCGCCCAAGCGCCGTATGGTGCTAATCAACCTCGCGAAGGCCCTGGCCCTGCGGTGCGCGGTCGACGGGAGCGTCGGCGACCTGGACGAGGCGGCCGACGCGCTGCGCGACGCCCTCGCCACCCTGCCACCCGGTCACGCCCGCCGCCCTCACTACCTCTCGGCGTACGGCACGGTGCTGACCGACCGGTGGGAGAGGACGCGTACGCGGGCTGACCTCGACGAGGCGGTCGGCCTGCTGCGCGCCGCCGTGGAGGCCTCGGCCTCGTCGGATCCCCGGCGCGGTGGCTACTGCCTCAACCTGGGCGTCGCTCTGGAGGACCGGTACCGGCTCACCGGCCGTGAGCAGGACCGTGCCGAAGCGGTAGAGGTGTCCCGGGCCGCAGCCGGCGCCGCCGTGTCGGCGGCCGACGTGCGCGTCCGGGCCGCGCGCCGGGCGAGTGCTCTGGCCTGGGAGCACGGCGACGTCGAGGGAGCGCTGTCGGCGGCGCGGCAGGCGGTGGGTCTGCTGCCGCTGCTGGCCTGGCGCGGCATCCCGCGCGCCGACCAGGAGCGGCGGCTGTCGCTGCCGGCCGGACTCGCCTCGGAGGCGGCCGCGTTCGCGGTGGCCGCGGGCCGCGCCGAACTCGCCGTGGAACTGCTGGAGCAGGGACGGTCCGTCATGTGGGCGCAGCTCCTGGACACCCGGGAGGACCTCACGGCGCTCACTGCCGTGCGGCCGGATCTCGCCGAGCGGCTCGGCGAGGTCCGCACCGCGCTCGACACGCAGGCGGACTACGACGTCACCGGGTTGGAACCGCCTGCGGACCGCACGGTCCTGGCCCGCCGATGGGATCAACTCGTCGCCGAGGTGCGGGAATTGCCCGGCTTCCAAGGCTTCCTGCGGCCGCGCTCCTTCGCCGAGCTCGCCGAGGCGGCTGTGGCAGGTCCCGTCGTGCTGGTGAACTTCAGCGTGCTGCGCAGCGACGCCCTGGTCGTGCGCGACGGCGCCGTGCGCGTGGTGCCCCTGCCCGGCCTCGACGCGGAACGGCTCGTCGAGTACCTCGACGATGTCTTCGCCACGTTCGAGGAGCCGCCGTCCTCCCTCGCCTCCGTCGTCCGCGCCCATCTCACCGTGACCGGCCTGCTGGAATGGCTGTGGACCGCGGTGACCGGGCCCGTGCTCGACGCCGTCGGCCCGGTGCCCCGGATGTGGTGGTGCCCCACCGGGCTACTGGCCTTCCTGCCGCTGCACGCCGCGCTCCGCCCGAGCAGCGGCGAGTGCGCCCTGGACTTGGTCGTCTCCTCCTACACCCCCACCCTGCGCGACTTGATCACCGCCCGGCGCGGCAGCGCGCCGGGCGACCCGCGGCTGCTCGTGGTGTCCATGCCCCGCACCCCGGGCGCGCCGGACCTCGCCGTCGAGCCCGAGACCGACACGTTGCGGGAGCTGTTCGGCGCCCGGGCCACTCTGCTCACCGGCCCGGACGCCACCCGGCAGCGGGTCCTGGACCGGCTGGGAGTTCACCCGTGGGTGCACTTCGCCTGTCACGGCCGACAAGACCTCGCCGAGCCATCCCGTAACGCGCTCATGCTCCACGACGAGCCGCTGGAGGTCCTCGATGTGGCGCGACTGCGGTCGGCCGACGCCGAGCTGGCCTTCCTGTCCGCCTGCCGCACCGCGTCGGGCGGCGCGGCACTACCCGACGAGGCGATCCACCTTGCCGCCTCCCTGCGGACGGCGGGTTTCCGTCATGTCCTCGGCACGCTCTGGCCGATCTACGACGCTGTGGCCCCGCAGGTCAGCCAGGGCGTCTACACGGCGCTGGCGGCCGGTGCGGAGACCTCACAGACCGGGGTACTGCTGCACCGCGCCGTCCAGCGGCTGCGCGACGCCGCCACCGGGCACTCACCCGTCGTCTGGGCGCCGTACATCCACATCGGTCCTTGAGCGCGTTCGGTGGGTCAGGAGACGAGCGCGCGGTCCGACAGCTTCCCTTTCAAAGACACGTCGCGAAACGCGGCCAGTTCGGCGTACTGCGGTGCCGGTCAGGGACACCGCGAGCGGGATGCCCTGGCCGTCGGTGATGATGTCGTGTTTACCTGGCTCCTCAGCTGTGATGCAGCCCTTATCTGCCCAGCAGTTGATGCCGGCCTTGGCCAGAGCGTCGATGATGCCATGCTCGCGGACGGCCCGGACGTCGTGCACGGCACCGGCCAGGGCTGGTGAAGCCCGCAGGAGGCGGCCTTTCGGGTCGGCTTTGACCTGCACATTCATGCCGTGCCTTTTGTGTTTGCCCGAGCAGAACGGACGGTCGGCGGCGATCCGGTCGATCGGCAGGAGTGTCCCGTCGAGGATCAGATACGCCTTCATCGACGCGCCCCGTACTGCTTCGGCGACCGTGGGTGCGAGGGCGGCCAGGAGCTCAACGGCCTCCGTGGTGTAGCGGTAAGCCGTGGTGGTGCCGATTCCGAAGCCGGCTGCGAGCTGGGCGTAAGGCTGGCCGTTGCGGAGGTGGCGAGGGTGAGCAGGACCTGTCGGCCTGCATTCAGGCGCCGCCACCGGGTGCCGAGAGCATGCCGACGTTCCCTCAGGCGGCTCGCCAGGAGGGCAGAGCTGGACACGTCGACGCCGGACGAATAGACAAGCATGCGAAGCCTCTGATGGGGACGGTTCTCTTGGTCGAAAACCCATCCACCAGGGGCTTCATCCGCCTTTCAGGCCAACTGCCCATCCGCCGTGCGAGGTTGGAAAAGGCTCACTGCCTCGTCTCGACGTACACGAAGGGGCCTTGCACCTCCGCAGAGAACATCTCGGCTGGCCTCCAGTGATCAAGCTGCGCGCCGCTGCGGAGCCAGCCGGAAACGGACCGCCGTCAGGACGAACACGGAGGTTGCACCGATCCCGAAGGTTACTCAACCCTCGCCCCCAAGATGCCCACCCGGGGAATTCCCCCTCATGCCTGGTCTCAAGGTGGCATGCTCCCTCCATGCGCAGATGGATACACCGCCGCTTGCGACGCCTGGCCATAGCTGCCGGCGATAAAGAAATCGCAAATCTCTCTACCGCTTTGTCCCAACTGGATCTACAACCACCTTCAGCGCAAGTGAGATTAGCTCTCCGCGCACAGCATTCGGCCCCACACCAAAGTCCACTGCATACCATTGGCGGGATCGCGGCAATCGCTCTACTCGCGAAGTGGATCTACGGTATTGCGTCTGCAACCACATGGAAGGAAATTAAAGGACAGCCCCACGCCTTCATCACCGCTGTGTCTGAAACTGCTTCCAGTGGGCGCGTTCTAGACGCCCTGGGGGCAGCATTGCTAGCGGTACTATTTATCTTCTTTCCTCTGGTCGCGACCCTGGGGGCGATAGGATTCCTGCTCGGTGCGCTTAATGCAATGCGTGGAACTCTGACCGTACATAATATTTACCCGCCCATGGACCGGCGCTACGCCTTAACAGCAGCCGCAGCCAAGGCCATCTCAGCGGTCGCAGCCACAAAGAAGGCGTATTGGTCCAGTCGTGCAGAGTTGCATCAAGATCTAGAAATAGCGCTAACCAGAGTGAAACGGGAAACGCTCCTATTTCATCTCTCTTCCGGGATGCTCTCAGTCCCGTCCCATCGAAGGCGCAAAGCGAAGCGACACGCACGACTAGTAATCGCCGCAATCAGAGAGGCCGAATATCGCCTAGATGCCGCAGGCCCTGGCGGCGCAGTTTCTCGTTCTCCGCGTCGGCAGCAGACTTCTTCGGCCTCGCCGGGCTGGTGCGCTTGTCGACCAGCTTCTCCAGAGCCCCGGCATCCCGCGCGGCGCGCCACTCCTTCACGTGCGAGTGGTACAGCCGCTCGCGGCGCAGGATCGCGCCCTTCTCGTTCTTGGGCGCGGCGTCGTACTCGGCCACGATCCGCAGCTTGTATTCGGGACTGAAAGTGCGGCGCTTCGGCCGGGGGGCCGAGTCGGATCCGGCGGGCTTGGTGCTGGTCATGAGGGGGTGCTTCTCCTGTCGTGCCCTCTCAGGCTAACCCGCCGAAGCGGGGCGTCTCACCAAAGGCTGACAGAGAGGGAAGGTGATCGATGCGGCGGCGTGAGCGGTGCTCTGCCGGGAGGTTCGGGCCCTGACCGACAGCGTGTCGTCCCCGCGACATCACGCCGGCAGGGTCAGTAGCTGATTGATCAAGGTGACAGGAGGATGCGGCGTCGTAGGAGGTCGAAGTTGGCCCGGCCGTGCATCTGTCTCTTCAGCAGCTTGATCCTGGTGACGTTGCCCTCGACCGCTCCCGAGGTGTGGGTGGTGGTCAGGGCGGCGAGTACGGCTGCTCGGTCGCGCCGTATGCCGGCGGCCAGGGTGCGGAGTTCTCGTTGTCCGTCGAGGCGGACATCGGCGAGCCAGACGTCGAGGGCCAGGTGCTCGCTGCGGCGTTCGCGCACCATCGAGGCCAAGCGTCGGGCGTACTGGGTGGTCGTGGCCAGGGCAGGGCTGCGTTCGCACAGCTCGTCGAGGCACTTGCGCTCGGTCTCGGTGAGCTGCTCGGGTCGGTGCATGATCCAGTCGGTGACCCGGCGGACGGTCAGATGGGGCAGCGGGGCATCGGCTGGAATGGTCCCGGTTCGGTAGGGCCGCAAGTGGCGGCGGACGGTGTTGACGCCGCCGCGGTAACCGAGCTGTTGGATCTCCCGGGGGAGTGCGGCAGTGAAGCTTCCCCCACCCTGAAAGGGCGACAAGGGCTGGCTGTCCACGCCGTCAGACCACCATTCCGACGCGCCGTATCCCCCCACACGTACGGCTGAACCACCCGTCATTGGCACCACGCAACGCGAGCCGTACGGCTATGCAGCAACACCTCGGCACGTACTGAGCCGATCGGTGTAACTGTCGGATAAGCGGGGCGGTCTCCAGTGCAGGGTGGGCAGGCATGGCTACGGAGGTGTTTTCGAATGCCCAGCGGTGACGTGCTCGTGCTCATTGATGAGAGCGGCCGGGTGATCGAGTGGGCGCGTCCGGCTGAGGATCTGTTCGGGTGGTCTGCCGAGGATGCCATTGGCCAGTCGGTGACCTCGCTGATGCGTGAGTCCGCGGCGGGTGGCAAGTGGCGCGGGAAATTCTCCGATGAGGCCGCGGTGCTCGTCAAGCCGGTGCTGCGCGGTACGTCCGTGGTGTGGCAGGTCCTCGCGGCGGGGGACGCCATGTCGGGGCAAGACGCGGCGATCCTGAAAGCTGTATTCACTCATTCCCCGGTGAGGCTGTATGTCCTAGACCATCGGTTGCGCGTGGTTCGCATGAGCACCGTCACCGGTGAGCAGCATGGCATGTCTGATGTGCTGGGTACGCATTTCACCGAGGCATGTGAATTCTCGGAACCTGAGGAAGAAGCCGCTGTGGCGCAAGGCGTCCTGGAGAGTGGCGAACCGGTGGTGAATCGGCTCGTCCCGCGCGTCAAGGCGCCAGGTCGGCCCACGCGCCGTATCTACTCCGTCTCCTACTTCCGGTTGGAGGACTCTGGCGGCAATGTGGTCGGGCTGGTGACATCGGCGCTCGACGTGACGGAGCGGGAAAACGCACAGAATCGTCTGGCTCTCCTGGACACGGTCCGTACGCAGGTGGGGCACCTGCTGAACGTGATGGACGTCTGTTCGGAGCTGGTCGATGCGGTAGTACCCGCATTCGCGGGCATGGCCGACGTCGAAGTGATCGAAGAGGTCGTCCGAGGAGAGGAACCTCCCCCAGTACCGGTCCACCGGGACGTCCCCCTGCGCAGAGCGGCTTTCCGAGGCCCGGTGGCGGGTCCCCCGGTCGGCGTCGAGAGCTCTCTGCCGGTCGATACCCCGTTCTCCGACATCCTTTCCGACCTGCAGCCACGCCTCGTGAAGATCGATGAGGGCAGTTCGTGGCTGGCTGCCGACCCGGCCCGAGCCGACGTCGTAAGACGGTCGGGTGCTCATTCCCTGATCGTGGCTCCGCTCGCGTTGCGAGGCCATGCTCTGGGCGCGGTCAGCTTCTACCGCTACGGGCAGGAAGACCACTTCGATAAAGAGGACGTCGCAGTGGCTTCCGCCATGTGCGCGCACGCGGCGCTCTGCATGGACAACGCTCGTCAGTTCATGCGCGAGTGGATCATCGCGCGGACCGTCCAGCACCGGCTCCTTCCGCACCAGCCCGCCACGCACGCCACCGTGGAGATCTCACAGCTGCACCTTCCCGATCCGGAGGGCGGCGGCGCGTGGTCCGACGCGATCGCGCTGCCCGGCGCACGGACCGCGCTGATCGTCGGCGACGTCGCAGGGCAGGGCATTGCCGCCGCCATCACGATGGGACTTCTACGGACGGCGATCCATACCCTCGCCGCTTTGGACCTGCAGCCCGACGAACTGCTGGCGCGTCTCAGCGACACCACCGCCCGCCTGGTGGCGGCGCGGGCGACGCTGCCCCCGGATCCGGTGAACCGCGAACCGCTCACTGCGAGATGCGTCATCGCGATCTACGACCCCGTCGATCTCACCTGCACCATCGCCCGTGCCGGCCTCCCCGATCCAGTCGCAGTCTTTCCCAACGGCACCTCGGCTTCCCTGTCGGTTCCCGCAGGTCCATCACTCGCCGAATCGAGCAGTGCCCCATTCCCCGCGATCACCGTCAGCCTCCCCGAAGGCACCACACTGGCGATGGGCACCACCGCACCCGCCGACGGGATCTTGGCGCCGTCCGGCTCACTGCGGCCGTTCCTGGAGGGCATCGGCACAAGGCCCCTGCGAGAGGTTTGCGACGCCATCGCAGACACGCTCACCGACAGCCACCCCACCGGTGAGATGCTGATGCTGCTCGCCCGTACGAAAGCGCTGTCCCAAGAGCGCGTACTGACCTGCGACCTACCCGCAGATCCCGAAGCCGCTCCCATCGCCCGCGCAGCGGCCCGCCGCCAGCTTGAGACCTGGGATGTGGACGAGGAAACGGCGTTCACCACCGAACTCATCGTCAGCGAACTCGTCGGCAATGCGGTCCGCTACGGTGCCCCGCCCCTGCAGCTACGGCTGATCTTCGAGCGGGTGCTGACCTGCGAGGTCAGCGACGCCGCAGCCAGCTCCCCGCAGGTGAAACATGCGCGCACCGTCGACGAGACAGGCCGCGGGCTGTTCATCATCGCAAGCCTCGCGGATCAGTGGGGCACCCACTACCGAACCCAGGGAAAGACTGTCTGGGCAGAGCAACCGACAGGGGCGGCAGCAGAACTGCAAAACGATGCAGAGGGCCCCTGAATGAGGGGGGCAGGCAGCGTGATTCTCAGCGTTGGATAGCTGGAGATGGTGACGAGATGGCTGGTGACTGACCTGCCCTAGCTGGCAGTTGGCCGTTTCACTCAAGGGCGTCTCCAGCCGGTTCCCGGCCTGTGGCCAACTAACAGTTCCCATGATCGCTTTCTGACAGCCGCAGACAAATCCGTATATTCGAATGTACGTGCGGCCCGCTTCCGGCCCGTGCTGTCGGCAGGCGAGAGCCCGAGGTCTTTCCGAAAGCGTGGTGACGAAATGATCGGAATACAATGAGATGGGGAGGGGGAGGTGTTTGCGCCACGACTCGGGGATCGTCAGGAGCGGCAGATGGACACCTGGGACGAATTCCTTCGTTGGCCTACGCCAGCGGCTCTTCTGACGCCAGATGGCATCATCCACTCCCTCAACGCTCCGATGGCCGAGACACTCGGCAGGCCGGCGCAGCAGTGCGTGGGCTACGACTTTCTCGGATTGCTGCCTGAAACACAGCGCCCCTCGGCCGAGAGCCTGCTGATACACGGGGCCACAACGAGAACGGTCGCGATGCGGGTGCTGGAGTTCTCCAGACCGGATAGGGCGTCGGTGATCAGCCTCATCGAGGCCCGTCCAGTGAAAGATCCTGTGAGTCGCGAGCGACTGGTGTGGGTGCACTCGGTGGATGCACGAAACGATCCGGGCGGTCTGCTGATTCCGTTCCGACTGGCGGCCGCAGCGGCGGACCTTGGGCTGTGGATGTACGCGCCCCGGGCACACCGGCTGGACTGGCTAGGCGGCGCCCCGGCCCTGGCTCTGCTGTTCCCGCACGCCTCGACGTCCTTGTTCCGGGTGTTCCGGCGGGTGCACCCGGATGACCGGGAGGCCCTGGAACAGCTCGCGCGCTCGACCGCGGCCCAGTCTTCCTGGATCAGTCTGCGGTTTCGTACAGACGACGAGGGTTGGCACCACATGGCCTGCCAGACCCGCCGGATCCAGCTGGGCTATGGCGGCACCGAGCAGGTCTTCGGGGTACTCCGCGACGACACCCAACTCGAAGCGGGCCGGCAAAGTGCACTGGCCACGCTGGCTGCCGAACGGCAGCGGGCCGACGAGATCGCCGCCTTCTCCGCCGCCCTGATCACCGCCGCCACCGAGCAGGAACTCCAGCAGGTCGTCCTGACACGCGTCGCCGCCACCTTCAGCGGCACAGGCGCCGTGCTCGCCCTCGTCGACAGCGAGACAGGGCTCCTGCACGCCTCCTCCGATGCCGCAGTCGACCCGCGGCAGGTCGACGGCATGGAAGGCCTGCCGCTGGACGTCCCGATACCGCTGACCTGCGCGATTCGAACCGGTACGCCGGAGTTCATCCCCAATACCGAAGAACTCGTAAGTGACTGGCCGGCGGCAGCCGGTATCCCGTTCCTGGACACCTTTGTCGGCCTGTCGATCGCCCCCCTCAGCCCGGTCGGCGACCAGCCGCTTGGGGCCTGGGCAGTGATCTACGACAAGGAGCACCACTCTCCGCCGGACGAGCGCGCCCTCATGTGCACGCTGGCCGATCTCGCAGGCCAGGCGCTCAGGCGGATCCGCTTGCAGCAGGCACGCGTCGAACTGGCCGCCGCGCTCCAGCAGAGCATGCTCCCTACGCTGCCCGAAGAGCTGCCCGGCTTGGAAGTCGCTGCCCGCTACCGGCCCAGCCGGGACGGGCTCGACATCGGCGGGGACTGGTACGACGCCTTCATGATGCCCGGCGGCAGGGTGGCCCTGGAGATCGGCGACAGCCAAGGGCACGACGTTGACGCAGCCGCCTTCATGGGCCAGGTACGCACCTCCATCCGCGCGATTGCCCCGCACGAACCGGAGCCGGCAACCGTGCTGACACGGACCAATGAGCTCCTCCTCACCATGAACGCGGCACGATTTGCCAGCTGCACCATGCTGTACATCGGCCCACACGAAGGGCAGGTGACCGGCACCAGCGCGGGCCATGTGCCCCTGCTGTGCGCACACGACGACGGCAAGTGCGACATCCGCGAGCTCCCAGGCGGTCCGGTCCTGGGAGTCCTGGGAGGAACCCACTACCTCGAAGAGACCTTCACACTGGAAAAGGGCACGGCACTGATCCTGCTCACCGACGGTGTGGTCGAAGGACCGGGCCTGACACTGGACGACGGCCTGGAGCGGGCCGGCGCACTCGCCGCCGAAGCCCTCCACGACGGCCTCAACGCGGAGGCGATCGCTGACCGAATCCTCGACGCTGCGGTTGCGGTAGACCACCTGGACGACGTCGCTGTGCTGGTCATCAGACGCGTTTGACGGCAGCCCTGGCCTCGCTCCGCAGGTGACCAGGGGCGTCGCGAACGCGGCCCGGATGCAGCCGTAGTGGGCGCCGACTGTTTTCTCCAGGGCCTCGGCGAGGTTCCGCCACAGGTGCCACCCATCCGCGACCTGCGTCGCCTGCGGGGCGCCTCTGCGGGCGCCCTCCGCATAAGCACCGGCCCGGTCCCGGCAAATGATCTCCACTTCGGGGTGCCCGCGCAGCAGTCGGCCAGCGGTGCGGCGTCCCGGCCGGGCAGCACATCGAGCGGCCGGCGGCCCTCCAGGTCGATGAGAATGGTGGCGTACGAATCGCCCTTGCGCAGGGCGAAATCATCCACCCCGAGCACTCTGACCTGCGCCGGAGGCGGCTCGGGGACGGCTCGCAGGAGATGCAGGAGGGTGTCCTTCGCGACGCGGATGCTCAGCGCGGATGCCAGCCGGGCTCCGGGACGCCCCGCCAAGGTCAGGGCGATTGAGGTGAGCACTGCGCGAAGCAGTGGGGTGTAGCGGGCGTGCGGGCTGGTCAGCCCGGGGACCTGCTCGGCGAACGTCACTGCCGGGCAACAGGGGTTGGGGCACTTGAAACGGCGCACCAGCACTTCGATCACGACGGGGGCGGCGCCGAGGGGCGCGTCAGCGAGGCGGCGCCGGTACCGCCCGTGCACCCGCCAGGAAGGCATCGCACAGGACGTACATCTCGCCGGGAGCGTCCGGCACGACGTGCGAAATGTGACTGCCCCGCCCACCCGCTCGACTGACTCCACGACCACACCCGCTAAATGCGGCAGCAACCGCCCCAAATCCCCTGAACCGCACACCCGGTAGATGCCCAGTTCAGCCGAGCAGCATCACAAGATCCTCGACAGAGCCGAATTACGTGACCGTCCACACCGCACCCGCAAATGCTCACTGTGGGCGAAAGGCGACGTCGGCGACTGGCGGGTCAAGCAGGTCTTCGGTGGCCGCCCGTTTTCAGACAGATCATGGGCTTCAACGCCGACGAGGAGGGCCGCCGCTTCGGCGACCAGGTCACCTCAAAGATGCCCGGCCGTACGGGTGAGTTCCCGCTCATCGACTGGGGCTGGGACCGCCAGCGGTGCGAGGCCTACCTGCTGCAGTGCTTCGGCGTGCACTGGCCGAAGTCGTACTGCACCTTCTGCTTTATGTGGAATCGAGCGCCTCCGGTGGGCGATCGTATCGACGCGGCGGGCTACTCGGAGCGGCGGAGATACTCGTCGGAGGGGCAACCCGCATCCGCATCGCCCGTTGGGCACATGACGGGGTCGTCTTCATCGCCGAACAGGTAGACGGTCACCGTGCACTCGCTGGCAACCGAGCCCAGGGACAAAACGGAACCACGTGTAGCTGCTTCATCAGGAGTATCGAGCTCGTGGTTTCCGGTGAGCGCATTGAACGCCCAGGTACCAGATTCCGGCGTCGCGAGGTCGCCACAGTCCGATGCACTGAAGTGCTCGCTGGTGAAGGTGTGATCCTTGCGGAACGTCAGGGATGTACCCGCCTCGCTGACCCATCGGCCCGCCAACTCATTCACGGAGATATCCGCCGCATAGACGGATGACGCCAATCCGCAGGACCCGGTCAGCGCTGTCGCCGCAGCAACGAGAGCAGCCCAACGCCCCATCCTTCGCCCCATGCACATCCCTCCCACCAGGCGCCTGGGCGGCGACTTGCCCCAAGGATCGTCACCGACTACACAGTACATTGAACACGTTCAAATTTGGTCGCGATGACTGACAGCCCAAGCCGACGCCCCGAGGAGCCACAGCGCTAGCCTGCAGACATGGCCCCGATTCCGTGGGGCAAGTTCCCCGCTGTCGCAGAGCATCAACTGGCCCGTCGGTGGTTGCAGTTCACCGCGAACATCGGGCGAGCGCCCAACACGATCGACGCCTACGGGCGGGCGGTCGAGGACCAACTGCGGTTCTGCGCGGCGGAAGGCACGGACCCGCTGCTGGCCCGCGCGGACACCGTCGCTGCCTGGATCAGGGAGATGCTGGACCGTTCATCGCGTCGGCCGTCGAAGGCTCCGCCTCAGACCGAGACGGGTCTGGCGAACGCGACCATCCAACAGCGCCTTGTCGCGGTCCGGTCCTTCTACGAGTACCTGGTGGAGGACGGCCTGCGCGAACAGAACCTGTCCGCCGAGGGCAGGCAGGCCGTGGTGGCCGCAGACCCCGCCAGGCCTGGTGCGGCATATCGAGCAAGCTCCCTGGATCCCCAACGCGGATGTGTGGCAGCGGATCCTGGCCGCCTGCGCTGCGGAGTCGCTGCGCAATCGGTTGATGGTCACGCTCGCCTACGACGATGCTCTGCGCCGAGAAGAACTCGTCCAACTCGACGTCGAGGACTTCGAGCCCGCGCACCAGCCGATCCATCTGCGGGCGGAGACCACCAAGTCCCAACGGGCCCGGGAGGTGGCCTTCGGCACCACCTCATCGCAGCTGTTCGTGGCCTACCTCCGCGAACGGCGCACGCTGTTCGGCCGCATCGACGGGCCGCTGTTCCGGTCGACGTCGAACCGCAACTGCGGCGCCCCGCTGGGCGCTTCCAGCTGGTCGAAGACCGTCGAAGGCAGCGCCCGAAGCGCCGGGGCCACCCACCTGTCCACGCACAGCTTCCGGCATCTGCAGCTGACCGACCTGGCTCGCGCCGACTGGACGATCGACCAGATCGCCCAGTACCGCCGGCCACCGTGATCCGGCGACCACCATGCGCTACATCCACCCGCGGACAGCTCCTGGCCGTCAGGGACGGCATCGACCATATGCTCGAACAGCTCGACCTCACCGACGACGAGCGCGAAGCCCTCGAAGGAGACCGCGAAGCGGTCACCGCCCTTGCCGAACGCCTCGCGGACACCCCCACCCCAGCCGGCCCAACGCCCAGGGACCTCGGAACGACCAGCGGCTTCGTCCCCCTGACCCAGCTCATGGGCACGGTTTCTACCAGGGCGCCAGGCCAACACGAAAAGCCAGATACCGATCGAAGATTTCCTGGCTATCAGGAGTGAAGGTCCACTGCTGCAGAGTCCGCCGCAGCTCGGACTCAGTCAGCCACCCGTGCCAGGCCACCTCTGCCAGATCGGGGACAACGGCCTCCGGAACCACGGCTTCGCACACCCCAAGCCAGTGAGGGCTGAGCCCGCCCCGGTTAAGGAACTTGAACCGAAGGCATACCGACGCCTGCACTCCCAACTCCTCACCGAGCTCCCGGGCAGCTGCCTCTTCATAGGACTCGCCGACGCCTGCAGCGCCCCCGACCCCGAGTTCGTAGTGCCCTGGGAAACGGGACTGGCTTCGTTGATCTCTAGGAACAGCGTTTGGCGACCGGTTCCGGAGGCGGTTGGTGATCACCTGGCTCACGGATCTCGATGAGAAACGACGGCACTGTCGTGTCCACGAACGTGGGACGGCCAGCCTCTCGTCAGAGCGGCTGGCCATCGACGGGGTCGCCGGAGCCGGGCTTGAACGTCGTGTCGAGGTCGTACTGCGCGATCCCGAAAGGTTGAAAATCGGCATCGGCAAGGATGCGGTAGAGGAACTCAGAGGTGGACATGTCGTACCGGTGCCATCCGCCGACGTCATTGGACCGCGCAAGGACGGGGTATTCGCCCGGCCGCTCGGCATCGATCAGCCAGAAGTATTCGTCGGCCCATTCGGTGGAGCCCCACTCAACCAGCCCCTTGCCGCCCGGCGCGTAGATCGCATAGGGATCGACGGCGGAGACGCTTCCCAGCTTGCTGTCCTGGTCGGTCGACAGAGAGACCCGCCACTGTGTCAGGAAGTCGAACGAGATGCCCTCGTCGCGCCCCAGAATGTAGACGGAATCACTGAAGACGCCGCCGCTGAACACCTCGTAGAGCTCCTTGTAGTCCGTTGGCAGCGGAACCCCCAGCTCTCCCTCGATCGCCGCCCAGTCGACGGAGATCCCGAGCGGCTCCCACCCGGTCAGTTCGATCACTCGCTGAACCCACATACAACAATCTTTTAGCACCGGTCTTCGTTCTGATGTCCCTCCACCCCCCTCGTCGCTCACGTCAAGATCGGCGGCTATCGCACTCGGCCGACCTTGGCGGGTTCCTCAGCCCGGGCACGTGTGCTGGCGAGGCGATAGGAGTCAGTGCCTGTCTCGATGATGGTGCCGTTGAAGGTGAGGCGGTCGACGATGGCCACGCAGCCGGGGGTCGGTGAAGGTCTTGGTCCAGCCGCCGAACGATTCGTTCGAGGCAATCGCGACGCTGTTCTTCTCCTCGCGTTCGGTCAGAACCTGGAAGAGGAGTTCGGCTCCGTGGCGGTCGAGTTCCATGTAGCCAAGCTCGTCGATGCAGAGGAGATCGACGCGGCCGTAGCGGGCGATCGTCTTGTTCAGCTGCTTCTCGTCGGCGGCCTCGACCAGCTCGTTGACCAGCTTCGTCGCGAGGGTGTAGCGGACGCGGTAGCCCTTCATCGCGGCCTCGGTGCCCAGGGCGATCAGCATGTGGGACTTGCCAGTGCCGGAGTCGCCGATCAGGCAGAGCGGCTGCCCCTTCTTGATCCACTCGCAGCTGGCGAGGGTGTGGATGGTCGCGGGATCGATGTTGGGGTTGGCATCGAAATCGAAGGTCCGAAGGGACTTCTCGCGGGGAAAGTTCGCCGCCTTGATACGCCTCTCCGAGCGGCGGCGAGCCCGGTCGTCGCACTCGGCCATCAGCAGCTCGGCGAGGAAGCCGCGGTAGGTCAACTGGTCCTTGATCGCCCGGTCGGCGATGTCGGAGAACTCGTTGCGAATCGACGGCAGCCGCAGCAGGCGGCAGGCGGAGTCGATGGCGGCGTCGGCGGCCTGTTCGGTCAAGCCTCGCTGGCGGGGCAGGGTCATCGTGCTTCTCCCTCTCGGTGGTCACCGCCGCTTGCCCGGCGGTGTCGGAGCAACTGGTCGTAGGGGGCCACCGAGGGCAGCGGCCTGCTGTCCGGCGGAAGATGCGCGAGACGCCACTCGTGCAGTGACGTCACCGTCGCCGACGGCTGGCCGGGGACCCGCGCATCCGGTGTGGGCTCGGTCTCGGCCTGGGTGGCCTTGCGAGCCTCCAGCGCGACGGCGTCGGCCGTCATAGCTCCGGCCCGCAGGGCCGCGGCCAGGCCGGCGACGACGTGCTCGTGCGGCATGTTCCGTCCGAGCAGCAGCACTTCGATCAGCGCGCGAGTGCCGTCCCGCTCGCCGTGGATTCATTGCCTGGGCCCACCAGGCGTCATGGACTGGGGTGAACCTGCCTGCCGAGCGGGCCTGCTCGAGAGCGGTCGAGCCGGGGAAGGCGCCGGGCTTGCGGACCAAGACCTCCAGGTAGTGGTCCAGGTCCAGGCGGACAGCACCCTTGGCGATCAGCCGCTCATGTCGGGCCACTTCCACGTTCCGGTCGTAAACCACCAGGTGAGAGGCATGCAAAATGACCCGTACCCGCTTGCCGATCAGCCGGATGGGGACCGAGTAGCGGTTCGTGCGGACCGGAATCTGGCCGTAGCGGTCAACCCGCGGGGTGAACAGCCGCCCGGTCTCAAACGGCTCCTCGGGAAGCGGCATCAGCAGCGGCTGTTCGAGCGCGAACTCCTCAGCGATCGTCCTGGACCTGGAGCCGATCCTGCGAGCGTCGGCCTGCCGGTCCCACTGCTCGACCATCTCGTTCAGCTCGGCGAGCGAGGACACCTCGGGGACGGGAACGAAGTGGTTGCGGCGGAAATAGCCGATCTGCCCCTCGACGCCGCCCTTCTCATGGCACCCTCGACGCCCGGGCGGCAGTAGAAGGTCTCGATGCCGTAGTGCGACTTGAACGCGATCCAGCGGTCCGCCTCCACCCTCGCCCGGCTCAGCCCCCGCACCCGGGCCACGGCTGCCTTGAGGTTGTCGTAGCGAACCTTGCTCCGCGGGACACCGCCCAGCGTCCACAGCGCGTGGACGTGGCCTTCGAAGAACGCCTCCTGGCCGCACGAGGCGAACACCCGGTGGACGGCCTTGCCCGAATACGACAGGCGGAAGGAGAACAGGTAGCAGGTGACCAGCTCGCCGGCGAGGCGGATCGTCACGTCGCCGAAGTCGACCTCCGCCTCGTGACCGGGCTGGTGAGTCTGCGAGACAAACGCCTCCAGCGGCGCCTTGCCCGACTCGACCAGATCTCGGGCTTCCGGGCGGCAACGTAGTAGCGGACCACCCCGTAGGAGACGTCGGCACCGTGTTCCTCAACCAACCGGTGGAAGATCCGGGTGACGGTGTGCCGCTGCTTGCGCGGCGCGTCCAGGTCAGCCCGCAGGATCTCGTCGATCACCGGCTTGTACGGATCCAGACCGGTCGTCCGCGGTGGCAGCTTCTTGCGCGGCTCAGGCCAGGCCGAGTCCAATGCCTTCCGCACCGTCCGCCAGGTCACGCCGTGCTTGCGTTCCAGCTCCCGCATCGACATACCGCCACGATGGTCACGCCGGATCGCCGCGTACAGCTCGACCCTCGACATCTGCGGCATGACCAGCACCTTTCACCAGAAGCATCTCGATGCTGCCCTGGCAAGAACCTCGGTGCCTCCCAAACTCGTCGACATCACCCATCCGTGGATTGCGGTGCCTCCCAAACTCATCGACAAGTGACTTCACTACCGCCCGACAAAGCCAGGCCGGCGGGTGTACTCCTGCGGGGTCATGGCGACCTGGCGCGCCAGACGTCGGCCGGGTCGATGTCGGTGAGGTTCACGCCGTCCCACGCGACATCGCCGGAGTCCGGCAGGTAGAGGCCGGTCAGGAGGTGGATCAAGGTGGTCTTGCCGGAGCCGTTCTCACCGACGAGGGCGACGGTCTCGCCTCGCTTGAGGTCAAGGTCGACGTGGTCGACCGCGGGCCGGTCGCTGCCGGGGTAGGTGAAGGTGAGGCCGCGCGCTGATGGCGTCCGGGCCGTCGCAAGACAGACGTGTGGTGCCGCGGCGGGCGTGGTGCCGCGCGGCGTCGTCGAAGAAGCGGTCCCAGTCGTCGACGAACAATGCGGTGCGCAGGACGCGGGCGGCGGTGCGAGTCAGGGTGGTCAGAGCGGCTGCGGCAGTGCGCAGCGCGAACACGGCAGTGCCCGCTTCGGGGGCGCTGAGGCGTCCGGTGGTGACGAGCGCGGCGAGGGCTGCGAACGCTCCGCACAGGACGAGCGCGGAGACGGCATCTCCGGTGAGCTGCACGCGAAGCCCCCGCACGGCGGCGAATTCCAGGGGTCGTTGCAACACGTGGTGAGTTGATCAAGCCGCGAGCAGTTTAGAGGTCGCGGAGACAGGTGCTGTGGGGGCCTCGTCGGCCCCGCATGGCTGCGCGTGGACACCGTCCGCTTCGGCCGGATCGACACCCCACTCCTGCACGCGCGGCCGGGGCTGGATTCCGACGACGCGATCACCGCCGCCGGGTCGACCACTCCTTTCGGCTGCTTCGGCACCGCCGAGGAAGCCGCCGCCTCGGCCCTTTACGACGGAGCGTCCGTCTGCTGGCATGTCGGAGTCGCGAAGGCGGCGAACGCATCGTCCAGCAGTTTGCCGAGGTCCTCTTCGCCGTCGCTCGCACTCCATTGCCCGAGGACGATCCACAAGCATTCGAGCGCCGCGGCTACGCGAACGTTGGCGATGACCGATGAGCCGACGGTCGAGGCGGCTGTCTTCTGCAGTCGGGCGACGATCTCCGGTCGCCATTCAGCCTGCTTCTCGCGGAGGCGTGCGCACAGGGCTGGGGTCTGGTCGATGAGGCCGAGGATCGTCACGAGTTCCTGGACGTCGCGTACAAGGAACGTCACGGCTGACTCCAGGGCGTTGCGCAGCCTCTCCCAGTCGTCCTGGTTGGCCCGCTCGGCATCGAGCGCGTCAGTGATGACGTCACCGACAGGGTCGAAGACGAACAGGACCACGTCTTCCTTGGTGCCGAAGTAGCGCAGGAAGGTGCTCCGCGACACCCCAGCGGCTTCGGAGAGGTCGGCGAAGGTGACCTGGTTGAAGCCGGTGAGGCAGAACTGGTTGAACGCGACGCGAGCCAGCTCTGCTCGCACCGCGTGGCGGCTGATCTCACGGGTACCGACTGGCGCTGCGCTCATGGGGACGAGTGTACTCCGACACACTCGTTTGCTTCTTCGGGTACAGGTTTCTAACCTGATACTCAGTGTCAGTCGCGATGCTGAGACTCGCGACGCTGCCCCCAGCCGGCGGCCCGGTGACGGGCCGTCCCTTACCGCGATATGGAGCCACCTCATGAGCTACGAAGACCTTCCCGCCCTGACGATCGACGTCTCGGACGGGGTCGCGACAGTGACAATCGATCATCCGCCGCTCAATCTGATGGACGCGGTCCTCCTGCCGTCGCTCCGGGCATTCGTCGCGCGTGTGCGGGACGACGCCGACGTCCGCGTCATTGTCTTCGAGAGTGCTGACCCGGAGTTCTTCGTTGCGCACGGTGACATGGCCTACCTCACCGACCCTGACGCGCTGCCTGCAGCCACTCGCGCTGCGATCGCGGCTGCACCGGGCTCGGCCATCCCCGAGGGCCTGAACATCCTCCAGGCGATGAGCGAGGAGGTCCGCTCGCTGCCGCAGGTCACCATCGGCAAGCTGGCGGGCTTCGCGCGCGGCGCGGGCAACGAGTTCTTCATGTACCTGGACATGCGATTCGCGGCGATCGGCAAGTCGGGGCAGGGGCAGCCGGAGTCCTTGATGGGGATCCTCCCCGGAGGCGGCGGCACGGTGAACATGACGCGCCTGGCAGGAAGGGCCCGAGCGCTGGAGCTCATCCTCGGCGCCGAACTCGTCGGCGCGGAGCTCGCGGAACGGTACGGTCTGATCAACCGTGCCCTGCCCGCTGCAGAACTCGATTCCTTCGTCGACACCCTCGCCCGACGGATCGCCGGCCTGCGGCCAGAGGTGATCCCCATTACCAAGGCTGCAGTCGACGCGGTCGCGCAGCCGATTACGCGTGCGGCGTACGCCGTTGAGAACGAGGGCCTGTTCGCGGCGTTCGGCGATGAGGTCACCGAGCTCGCCCACAAGCTGCTCGCCGCTGGTATCCAGACCCGCGAGGGCGAACGGGACCACGAGCGCATCGCCAACAGCATCTGAGTGCCCAAGCTCTCGGCATCCGTGCGCAGAGTCTCCGTGAGAAGAGTTCCTCAGGCCATTGCCGGCACGCGCGTTGTCGAGTGGTCAGGTCGACCACCCTGGTTCGCCGGGCCTGTCGGGAACACGACCGGTTGAAGCGCTGGAAACGGCGGGCAGGGAGTGGCTGGCGCAAGTAGCCCTAGGCTTGACAGCGCTGTTCGGCCGCGCGGACAGGCGCGGTTGGGAAGGTAGGTAGCCGAGCGGGCACAGGTCCCGTTGATCATGGAGTTGCTGACGCTCTGTGATCACCGAGGAGACCTGTGCCTGCGCTTCCGTCATGGCTGACCGAGCCGCTCCGGGACCAATTCGCAGTCCTGCTGCCCGCGCGGCCGGAATACCACCCGGACCATCCACTTGGCTGCCACCGCCGACGCATCAGCGACCGGATCATCTTCGACAAGATGCTGCAACTGCTGCGCTTCGGCTGTTCTTACGAGGCGATCGCCGACACAACCTGCTCGGCCACCACGATCCGCAGCCGCCGCGACGAATGGATACGCCTGGGCGTCTTCGCCCGGCTCAAGCAGATCGCGCTCGACGCCTACGACCGGATCGTCGGTCTCGTCCTCGACCAGATCGCCGTAGACGGCTCCAGCACCAAAGCTCCAGGAGGTGGTGAGGTG
This sequence comes from Streptomyces sp. NPDC048254, assembly GCF_043201895.1. Classification (NCBI taxonomy): domain Bacteria; kingdom Bacillati; phylum Actinomycetota; class Actinomycetes; order Kitasatosporales; family Streptomycetaceae; genus Streptomyces; species Streptomyces sp. NPDC048254. The sequence continues at coordinate 23,217 of NZ_JBICZJ010000016.1, forward strand.
GCCCGGGCGTTCGCCGGTCGACCGCGGCAAACAGGGCCTGAAACGCTCGGGCATGACGGACGGATACGGCATTCCGCTGGGTCGTGTTCTGGCCGGTGCCAACTGCCATGACTCCCCGCTGCTCGCCCCGACCCTTGACCGCCTGGACGACCCGGGTCCGTTGCCCGACGAGGTCACCGTCCACCTGGACGCCGGCTACGACTCGAACAGGACCCGCACGATGCTCGACGAACGCGGCCTGCACGGCCGCATCGCGCACAAAGGCGAGAAGGCGCCCATCCAGGCCAGTCAGCGCTGGCACGTCGAACGCACCCATGCATGGCAGAACGCCTTCCACCGGCTCGCCCGCTGCTACGAGCGGCGCGCCACCGTCGTCAACGCATTCTTCGACCTCACCGACACGATCATCACCGTGCGCAGCCTGATCCGGCGAGCATGGATGACTCACCGCTGGGACGAACGCCCGAACCGCCGACCATGACCGCACCCCTTTCCGCGCCACCTCTTAGTGGAGAGTGGGTTACTGGCTTTCTGGAGTGACGCAGGGGGTTTGGCCGCGTAGTGGGCAGCTTCGTGTTCGACGGGGGTGAGGTGGCCGAGTTCGCCGTGTAGGCGTCGCTGGTTGAACCAGTCGACGTACTCGGCGACGGCGCTCCCGAAGTCGTTGATGCTGGTCCACGGGCCCTTGTTGCGGATCAGCTCGGGGACATCTTCTGCCCAGCCACCGAAACCTCGTAGTGCGCCGTGATGCCTACGGTGGCGACAAGGCCACCGTGCTCCCGCGGGCGGTACTGGACTCGCCGGCGCCCGCTTGCGCGGGAGCGGCCGGCGCACTTCACCAGAATCGGGCGATGTGCGTTCACCAATGCGCGCCGGAGGCTGGGGTGGCTGACGGACATGAGGAGGAGCGGTGAGCGTACTGGCGGTCGGCTTGAGCCACAAGAGCGCGCCGATGGCGGTCCTGGAGCGGGCCTCGGTCACCGGGGACACACTCGGCAAGCTGCTCCATGACGTGGCGCAGTCCGAGCCCGTGGCCGAGGTGTTCGTCGTCTCGACGTGCAACCGGATCGAGGTGTATGCCGACGTCGACCGATTTCACGCCGGCGTGACGGAGATCTGCGAACTGCTGGCGCGGCACTCCGGGGTCCCCCTCGATGACCTGACCCCCCATCTGTACGTGCACTACGAGGACCGCGCCGTCAGCCACCTGCTGGCCGTGGCCTGCGGGCTGGATTCGGTGGTGGTGGGCGAGGAACAGGTAGTCGGCCAGGTGCGCGCGGCGATCAGGCTTGCCGCCCGGCAGGGCACCATCGGACGGGTCCTGGGCGACCTCGGCCGCGTCGCGCTGCGGGCCGGCAAGCGAGCCCGGGCCGAGACCGGGATCGGCCGCGCCGGGGCAGGCCTGCTGGGCCTGGCGGTGGAACTGGCCTCGCCGCGCCTGGGCGAGCAGGGCCTCGCGGGCCGGGATGTGCTGGTGCTCGGGGCCGGGTCGATGAGCGCGCTGGCGGTGGCCACGACGGGCTGCACCTGGCGGCAACTGCCGCCGGTCTTCGGTCCGTCCGCGCCGACCGCGCACCGCCGGTTCACCGAGTGGAGCCGGGCCAGGGTGTGGGGCAAGCTCCACCGCCTGGTCCTGGACGAGCTCGGCGCCCGCGGGGAGTTGGACTGGTCGCGGCGCGCGCCGCCAGGCAGGGTTCTCGCGGCGCGCGCCGCCAGGCAGGGTTCTCGATCTGATGGCGGCCTTGCAGGAGTCCGTGGACAACTTCTCCGGCTCGGGTGCCTCGGGCAGCTCGCGGTCCTGGCGCTTCGCCTGCCCCCGCCGGCTGCGTATCTTCCGCGCGACCAGGCCCAGCTCGGCCATGATCTTCGCGATGGTGTTCACCGAGACCCGCCAGCCCTGCCTCACCAGCCTGATCCAGATCTTCGGCGAACCGTAGGTGCCGCGCGCAGTGTCGAACTCCTCCTTCACCGCTTCCATCAGACGCTGTCTGCGCAGCTCACGCCGGGTGGGCTGGCGAGTGCGGTGCTTGTAGAACCACGACCCGCTCACGCCCAGAGCGCGGCAGGAGACGCGGTGCGAAATGCCCTGCTCGGTGCTGAAGTCGCTGATCACCCCGACGACGGACGCCGGGTCCGCCACGGCTACTTCACCCACAGGACCATGCAGCGTTTAAGGACATCACGCTCCATGACCAGTTCCTTGTCGTGCGCTTGAGCTGGGCGTTCTCCAGGTCGTCGGCAACCTCGGCGATCGTCTTGCCGGTCTCCGTGACGATCCGTACAGCTCCCTCACTCCGGATCGAACTTCCGTCGCTTCTCCGCCATGACTCCCAACTTCCCCTGCAGTCACGGTCTTCACGCTACGAGGGGAGGGACAGTCAGACACTTGAGCCCTCGAGCTGCGTCGGCTGGTGAACGCGGCCCGGCCGCCGTCTCCGGGTAGGAGGCGGCGGCCGTGGTGGGGTGGCGGAGTGTGAGGGGAGAGGTCAGACCGCGGTGGCGTTGATGGTGACGGGGATGTTGCCGCGGGTGGCCTTGGAGTAAGGGCAGATCTGGTGGGCGGCCTCAGCGAGGGCGGTGGCGGCGTCCTGGTCGACGCCGCCGATTTCGAGGTCGAGGACGGCGGCGAGGCTGAAGCCGTCGTCGCCGTGGACGAGGGTGATCTTGGTGTCGATGGCGGTGCTGGTGAGTCGGATCTTGCGCTGGGTGGCGGCGAGACGAAGGGCACCGAGGAAGCAGGAGCCCCAGCCGGCGGCGAAGAGCTGCTCGGGGTTGGTGGCGTCGCCGGCGCCGCCGAGTTCCTTGGGCAGGGCGAGGGTGGCGGTCAGGAGGCCGTCGTCGGACTGGACGCGGCCGCCGTTGCGGCCTTCGCCGGTGACGCTCACGGAAGCGGTGTAGTTGGCCATGGTGGTTCTCGTCCTTCTGTGGGTGTGCGGAGGTGCAGCCGAGTCGCGGGGGTCGCGCGAGCGCCTGCGTGTGGCGGCCGGCTCCCGGGGGTGTGGGGGGTGGCGGTTCAGCGGGTGGTGGTGCGGGCGGCCTGTTCGATAATGCGGGTGACGGCGCCGGGGCGGGAGACCGAGACGGCGTGGGACGCGGCGATCTCGGTGGTGTGGGAGTGGGCCCGCTTGGCCATGAAGCGCTGGGCGGCGGGCGGGATGTTGTAGTCGCGGGTGGTGATCAGGTCCCAGGAGGGGATGGTCTGCCAGGCGGTCTCGGTGGCCTTTTCCTCCAGGGCGGAGGAGACGACGGGGCGCTGGGTGGCGGCCATCAGGTCGGTGACGGGGGTAGGTACGTCGGCGGCGAACTGGTCGTGGAACTTGTCGGCCTTGATGTAGAGGTCGGTGCCGGTGCCGCCGCCGGGGAGCGGGAAGGGCACGGCGTTCAGCGTCGGGCCAAGGGTGCTGCCGGGGTACTTGTTGGACAGCTCCAGTGCGCTCTCGCCCTTGTCGGGGGCGAAGGCGGCTATGTAGACCAAGGCCTTGACGTCGGGGTTGCCGGCTGCGGCCTGGGTGATCACGGCGCCGCCGTAGGAGTGGCCGGCCAGCACGATCGGGCCCTTGACGCTCTTGAGGTAGCTGTTGAGGTAGTCGGCGTCGCTTGCCAGGCCGCGCAGCGGGTTGGCGGGAGCGACCACGGGATAGCCGTCGTGCTGGAGGCGCTTGACGACGCCGTTCCAGCTGGAGGAGTCGGCGAACGCACCGTGGACCAGGACCACCGTGGGCTTCTTGTCCGGCGCGTGGTGTGCGCCCGTGGCGTCTGCCGGGGCGGTGACCGCCAGGGCCAGGGCCACTGCTCCGGCGACGGCGCCGAGGGCGGCGACACGCTTGCGGGTGGGGCGGAGGGCGGTCGTGAGCTTCATGGCGATTCCCCTTCAGATATGCGCTGATTCCGGCTGGTGACCGCTCCGGGCGCTCCCGTCCGTGGCGACACCGAGAAACCTAGCGAACGTTTCTCTCGTGCACAAGTTAGTTGTGGACGATTGTTTTGAGCTCTTGGTGATGCGAGGGTGGTGAGGGCCTGAGCCGACCGACCGTGAAGTGAAGGGGAACCGAGCCATGAGTGACAACCAGGACATGCCCGAGCCGGGACCGGAGCCGGGGCCGGTTCTCCGGCCGCCGCTGCTGGACGACCATCTGTGCTTCTCGCTGTACGCGGCTTCCCGTGCGATCACCGGGGCCTACCGGCCGCTCCTGGACCCCCTCGGCCTGACCTACCCTCAGTACCTGGTCCTGGTCGCTCTCGGGGAGCACGGCGCCATGACGGTGAAACACCTCGTCGCCACCTTGCAGTTGGACTACGGCACCGTCACCCCGCTGATCAAACGCCTCGAGACGAACGGCCTGCTCACACGCAGGCGCCGCACCGACGACGAACGCGTCGTCGAAGTCGCCCTCACCGCCGAGGGCACCGCCCTCTACCGGCACATCGCGAGCATCCCGCCCGCCATCGGCGACGCCATCGGGCTCACCCCCACCGAGATCACCAGCACCCAGGACCTCGTCCGGCGCTTGACGGCCAACATCCACCGCCACACCACCAGCACCCCACCCGCCGGAACGCCCGAACCGAGCGGGCCAGGTAGCGCTGCCGCTTCCTGACGTCCCGGAGCCCCACACGTGGGGCTCCGGGACGCTGGAGGCGGCTCTACCTACCGGAAAGCGGTGCGCCCCAGCGCCCGGAAGGCGGCGCCGGGGCGCACGACTGAGACAGCTGGGACCACGGTTCTTCCTCTGCGGCCGCCTCGACATCCACGGTGAGCCGGGTACAGATTGTCTGTAGCGCCGCCAGATCGACAGGGTCCGAGTCCTTCCCCCTTGCCCCAGGCTCTTCGCGAGCGTGTCGAGGGTGTCGTAGCCGCCCGCCTGTGCCCAGGCACGGACCTGGGTCGCATGACCTCGAGGGCTTGCCGAGGTTGACTCTGACGCCGACGTTGCTGCGCACTGCTTGGATGCGGCGCTGGTGCCACCACGGCCGGTGAGCAAGAGCGTGAACGCAACCCGCACCGCCGCAACCGCAGGCCCGGTACGCATAACCCCCAAGGGCAGATGAGTCAGATGTCGGATGCTTAGGCCCGCCAGCGGGCTCCAGGCCCCGCGAAGATCCCACGGCGCCGCGCCCCCGACTGCGGCGCCTTCTTTATGCCCCGCCCCACCCTGCCGGTAGCACTAGGTAAACCGATTTGTTCTGGAGGAGCAGAACAACGCGAGGCATCCCCGCGTCGGTTCCGGACGACGGCCGGTAGCACCAGGTGAACCGGCTTGTTCTGCTCCTCCAGAACAAACCGCGGCCGCCCGGACCGCGGCCGATCCATGCAGCAGCTCTGCATGGATCTCGTGCGGAACATCGCAGATCTGCGATGTTATGCAGCCGTCGGGACAGGCTCCCGACCGTGCTGGCGGCCGCGGAGCGACAGGCGCTGGCGGGGGCGGCACGGTCGGTGCCCGCACACCGGGCACGGCACCGGATCGTCCCGGGTCCGCGCCGACACCCGGATGACCTCGCCCTCATCCGTCACGCCCTCGACGACAAGGCCCGACAGGCCCGAAAACACCACACCCACAAGCTCATTGACATCGCGCACACCAGGGCAACGACGGCCGTCACCCTTCGTTACCACCGATTACGGGACAGAGCCGATCGCTTTACAGACCCGATCCCTGCTGGTCCAGGAAGGTCTGGAAGCGGTCGGCAGCCGGGATGCGGGAGCTGGCCTCGGTCGGACCGGTCGGCTGATCGCGTGGGTGGGTCAGGAGTGTCCGAGCACCGGGTGTGATCGGTAGGGCGCGTACAGTTGGTGCAGGTCCTGTTCGCTCAGAGTCACTTCGAGTGCGGCGATGGCGTCGTCGATGTGGCGGGGTTTGGTGGCGCCGATGATCGGTGCGCTCACGGCGGGTCGAGTGAGCAGCCAGGCCAGGGCGATCTGGGCCGGCGGCCGGCCGTGTTCCCGGGAGATGGCGCCGAGGGTGTCGATGACGTCGAAGTCGGCATCGGCGTAGGCGCGGAAGCGGGAATCGGCCAGTGCGTCACTGGCCGCGCGCAGGGTGTGCTGTTCTCCGGTGCGGTTTCGGTTGCCGGCGAGGTGCCCGCGGGCAGCGCACCGAAGCCACCTCTCGCGCTCCTCGGTGTCCTGAGCGGTCATTCCGGTCACGTACATGGCCTGAACATGTCCAGCCTCGACAGCTCGCTGGTGCCAGTACGCGGCTTCATCCGCCCGCTGTCCGGTCATCAGGTGGGCGAGACGGTACATCGCTTCTGGTTCACCGGCCTCAGCAGCTTTGTGAAGCCACCGCTCTGCCTGGCCGGTATCGCGGCGTTCCAAGCGGTCGGCCAGATGCATCATGGCCCGTTGTATCGCCGCAGCCAGCGGCCTGTTCCAGGCCGCCGGGATGATCCAGATCATGCCGCACGTGATCGAAAGCCATTGAACCCTCCCGCGTTCGACACCCACATCACCAAGGTGCCCTGGCTGGAGGGGATTTCGCTCACCTTGCCCTTCTCCATGATGGCCACCGCGCCAACAACAGTGACCGCAGAGGCACGGTCAGCGCCACAGTGGCTGCAACTCACCGTCCCGTCTCCGAGGGAGTTCGAACGCAAAGGGAACCACGTCTTGGGGCGTCTCCAGCAGAATCGCGGCGCGCTGGCTCCTGGCGGAGTCGCCGAAGGCCCGGTGCAGCGTGCTCTTGACCGTACCGGCCGCCATGCCGAGGGCAGCGGGGTGCGGCCGGCCTTCACGCGGGCCCGGTTGTCGTTCTGCCGCGGCACCACGGTCACCTGCCGCTCGGCGATCGCGATGTCGTCGTGCCGCAGCCCCAGGGCCTCACGGTTCACGCTGGAGGCCGTGCAGTCCTTGGATCATGCACCGGCGCACCCAGCCTGATCACGTCTTTCAGGGGGGAGGCGATTCCGGGTGGCCCGGCCTGGCGGGGCGGGCCACCCGGGTTTCGGTGGACCTCAGATGTGGCTCAGCATGGACACCAGGTCGGTGGCGACGCTCCTGTCGATGAGCTCGGGGACGGCCTGCACGCCCGGGCTGAGGGGCTGATCCGTGGTCGTGGCAAGCGCGGCAAGGCTGCGGGCCTGGAGGGTGAGCCCGAGGTCCATCGCCTGGATCGGATTGCCCTTGGCCGCCGTGAGGTTGATCATCTTGGTATCGGCGAGCACGACCAGTTCACGACCGTCGTCGAGGCGGTGGACGGCTCGTTCCTGCCCGCTGGCGCCCGATCGGTGCACGGCCCGCGTGCGCTCGGCCAGCGCGTCCGTGTCCAGCTCCCACGGCCTGTGTCCGACCCCGGCGATCACCGCACCGTCCCGCAGGACGTCCAGCTCGGCTGTGCCGATCACTCCCGGGTGGCCGGTGGCCAGGAAGAGCAACTGGGTCCGGGGCAGAAGCTCGCTCAGCTCTCCAACCTGATGACCCGCCATCAGTGCCTCCAGAGCGCGGTAAGGGTCGATGTCCGCCACCGCGACCCGGGCGCCCAGATGGGCAAGTGTGTCGGCGACCCCCCGCCCGCAGGGCCCATAGCCGACGACGGTCGCATGCGCACCGGGCAGCATGAGGTTGGTGGCGTTCATGAAGCCCTGGACAACGCTCTGGCCGACGCCAAACTCGTTCTCGACCAGCAATTTGAGCCGGCTGTCGTTGATGACGACTACGGGGAAGGGCGGCGGGGAGCTCCAGGATCGGATGCGCAGGCCGCCCGTGGTGGTCTCCTCGGTGGCCCCGATGAGGCCGGGAAGACCTCCTCGAGCCATCACGGCCTCGATAAGGTCCGCACCGTTGTCGAGGATGAGGTCCGGCCTGGAGTCCAGTACCTGCGCGATGTTCCCGCGGTGCTGGTCGAGGTCGTCCGATCGGTGGCCGATGACGGTGACGCCGGCTGCGCGCAAGGCGTCCGCGGTGTCCTCCTGAGTGGTACCGGGGGAACCGGTCAGGGTGACCTGCGCGCCCGCCTGAGCCAGGAAGGACACCAGAACAGCGGTCTTCGGCTCGATGTGCAGACAGATCCCGATACGCCGTCCCGCGAACGCGGCCGAGTGGGTCTGCATGGTGGCCGCGAGCAGCGGCATGTGACGGGCGGCCCACTGGGTGTCGTCGTGGGGGATCGTGCAGCGGACGGGGACGGTTGTTGTCATGACGAGATTCCTTGGCTGACGAGGTCGGTGAGGTGGGCACATGTGTGCCCTGGAGCTGAACCGACTTGTCAGCCGTAGAACTGGCTGAGATACGAGTGATCACCGAAGATCCACAGATGGCGGCTCCCGCCAGTCATGACCATCTGAGGGCCTCCCCTCCGGGAACGGTGACGGACATACCTGCACAGTCGACGTTATACGCATAACCCCAGTGCGGCAAGAGACCCTTCGGGTTCAGGCACCCACAGATACCGACCCGAGATCCCCCTTCTCAGGGCCGGACACCCCGGGCGGGCAACATGAACGTCGCAGGCCGCCCGTGGTGCGTTGTGCGGGTCGGCGGCCGGTCGGCCGCACACCCACACCCTGCCCACCATGCGCAGGAGGTGGGATGAGTACACGAAGGTCCTGACAGTTTCGTCATATTCCCATCACTCTCATCTGCACCATCCATGTATGCGGTGAATGCACGATGTTGACGGGCCCTCACCGGCCGGCCCTTACGCGCGCCGGGATTCCAGACGCGGACCGGCACCGTGCGCAGCCCCGCCCCACAGACCGTCGCCCGAAAGTGCGTAACAGCCGACACCGCTCATAAGGCGCTCCCGGCCAGGCGCCCGACTACATCGGCCGCCGGAAACGCCGAGCTGGTAGCGCGCGGCGGTGGAAGAGGTCCACGCCGGAAAAGCATCGGAAGGCGCGCACTCGCAGTCCGCTGAATTCATCCGCACTTTTCCGGCAGAGCTGAGGCTAATTTCGGAAGGGAAGTCAGAATTCCGTGGCACCGGGTGTGTACCGATCAGATTCTGCGACCGAACGGTCTGCCGGGGCAATGGCGGAACCTGGGGCGTTTGCGCGGCTGCACAAGTGAGAAGCACCGGTCGGGCCACCACCACCCGAAGGGTTCTTATGGGTCTGATCTACACAAAACTCCTTGTTGATACGGCAGTTGCCCTGTCCACGCGTGTCGCTCCGCGTCCGGCCCGCAGTCCGGGAGCACGGCACCAAACGGCAAGGAATTGCGCATTTACTGTCCATTTTTCGGCTTCCAGTAACGGGGAAATGAACTCGTAACAGCTGACGCATTGACAGCCGCACCGCATACGGCGGCTAATTAAGCGCTGCGCACCGGCGTATGCATTTTTCCTGCCACCGGTCTCTTATGGAGGCCAGATCATGACAGGTGGAACATGAAGATATCCACGCGCGTGGAGAGCGGATTTCGACCGCTTCACGCCCTGCGGCGCGGCGCCGCGGTTGTGGGCGTGGCGGCTGTGGCCCTGGTGGGCTTCCAGCCGGCGGCCAGTGCCGGAACCGGCCCGGAGCCGGGCCGGACGGCCGCCTCGACACGGCTGAACACGGCCGCCTCCGATGCCGACACCCCCGGCACCGATCTCACGCCCCTCTGCGATACCCCCGCCAAGGGGCACGCAGCTTGCTACGCCCTGCGCGCGCCCGGCACGACGGCTCGTCTCAGTGCGGCGCAGACACCGGCGGGACTCGGCCCGCAGGACATCCGCAGCGCCTACGACCTGCCCGCCGACGGCGGAGCGGGACAGACGATCGCGATCGTCGATGCGTACGACAACCCGAACGCCGAGGCGGACCTCGCCATCTACCGCAGCCAGTACGGGCTTCCGCCGTGCACCACGGCGAACGGCTGCTTCGCCAAGGTGGACCAGCGCGGCGGTACCAACTACCCCATGACGAGCGACTCATGGGCCGGCGAGATCGCCCTCGATCTGGAGATGGTCTCCGCCACCGCTCCGCAGGCGCACATCATCCTCGTGGAGACCGACAACGACGGCCTCGACAACCTCGCGGCCGGGGTCGACAGGGCGGTCGCCCTCGGCGCCAAGTACGTCTCCAACTCCTATGGCAGAAGCGGTGACTCCGACAGCGACCAGGCGACCTACGGTGCCTCCTACGACCACCCGGGTGTCGCCGTCGTAGCGGCGAGCGGTGACAACGGATACGGGGTCGCCTTCCCGGCGACCCTGTCCACGGTGACCTCGGTCGGCGGCACGGACCTGGTCGCCGACCCCACCAGTGCCCGCGGATGGTCCGAGACCGTCTGGAACCGCGACACCTACGCGCCGGGTTCCGGGTGCGCCACGCACCAGCCGAAGCCCGCCTTCCAGAAGGACACCGGGTGTGCCGGCCGCAGCGTCGCCGACGTCTCAGCCGTCGCTGACAACGTTGCCGTCTACTCCACGTTCGGCTCGACCGGAACGGGCTGGCAGCGCTACGGCGGCACGAGCGTCGCCACGCCCGTGATCGCGGCCGTCTACGCCCTGGCGGGCAGCCCGCGGCCCGGAACGTACCCGAACTCGTACCCCTACGCGGCCGGCGGCACGGGCCTGACCGACATCACCAGCGGATCGAACGGCATCTGCGACACCGCGTATCTGTGCACCGCGGCCGCCGGTTACGACGGTCCCACCGGCCTCGGCACACCGTCCGGCCTGGCGGCGTTCCGCAGCGGCCCGAGCGGCACCGTGTCCGGCGTGGTCAAGGACGCCAAGACCGGCCGGCCCGTCGCCGGAGCCACCGTGGGCACGGGTCCCGACGTCGCCACGACCCTCCAGGACGGCACCTACTCCCTGAACCTCCCCGCCGGCCGGGTCGACGGCCTGACCGTGACGGCGTTCGGCTACCGGACCACAGCGCCGATCGCCCTCGACATCGCCGACGGCCAGACGGTGACCCACGACTTCGCGGTGGCGCCGCTGCCGCGCGTCCACGTCCGCGGCACGGTCAAGGACGGCTCGGGACACGGCTGGCCGCTCTACGCCCGCATCTCCGTCCTAGGGTCGCCCGAGGCCCCGGCATGGACCGATCCGGTGACCGGCGCGTACGACATCACCCTGCCGAAGCAGGCCGGTTACCAGTTGGACGTCAGCGCCGCGCTGCCCGGCTACGAACCCGTCATCCGAGCCGTGACGGTCGCTGCCAGGCCGGTGACCGCGAACGTCGCGGTGACCGCCGACCCGGACGCGGCCACCGCCATCGGCTACACCCCCCGCCGCACCGACAACGCCGAGACCTTCGACTCCACCACCGCGGCCCCCGCCGGGTGGACCGTGACGAACGCGGCCGGCACCGGCAACGGATGGCAGTTCGACGATCCCATCCAGCGCGGCAACGCCACCGGGGGTACCGGCTCCTTCGCCGTGGTGGAGAGCGACCAGGGGCCGTTCGGTCCGCACCAGGACAGCCAACTGACCACTCCCGCCTACGATCTGTCGCACGCGCAGTCCGCGGAGCTGAGCTTCGAGACGGCCTACGTGGCCAACCTCACCCAGCAGCACATGACGGTGGACGCCAGCACGGACGACGGAAAGACCTGGCAGAACGTCTGGGCCGGACCGAGGGTCGGCGGTTCGGAGGACCACCTGACGGTCGCCGTCCCGCTGCGTCAGTACGCCGGGCAGCGGTCCGTGCGCCTGCGCTTCCACTTCGTGGCCGACTGGGGCTACTTCTGGGCACTGGACGACGTGACCCTCCAGACCCGTCGCCTCGAGCCGGTCCCGGGCGGCCTAGCCGTGGGCACCGTCAGGGACGCGGCCACCGGCGCGGGCGTGGTCGGCGCCACCGTCGTCGACACCCGCACCCCGGACAGCGGCGCGGTCACGGCCGCCACTGCGGACGACCCGGCTGTGGGCGATGGTCTGTACACCCTGTTCCTGCCCGGCTCCGGCCGCCACGCTCTACAGGTCACGGCATCCGGCTACGCGACACTCACCCGCACCGCGGTGACGCTCGACGACCGAGTCACCCGGAGGGACTTCCGGATCAGACAACACGGCTAGAAGACCTCGCCGTACTGCCGTCGGGAGCGGTGCCATGCCCCAGCGGGCACAGCACCGCTCCCGACCAGCGGACTCCGGGAGTCAGCCGTCGCACCGTGTACACGCACGCCGGCGACACGGGTACGGCCCCCGGTGCGAAGACACGTCCCCGAGGCCGACGGCCTGATGGGCACCTGGCCGCGGGAGCACCGACCATGCATCACAGGTTTGGCTGGTGACACTTCTGGTTGCCGCAGATGTCACCAGTCAAACACGTGACGCATGAGTGTGCCGCACCCCACCGCGGAAGCGAGGGCGAAGAGGGACGCGGGACGCGGGACGCTACGGCAGGAGGACGTCGAAAACGGTGCGGAAGAACGCGTCCAGCGGCGCCGCCGACTTGTGGGCCCGGGCCGCGATCAGGGTGCCTTCCCAGGCACTCAGGACGAAGAGGGCGGTGGCCTCCGCGTCGACATCGCCACTCAGATCGCCCGCCTGTTGGGCCTCCACGAGGACGTCCCGGATCAGCGCCCCCCACCGGTCGAACCCGCCTGCGACCGCCAGGCGGATCTCGTCGCTGTGGTCGGCCATCTCCGCACCGAAATTGCCGGCCAGGCAGCCATGTACGAAGCCGTTGTCGACGGTGTCCTTGCTCAGGAACTCGAAATGGGCACGAAGCCGTTCCAGCGGAGGGCGGCCCGGTGTCGTGAGCATCTCGAAGCTCAGAGTGGTGGCGTACCGGCTCAGCGCTTCCAGGGCACTCTCCTCCTTGCTGGAGAAGTGGTTGTAGAAGGACCCCTTGGGAACCCCCGCCGCGCTGGTGATGTCGTTGATGCCGGTGGCGTTGAAGCCGCGCGCGTGGAACTGCTGAAAGGCCGCCTGAGCGATCTCCTCACGCTTGGACACTTGCGCCATGCCGTCTCCGCCTTCCGTCGGGCCGACCCGCTTTCGCCCCTCCGCGGACACGGACCCGGATCGCCGCGTGCGATTTTCGCGGCCGAGGACTACACCAAGGCGACCAACCATATTGTAGTCGTCCCGCCGAGGCACGAGCCCGCAGGCGCCCTCGGGGTGCGGTCCACCCATGGCGCCCTGCGGTGGGTCGTCGGGCACTCGACATGGGTTACCCTCCTCTAAGACGACCGGTCATTTTGCCCTGTCGTCCTCTGAGCTCTGTCCTCACCGATACCGGCCTGTCACGGCGGCACGACATACAGGAGCAGCCAATGTCCACTTACCGGGCCTTCGAGGCCACCGGTGTCCACAACCTCCAGCTGGTCGAGCGCGACCTGGTCGACCCTGCACCGGGGCAGGTCCGCCTGCGTGTGGAGGCCTGCGGTGTCTGCCACACCGACGTGCTGGCCATCGAGGGACTGCGTGCCGATCCCTCACAGCCCATCGTTCCCGGCCACGAGGTCGTCGGCGTCGTCGACGCCGTCGGAGCAGGTGTCACCGCCTGGCAGCCCGGGGACCGGGTCGGCGTCGGCTTCCTCAACGGCCACTGCGGCGAATGCGAACCATGCCGCCGCGGCGACTTCGTCAACTGCCGAAACCAGGAACAGACCGGAACCACCATCGACGGCGGCTACGCCGAGGTGGCCTACGCCCGCGCCAGCGGGCTGGTACGGATCCCCGACGGCATTCCGGCGACCGACGCCGCTCCCCTGCTCTGCGCCGGACTCACCACCTTCACCGCCCTCCAGCAAGGACCCACCCGAGCCGGCGCCCTGATCGCCGTACAGGGCATCGGTGGACTGGGACACCTGGCCCTGCAGTACGCACGCAGCCTCGGCTACCGCGTCGTCGCCATCGCGCGCGGAAAGGACAAGGAGACATACGCCCGCCGGCTCGGCGCCCACGAATACATCGACAGCACCACCACCGACGCCGGAGCCGAGCTCACCGCCCTGGGCGGCGCCTCCCTCATCATCGCCACAGCCTCCAGCGGCGCCTCCATGAACCCGCTGGTCCAGGGCCTCGCACCGAACGGCAGGCTCGTCGTGGTCGGAGCCGCACCCGACCCCCTCACCATCGCCACCCCCGACCTGATCTTCGGCACCCGCACCATCACCGGCAGCCTCACCGGCTCGTCCATCGAGAACGAGGACAACCTCGCGTTCACCCTCGCGCACGACATCCGTCCCAGCACCGAGGTCATGCCCTTCACCCAGGCGATGAAGGCCTACGAGCACATGCTTTCCGGCGAGGCCCGCTTCCGCGTCGTGCTCGACACCACCGCCTGAACCAGCCCTTGACGCCGGGCGAGACACGCCTCTCGCCCGGCACCACCGCGCGGTTCGCCGAACGCCGTCACCAGCCGCCCGTCCTCCCGCGGAGGACCGCGTCCCGGCGGGCGGTGTACGGTGTCGCGGGCTCTCGACGGCTCCCGTCCGGTGCACCGTCCAGAGCGGTGATGGTGACAGAGCTTGCGCTTCGCATCAGTCACCTGTCAGAATGGTGACGTGAATCTCAACCATGTCTTCGTCTGCGGAAACCCGGCCCTGGACTTCGCGGCCACCCTCCGTGCCCGGCGTTCGACCCGGTTCGAGATGTTCGTGACCCCGGAGCGCCTGAACGCCTGGTACGTGGAGTCCGGACTCGTCGACACGGTCACCCCCGGCGAGGAGGAGGACGTCCGGGAGGCTATCACCGTGCGCGAGGCCGTCTACCGGCTCATCACCGACCGCCGTCTCGGCGAGGACTTCGACCGGGAAGCACTCGGCGTGCTCAACGCGGCGGCGCGCAAGACCCCGGTGACTCCTCAGCTCACCCTGACCGGACGGCACATCGACGCCACCCCCGAACAGGCCCTGGCAACCGTCGCCCGACAGGCCGTCGAGCTGCTGAGCGGCCCGGACGTCCCGCTCCTCAAGGAGTGCGGGAACCCGGTGTGCACCCGCATCTACATCGACCGCTCCCGGGGCATGCGCCGCCAGTGGTGCGGCATGGAGTCCTGCGGCAACAAGATCAAGGCAGCCGCGTACCGCGCCCGCAAGAAGACGACGCCGGCCATGACCACCCGCTGACACCGGGAACGATGCGGGCAACTCGCACCGCCCGCGATACACCGTTCGCCGGACACGAACGCGCCCGCGGGAACAGTCAGCGGTTCAGGGCTAGCTCGCCAGGGCGTCGAGTACGCCTGCGGGCGGGGGTTCACCGGTTCGCGGTGACGAAGATCGAGTCGAGCGCGCTGGTGGAGTCTGCCGAACAGGTCGAGGTACTTGCGGTAGATACGTGTCCCGGATCGACATCGGCCATGTCAGGCGCGGGAAGCAACGCCGACACGTCGGTCAGGTCGCCTCGCCCGAACTCCACCCGCCGGTCGTCGATGTCGGCGGGTTCAGATCGACCGACACGATGCGCGGGCGCAGCTCGGCGATGAGCATGGGGTGGATCACACGCTCGAAGGCGGTCATGAACTGCTCTCCGGGGAACTCCCGGACCTCGCCGCCGGCATTGCGCGCCGACAGGAACGCGAAAGCCTCCGCACGGGTGCCGGACGGGCCCGCCGCGCGGAGGCTCGGAACGGGTCAGTCCTCCCAGTGATGGACTGCTTCGGTCGCCGTGACGTCACCGGCGTAGACGAGGGCCACACGGTGGTTGTACTGAATGGTGTACATCTTCTTGGCGCCGATGACGACCGCTCCGTTGGAGGGGAAGTAGTCGTCGGTGGCGGCGGGTTCGGCGGTGGCGACATAGGCCTGACCGGCCGGGATGGAGTACATGCTCAGGGGCGCCTGCGTCGAGGCGCCGAGGCCCGCCGGGTACTCCGCCTTGTCGGGGTAGCTCGATCCGTAGAGCGAGACCGCGCCGGTGTTCGCGGGACGGATGATCTTCACGCCGTAGCTGGTCTTGGTGTTGGCGCCGGAGGGGTTGTAGAACCACACTTCGGAGCCGCTGTACCAGATCGCCGTCCAGTCGCCCTGGACGTCCGCGACGACGAACTGCTGCCCGGACTGGGCCGTGCTGCCCCAGTCGTTGACCCGGTCGGTGCCCACGGCGGTGCCATGGATGGCCTGGTCGCCGAAGAGCGGGGCCGTCTCGCTCGGGGCGGTGCGCAGGTAGACGAAGTTCGCCTGCTGCTGCCTCTCGGTGCAGGCGGTCGTCTGCCCGGTCGGGTCGTCGGAGGGACACACCTGGATCGTCTGGCTGTTCTGCGCGAACGGCGGGTCGATCGTCACGACCGAGCCCGTCTGCGGAACGGCGTGCAGACCGCTCAGCGGGGCGCCCAGCAGGCTCATGAAGTGGTCCCAGTCCCAGAAGGGGCCCGGGTCCCAGTGCATTCCGGAGACGAGGGACGAGTTGGGACCGGCAACGTTGTCATGGCCGATGATGTGCTGGCGGTCCAGGGGGATGTCGAACCGTGTGGCCAGGTACCGCACCAGGTAGGCGGTGGCCTCGTACTGTGCCTCGGTGTACCAGGCCGCGCCCTGTACGGCGTAGCCTTCGTGCTCGATGCCGACCGAGTGCAGGTTGGTCGAGTAGTTGCCCGCCTGGAAGGCGATGTCCTTGGTGGGCACCATCTGGGTGACCGAACCGTCCGAGGACATCACGTAGTTGGTCGCGGCGGGGTTCGTGGGGTTGGCCAGGCCCGTGACACCGGCGTCGTAGGTGGTCTCCAGGTCGTGGATGACGATGGTGTCGATCCTGATGCCGTTGGCGGGCCGGTTGGAGACCTGACGGCCGGCGGGAGAGCCCGCGACGAAGGTGCAGCGGACGGCGGGCGGGCACTCGGTGTCGGCGGTGTCCGCGGTCGCCGCCTTCAGGCCCAGTGCGGTGGCCTGTGAACGCACGGGAGCGATCGACGGGTCGGCGGCCAGGCGGACCCGCTGGCCGTCCTGCGTGGTCACGGCGGCTCCGCCGCGGATGGTGCCGAAGACGTGGTCGGCGAAGCCGGACGCGCCCTGCTGCTGCTTGGACTGGCTGTAGCGGGCCACGGCGCCGTACCACCGGGAGGCGTCCGCGGGTGTGCCGCCGGTCAGCTGCTTCTCGTACGAGGCGAGCAGCGCCGCGCCGCCGCGGATGTTGGCGGTGTCGTCCTCGCGCAGTTCCCGCGCGGACAGGCCGGTCAGTTTCGCGGCCGTCTGGAGGGTGTGCAGGGCGGGGCCGGCGGCGAGGTCCTTCAGGTCGGCGCGGCCCACGGCGCCGGCGTCGCCGCCGGCCAGCATCGCGGGGGTGACGTCCGTGAGGTGCATGACCCCGTAGCCGCCGTCGCTGCTGACCTGGGTGCCGTGCGACTCCCAGCGCGACTCCTGGTAGGCCAGGGCGAGCAGGACGCTGGACGGGATGTGGTACTCGGCGGCGGCGGACCGGAGTGCCTGCTGCCGGGCGGTGGGGGTGCTGTTCGAGGTGTCGGCCTGGGCGGCGACCGGCGATATGAGTATGCCGCTCGCGGTCAGCACGCTCGCGGCGATCGCGGCGGAGACGCCGACCGCCCTCTTTCTCTTGCGCAAGGCGATGATCCTTAACAACTGGGAAGCATGTGCCGGGATGCCCGCCCGGGACGGTACGACGTCTCTCTGCGGGGGCAGCTCGGTCTGTGGCCGACTATAAGGGGTCCGGGTCTGCCGCCGATGGCTCAAGGACACTGTGGTGAACGGAGGTTGAGCGGATGCCCGCGGGTGCGTGAAGGAATGGTGGAGAGGTGGCACGGCACCGAACCGGAAGACATGTGTGAAGGGCATGAGCGCCACGGCCTACTGCCTACTGCCTACTGCCTACTGCCGAGCGGTGACGGCAGTAGACACGCTGGAGGTGAGCCGCGGCGACAGCAGCGTGTGCCCCGCGTCGAGGTCCGAGAGTCCCAGCTCGGACACTAGGGAGCAAGTAGTCCGCCGGTAGGTTCCAAGGGGCTGCGGCTGCCGTCTCGTTGAGCTGATCGGATGAACCGACGCCTCGACGACAGCAAGGAGCGGGTGTGTGACGAGGGTGGTCGCTGGAAGAGGTGGTGGCGCGCTGGACGCTGGAGGATGGCGACTACTGATCTTTTCGGTACCGGAAGAAGATCCGCGAGGCTGTGCCGTTGCGGCCGGAGTGGCTGTCGACGGAGGTCCGCCCGGTCGTGTTGGTCAAGTACCGGCAGTGGGAGGCCTGTTGGTGCAGTGCAGTGCAGTGTCGAGCGGATCGAGCCGCCGGGCCCGACCCATGTGGACAAAGTGCTTGTGGCGGCCAGCAACCGATGGGAGCGGGCGTTCTGTAAGCGGACCGTCGAGCGCCTGGACGACGTCGGATTGGCCCGCCTGCTGGCTCTGGTGGCGGAGGACAACGAGGACGGCGCCGCCCTGCTCGCCTCACTCAAGCGTGACCCGGGCGCGGTCAGTTTTGGACTCACTGCTGACCGAGATCACCAAGCTGAACGACGTGCGCGAATTCGGCCTTCCCGAGGGGCTGTCCGCGGACTGCTCGGAGACGATGGTGGCCGCGGGCAGTCAAGACGTACCCCCTCAGACTTCCGCGACACCGCCGAGGACGCACGGATCACACTGCTCGCGGCGCTGTGCTCCCCTTTCACAGACGCACTGGTGGGGCTGCTGGTGGCTCTGGTCCACAAGATCAACGCTCGTGCCGAGCGGCGGGCGGAGAAGAAGCTGACGGCGTACTGCGCTACGGCAAGGACGACGCCCTGACCGCTCGGACCAGGAACACACCGAGACCTCGATACTCGCCCTGCAGCTGTTCCGGTCTGCGTTTGTCGCCATCAGCACCCCGCTGTGGCAACAGGTCCTCGCCGAGCCGGCCTGGGCAAGAAGCTGTCCGACGAGGACCGGCGCGGTTTGACCGCGTCGTTCTGTTCGACCATCCACCCGTACGGCACCTTCCGCCTCGACATGGACCGGCGGCTCGAACTTGCGCCGGCCGTCAGAGTGCCCGGTCCGCGCCATGTGGTCGGTGACGCTGCCAGAACAGGTGATTCCTCATCATGACCACATGCGGCGCCCTGTCTGGAAGAGGTATAGCGATGCGGCCGCCGGGATCAGCACGCTGGGGACGACGAGAGTGAGCAGCACCGGGTCGAGCGGCCCCGTTGTCGCTGCGGTGAGGGCTATGCCGACAAGCGCTACAAGGACCGGGAGCGTGGCCGCGGTGCCGATGATCTTGTCGCGCCGACTCCAGTGAGGTGCTGCCCACAGCAGCACGACGCCCGCAATCATGACAATGCCGCCTAGGACGACGTTGACGCCCCCGAGAAGTCCTGCCACCGGCAGCAAGATCAACGGGGCAAGGCTGTGCCACTTGCCTACCGGCAGCGCATTGGTCTCGCCTTCGCGGGCGGTGGCCACGATGGTGCGGGGGTCGCCGAGGCGGTCCAGGTCGACTTTCACCTCCGCCTCAGTGCGGGCCGGCTGCTCGGCGAATGCCACCGCAATGTGCTCCGTCAGGTCGGCAAGAAGTTCGTTGCGGCGCTCCGGCGCCAGGGCTGCGGCCTCGCGTGCCACAGCCTCCAGGTAGGCCACCGCAAGCGGGTGCTCGACGGTCTTCATAGTGAATCTCCAGGTAAGGGCAGTGGGGAGTTCGGACGTTTAATCGGTGATGAAGCGGTCCACGGCGTCGCGGAAGTGCGGCCAGATCTCAGTGAACTCCGTCAGCGCCGCCTCTCCCTGAGGGGTCAGCATGTAGTAGCGGCGCGGCGGCCCACTTGGGGACTCCTGCCAGGTGGTCTCCACCAAGCCGTCCCTGCGCAACCGGGCCAGCAATGGATAGATCGTCCCCTGGCTGGTGGCCATCACGTTCACGGTGCCCAGCACCTCGAGCAGTTCTACGCCGTAGCGAGCGCCACTGCGCAGAAGTCCCAGGACGCAGTACTCCAGCACTCCTTTGCGGAGCTGACTCTCCGCCTTACCTGGGCCACCCTTGCTTGCCACATCAGGTACCATGCAATACACGGTACCCGGCACGCCATGTACGTCCAGCCCTTCCCGGGACCGCCCCAGGCCGGATATCGATACCTGTGCGGCTACTTCATCGGACAGAGGTGGATGGGGTGTCGCACGACGCCGTTCTCGGTGCCGCGATCCGGACGCTTACCGCGCCGGGGGTTCGGACCAGGTTGCGGCCTGTCGGCAAACGACGGCGAGCTCAAGCGGTCAGCGCATCACCGCTGTTCAGGAGGTCGGCGTAGACCTCTGCCGGAGTGCGGTAGCCGTGGGTCTTGCGCGGACGGTGGTCGAGTTCGTGAGCGATGGCGTCCAGGTCGGCCTGGCTGAACGTGCGGAGGTCGGCGCCCTTGGGGAGGTACTGCCGAAGCAGCCGGTTGGTGTTCTCGTTGGTGCCGTGTTGCCACGGGCTCCGCGGCTTGCGGAGGTAGATCGGCATCCTGGTCTCGGTGGTGATGGCCTGGTGCTCGGCCGTCGCGATGGGCGTCCACTGAAATGGATACCTTCGTGACAGACACGGCAGACGACCAGGGTCTTCCGATGACGCGCGGCCATGAGCCCAGGCGGGCTTGGTAGCCCGCCCCCGGACATTGAGATCCTTCAGATGTCGAATGTGATGCACTTCGACGCCGTCATGGGATCCGCACATCTCACAGGTATCAGCGAGCAGACGGCTCGGGCCCTGTCCGTGCCGGACGCCACACGGCGGCATCTCACTGAGTCGGACAGCTCATAGTTGACGAACAAGTTTATGGCGGAAGGAGAGGACGGTGCGCGACGAGGCTCTGAACGGGTGCTCCGGAAGCGGCCGTTCCGCGCCTGGTCCTCTCGGCGGTTCGACATTCCCCGCAGCGGCTGACGCCGGGAGGAACCGGTCCGGCGGTTCCTGCTCCGACAGGTCATGAGCTATGGCTGGTTGAGATCCCGTTTCGGGAGCACTGCCCACACCTCGTCGAGAAGGTCCTGGTAGCCCTCGCCATAAGTGGCTATTCCGTTTCTGAGCTCTCTGACGCAGTGCGTCGTCGGCACGTTGCTCACCAGCAGCGGGTGGGCCGCGTCCAAGCACATGTCACTGGTTGAGAGTCAGGAGGGTCAAGTACCGCATCCGTCGGTCGCTTCGTGCGCATGCGATGTCCGGGGCTGGCCGCGGTGGGCACGTGTGAGCTTTCACACGTGATCTAGAATTGCCATCCGGTGTCGGGTGCGGCACAGTCACACTCCTGTCAGGCCCCGCATACGACACATGTTTCCCCCAGCGGTTCGGGACCGCAGTAGTACCAGTGTCAACTCCATAGCGTCGTCGTATGCCGCCCGTTCTGCACGCGGCGCTCCCCTGCGGGGAGTTGCCCACCGGGTCCGTGCCTCCAGTGACGCCGTCGTGGGGAGGCCAGTGTCAGGGGCGCGCTTGCGTCCGTCAGAGTCACCGAAGCGGGCGATGCCGGAAGGAAAACGTGTGAGCCGGATTTCGGTCCGGGGATTCGCAGTGGCCTCGGCCACCGCGGTCACCGCCGTCGGAAGCGTCATCGGCGTTGCCTCGGGCAGCGTCGCACAGCCCAACGACGCTGAGGCGACGGCAACCGACACCACGCTCCTCGCGGACATCCCCGCGGGTCAGCAAGTCCAGGTGCAGGCCGCGTCCCTGACGCAGCAGGCCGACACCCAGGCCATCGCCGCCGACGCGAGCGCCAAGAAGGACGCCGAGGAGGCGGCCCGCCGGGCTGCCGCGCAGAGCGCGGTCGCGAAGAAGAAGGCGGCCACGGAGCGCGCCGAGGCCAAGGCGGCGGCAAGCCGCAGTACGCGTGATGCCTCCAGCTTCACCGTGCAGAGTTCCTATACCGTCGCGCAGATCCAGGCGATGGCGCGCCAGATGGTGCCGGGCGGCCAGTTTCAGTGCTTCAGCAACATCGTGGACCACGAGTCCAGCTGGAACTACCGTGCCGTCAACCCTTCTTCCGGCGCCTACGGCCTCTTCCAGGCGCTGCCGGGCTCCAAGATGGCCTCAGCAGGCGCGGACTGGCAGAGCAGCCCGCCCACTCAGATCAAGTGGGGCCTGAACTACATGAACAGCAGTTACGGCAGCCCGTGTGCGGCGTGGACGTTCTGGCAGGCGAACCACTGGTACTAGGCCAGCGGCGTTCGTCGAAGTCAGCCTTGCGACTGCCGCTGCTCCCCAGGGGGCGGCGGCATTCGCAGGCCAGGGCCGGAATCGACGACTCCACGCATGCTGGTGACGCCAAGGCGACAGATGTGGCACACCCGGCTGACAGCTGCGCATCCTCGACACGCCCATGATGCATTCTTGATACATCAATGATTTTTATGACCCACACCACCGGCAGCAGTATTACCGCGAGACCGTAAGGCGCATATGTATATTTTCGGAGAGGGATTTCCGATTATTTTCGATGAGTTGTGTCGACGGTGCGCCGATATGATATGTCGATACCCTGCCCTGCCTGATTCGAATGAGGACTGTGCAGAGGATGTTGTCGCGGAGACCTTACTGAAGGCATGGCTCCATAAGTCGGATTTGCCCGCCGAGTCCGACAAGGTGATGGACTGGCTTTTGGCGGTAGCCCGTAAGATTCTAGATGAAAAATACTTTCGAGCTGCCCAGCAGTCGGCGCTGGGTCAACGTCTGCAGGACAGACTCACCGGCCCTGATGTGGCCGATGAAATTTCCCAAATCTACGAAGATCGTGCCATGTTGTTTGCCATGCGTTCTGCATTGAAGCGATTGCCTCCACCGGAGCGAGAGGCCGTTCTGCTCGTTGCCGACGGAGGGTGGACGTACGCCAAGATCGCGAAGAACAGTGGGGTGCCGATCGGAACTATCCGTTCCAGGATATCCCGGGGGCGTAAACACCTGCATAAACTTACACTCCAGGAACTGACCCGCGCGGAATGGCAACAGACGAGGCAGCCGAAGGTGGCGTCGTGATGTGGTCCCTCACGACGTTTCCACGGCGCCGCCGGCTTCTGACCCGAATGGCTGATGTCGTCTGAATTTCGATGGCCATTCACGATCCGTCTCACACCCACCGGTTGCACCACCGCGGCCGTTGTCTTCGTCACCGCCTGCACAGGCCGCGGCACAGCATGCCGCCCGGGCGGGTGCCGATCAGGCCGCGCGGGGTCGTCGACCTGCCGCACCAAGGCACGTCAGCGCCTCGGCGGTTCCGTGAACCATGGTCGTCGCCAGCGGGCCGGCGCGGGTCCGTGCAGGGAACTCGGCCGAACGTGAAGGAATAGGCATTGAGTCCGGGTGACAGTCGGACGGTGACCACCGCGGGCCGTGAGGTGTTCCCGCTGACCACCGGGTGGATGTCGGGCGCGCCGGACACCTTGTGGGTGGTGGTCTTGCCGTCCACGGTCACGGTGCCGGTGCCGGTGCCGGTGCCGGTGCCACCGACATCGAGGTAGACCTCACGGGCGGAGCAGGCAAGTGTGACCGCGGCGTCTCTCCTGCTGGTCAGTGCCTCCTGACCGACGGACCAGGTGCCGGAGAGGGAGAACGTGCCGGACGGCGGCGTCGCTGGATCGGCGGAGGTGAGGGTACCCAGGGTGAGCGGGCCACCTGTGTAGGCCTCCGCGTGATCCGCCCCCAGGTCCATCTCGGGAATGAGATCCCGGTCGGTCGGAGTGGTGTCGGGCAGATCGCTGGGCGTCGGAAGGGCGACTCCCGGACGGGCGTCGGTCAGCAACTGCCGGATCAGCGACTCGCTGGTGGTGTAACCGCCCTCGCCGACCGTCACATGCCGCACACGGCCTCTCGACAGCCGGCGAAAGCGGCTGCGGCCACCACCGCGTTCAGAGTCGCCGTGCGGGCGACCGGCCGCCTCGGTCCCGGAAGTGCGCGGCATCCGTCGCCAGGGGGCCCTGCGGCGAGCCCGCCGCCGAGCACAGCCCCCTCATGACCACGTCCAGGAGGCGTACGAAACGGGCGTCCGCCACCTCGTCCGTATCGACCCGCCACAGAGGTCCGACCAGAAGGAATACGTCGTCGGCCGTCGTCCCGGGCTCGATGGTCCCAGCAGTCATGTTCGCCTCCACCAGCACTGAAAGGGCGTCGAAGAGCGGCTGGTGGGCCTGCCGGCCCGACTCCGTCGGCGTGGCCGTGGCCACGCGCATCGCGTCCGCGAACTCCGGGGCGCGTCTCCCGAAGGTCAGCAGGCGCCCCAACCACGCGCGCAGGGCGAGCGGCGGCCGCAAGCCGCGCATCAGGGCGGGTACGACAGTCACCAACGCCTCCACCTCGTCCCCGTACACCTGGATCACCAGGGACTCCCGCGTGGGGAAGTGACGATAGAGGGTGCCCTGGCCCACGCCCGCTCTGCGGGCTATGGACTTCAGCGAGGTGTCTCCGGGAAGAGCGAGAACTTCCGCCGCTGCTTCGAGGATGCGCAGCCGGTTGCAGCGTGCGTCCGATCTCATGGTTTCTCCGGTCTCTCTGGCGATGATGCCACTGGTCGTCGGCCCGATGCTCCGGGGTGGGGATGGATCTCACCAAACACGTATCTTGGACTTCGTCGGTACCGGGCATACATGGTTCGGGCGAGCAGGCGATGCATCAGGTGCCGGTGACACACGTATTCTGATTGAAACCCGCACCGGGCGATTCCTTGCCGGACCTGCTGTCCGGCGAGACAGGACAGAACGCATCACCCGCGCCGAGCAGAAGGCCATCGATTCCCATGTCCCACAAGACAGCCGCTGACCTCGCCCTCCAGGGACGGCCCACGCCGTCCGTGGAGCGGCTCACCTCCTTGGTCTCCGCCCTCGCCGAGGACCTCGAACAGGGCCTGTGGGCACCGGGGCCACTGGAGCAGAGCCTTGCTGGCCGCCTGATGGTGGCCTGCGTCGGAGACGGGTGCTTCACCCCGGACCGGGTGCGCGAGACTCTGCTGGCCGGCAGCATCACTCTGACGTACGCCGGCGACGGCCGGCTCGCCCGGCTCTTCGCCCAGTTGATAGAGGTGACCGCACATCCCGCGCCGGACGCCGACACCGCGCTCGATGAAGCCCGGCGGCTGGTGGAGCGGGTGGCGGATGACCGTTCCGTGGCGGACGTGAAGCGCTGACCTGAGGCTCGGCCGGGGCGGGTCCCTCGGTCCACCCGGCCGGGGGAGGGCGATTCCACGCTGGAGTCGGCTCAGGAACCGGCCGCCTTCAGAGCCGACTTCCTGTGGGCGGTCGGAGGTGATGTACGCGGTCCTCGAATGCCGCGTGGAGCGCCGACACCTCGTATGTCAGCGCCGGCGACGGCGCGGGCCTGACCGGCGCCCTGGACTCAGGCTGCAGGTGGGATCAAAGCGGTGTCCGCTTCTGCCGCTACGCGCGCCTCGGCATCCTGCCGCTGGGCCGAACTCTGGTTCCAGTCTCCGAGGATGAGGACCGGGTCGAACATGACGATGACCCCTGCGACGACGAGAAAGATGACGGGTCCGATGAGCATGGGCAGCACCAGTGAGGTCGGTGCGCGCCCGATCGACTCGTGGTCGCTCATGTGGAGCTCGACGCTGACGGCGGCCATACCGGTGTAGTGCATACCGGAGACGGCGAGCCCCATGACCAGGCTGGCGCAGAGGGACGGCAGGAAGCCGCGGACGTTGATGGCCGCCCATAGCGCAGCGCAGGCCGCGATGACGACCGACAGGGCGATCACGGTCACGCTGTAATGCGGTTCGCCGTCCAGACGCATGGCGGCCATGCCCAGGTAGTGCATGGCCGCGACCCCGAGGCCGGTCAGTACACCTGCGGCGGCCAACGGGCGTACCCCGGTACAGCGGTAGCCGACGATGCAGACACCGATACTGACCACGACAATCGCCACCAGCGGGCTCAGCACGGTCAACGGATGGGCATGCCGGGTCACGGCAACGGCTCCTGACCGTGAAACGACGGTCTGTACACCCTGTTCCGACACACGGCTGGGAGCCACCAGGGCACGGCACCGCTCCCGGCCGGTGGCACCGGATCTACCATCGAGCCCGGCCGGACAGGGCGTTCGGCCGGGCTCGTCCCCTTCCCGGCGTACAGGAGTGTCACACCGTATGGACGTCACGTCGGACAGTCCCTGGGCATCCATCGGACTGGACTGGTTCGAGGGGCAGTTGCTGGAGCACCTGGTGGGTTCGCCGCCGGCCGACGTGGTATCGGTGGCGCAGGCGGCCGGGGTGTCCACGCAGGAGGCCGAGCGGACGCTCCAACGGCTGGAGGAGGCCTCACTGGTGATACGGATCGCTGGACGGCCCGCCCGCTGGACGGTCAGTCCGCCGCGGTCCTCGCTCGGTGGCCTGCTCGCACGCCGGCGCACCGAACTGGCCCGGACCGAGGAGCTGGCGGAACGCCTGTACGCGGCGTACGAGGCGGTCTCCGCCCCGCGGACGGCGCACCTGGTAGAGGTACTGCAGAAGGGGGAGGAGACAGCGGCGCGCTACGCGCAGCTGCTGCGGAGCAGCAACGCCGAGGTCCTGCACCTGGCGAAGCCTCCCTACGTCACGGCTGACCGGGCATCCTCGCCGGCACCGGAGGTGGCCGCGGGGGTGCGCCTTCGCTCCGTGTACGAGACGGAAGGCTTCACCGACGCGGTGTCGCTGGAGACCGCTTCACGGGGCACGGCCGACGGCGGCGAGCTGCGGCTCGCGTCGCACCTGCCGACGAAGCTGGTGGTCTTCGACCGGACCTCCGCCCTGCTGCCGGTGCGTCCCGACCGGCCGACGGCGGGATCACTGGTGGTCCACTCCTTCGCACTGGTGGCGGCGCTGGCCGCGCTCTTCGAGAGGGTGTGGGACCAGGCGGTCCCCGCGTTCCTGGGCGCCGGCCACGACCGCCCCGTGCCGGCCGGCGGTGCTCCCACGCCGCGGCCCGACGAGCGGACCCGGGAGGTCCTCCGGTTGATGGCGACCGGCATGAAGGACGACGCCATCGCACGGGCTCTGGGCATCAGCCGCCGCACCGTGCAGAAGCACGTCAGCGACGCGGGTACGGCGCTCGGGGCGAAGACACGTTTCCAGATCGGCCTGCTCGCGGCGGAACGGGGATGGCTGGGACGACGCTCCTGAGGAGGTACCGGTAGGACGGTCGGGCCGGTATCGCGTCCGCCAAAGCGGGCTCTCGCATCAGCATCCCCGTCCGACGGACGGCACAGGGCGACCCGAGGAGCCGCCGGGAGTCCGCGGCGGCGCGGCACCAGCCCAGCTCCGGCCCGGGTGCTAAGCCAGGCGCGATCATGACATGGGGAGCGAACCCATGACCGCGCCCGCTGTCTGTCGCGGGCGGCCAGGGCTGTCGGCTGCCGGCAAGTACCCGCCGGCAGGGATTCCCGGGGGCGTGGACGGCGGCAGGGCGGCGTCCGTCCGGCGTACGGCCTCAGAAGTGGTCGACGTCGACGACGGCCTGGGCGAAGGCCGTGGGTGCCTCCTGCGGCAGGTTGTGGCCGATCCCGGCGAGTGTGCGGTGGCCGTACTTGCCGGTGAACCGGTCGCGGTAGGAGGCGCCGTCGCCAGGGGCGGTGAAGGGGTCGCGTTCCGGGTCGAGCGTGATCGTCGGCACCTCGATGACGGGGCGGGTGGCGAGTGCCTTCTCGTAGCGGTCGTAGCGGCGTTCGCCGTCCGCGAGGCCCAGTCGCCAGCGGTAGTTGTGGATCACGATGGCCGCGTAGTCGGGGTTCTCGAACGCGGCGGCCGTGCGCTCGAAGGTGGCGTCGTCGAAGTTCCAGGTCGGAGAGACGGTGCCCCAGACGAGCCGGCACAGGTCGTGCCGGTCGGTCTTGTCCTCCATGGCGAGGCGGCCGCGCTCGGTGGCGAAGTAGTACTGGTACCACCAGGTGTACTCGGCCTTGGGCGCCAGCGGCTTCTTCTGTGCCTCGACGTTGGTGATGAGGTATCCGCTGACGGACACCAGTCCCTTCACGCGCTCCGGCCAGAGGGCCGCGATGATGTCGGCGGTGCGCGAGCCCCAGTCGAAGCCGGCCAGCAGGGCCTTGTCGATCTTGAGGGCGTCCATCAGGGCGATGATGTCCAGGGCGACAGCCGACTGCTGTGCGTTGCGGACCGTCCGCGAGGACAGGAACGTCGTCGAGCCGTGGCCACGGAGGAACGGGACGATGACGCGGTAGCCCTGGGCAGCGAGGAGCGGAGCGACGTCGACGTAGCTGTGGATGTCGTAGGGCCAGCCGTGCAGACAGATGACCACGGGTCCGTGCCTGGGACCGTCCTCGGCGTAACCGACGTCCAGCACACCGGCCCTGACCTGCTTCAGCCGGGCGAATGAGGTGTGCGCACCCGGGGGCACGGTGGGCACCGTCGGCGCCGGCGATCCGCCCTCGGTGTGATGGCCTGGTGCGGCGTTCGCATCGGGCTGGAATCCGGCCAGCGAGACCGCGGTCGCGCCCGTGCCGATACCGATGGCCTTGTTGAAGGTACGTCTGTTGATCATGGAAATGCCTCCGCCATACGAATGTAGAGCCAATGCGCCGGTTTGTCGGCACGACGAGCAGGCCCCGCCGGGTGCACCGCGTTGCGGGCGGTCCTGACTGTTTCACGACAAGCATCACCGGTCAAGCTGGTGACAGATGGCCTGTCGCATGGCGCGGGACACCACCTGGAGGGCAACCTGGACACCGAGGTCCTGAAGGACGGGCCCTGCGGCATTCCCGCCACGACCGCTCGGTGGCGGTTCACCTCCTCCCGCCGGGGCACCGGGCCACCACGACCTCACGGGTGCATGCCGACGTTGCCGCGCGGGGTCGCGTACGTCACCCGTCAAGCGAGTGATGACCATGTGCCGTGCCGGGAGGACGTGCCCTACGAGCCCACCGCCGGTGACATCGCGCCACGCCAAGCCGGGAGGCACATGGCAGAAGACGTGAACGTCGACGAGGCTCGCCGCATCGGTCCGCACCGGTGGCCCGACCGGCGTCAGGGCCACACCGCGCCTACGCACCTACGCACCTACGCACCTACGCACCTACGCACCGAGCGTCCCGTGTATGGCGCGGACCTGGCGAACGTCCGGTAGACCAGGCTGGAACCCCCGCGTGTGTCGACTCGGCAGCAGTCGATGGCGGGCATACGGGTGGTCGGACCCGCGCGAGGGTGCGTGGTGGCGGGATGTGCCGGAGCGTTATGGGCCGTGGGACCGGGTCTACGACCTGTTCAGGCGCCGGCGCGGCAGGGCGAAACCACGGCCAGGATTCTCACTGCCCCGCGGTTCGAGCCGGTCCGGGTGCCCCGGATCGGTATCAAGGCCACCATTCCGGGTCCGCAACCGGCAAAAGCGCGGTTCGCTCGGTGGCAGGCCGCAGAAGTTCGGCAGGAACGACCACAAGCAGCGGAGTGCTGTCGAGTGCGGCGGCAACCGCCTCAAGCGCCACCGAGCTGTCGCCACCCGGTACGACAACCGCCGTCCGTTACGAAGCGACCGTGCTGGTCGCGGCGGTCAACGAATGGCTCTGAACGACACGTGGGAGCGGTGAGTGAGAGCTCAGGCGACAGACACTGGGCCCTCCGCGGACGCGGAGCGCTTGCCGAGGTTGCGCCAGGCAATGGCGCCCAAGATCGGGAACAGGACCATCGCGATCAGCCAGCCCGCCTTGGGCAACATGCGAATGCGCGTAGCAGGCGTCCTGACGCAGTCGACCAGGGCATAGACGTACAACACCGCGACTAGGACGTATATCGCGTAGACCAGCGCTGTCGTCATTGGGTCACCTCGTGTGCTAGGGGCGCCTGCCCGCTTGTGTGTGGCGCACGGCCTGCCCCACGTGTCCACTCATACTAACGGGCGTCACACGGCGAGCTAGCAGGCCTCTTATACCCCCTCGGAATACCCACTCACACGTTGTTTCCGCACACCCGCCATGGCGCGGGGCACCGCCGTCGACGAAGGCCGCTCGAAGCCGGAAGCTGGGCGGGCTCGGCACAGAACAGAGAGCGCCGAAGAGGACGGACCGCCGGGTGCGGTCCGGCAGGGGTGATCAGGCGGCGAAGCCGATGTTGGTGACGTACTCGTACTGGCCCCATTCAGAGCCCAGATCCACGGTCGCGTCGTTGATCCAGGCGTCGTCCAGGGCGTCACTGTCGTCGTTGGCCCAGGCGTCGACAATCCGGTCCCAGCGGCGCACGTTGAGGGTGCGGAACGAGACGACGCGCTGATGCGGGCGGGTGACCTGAGACTGGTTGAGGGGGTGGAACTCCACGCGGGTGCCGCGGCCTTCGCGGTTGAGGCGGGCGGTCAGATAGCGGGCCACGTTGTGACGGCGGACCGTTCGGTAGGCGGTCTCGATGGCTTGGAGGTTCCGCCTGGACGGACTGCGCCTGCCATCCAGCCACGCCTTGAGCGTGCGGTCGGTGACCGTGAGCCCGGCCTCGCGGGCCGCCTGGCGAGCGCGGTCGCTGCGGGTCAGATAGTGCAGCCGGGCAAGGAGACCACGGCTCTGGGTGATCGGAGTGGCGACGAAGCCGGCGAGGGCGTCGAGCTGGCGGGCAACGGCCTCGAATCCCTTGACGCCGCGGGCTCCGAACTTGCCGAAGTCGATGTTCCTCTCCGGCATGCTCCACTCCTCGCTGCGCGGCCGGGTGACGGGTGTTCATGAGCGTACAGGGGTTCACAGGCCGTCGTCCGCAGGACCGGTGCCCACGGTGTACACGTCCTTGACCTTCACTTCGGCGACGCCTCGACCCTCGGGGAACACCGCGCGCCAGTCGCCGGTGACGTGCAGTTCGTCCGTGCCCATGGCGCGTACCACCATGAGCCCCTCGTCGTAGGCGCGGTGGGCCTTCCACCACAGGTTCGCGAAGGCCTGGGAGCGGATCAGGTGCATCCAGTCGGTGCGGTACAGCTCCCGGTTGTAGTTCGACTCCCCCAGAGTGGAGACGAACTTCGAGTACATGGCCTTGACGTATTCGAGGGTCACCTCGTCGTCCTCGGTGATCGCCCGGTCCCGGGCGTCCTTCAGGACGACGCGGAACTTCTCCAGGAGGCCCTCCGTCGCGCCCGACGTCCATGACTCGTGGATCTGCGGCGGGTCGCACAGCCCGTACTTGGCGGAGGACACGCGCAACAGCAGACGCAGGGTGGGTTCGGTGACCCACAGCGGGCCTGGCTCGTCGCGGCTGCCGATCGGGTTGGGCAGGTAGTCGTCGTGGTCCCAGTCGGGCGGAGTGATGAGGTGGACGCCGGAGCGGCGGCGGTCGTGCTGGTCGCCGGTGGAGTGTTCCAGCTGGCCGAGCGGGAGGTGGGTCTTGAGGGCACTGAGGTAGGCGCCGTTGACGTCGAGTGCGGTGATCTCGTGCTCGCCGGGCGGGAGTTCGGGCCTGGTCCACTTGGGGCGGGCTTCCCAGATCTGGTCGGCGCCGCGGGAGGACTGTTTGCGCAGGACGTCGGGGAGCCAGGGGTGCGCGACCACCTCGTATCGGCCGCCCTTGCGGCTGTGGTCCAGGAGTGCCATCGCGTCCGGGATCGCCTTCTTCACCAGTGTGTTGGTCGCCGCCCCCAGGTCTCCGGAATGCTCGGCGAGGGCGGCCGCGACGGCGGAGCCGATCAGGTCCGGGGTATCGGCGGTCTTCAGGCGGCGGCCGGCGGGTACGACCTTGACGCCGCGCTGCGCGGGCCGGTGCGTGTCCGCGGGCGCTGTCCACCGGGGCTCCGCCGGGGTCGCGGGTTTCTCCGCCGGGGTGGGTTCGCCGAGCGGGGCGGGGGTGCCGCATTCGGCGCGGTCCAGGTGTTGGGGGAAGCCCTCAACCTGGTGGCGGGCGGGCTGCCCGCACAGTACGCAGGGCCGGGGTGTGGTGAGCACGTCGACGGCGTCGGCTTCGGCGTCGCTCCCTGTCGCCGCCAGGGTCACGTCGTCGGGCTCGTCGGGCTCGTCGGCTGGGGCGTCCTCGGCCGCCGGAGCCGCCAGCTTGGTCCGTGCTCCTTCGAGGAAGTAGGCGTACTTCTCGCGGGTCGCGCCGCTCGGGTCGCGTCCCGCCTCCCAGCCCGCGACCGTGGACGAGCTGACGCCCAGGGCCTGCGCGAGCTGGGCGCGGGAGAGGTTCAGTTCCTCGCGCAGGTGCCGTCGTTCCTCGGCGGGCGGCAGCGGGACCTCCTTCTTCGCCCCGGCGAGCAGCGCGTCGATCGCTCCGAAGTCCGTCATCGCCCCGCCCCGTCGGCAGCGGCGGACCGGAGGACGCCGTTCCCGGTGCCGGACTGGCGGCCGGGCGTGCGGCGGCGTGCGGCGGGCAGTGCCTCGGCGGCCCGGGTGGGTCCCGCGAGGAGGTCGAGTGGGTCGATGCCGTAGTGCGCGGCGACCGCTTCGCAGTCGCTCAGGCTCCAGGCGGCGGTGCCGGACTGGCGTCGGCTGACCTGGGCCTGGGTCACGCCGAGGACGTCGGCGAGCTTGGTCTGCGATTCGCCGGTGGCGTGCAGCAGCGCCGCCACCGCCGATCTGACCCGCTCATCGAGGTTCATGCTCACGACGGCGACCCTATCGCGTGACGCTCATCCTCCATACGGATATCGCATCGCGTCGGCGGGGGCGAAGTCCGCGAAGGCAAGACCGCAAGGGCGTGGTCCTCTGCTGGACATGGCATCGGGTTTCTCTCCGGCGTGACGTCGATCACAGCGGCAGGTTTGTCGGCTCCTGCGTGTAAGAAACGAGCCGCCACACGCATTGCTCGGTGAGAGAGCCGAGTTGAAAGGAGGGCGCGTGACACCTGCTGAGCGCTTTCGAGGTGTCTACGAGGAGTGCTACCCACGCGTCCTTGCCTACGCCACGAGCCTGGTCGGACGAGAGGTGGGAGAGGACATCACCAGCGAGACGTTCACCGTCGCCTGGCGACGCATGCGCGACGTTCCCCACCCGGCACTGCCCTGGCTTCTCGGCGTGGCCCGCAACCTCGTGCGCGAACTGCGCCGCCGGGACGCGCTCCAGTACCTCCTCGCCGCCGAGGAAGCACAGCGCATCGGCAGCGACGCCGAGAACCACGTCGGTGATGTCGCGGCAGTGGTCACCGACCGGCACATCGCGCTGCAGGCCCTCGCGAGCCTGCCGGAGGCCGACCGGGAACTGCTGACGCTGATCGCCTGGCACGGCCTGAACGCCAAGGCGGCCGCCCGGGTTCTGGACTGCACCACCGCGACGCTGACCGTCCGGCTGTACCGGGCCCGCCGCCGTCTGGAGAAGGCCCTGGAGACCGCACAGGCGTCAGAGGCGGCGTCGGCGGCTTCCCCGGAGACCGCATCATTTCCCACCCACCACCAAGGAGCCCCTGCGTGAAGAAGACCAACAAGCGGTCCGAGCGGCCCGACGTCATGAAGGTGCTCGCGGACGCACGGCCCGACGCACTGGATCCGTCCCTGCTGGTGGACCCGGCACGGCGGCAGCAGGACTTCGCGCGCATCGTCACCGAGCCGGCGGACGACCGCGCGGTGCGCCTCGTCGCACCGCGCCGCAGAAGCGGTTTCCGCCCTCTGGGGGCGGTGGCCCTCGTGGCCGTCGCGGCGTCCGTGGTGGCGGCCGTGGGCACGATCGGCCGGCAGGGACCGGCCGATCGGCCGACCGCGCAGCCGCAGTCCTCCGTCCCGGCGCAGAAGCCCGGCTCCGGGGCGGACATCCGCGTCGACGGCCACATCGAACTGCTCAGTGCGGCCAGGAACGCGGAATCCTCGCCCGCCGAGGGAACGTACTGGCAGACCATCACGCAGTCGCAGCACGTGGATGCCGCCGAAGCCAACGGGCAGCTCATCGCCGTGAGCGACACGGGGACCGACAACTGGTCGGTGGGAGTGCGGCCCGGAACGAAGAGCCTGATGGTCTCCGGAGAGAATTCCGCGACCGAGCCCAGGACGGCGACGGACAAGGAACGCTGGAAGGCCGCGGGCTCGCCCCACACGGTCGTGGCCGAGATCAAGAACGGGTCCGGGAACGCCAAGATCGCCTACACCATCGGAGCCGGGCGACCGATGGTCATGCAGACGAGCGTCGACGACAAGATCTACGCCGTCGGCCCGAACAACGTCTCCTACAAGGACCTGCGCGCGCTGCCCTCCACCAGCGACGGACTGCGCCGCTATCTGGAGGCGCTGTACGCGCAGGACAACAACGCCGACAGCGGTACGTCGGGCCGCAGTGAATGGATGCTGCGCCAGGCAGGCAACCTCATCACGATGCCCGTGAAGCCCGGCGTCCGGGCGGCGGCGTACCGCGTGATGGCCGATCTGCCCGGCGTCCGGGTGGTCGGGCACGTCACCGACCCGCTGGGCCGCGAGGGTGTCGGAGTCGAGTTCCCCACGGCCTACCCGACGCCGCTGGGCACCACGCGGGAGCGACTGGTCGTCGACCCGTCCACCGGCGCCATGCTCAGCGACCAGACCCTGCTGGTCGAGCCCTCGACCAGGGCCAGGACCGCGGGTCTCAAGGCGGGCACGACGGTCGACTACGCGGCGACCACCCGGATGGGCTGGGGCGAGCAGCAGATCACCGTGCCGAAGAACGCCCGCAGCTGAGCCCACTGCTGATCCGGAGCCGAGCCGACCTGCCGGGCAAGGAGCACGCGCGGCAGGTCGGTCTCTCCCCCCGCCACCTCACACATGCCTCGGCGATCCGCCGCTGATGCCACACGGCAGATCTCCGGGAGACAGCCATGCCCCGGGCGGTTCCCCCCGGGTGATCTCGGCACTCCCCCCGCGTCCCGGCAAACCCTGCCGGGGTCCGTCCGGTTGCCCCGCCGCGGAACCTCCTCCGCAGCCCGGGCCGGCCCCAAGTTCTCCCGTCCTCTTGAGAAAGCCTGCTCCCATGCGCCTCCACAGGGCCACCCTCTCGGCGACCGCGGCGATCATCGTCTCCGCACTGGGCGTCGCCGCCTATCACTACATCCCCGAGGACACCCCCACCCCGGTCTCCGGCAAGGCCTCGGTCGTCCAGGAAGCCGCCCGGGCCGCCACCGCACAGCCGGTGCCCACCCCTGCCACACCACGGGCGACGGTTCAGTCGCGGCCGGAGTTCCCCGCCCAACTGCCGGGGCTCGGTCCCAGGACGTCGGCGCACGTCCCGGACGACACCCGGCAGGTCCTCCTGGTCACGGGAGCCGGGAAGAACTCCGCGTCCTCGAAGGCCGTGCTCTGGCAGCGTGTCGACGGCGGCTGGCGCCCCGGGACGGTGTGGGCCGCTCACAACGGCTACAAGGGCTGGACCGACGAGCACTACGCGGGCGATCTGCACAGCCCCATAGGGGTGTTCGGTCTCACCGACGCGGGCGGCCGCCTGGGCGACCCCGGCGGCAAGCTGCCCTACCACCAGTCCGGTGCCTTCTCCGTCAGCGGCAGCGGCTTCGAGGGCGAACCACTCAGCGGCGCGTTCGACTACGTCATCGCCATCAACTACAACCGGCAGCCCGGTACGTCACCGATGGACGGCACCCACCCGATGGGCGCGAACCGCGGCGGGGGCATATGGATCCACGTCGACCACGGCGGCCCCACGCACGCCTGCGTCAGCCTCTCCAGGACACATATGAAGCAGTTGCTGCGCGCGCTCGATCCCGCCGACCACCCCGTCGTCGTCATGGGCGACGCGGCCTCTCTCGCCCGATGACAGTCCCCCGGTCCCCAGGAGCAAGCGTGCCCTCCCTTTCCCGCCTCACCGTGATCGCCCTCGCCGCAGTCGGAGCGTCGGTCCTCAGCGCCTGCGCGGGCCCGCACTCCCGTACCGCGTCCGCCGCGCGAGAGACAGCGCCGTCCAGGACATCGTCGTCCGAGCAGCAGGTCGCGACCGCCTTCCGGCTCTCCACGGGCGCTGCCGACGGCGAGCGCCACGCGTCCGTCGGCGGCGCGGGCGATGTCGAGGTCTCCGGCGGGAAGATCTCGTCGGTCGCCCTCACCACCACGGAAGGGCAAGCCGTACGAGGGACCGTGGCAGCCGATCACCGTCACTGGTCCCCGGATGCCGGTCTGGCCTACGGCACCTCGTACCGTCTGGTCGTCCGCGCCTCGGACGAAGCGGGCCGGGCCCGGACACGGCGCCTGTCCTTCACCACGCTCGCGAAGGACGAGCGCCTGATCGGTATGTTCACGCCCGAGGACGGGTCGACCGTCGGAGTCGGCATGCCCGTGTCGGTGACCTTCAACAAACCGGTCGACGACAAGAAGGCCGTCGAACGCGGCATACGTGTCACCGACGACAGCGGTCAGCAGGTCGTGGGCCACTGGTTCGGCGACCAGCGCCTGGACCTGCGTCCGCAGACGTACTGGAAGGCGCACACGCGGGTCACCCTGAGCCTGCGTCTGAACGGCGTGAAGGGCGGCGCGGACGCGTACGGCACCCAGGACAAGACGGTCCGCTTCACCATCGGCCGCCGGCAGGTCTCCACCGTCGACGCCGCCGCGCACACCATGCGCGTCGTCCGTGACGGCCGGACGGTCCGCACGGTCCCGATCACCTCCGGTGCGCCGGGCCGCACCACGTACAACGGGCAGATGGTGATCTCCGAAAAGCTCATCTCCACGCGGATGGACGGTGCCACGGTGGGATACAAGGGGGAATACGACATACCCGACGTGCCGCACGCGATGCGTCTGTCCACCTCCGGCACCTTCATCCACGGCAACTACTGGGCGCCGGACTCCGTCTTCGGGCACTCCAACGTGAGTCACGGCTGTGTCGGCCTGGACGACGTCCGCGGCGGCGGCGACCCGGGCCAGGACGCGGCCTGGTTCTACGACAGCTCCCTCATCGGCGACGTGGTCGTCGTCGAGCACTCCCACGACCACACGATCGCCCCCGACAACGGCCTCAACGGCTGGAACATGACCTGGCAGCAGTGGCAGTCCGGGTCGGCTCTCGGGTAGACGCCGACGAGCGCCGGGCCGAGGTCAAACCGACTGTGCGCGCACGCACTTCGGCCACTGCCCACGGCCCTCGTCAGCGGCCTGCTCAAGACCCTTTCGTACGGTATCGGGAATTCCACCTCAACGTGATCTGAGGCACTTTCACGAGATTTCGTGATCCGGAACCAGGAGGAGTCTCGTCGTCCTAACAGGAGGGCCCGAGTCGGCCTCGTACCAATGCCGTTGAGCAGTGCGCACGGTGATCGCCCCTGTCGTGACGGCTCACGCCGGGGAAAGTCGGCACCCAACGCCGCCAGGCCGGAACCCTCGCCGCTCACGGCACCGCGACTGACGCACGGGCCACTTGGATGACGCACCCGTTGAGGAGAAACCGATGCACAGGAAATTCGCGACGGCCGCCGTGTCAGGCGCGGCCGCGCTGTCGGCGTTCGTTCTGCCCACCGCCGCTCAGGCGGCCACGGCTGTCGGCTCCGTACCGAACACGCCTCGGATCGAGGACGTCGTCGTCAACGAAGGCAAGAATGTCGTCCTCGGAGATCCCACACAGCCGCACCAGATCCCCGTCACGGTGACCGCACAGGCCAGGGCCGGCATCGAAACCGTCGATGTCGCACTCTGGCACGGCAAGAGCTTCGACGCCGCCGACGCGTATCTGCTTCCGTCGGACAGTGACTGCGTCAAGGTGAACGCCACCACGACCACGTGCACCGAAGTTCTGGAAGTCTCGTACCACGACTGGGCCAACTCCTACGCGGGCACGTGGCACGTGGACGTCCACGCGATGAGCGCGTCCACGTCCCACGAGGTCACCGACGCCGACCGCTATGCGAACGTCAAGATCCGGAGGGAGTCCTCCCTGTCGCTCCGGACGTCGAAGGAGCAGGTCAAGGACGGCGGCGGCGTCCTGGTGACGGGGACACTCGATCGCGCGGACTGGGAGACCGGACAGAGCGCCGGATACGCGGGCGTCACCGCGCGGCTGCAGTTCCGACGGGAGGGCAGCAGCCACTTCACCACGGTGCGGACGGTGAGGTCCGCGTCCACGGGTTCCCTCCAGGCGTCCGTGAAGCCGGAGGAGGACGGTTACTGGCGCTGGTCCTACTCGGGTGACAGGACGACCGCCGCGGCCACCTCCGCGCCGCAGTTCGTCGCCGCCGGCTGACCTCCGCGGCCGAACGAGCCGGTTCCCCGGGTGACAGCGGCGCGGGAGCGGCACCTGGGCCAGGTGTCCTGCCGATGCCGATGCGGCATCGGCAGGACGCCACCACGATCGGCCGGGTGGTCCGGAGCCGCCGTCGGGCTGCCCCGTCCGCCCCGACTTGCCGTCGCCCTGACGGCCATGGGTTTCCCCGCACAGTGCCGGACACCTCTCTGCCCACCGAGCGGCGAAACCCGTTGCGGACGGGCGTATGCGCGCGGGAAGCGAAGTGTGCGCGTGGCCACGAGGGAAACGTGACCGCTGCGGCGCAGATCACCCTATTTCTTTCGCTATGGGTTCATTGCCTCGTGGCACCCTTGGACGACTCGAGGAGCGCGGCGGGTCGGGACCGACACCATGGTCCTCGCCCTGCCGCTCGGCCGCCCCCAGATGTGACATGGCTCACGGGAACTCGGGCGCCTTTTCCGAACAGGTCATTGCGTGAACGTATCTCTACGATCCCGGCTCCGGGCAGGCGACCCGGAGGCGTTCCGGGAACTGTTCCAGGAACTCGCCCAAGCGGTGCACCGTCATGCCATGCGCGCCACCGGTGACTGGTCGACCGCCGAGGAAATCGTGTCACTGACGTTCCTCGAGGTGTGGCGGCTGCGGGAGAAGCTGGACCCCAATGACGACAGCGTGCGCCCATGGGTGTACGGCATCGCGACGAACCTGCTGCGCAACCGTGGCCGTGCCGCGCGCCGCCACAAGGACGCCATGGAACGCATGCCCGCACTCGACACCATCCCCGACTTCTCCGACGAGGTCGCCGAGCGCCTGGACGCCGACCACAGACTCACCGCCGTCAAGGCCGCCGTCACCCGGCTGCGCAAGAACGAGCGGGACGTCTTCCTGCTCTGTGTGTGGTCCGACCTCAGCTACGCCGAGGCGGCCGACGCGCTCGGCGTCGCCGTCGGCACGGTCCGCTCCAGGCTGGCCCGCGCCCGCAAGCGGCTGCACCAGCTCACCGAGGAGGAACTGAAAAAGCAGAGAAAAGCCGGGGAACCACCCGCCGTTCGCGAACAGATACGAGGTGACCGCGCTACCGCGGTCCGGTCGAAACAGGAGACAGTCCGATGAACGCCTTCCCGCAGCGAGGTGAAGAAACCGAACGCCAGGCCATGGCGGATCAGTTTCCTTCCACCGCGACGCACGGCCTCTCCTCCGCCCGAACGGCACTTCTCGAGGAACACCTGATGCGTGAGATCACTCGTACCGAAGCGGCTCCCGTGGCCATTGCCCCCCGCCGCCCGCGCTGGCGCCTGGTGGCCATACCGGTGGCCGTCGCCGCCGTGGCAACCGCCGTGGTCCTGAACGTCACCGGCTCCACCACCCCTGCCGCGCCGTCCGTCGCCCTCGCTCCCGTGGTGAAGGTGCTGCCCGCCTCGGCCCAGGGAACCGCCGAGCTGGTGCAGCAGGTCGCCGCCGCCACCGGCGAGAGCAAGCCGCTGACGATCCGCGCCGACCAGTACGTCTACGTCAAGAGCGAGGTCGGCTTCAGCCGTCAGATCCATGAGCGCACCATGGACGGCCCGATCAAGCTGGACGCCGTGCACGAGCGCCAGGTCTGGCTGCCGGAGAACCCCACCCGCCCCGGGCTGATCCGCGAGGGCGGCGAGGACGAGAACCTCGGCGGTGGCAGCGCACAGGTCAGCATCGACGGTGGCGCGCCGACGACCCCGGGTGCCGGCAACACGACGTACGCGCAGGTGGCCGCGCTGCCCACCGACCCCGACGCCCTGCTGAAGAAGATCTACACCACCACCAAGGGTCGCGCTCCCGGCCATGACGCCGCGGCCTTCGACTGGGTCGGCGAGACGATCGGCGAGACGATCGTCCCACCGAAGGTGGAGGCGGCCATCTGGCTGGCCGCCGGGAAGATCCCCGGCGTGGAGGTGGTGCACAACGCCGTCGACGCCGCGGGCCGCCACGGCGACGCCCTGGCCTTCGAGTCCCTGAACGAACGCACCGAATACATCTTCGACAAGACCACGCACACCTACCTCGGTGAGCGCAGCTACCTGGTCAAGGACAGCAAGGCGGGCAAGGCGGGCCAGCTCACCGGTATCTCCGCGGTGCTCGACCGGGGTGTGGCCGACAAGATCGGCCAGCTGCCCTCCGGCGGCAAGGTGTGACACGTAGAACTCAGGGACCGGAGTGAAGCTCTGCTTCGGAGAGTTGTCGCGCGCCCGCGGCCCGGACGGCAGATGCCGTCCGGGCCGCGGGCGCTACGCGCTGCTCGGGCCGCGGCGAGTCGGAAACCGGGAGCATCGGGCGGCTGTTGCCGCTGCTGCCGCATTCGAGATGGGCGCGGGCATGCGCCACCGCTGGTCCGGTAGCCGGTGCGGTGTCACTTGAGGTCGTTGCGCAGGACATGGGCCGACCATGTTGAGCACTGTGATCGCCGTCACGGGAACCCGGCCTCCGTCGCGACCAGGTCATGACGAAGACCACCGCGCGGATCGCCTCCGGCAGACCAGGGATTCCGAGCGGTGACGGACGACTACGCGAAGAGGAACACTGTGCGCACCCACCCCCTCATCATGGCCATCACCGAGCAGCGCATTCCCCCGGTGGCGGTGTACGCCGTCACTGCGTTCGTCGTCGCGGCCATCGTGATCGGTGGCATCGTCCTGGTGGGACGACGCCGGCGATAGGCGATCGGCACACAGCCGGTTCCGGTACCGTCTCGGGTCCGGAACCGGCGATGCCCGTATGTCAGCCGCCCCGGCACTGCCCCCGTGCAGGTGTCTCAAGGGCGATTACACCCTTTTGCAGAGCTTTCATAAATCTACATAGCTATTGTCGGTGTATGTCTTATGCACGGATGGCCCTCTCGGCCGGGTCGGCACCAGACCGGAGCCTGCCGGGTACGCGGTGACCGACCGTGTGCCCGGTGTCCAGAAAGGTCGGTGACGGTCGTAGTGTCTGCCGCGTCGGGCTCCGCACGGGACTGGGAGGAGCTGGCCGCTCTCTTCCGGCGTCTGGTGACGGACGCCGGCGCCTCGAGCGCGATGCTGTTCCTTCTGTCGCCCGAGGAGCCGGTGCTGCAGTTGTCGATGCTGTACGGCACGTCCTGGACCGTTCTCTCCCCCTGGGCACGGATCCATGTGGAAGAGGCGATCCCGGCCGCCGAGGCGACGCGCGAGCGGCGCATGGTCTGGGTCGGCGACTCCGAGGGGCTGGCACTGCACTATCCCCGGCTCGCCCTCATGGTTCCCGAGCACGCCGTGGCGGCCGCCCCGGTCTTCGCCGGTGAGGCCGTGCGGGGTGCGGTCTGCCTGTTGTGGCCGCCCTCGCATCCCGGACACCTGAGCACGGAGGAAACGGCGGCGATCGAGGCGTTCTGCCACCGAGCGGGCATGTTGCTGGAGCGCTCGACGCGACGCGGACATCCCCTGTTGCCCGGGAAACGTCCCATGACCCTGGCGGCGGAACAGCCCCACACCCCCGATCAGGCCGAAGCACTGGCGGCTCATGACTACGCCGTGCGCCTGCCGGGGGCGATGTCCCTGGATCTGGAAGGCCGGACCACCTTCGTCAGCGATGCGGCATGCGACCTGCTCGGAGTGGGCGCCGCCGACCTGCTGGGTGCACGACCGTGGGACCGTCTGCGGTGGCTCGGTGGTCCCGGCTTCGAGGACCGGTTCCGTGCCGCGGTCATCGGCCACCGGCCCGTTCACTTCACCGTCACACGCGCACCCGACGTGTGCCTGTCCTTCGAGCTCTACCCGGACGCCTCCGGTGTCAGCATCCATATGGCGTCCCTCGCCCAGGAGTCGCCGGCCGGTCAGCGCCGACACGTCCTGCCTCTCGTGGAACCGAGCGAGATCAAGCCGTTCCACCAGTTGATGCACCTGGCGGCAGGTCTCACGGAGACGGTGCGGGTGAGCGACGTGGCCGAGACCCTCGCCAACCAGCTCCTGCCCGCCTTCGGCGCCGCGGGCCTGATCCTGATGACCGCGTCCGAAGGACGGCTGCGGATCGTCGGTCACCGCGGCTACAGCACAGCCTTCCTGTCCCTCTTCGACGGCCAGTCCCTGGCCTCCGACAATCCGCCCGCAAACGCCCTGACCGGCCACAGCCCCTTGTTCTTCGGCAGTTTCGCCGAGTTCCAGCAGACGTACCCGGACGCCGTCCAGTACGGGACCAGAAACGCATGGGCGTTTCTGCCGCTGGTGATCCGCGGCCGGCCGGTGGGAATCCTCGTACTGTCCTTCGATCGGACCCGGCGGTTCCCGCCGACGGAACGCAATCTCCTGATCTCAGTGGCCGGACTGGTCGCCCAGGCCCTGGACAGGGCCTGTCTGCACGAGGCCAGCGACGATCTCGCCCGCACCCTGCAGACCGGTCTGCTGCCGCAACGGCTCCCTGACGTTCCCGGCCTGCGGGCCGCCGCCCGCTACCTGCCCGCGGCTCACGGTATGGATGTCGGCGGCGATTTCTACGACCTCATCCGTTGCGGCGCCACAACCGCCACAGCGGTCATCGGCGACGTCCAGGGCCACAACGTCCGGGCCGCGGCCCTGATGGGCCAGCTACGCACCGCCGTTCACACCCACGCCGTCGTCGGCATGCGGCCGGACGATCTCCTGACCCGTACCAACCAGGTGATGTGCGACTTGAATCCCGGCCTCTTCGCCAGCTGCCTCTGTATCCAGCTCGATCTGGCCCGGCACCGCGCCCTCGTGGCCACGGCCGGACACCTTCCGCCCCTGCTACGCCATCCGGACGGCCGTACGGAAGCTCTCGCCCTCCCCCCGGGACCGCTGCTCGGTATCGTCGCGGACGCCGACTACCCGGCCGTGGGCGTTCCGTTGTCCTCCGGCCTCACGCTGGCGCTCTACACCGACGGGCTCGTCGAAGCACCGGGCATCGACATCGACGATGCCGTCGCCGCCCTCGCCGACCGGCTGGCCCAGGCCCCGGACGACGACCTCGAAGACCTCACCGAAACCCTCCTCGGCGATGCATCGCACCACCCGCGCATCGACGACATCGCCATGCTGCTGGTCCGCATCACGGGCTCATCCACGACTGCGGACTAGCCCGTCCGCCGTGGCACCCGCCGAAAACCGCAGCGCGGCGAACGTGCAGAACGCGTGCCGACACAGAACAGCCACCGGGGTGCGGGCGCCCCCTGACACCGCGGCGGGCACCCGGCCTCGGCCGCCTCGCTGCCGGTCAAGTCCCTGACGGTCCCGTGGTTTCGGTGAACCCTCCTGGGGCAGCGTTTCGTGATCATTCCGTGGAGGCGTGCCTGGCAGTCGATCCAGTACGCGGCACGGCGGTTCCCCTCCCACTGCCGAACCCGAGTCCACCGCTGGACCATCGGCGTCCGCCGGCCCACACCGCCCAGTGCCCGGGCAGGCTCGAAGACGCCGGCGCACTCCGGCCTCGTGCACCGGCCGGTCCCCAGCGCCAGCTCGAAGCCTCCGGGCTCTTCACGGTGACGCTCAAAGGCCGTCCCTGGACGACGTTCGTGGACGGCTATGAGAAGGGCGAGTATCCGGTGTTCGGGCGTGGCTGGTATCCCGACTTCCCCGACGCCGACAACTACATCAGTCCCTTCGTGAGCGCCCAGAACGCCCTGGGGACCCCGTACGAGTCGCCGCAGATCACCGACAAACCGCTGCCGGAGTCGCGGCGGGAGATCGATCGCACCTATGCGGTTCCGCAGTTCCGGGAGGTCCAGCAGATCCTCGCGGGTGACGCCCGGCTGATACCGCTGTGGCAGGGAAAGCAGTACCTCGCGGCCCACAAGGACATATCGGCACGCACCGGGCGCTGGACCCGTCGTCGATCATGATGATGCGGGAGCTTGCCCACGACGGCTGAGCCGTTGCCATGTGTTCGACGACCGGAGCCAGATACGTATATGCGCCCGCTGCCGAGTGAGCCCGAAACGCCCACTATGCTGCACCGTGCAAGTATCTGCGCAACGCTGATGCCGACCGGCTAACTGTGTCCCGCCGTGACTAGTCGGCGTCCGCGAGGCGTCACCTGCCGGGGCAGACCTCGTCTGCTCTGCCGGTCCCGCCCCTGTGATCCAGGGGCGGGACCTTCGACATTTCCGAGCAAGATCAGCGCGGTTCCGCGCGTTCCCAGGTCAGGACGCCCGTACGGGGTTTGCCCTGGACGCTCAGGGGCACGGGCGGCGCCAGTTGCAGCGTCCTTCCGTCCAGGCGTGCCACCCTGGTCTGGCCGTCGCCCATCCAGTTCGGGTACAGGCAGAGGGCGACCTCGTGCACGACGGTCTCTCCGTCCGGCACCCGGTAGGAGCCGGTGTAGGCCAGGTAGTGACGGGCGGCCTCGGCCAGCTCCTCGGGGCTGCCGTACTCCTGCCGCTGCTCCGCGAACAGCGGCCGGTCCGGGGTGGTGATCTGGGCGGACATGTATCCGTCAGCGGTGTACATGATCAGGCCGAGCGGGTGTTCACCGTAGGGTCGCACCACTTCTCCGTCCTCGACGCCGGTGGCCTCGTAGGAGACCAGGCGCCAGGTTCCGATGAGTGCGGCACGCAGTTCGTCGGGGGTCATGGATTCGCCGCATCCTTCCACCGCTTCACAGCAGTTGGTCCATGGTGATGGGCAGGGACCGGATACGACGTCCGGTCGCGTGGAAGATGCCGTTGGCGATGGCGGGTGCCAGGCCGACCAGGCCGATCTCTCCGATGCCCTTGGTGCCGATGGGGTTGGCGCGGTCCCACGAGCCGACGAATTCGACCTGCATGTCGGGGATGTCGGCATTGACCGGCACGATGT
This sequence comes from Streptomyces sp. NPDC048254, assembly GCF_043201895.1. NCBI lineage: Bacteria > Bacillati > Actinomycetota > Actinomycetes > Kitasatosporales > Streptomycetaceae > Streptomyces > Streptomyces sp. NPDC048254. The sequence goes on from NZ_JBICZJ010000016.1 coordinate 67,813, forward strand.
AGTCGCCGAGGGTGGCGTTGGCGATGCGTCCGGTCGGGGCGTCACTCACGGTCTCCTCAAAGAGGGCCATGCCGATGCCGCCGACGGTCCCTCCGATGATCTGGCTGCGCGCGGTCTTCTCGTTGAGGATGCGTCCGCCGTCGATGACGGAGACGGCCCGGGCGACCCGGATGCGGCCCAGGTCCGGGTCCACCCGCACCTCGACGTACTTCGCGCCGAACGCGCCGGCCGGCGCCATGCCCAGGTCCTGCGGCGTACCGGGGACGCTCTCGCCCTCGGCCGTGAGGTCGGGCCGGTGGAGCCGGGCCAGGATGTCGCGGTACGACGCGAACCGGGACGGGTCGTCGCGCCGCCGGACGCCTCCGTCGGCTGCCTCGACGTCGTCGACCGTGCAGCCGTGCAGCGGGGAGCCGGTGTCGTCGGCCACCAGGTCCAGAACGGCGCCGATGACGTTCCGGCAGGCTTCGTGGATCGCGCTGCCGATGGCGCTCGTGAGTCCGGATCCGCCCGTCTGGGGAGCGAGCGGCATGGTGGAGTCGCCGAGCCCGACGGTGACCTGTGCGGGATCCAGGCCCAGCAGTTCCGCCGACAGCTGGACGAAGACGGTGTACGCGCCGTTGCCGATCTCCGTCCCGGCGCTGCACACGTACGCGGTGCCGTCGCGGCGGATCGTGACCCGTGCCAGACAGCGGGCGCGGAACCACGGGTAGCCGACGGCCGCCAGCCCGTACCCGACCAGCATCCCGTCCTCGCGCATCGAGCGCGGCTCGTGCGTGCGCCGGGACCAGCCGAAGAGTTCGGCGCCGCGTTCGAGGCATTCCCGGTGCGCGCGGCTGGACCAGGGCAGGCCCGTCGGGGGATGCGGGTCGGCGTCGTTGCGCAGGCGCAGCTCGAGCGGGTCCATGCCGAGCTTGTACGCGAGCTCGTCCATCGCGCATTCCAGTGCGTAATTGCCCGTCGCCGCGCCCGGGCCGCGCATGGAGTTCGGGACGGGGATGTTGAGGCGGGCCTGTGTGTCGTGGGTGGCGACGTTCGGGCAGGCGTAGGACGTGGCGGACACGGTCGCGGTGGGTTCGAAGTTGTCGTCGTCCATGGCGGCGGCGGTCAGTGCCTCGTGGTCGATGGCGACGAGACGGCCGTCGCGCGTCGCGCCGAGCCGTATCCGCTGCCGGCCCTTCGGGCGGTGGCCGCAGGCGGTGAACATCTGCGGCCGGGTCAAGGCGAGTTTCACGGGGCGCCCGGTCACCCGGGCGGCCAGCGCCGTCAGGATCACATGGGACCAGACCCGCAGTCCGGCTCCGAATCCTCCGCCGACGTAGGGCGCCGTGACGTGGACGTTCTCCTCGGGGATGCCGAAGGTCACCGCCAGAGAAGTGCTCTCCAGAGACGCCCACTGGGTCGAGTTGTTGATCAGGAGGGTGTCGCCCTCCCAGCGGGCGACGGTGGTGAGAGGGCCCATCGGGTTGTTGGTGTTGTCCGCCGTGAAGTAGGTCTCGTCCACCCGTACCTCGGCGGTGGCCAGCGCCCCTGCCGCGTCTCCCCAGGCGGCGTCCCGCTTCCAGGGGTTCGTGCGCAGTTCGGCACCGGGGTCGTCCAGTTCGAGCAGGGCCGGTCGCACGGCGTAGTGCACGCGGACGAGGCCGGCCGCCTCGGTGGCCTCCTCGAAGCTGTCCGCGACCACCACGGCGACCTGCTGGCCGTAGTGCAGGATCAGGTCGTCCTGGAGGGGGGCGGGCGGGGAGACACCCAGGGGCGTCATCGGTCCGCGGTCGAGGTGTCCGGCGTTGAGGTGGGTGAGCACGCTCACGACTCCGGGAGCACGTTCGGCCTCTGCCGTGTCGATCTCGGTGATCCGTCCGGAGCCCACCGTGCTGCGTACGAGGGCCGCGTGGGCCATGCCTGGGTAGGCGAAGTCGCTGGGGTACGGGGCCGAGCCGGTCACCTTGAGCGGACCGTCGACCCGGTTCATGCCGGGCCCCAGCAGCCGGGGACGTGAGATCGTCGTCATGAGGTGACTCCCGTGACGGTACGCAGTGTGCGTACGAGCGTGCGCTGGGCCAGTTCCACCTTGAAGGCGTTCTGCGGCAGGGGTACGGCACCTGCCAGGGCCGCTCTGGCGGCGCCGGCGAACACCTCGCCGCTCGCACGGCTGCCGGTGAGCACCGCCTCCGCCTCCAGGGCGCGCCAGGGCACCGTCGCCACACCGCCCAGACCCACCCGGGCCCAGCGGATGACGTCGCCGTCGCCGAGTACCACGGCCACCGCGGCGGAGGCCAGCGCGAACTCGTAGCTCGTCCGGTCGCGCACCTTCAGATAGTCCGACCGGGCGCCCTCCGGCAACAGCGGTATCTCCACGGCGGTGACGAGCTCTCCGTGGCGCAGGTCGTTCTCCACGTCCGGGGTGTCGCCCGGGGTCCGGTAGAAGCCGCTCAGCGGGATCTCGCGGTGGCCGTGTGCGCCGGTGACGTGCACGATCGCGTCCATGGCGATCAGCGCGACCGCGACGTCGGAGGCGTGCGTGGCGATGCAGTGCGTGCTGGTGCCCAGCACCGCGTGGGTGCGGTGTGCGCCGGTGAGGGCGGCACACCCGGTGCCGCGCTCGCGCTTGTTGCAGGCCGCCACCGTCGGATCGCGGAAGTACCGGCAGCGAGTGCGCTGCAGCAGGTTGCCGCCGATCGTCGCCATGTTGCGCAGCTGGACGGAGGCGCTGCGCAGCAGGGCCTCCCGGACGAAGGGCAGGCGACGTACGACAGTGGGTTCGGCCGCCAGCTCCTCCATCGTGACCAGCGCTCCGACGACCAGTGCGCCCTGGCGCTCCACCACGCCGCGCAGCGGCAGCCGGGTGATGTCGATGAGGTGGCTGGGCCGCAGCACGCCGTCCTTCATCAGGTCCAGCTCGGTGGTGCCACCGGCGAGGAAGTCGGCTTCGACGTGCGCCTCCGCCTCGGCCAGGGCCGCGGACACCTCACGAACCTGTACGTACTCAAAGGGTCTCATCGTGATCACCGGCCGCTTCCCGGATCGCGGCCACGATGTTCTCGTAGGCGCCGCAGCGACATATGTTCCCGCTCATGTACTCCCGGATGTCCTCGGGCGTCCCCGCTCTGTCCTCGGACAGCAGGCCGAGAGCGGACATGATCTGTCCCGGCGTGCAGTAACCGCACTGGAAGCCGTCGTGCCGCAGAAACGCCTCCTGCACCGGATGCAGTTGCTCGGCGGTGCCGACGCCTTCGATGGTCGTCACGTCCCGGCCGTCGCACTGTGCGGCGAGCGTCAGACACGACAGCACTCGTTTGCCGTCGACGTGGACCGTACAGGCACCGCAGGTGCCCTGGTCACAGCCCTTCTTGGTACCGGTCAGACCCAGCCGGTCGCGCAGCGCGTCGAGCAGGGTGACACGTGTGTCCACGCACAGCGGGTACTCGGTGTTGTTGACCCGCAGGGTGAACTCCGCCTGGGGAACGGCCCGTGTCGCGCCGGGCTTCGCCCGCATAGTCATGGCACCTCGGTCTCCGGCGCCCCGCCGCCTGTTTCACAGGTCACGGCAACGACACGGAGCGCGCTCCCCCGGTACCTCTGCGCGCTTACCACGGCATGCGGTGACCAGCCAGTGTGAGACCACCGTATGAGTCCCGAGGGCGCACCGCATCCGCACGACCGCCGTCCGGCACCGCGGCGGACCCGGACGAAGCCCGTTCCGTGCGGTGACGGCAGCCGCACCCGGATGCCGTGGACGGAACCGTCCGTCCCGTGTCAGTCATCGCTCAGCAGTCGGCGGACGACGTACCCGGCCGAGTCCACACCGGAGCTGCCGCCCTCCACCAGGGCCGCGACCGAGATGTGCGAGTTGTAGGCGGTGAGCCAACCGTTGGTGTGCTCCCCCTCCTCGGCCGTTCCCGTCTTCGCGCCGACGTCCGCCAGATCATGCAGGCGCGGAGCCGCCGTGCCGCCGGTCGCCACGCCACGCATCATCGACTGCAGATAGCCCGCGGTGCGGGTGGAGATGGGCTGGTGTGCCTTGTTCTGGTGCTGCTCCGGCAGGATGATCGGCTGCTCGAAGGCGGCGTTGCGTACGGTCGCCGCCACCGACGCCATGAACAGGGGTGTGGCCGTCACCTTGCCCTGGCCGATGAACTGGGCGGCCTGGTCACCGCCGGCCACGTCCGGCGGGACGCTCGGATCGCTGGTGGCCACCCCGCCGCCGATCGACCAGCTGCCCATGCCGAAGACGTTCACGGCCTCGTCGTGCAGGGCGGAGGCGTCTCCCCTGTGCACGAGGTAATGGAAGCCGTCCTTGATGAAGGAGGTGTTGCAGGACACCGTGAAGCCCTGGGCGAGCGTGGAGCCGGGGGCGGGTCGCACGCCGGGGTCGTTGTGGAAGATCTGGCCGTTGGCGGCCAACTCGTCCGTGCAGGGTGCGGCGCTGTCCGGCGTGAGACCGGCCTGGTCCATCAGAGCCGCCGAGGTGATGATCTTCATGGTGGATCCGGGCGACTTGATGCCGTTGATGGCGATGTCGCCGTCGTTGCCGGAGTGGGCCACGGCCAGGATGTGGCCGTTCTTCCAGTCGAGTGCCACGGTTCCCGCGGGCTTGGCCTGGAGGTGTGAGTCCAGCACTGCGCTCTCGGCGGCGGCCTGGAGCGAAGCGTCGATGGTGGTCCTCACCAGCTGGGTCTTCCCCTTGGTGAAGATCTTGAGTGCTTTGACTCCTTTGCCCGTGGCGTCGGTTATCGCCACTCCCGTGCCGGTGCTGATCCCGTTCGGCTTGGCGTTCTTGCTGATCGTCGCGGAGATGTCCCGCAGTGAAGGGAACGTGGACAGGTCCGTGTGTCCGTCGGAGGCCACCGCCCTGGCCGGGACCGCGCCCGGCGGCAGTTCACCGGCGGTCAGCGACTGCCGGTCCCCCAGGCCCGGGTAGAGCACCGAATTGTTCCAGTGGACGGCCAGCACTCCGTCGGTGCTCTGCTGCACGGCGACCGCGCTCGGATAGCTCCAGGTGCCGCCCGCGACCTGTGCGGTGACATCGAAGGTCACCTTTGTGGCGCCCTTCGTCACCGACGAGGGACCGGCGGAGAGTACGTGGTCGAACGACACCTTCTTCAGGTGCAGGCCGTCGGCGTAGCCTCGCAGCGACACAGATGCGGTCGCGGGGGTGTCGGTGCTCTGTGCCGCTTCCTCGGTGTGGTCCTGTGACCAGGTCCGCAGGAACGAGCGAACGAACTCCGCCGCTTTGTCGTTCGCCGGCGGTGTGCTGGACACCGCCGTCGGGTCGAAACCTCGCGCGGTCTTGAAGCGGTCGCCGGACCAGAAGTCGTGGGTCATCCTGCTCACGACTTCGTAGACGCCCGCTCCGCCCAGGAAGAGCAGGGCGATACCCGAGCCGGCGACGCCGAACTTCACAGCTCTCTTCATACCTGGGATCCTATGCATGCCTCCTGCAAGCAACGTTTCTGGGTGTTTCCAACCGCCGTGGGTGTGAGTGCCGCGGCCGGGAGCGGTTCATATGTATGACCACCGAATGTGAATACCCTGCCGTCCGGGTTGCCGGCCCGAGTGAGCTGAGTGATCCTGAAGCCCGGCTGCGGCTACGACCGCTTTCGCCGACGGTCCGGCCCGTAGCGACATGCGCGGGAGCGCGGGAGGTCGCCATGTGCTTCGTCCACTCCGGCTTCGTACAGGGCGCAAGCCTCGTTCAGCAGGCTTCCGCCGGATCCGGCGCGTCCGCTCTGTCCGGGCTTGCCGCTGGCGAGGGAGGGCTCGGCGGTCTGGACGTGGCCGGGTCCGGTACCCCGGATGTGACCGTGGGACCGCATGGGGACCTCGTCGTCGACGGCTACGGCCGGGTGCTGCACAACCGCTGGAACAGGGACCTGCCCCCGGTGACGAGCGTACGGCCCGGTGAGGTCGTCCAGTTGCTGTGCCGGGACGCCCTGGACATCGGCGAGGCGGCCCGGACGATGACGGCGGAGGGAACGCTCACCATCGACCTGGGCCTGGTCCATCCGCTGACCGGTCCGCTGGAGATCGTGGGGGCCGAGCCGGGAGACATCCTGGAGGTCGAGATCCTCGATGTGAGCCCGCTGGTGGACTTCGGTTACGTCGCCATCAGCCCGGCTCTCGGCCTGTTCGGGTCGCTGCGTCCGGAGCTTCTGGCTCCGCTCGCGGCCTGGAGCGAGGCTTCCCAGCTGAGCGACCCCTCCCCCGGCCCGGCGGCCGGAGCGATACCCGGGGACCAGCCGCACAACAGTGGTGCGCCGTTTCTCCAGACCTTCACGTTCGAGAGGGGCCAGAACAGCGGTCTCGCCTCCTTCACCGGTGTCGACACCGGGCGGTCGGCCCGTGTTCCGATCGCGCCGTTCATGGGCATCATGGGCGTCGCTCCGCTGCGCAGGGGGATGTACCGCACCTTCCCGCCCGACGTCAGCGGAGGCATGGGCGGCAACACCGACATCCGGCAGCTCGTCAAGGGAGCACGGGTACAACTGCCCGTGTACGTGCCGGGAGCCATGTTCTCCGCCGGGGACGGGCACATGGCGCAGGGCGACGGCGAGGTGACCGGGACAGCCGTCGAAACGCTCATGTCCGTCACCCTGCGGTTCGCCCTGCACAAGCACACCGTGATCGCCTCCACCCGAGCCGTCGTACCCGCCGCGGACCCCACCCAACTGGCCATGCCCGCCCAGATGCTGGAGCAGGGCTACTACCAGACCACCGGCACCGGGCCCGATCTGATGGAGAACGCCAAGACGGCCGTACGGGAGATGGTGGACTGGCTCGTCCAGGACCAGGGGGTCAGCCTGCACGAGGCGTACGCCCTGTGCAGCGTGGCCGGAGATCTGAAGATCAACGAGACGGTGGACCTCCCGAAGTGGCTCGTCTCCATGACCCTGCCACGCGGAATCTTCAGCTGACCCGGTCGGTGGAATCCGGCCGTCCGGTCCGCGGGAGCTCCTCTGCTCCTACTCGACGAGCGCGTCCGGCTTGCCCTTGGTGCGCGGACGTTCCTCGACCGGGCGGCGGATCGGGGATCCGCAGGCCAACAGTCGCCTCGTCGACCGGCGGGAGGGGGGTCACCTGCTCCGCGTCCCAGACCGGAGTCCGATCGCTCACTGGTTGTCCACCGTCACATCGCTGAAGGGCGGCAGCGGTTCGGCCCCGGGGAAGACGTATGGGAAAAGGCCGGATACCGCCAGTTCCAGCCTTGCATGCCGTCCCTTACGTTTCTGGAGGGCACCGCAAGTCTCGCCGTACCGCACCAGGTTGACGACGCGACGCCTTGGGTCCGCCTGCTGCCACAGGCGGGTGTGCCCCGGCCGTCTCAGAGGTGTGAGCACATGTCAGGACCTGGCGGCACGGGGTCAGGCCGCTCTGCTCCATGTGAGTTCTGCCGTGCGGTCGGCGCCCCACAGGCGGGTGGGAGTGGCGACGGCGAGTCGCAGGTACGGGCCGTCGAAGGTCACCGTGCGTACCTGGGACCGCCCGATCCAGTTCGGGAAGAGACTGGTGGTGACGTGATGCTCCACGGTGGCGGGGTCGACGACCGTGAAGGGTCCGCCGTAGGCGATGTAGCCGATCGCCGCCCGGGCCAGGTCGTCGGAGGCCGCGTCCTCCAGTCGGGCCGACGGCAGCGGCGCGCGGTCGCCGCGGCCCAGCTGGGCTGACATGTATCCCTCCGCGGTGTAGACGATCAGGCCGTAGGGGGTGGGTCCCAGGGGCTGGACGACGTCGCCGTCGGTGCTCACCGCGGTGTAGGACACGAGCTGCCAGGCGCCGAGCAGTTTCCTGCGGACCTCCTCGCGGGCCTCGTGTGCACGCGCGGCGGCGTCCTGGTGCTGGGCGGTCATGAGCGGCTCCTTGGTCAGTGTGAGGGGACGGGCCCCGGCCGCGGGAGTGGCCGGGGCCCGGTGGAGACGGGTCAGTCCTTGACGAGTTCGCCGTCCACGACTCGCCACAGGTTCTCGGGGTTGGCCGCGCGCAGCGCGTCGGGCAGGAGGTCGTCCGGGAAGTTCTGGTAGGTGACCGGACGGATGAACCGCTCGATCGCGCCCATGCCCACGGAGGTGAAGCGGCTGTCGGACGTGGCCGGGAACGGGCCGCCGTGGGTGGAGGCGTAGGAGACCTCCTGCGGGATCGAGAAGGCGTTGAACACGATGCGGCCGGTGCGGCGCTCCAGGATCGGCAGGAGCCGCTGGGCGTGGGCGCGGTCGTCGGCCTCGGCGTGCAGGGTGGCGGACAGCTGGCCGCGGAAGGCGCGGGCCACCTCGAGCAGCTGTTCGGCACCGGTCAGCCGCACCAGCAGGACGGCCGGGCCGAAGACCTCCTCGCGCAGCCCGGGCTCGGCGAGCAGCTGTTCTCCGCTGACCTCGTACAGCAGGGACTGGCCGTCCCACAGGCCCTCGGGAGCCTGTCCGGCGGCGACCCGGGTGGCACCGTCGTTCTCCAGGCGCTGCGCGTTGCGGACGTAGGCGTCGTGGATGCCGGGCGTGAGCATGGTGCGTGCGGCGGCCTTCGCCACCTCCGCGCTCAGCGCGTCCCGCAGTTCCTGGAAGCCTGGTCCGTCGGCGGCCAGGAGGATGGCGGGCTTGAGGCAGGCCTGCCCGACGTTGTACATGGCGCGCTGGACCAGGCCGGTGCCGATCTCGGCGCCGCGTGCGGCCAGTGCGGCGGGCAGGACGAAGGTCGGGTTGACGCTGGTCATCTCCGTGAAGACGGGGATGGGGTCGGGGCGCTGCTGGGCCCGGCGGAAGAGGGCCATACCGCCGGCCTCGGAGCCGGTGAAGGTGACCGCGTGGACCAGCGGGTGGTCCACGAGTGCCTCGCCGATCTCGTTGCCCGCGCCGCGGACCAGGGAGAAGACGCCTTCGTGGAGGCCCGCCTCGGCGACGGCGCGCTGGATGACGCGGCCCTGGATCTCGGAGGCGCCGGGGTGCGCGTTGTGCGCCTTGAGGATGACGGGGCAGCCGGCCGCGAGGGCGGAGGCGGTGTCGCCGCCGACGACGGAGTACGAGATCGGGAAGTTGCTGGCGCCGAAGATCACCACGGGGCCGAGGGCAACCTTCTGGAGCCGGTGGTCCATGCGCGGCGCGGGCTGCCGGTCCGGCTGTGCCGGGTCGACGGTCGCCTGGAGGAAGCGGCCCTGACGCACGACGGTGGCGAACTTGCGGAACACGCCGGCAGTCCGTACGGCCTCGCCCTCGAGCTGGGCGGCGGGAAGGCCGGTCTCCAGGGCGAGGCGGGCGGCGAGTTCGTCCTTGACCGCTTCGAGGTTGTCCGCGATGCGGTCGAGGAAGGCGGCCCGCTCGGTCAGGCCGGTGTGGCTGTAGCTGTCGAAGGCCTCGTCGGCGAGACGGACGGCGCGGTCGACCTCTGCCGGGCCGCCGAAGGCGAACTCGGGTTCGATGAGTTCACCGGTGGCGGGGTTGAGCGCCTTCATGGTTCCCGCGGTGGCGGGCACGCGGGCCGCGCCTATCAGCAGTTCTCCGGTGAGTGTCATGCGCGGGCTCCCTCGAATGCGGTGGTGAGTTCGGTGGTGGTGGTGATGGTGTGGGCGTAGGTGGGGCCGTTGAGGTCGTGGGCCGCGTGCATCATCTCGGGGAGGAAGGCGGCGGTGGCGTCGCGGACCAGGGTGACGTGGTAGCCCAGTTCCATGGCGTAACGCCCGGTGGACTCGATGCACGTGTTGGCGAGCAGACCGACCGGCACGACATGGCTGATGCCATGCTGCTTGAGCTGGAAGTCCAGGTCGGTGTTGGCGAAACCGCTCTGCGCCCAGTGCTCCTGAACGACGATCTCACCCGGCTGCGGCTGGAAGTCGGGGTGGAACTCGCCGCCCCAGGTACCACGGGCGAAGCTGTGACGCTCCATGATGCTCAGCTGCGTGGGATTGGCGTGGTCCCAGCCCTCGTAGTCCCCCTCCTCCCAGCGGCGGTGCGGGACGAAGACCACACGGACACCCGCCTCACGGGCCGAGCCCACGACGGCACGCAGATGCTCCAGGAGACCGACCTCCTCAGCCACCGGAGCCAGCCGCGGCCAGATCTTCCCGCCCTCCGACAGGAAGTCGTTGAACGGATCGACCAGCAGAACAGCCGTACGACGAGGGTCATAGATGGGGGGCATGGGTTCCACTCCGAATCTGGATGTCCAATCTGGATGACTACCGCCATCCACATCGAAGATTACGCCCATCATCCTGAAAGTCAAACCCAAGAGCCCTAAAGCACTCATACGGGACACGGGTGTATGATGGGTATCATCCAGTAGCGCGGCAACCCCACAAGAGGCCGCCCCCGCGGAAGGCAGGCACGGACATGGGCCACTCGCAGGCAGAGAAGGCGGCGACCCGCGCACGCGTCCTGCAGCTCGCATCACGCAAGGTCCGCACCGAAGGCGTCACCCGCCCCGGTGTGGCGGAGCTCATGAAGGAAGCCGGGCTCACCCACGGCGGCTTCTACAAGCACTTCGCCTCACGCGACGACCTGATCGCACAGGCCGCGGCCGTCGCACTCGCCGAAGGCACCGCCAAGATGCAGAGATCCGCACGGAAGAACGAGCAGGACCCCCGCGCCGGTCTCATCGACGCTTACCTCGCCAGGCACCACCGTGACACGCCCGACACCGGCTGCGCGCTCGTCTCTCTCGGCGCCTCCGCGGGACGCGGCGACCAGGGCTTCAAAGAAGCGTACGAAAAGCAGGTACGCACCTACCTGGAGCTCATCGAAGGCCTCGACGACTCCGAGGACGCCCGCGCCGAAGCCATGCTCACCCTCAGCGCACTCGTCGGCGCCATGCTCATGTCCCGCGCCGTCACCGACCAGAACTTCTCCGACGAACTGCTGGAGACCGTCGCCGAACGCCTGAGGTGAAGCTCGGGACAGCTGCCCCGAGCTTCCACCCGCTTCCTTGACGAGGAAACTAACGTGCCATTTTACTTGATGCGGCAAATAATATACCGTCCGCCGTCGTTCCTGGGCATGTCCGTCTCCCTCATGTTCGGTAGACAGAGAATCTGATTCATGATCAATCGAGGATCTGCACCGGTGGTTGGGCAATTTCGTCCTCGACCAGGCCCCGCTCGGAATCGGGGCGGGCGATTTTCCTGATCGGCCGCGCGCCCGACGGCACGCGGTACGCCCGCGGACGAGCGCGGCAGGCTCATCCCGAAAAGGGCCGCACCCGAGCCGACCGCGCACCGGCACGCCCGCCCTTCTCGCGGCCGACCGCACCCACGCACCCGGAGGCGGTCCCTCCCCCACGGCGTTGCAGGCCGGCCGGCCCTGACCGACGGCCGAGCGGTCCGTCCGGCCCCCGGACGGACCGCTTGTACGCGGCCGCCGGACGCATCGCTCCTCGTGCGCACAGAGACGTGCCGCCGCCGGCCAGGGCGACGACGAGCACCGAAAGAACAGCGCCGAGACAGACGACGATTGGCAGCAACACATGGACGCGACAGTGCGATACACCCTGCTCGGTACCGTCCGGGCGCTGCGCGGGGACACGGAGCTCGACCTGGGGCCCCCGAAGAGACTGGCCCTGTTCTCCCTGCTGCTGCTGCGCGCGCCCGGTCCCGTCTCGCTGAACGACGCCGTGGACGTGCTGTGGCCCGACGAACCGCCCGCGAGCGCGGTCAACGTGGTGCACCGGCACATCGGCAGCCTGCGGAAGATCCTGGAGCCGGGACTGCACAGCCGCACCAACGCGGAACACCTGGCCCGGGCAGCGGACGGATACCGCCTTCTCGTCGACGCGTCGGCCTCCGATCTCCTGCGCTTCCGCGACCTGCGTGCGCAGGCGCAGCTAGCGGTCAAGGCCGGTGACCCCGAGCAGGCCGCCCACGACTTCACCGCGGCCCTCCGGCTCTGGCGCAGTCCCGTGGTCGCCGACGGCACCTCGGTCGCCCGGCACCCGGTGTTCACCTCGGTCGGCCACGAGTTCGTGGCCACGGTCAAGGAAGCCACCGACGTCGTGCTGGCCTCCGCTCCGGCGCTGACGGAGGACGTGCTGTCGGCTCTGCGCGGGGCTGTGGAACGCCATCCCTTCGACGAGGCGCTGCACTCCCGCATCATCACAGCACTGGCCGCGACCGGGCGGCAGGCCGAGGCCCTGCGGCAGTTCGAGACCATCCGGCGCACCCTCGCCGACGAACTTGGTGTCGAACCCGGCGTCGAACTGCGCGCCGCACACCACCGCCTGCTGCGGCGCAAACTCTCCGCGGACGCGGACAGGCCCGCGGCGCGGCCGGACGCAGCCGGCGGCCGGGCTCATCTGCCGCCCGACTCCGTGCCCTTCGTCGGCCGTCAGGAGGCACTGAACCAGGGGCTGCGACTCACTCCCCCGGACGACGGAAGCGAGTCCCCCGCGACCATCGTGGCCCTGTGCGGCATGGCGGGGGTCGGCAAGACCACGCTCGCCGTTCACTGGGCGCACCGGACCGCGGAACGCTTTCCCGACGGACAGCTCTACGTGGACCTCCAGGGGTACCACTCCTCGCAGCCGCCCCTCGATCCCTGCCAGGCCATGAGCGCGCTGCTCGACGCGCTGGGCGTCCCCCGGGACAGGACCGCGGGCGCCGCCGCGCTCAACTCCGCCTACCGCAGTGCGCTGGCCGGGCGCCGGCTGCTGATCGTCCTGGACGACGCGCAGGACTGCGAGCAGGTGCGTCCGCTGCTGCCCGCCGCCCCGGGCTGCCTCGCGATCGTCACCAGCCGCCGTCGGCTGGAGGGACTGACCGTCACCCACAACGCACAGATCATCACGCTGAACGCCATGACGCGGCAGGAGAGTCTCCAGTTCCTCGAACGCCGGCTGGGTACCGACCGGGTCAAGGCAGAACGGGCATCCGCCGAGGAGGTCGTCGACATGTGCGGCGGGCTTCCGCTCGCCCTGGCAGTGGCAGGCGCGCGGGCGCTGTCCCGGCCCCGGTTTCCGCTCGCCTCGCTCGCGTCCCAGCTGCGGGACGTCCTCGTGGCCCTGTCGAGCCAGGACACCCGCACGGACGCCCGCAGCGCGTTCCGCCGCTCCTACGAGGCGCTGAGCACGGCCGCCGCGACGCTGTTCCGGCTGATCAGCCTGCACCCCTCGTGTGAGATCACACCGAAGGCGGCCGCGAGTCTGGCCGGGACGGATCTGCGGGCTACCCTGGAGCACCTGTCCGAGCTGGCCGATCACCACCTGCTGGTCGAGCTGATCCCCGGCCGATACACCTGTCATGATCTGCTGCGCGCCTTCGCCGCGGAACTGAGCACGGTCCTGGACACGTCCCATGTCCGGTCCCAGGCACGTGCCCGCATGATCGAGCACTATCTGTACAGCGCCGAGGCCGCGACCGCAGTCCTCGCCCCGCAGCGCGGCACGGTCGACCTGCCGCCGCCGCGCCCCGGGGTGCGCCCGCAGGAGTTCAGCTGTCCCGCCGAGGCCGCCGAGTGGATCGTCGCGGAGCGGTATCTCCTGCCCGCGCTGGCCAAGGAGGTACGCCATCATCCGCGTGGCGAGTCGCTCCAGCGGCAGTTGACCTCCACGCTCCACAACTCCCTGCGGCCGGACGGCGGCTGAGCGAACGGGCTCCGGGCGTCGTGCGACCCGGGGTCAGGCGGCCTTTTCCACGGGGAACGTCGCGCGGAGCTTGCGCAGGGCATTGTGGTGACGGGACTTCACCGTCCCCGCCGGTATCCCCAGCAGCTCCGCCGTCTCCTTGATGGTGCGGTCACACAGATACAGGTGAACCAGCACCGCCCGGTGCTCCGCGGACAGCCGCCCCAACGCCGGCCTCACCGCCATCGCACGGTGCAGCTCCTCGATCGGATCGGCCCCCACGGACGGATCGCTGTAGGTCCCGCCCACCACCTCGCGACGCATGTGAGGCTTGCGCACCCAGTCCACGATCAGGTTCCGGGTGACCGTGAACAACCATCCCTTCACCGATCCCTCCATGCCCAGCAGACGGTCCATGTTGCGCCAAGCCCGGATGATCGTCTCCTGCACGATGTCCTCGGCGACACCGTGATCACCCAACATCTTCTCGGCATACGACACCAGGCCGTCGCGGTACTCCCTCATGATGAGCCCGAGCAGGTCCGAACAGGATGTTTTCGTGGGGGGCGTAACCATGTCTTCTGAGCCGTCCTGGTTCTCCGTCACTACGAACGGAGGCCGGAAACGGCCCCCGCCCGCGCACTGTAGGCAGAGGTAAGTGACCGAAAACTGCCGCACTTGTGACGCCGGACTGGCGTCACCGGTCGCGCCGGACAGGCTCACACTGCGGAGCGATACGGCTCACACTGAACGTTCGTAACTTGCCCACGCGACATGCGATTCATGCAGGGTCACCGCGACCTGGGAGATCCCCCGTGCGTTGTCCCCCAATGCACCCCGGTGGATCCGGGCCACCAGACGGTCCGCGATCAGCGCGGCCAGGAACTCCGTGGAGGTGTTGACCCCCTTGAACTCCTCTTTGTCGTCAAGGTTGCTGTAGTTGAGATCCTCGATCACCGCGCGCAGCTCCGCGCCGGCCTTGCCCATGTCGACGACTATGTTGTCGTCGTCCAGCTGGTCCCGGCGGAACGTCGCGTCCACGATGAACGTCGCTCCGTGCAACCGCTGGGCCGGGCCGAAGACCTCTCCCTGGAAACTGTGAGCGATCATCATGTGGTCGCGAACCGTGATGCTGAACAACAGACCTCTCCTCTGGTTCTGGGCCGCCCGTCGATACCGCTCGGGCGCCGTCCGAGCGGCTGGGCATCTCCGACGGCGCCCGGCGTTGAACACACGTGTAAGCGCCTCGATCCCCGCGACGACCCGCACGTCTTCGGTGCGGCCAAAGATCAAGACTCGTCGGAGGGCTAGGAGCATACCCTGCGGTACGCCGGGCGGAAGACCGCCCCGTGCGGGTGAACGGCGGCCGGGAACAGCCTCACCGGAGAGGTGAACCTCGACTGTCGTCATTTCGTGTTTCTCGTGAAGGAGCAGACCGTCGCGGTGCCGACGCGGCGGTTTCGACATGCTCCCGGACGCCGCCACGTCATGGGGAGTCGGAAGAGAATGCGGAAGGTCCTTCGGGCGGATGACCTCGTCCACGTCGGTGACGAAGTCCACCTCGTCTCCGGCAGCGAACACGAACTGGGGGATCATCAGGGAGGACGACAACTGCACTCAGGTCGACACCGGGTACCCGAGTGACCACGACATCCTGCTGGCGTCGCTGGACTCTCTAGGACTGGGTCCGCACGCCGTGACAGCCATCCTGGTGACCCATGCCCACAACGATCACATCGGATCGGCCGAGCGTCTCCGCTCTCAGTACGGCGTCCCGGTCCTCATGCACGAGGACGAGGTCGCGCACGCCCGCCGAGACCATGTGGACCAGGTCTCCGTGGGCCAGGTGCTCGCCCGGGCCTGGCGGCCGGGAGCGGTCCCCTGGGCCGTTCACGCCCTCCGGGGGAAAGGCGCACTTCCCCGTTCTCGGCCCGCAGGCGTTTGCGAACACCGGACCACTGGACCTGCCGGGCGCCCCCGGCCCGTGCACACCTCCGGACACACCAAGGGGCACCGTGTCTACCATCTGCCCCACAGCGGCATCCTGATCACCGGCGGCGCCCTGGTGACGGCCCATCCCACGTCACACCGTATCGGTCCCCAGTTCCTGCCCGGCGTGTTTCACACCGACCACGCCCGGGCCCTGGGCGCCCTGCGGCTGATCGAGGACCTGGACGCGGACGTCCTCGCACCCGGCCACGGACCTGTCCACCACGGCTCCCCCGGGAAAGCGGTGGCCTCGGCCCGGGCAAGCGCGGAGAAATAGCTCCTTCCGCCACGGGCTTCCACCCCAGGTACACACCTGACCCTGGACATGACGTGCGACCACATGGGAGTACCTCATTGCTCACCGTCGCCATATGATCGGGCTACTGTCCAGTAGGGGGCCGCATGTCTCTTGCGCATGCCTGGGTACCATGCGACGCGTCATTGATGAGAGGGAGTGAACGGTTGTGACCAGCCAATCAGCCGCCACGCTCCGATCGCGGTATGTCGAGCAAGCCGCGTCGGATCTTGAGGAAAATCGCCGCCGGCAACAGGAACTGGCAGAGAAAATCACGATGTTGCAGCAGGAGGAAGCCCTCCTGGTGGACAT
Source organism: Streptomyces sp. NPDC048254 (assembly GCF_043201895.1). Lineage (NCBI taxonomy): Bacteria > Bacillati > Actinomycetota > Actinomycetes > Kitasatosporales > Streptomycetaceae > Streptomyces > Streptomyces sp. NPDC048254. The sequence continues at coordinate 83,939 of NZ_JBICZJ010000016.1, forward strand.
TCTGACTCTCGCCAAGCGGTACCAGGGCTTGTCGGACCCGTCGTCGCTGCCCGGGCAGGCGCAGGGCGAAGACACACTCGGACAGGGAACGCAGGTACGCGAGAACACGTCCATCCCGTCCGGGCGGACATCACGGCGGTCCTCGTCGTCGACGGCGCGGCGCACGAGTCCGATGCAGTCCGGCGCGAAGGGGAAGTCGCGCCAGCCCCTGCTCGGTGACGTCCTGCTGAGCCTGCTCGGGGAGCACACCGAGCCGCGCCTGGCGAAGGAGCTGCGGGACGAGCTGCTGGTGAAGCACCCGGACCGGAATCCGACACCCCAGGTTGTGCGGAACACCATTGAGTCCCTGGTCGCCAAGGGGCGTGTCCAGCGGCACAAGCAGCAGCGATCGGTGATGTACACCGTCGCGACGTCCACAGAGCCGGACACCTCCGGCGCGACGAAGGACGCCGGCTGACCTGACACGGCCGAAATTCACGCCCACCCACGATGTGTCCCGTCCGGTGATCGGGAACGGGACACATCGAGCGCGAAGGCCAGGGAAAACACATTTGAAAATACATTGCCGCGCGTAGTATATGCGCTTTAATTTGCGCGGCAATATCCGAGACGTGGCATCGGCTCTCGTGTCCGCGGCACGAATCGGGCCCGCATTCACCCCTGGCAGATGAACGGACGGACGGCGAACACCCGCCCCCGGCTTCAGCGTTACGCCAATTACACTGTGGCCATGGCAGACGTGGAAAACATCAAGCCTCTCGATCGTGACGAAGAGGCCTTCCTACGGGCTCTGGGTAGAGTGATGACATCTTTGCCTCGCCTGGTGGATGCAGACATGCTCGATGAACATCCGATTTCCGGCACAGAGTACATGGTCCTGATGCACCTCTCCGAGGTGGCGCACAACCGGATGCGGATGAGTGAGCTCGCCAACCTGTGCGGGCTGTCGCTGAGTGGAATGACCCGGGTGGTCAACCGGCTGGAGGCGCAGTCGCTGGTCCTGCGCGAGAAGGCGCCCGATGACGGACGGGCGTGGCTGGCCGTCCTCACCGACGCCGGGCGGACACAACTGGACCGGGCCTGGCCGACCAACCTCGCGAGTGTCCGGCGCCATGTCTTCTCACGCCTGGACGGCTGCGACATCCGCGCGGCTGTGAAAGTGCTGGAGCGCATAGCTCCGCAGTGACGCCGTCCGCGGGGCGGCCGTGCCGACGGGGGCGGGAGGCGAGTACGGCTTTGCCCCCCGTTCGGCGTCCGCGGGCTGCTTGCGCGCCCTCAGACGGTGCCGTCGGGGCTCACGCGATGCGGAGGTGCAGCGCCGTCGCGGCTGCCTGGGCCGCCTTGGTCGTCACCTCTGCCGCGGCCCTGGCGGCCCGTCCGTTGGCTCGCCAGGCGAACATACGTATCCCGGCTGCGGGCTTCGGTGGGAAGACCCCCAGCTGATCGAGCATCGTGGCATCGTCACGCACCGCCTCGTGCCTGATCACCTTGCGGTCACGGAGGCTCAGTACATGGATCTGCTCAAAGTCGATCTCCCGCCCGGTCGGCGGTACCACCTGGTCCAGGGCACCGTCCTTGAAGAGGACGAACGCGCCGCTGTGACGCCCCTGCATTCGCAGTCGCACCCAGACCTGGTCGCCGTGGTGGATGCTCTTCAGGACGGGCATCCGCAGGCCGTCGAAGGCGGAACGCATCCAAGCGCTCGACGCCAGCACACCTGCCGGGCCCGCGATCCGGCAGGCCGGAGGTGACACAGCCGCCTCACGGTTCTGGAACGCCTTGTGCACCACTTCCGCGGCCAGAGCGAGATCCCCGGTTTCAAGCACTCGGAATAGCCCGGCGGCGGGGTCCTTGTCGGTCATTCCCATGGTGTAGATGCTCCATCCGGATGTACTGCGGCCGCCAGGAGAACAGGGCGGCCACCTTCCGTGACACAGGCATCACGATCCCGTGTCCACGCTCAGCCCTGCGGGGGCGTTCGGCACCGCGGCAAACGCAGCGCCGAGCAGGCATGGACGACGTGCGTGCCCCCTGCCGAATTGACGTGCTGATTTTACCTGTGCAGGCAAACTGGACGGCCGCCCCGCGGCGACGCGGCCCGCGCCTGTCGAGTGCTCTGGATGAGCATCCAACTGTTCTTCACAACCGCAATGTTGTCGTACGGCAGGAGGTGGTGAGCACTTCGCGTCCGCCCGTTCGCCGACTTCCCGGGCCCCGGTTCACGTGACAGTAATCACCGGCCGACACACACCTGTTCCCCAGGGGGCGCCGCCAAGTCGGCCTCAGAGACCCAGGTCCAAGGCGAGGCACGAGAAGTGCTTCCACGAGCCCTCGGGGTCGTAGGCCGTGGCGATCGCCCCGTTCGGCCCTGCCGCCTGTTCCTCGACCATCTCATGGAACTGGATGCGTTTCGGCAGGCTGCCGAAGCGCGCATGCCGCGCCGCTGCCGCCGCGTCCTGCTCTGGGGAAGTGTCCACGGTGTCTTCCTTCCGTCGTGGCGACCGGGTCCGATGGCTTGATGACCCAAGGCTGCATTCCTCTCCGTCACCTGTCAATGAGGTGACGGAGAGGCTTGTGCCACACATGGCCTTGCTCACACACCCCTGTCCGGTACGAAAGGCGTCACAGATAACGTGACACTTTCTCATGTCCTCATACGTGTGAAGAGTGAACGCCTCAACCACACGCCGTCCAAGGGCATGCAGCCCATGAGAGGACCCGCTTTGCGAAAGCTGATCGCCACCTCCCGCCCCGCGCGCGCCATGACACTGGGCGCCGCGCTGCTCGCCGCGGGAACGGTGTTGGCCACCACCGGGACGACGACGACCGCCGACGCCGCCGCCAACGGCGTGCGGCCCCACGTGGACTACGTCGCCCTCGGTGACTCGTACGCTTCCGCTCCCCTGGTCCCGAACCAGGTCGACCCGACCTGCCTGCGGTCCGACCACAACTACCCGTCCCTGCTGGCCCGGTCGGCAGGCGCGCAGCTGACCGATGTGAGCTGCTCCGGGGCGACAACCGCCGACATGATGTTTGTTCAGGGCTCGGTGCCGGCTCAGCTCGACGCCGTCGACCGCAGCACCGAACTGGTCACCCTCACCATCGGTGGCAACGACATCGGTTTCTCCACCGTCCTCGGGACCTGCGCGCAGGTCTCCGCCACGGACCCCGCCGGTGCCCCCTGCCGCGCCCACTTCACGGCCGACGGCAGCGACGCGGTCGCCGACTCCATCAAGCAGACCGCGCCGAAGGTCGCTTCGGTGCTGAGCGCCATCCACCACCGTGCTCCGCACGCCCGCGTCGTCGTGGTGGGCTACCCCGACCTCTTCCCGGAGGACGGCATCGGCTGCACGAGCGCCAAGGTGCCGCTGGCGGCCGGAGACTTCTCCTATCTGCGGGACAAGGAGAAGGAGCTCAACGCGATGCTCGCGCGTGCCGCACGCGACGGCCGGGCGCGGTATGTGAACACCTACAAGCCCACCATCGGACACGACCTCTGCCGGCCCGCCGGTGACCGGTGGATCGAGCCGTTCGTTCCGGAGAGCCCGGCCGCCCCCGTGCATCCCAACGCGACTGGTGAGCGTGCAATGGCGAACGCTGTCCGGCGGGGGCTGTTCGGCCACGCCGGACACCGGTCGGAATTCCGCGGCGGTACGGTGACCAGCCCGCCACGGCAGCCGGCCACGGCCACCCGCTGAGAACGCACCAGGGGCCCGGCACGGGTGCCGGGCCCCATCCCGCCGTCCCGTCCCCACGACTGACAGGCGAGGTGTGTGCGGCGTCACCAGCGATCCGGCAGCGCCGCCGGGCAGCCGACATCTGTCGTTCGCCGGCCGCCCGTGCTCATACCTCAAAGACGTGGCCAGAGCGCGGAAAGGTTCACACCTTCGCCCGGACCAGGTTCCCGGCGAACGCATACCTTGCACTTCCCGTGCCGGGGCGTATACATACGTGCCCAGGTCCGGCACCTCGCGGAGTTGTCACCTACACTCTGCTCCCGCACGGAGTCCCTTCGGTCCCTGCCTGCGGACAGGAGGTTTCTCAAGGACCGAGCGATCAGACGTGACAAGGACTGAGTCTGTGCCGAGCGAAGCTCAAACCTGCCGCGGGTCATCCGGAGCCGGGCCACCGCTTGCGCACACCGGCGGACGGCGGGACGCGGACGGACCGTACCCGCCCTGTATGGCCGTCCCGGCTCCAAGGGTCCGCCCTGAACACGGACTTCGGTGACGATGTGATGTTGGAAACGACGGCCGCGAACCGGCCGAATGCCGCCACGAAACCTGCTCTGACAACGGCGGAACGTTTCGCCTCAGGGTCTGAGCACACCCTCCCGGCGGGCCCCTTGCCACCGTCGCTCTCCGACCGTGGCAACGCCCGCTTGTTCGCCGTGCTCCACCGCGAACGCTTCCGCCATGTGGAGGGTCTGGGCTGGCTCTCGTGGGACGGCCATCGCTGGAGACGCGAGGGAGGCAGAAAGGCCGCCATATGGGCCGCGGGGGAAATGGCCGAGCGCATGCCCGACAGCGATCCCCACGGCGCTTTCAGCGACCGGATGATCGCGCATCACAAGCGTCGGACGCTCTCCACGGCCGGCATGAAAGCTCTCCTCGCCCAGGCGAAGGCCGCGCCCGAGCTTTCGGTGGATGCCGATCAGCTGGACGGAGACCCGTACGCACTGTGCACACCCGCCGGCGTGGTCGACCTGCGGAACGGTCGCCTGCGCAGGGCGGATCCCGCCCACGACCTCCATTCCCGCGCCACGAGCGTCACGCCGCACACCATGAAGACCCCTCGCTGGCACCGGTTCCTCGGCGACACCTTCGGCCAGGACGCGGAGGGCCGGGAGATGATCGACTTCCTGCACCTTCTGCTGGGGTACTCCATCACCGGGGACGTGGGTGCCCAGGTACTTCCGTTCCTGCACGGGGAAGGCAGGAACGGCAAGTCCGTCTTGCTCGACACCATGATCCAGGTCCTCGGCGACTACGCCGACGCCGCTTCACCGGGCTTTCTCACCGAACGCGGAGCGGCCGAACACTCGACGGCGCTCACCGAACTCCACGGGCGGCGTCTGGTGGTGTGCAGCGAACTGAGCACCAATGACAGGTTCGACGAGGCCCGGGTCCGTCTCCTGACCGGAGGGGACAGGATCAAGGCACGGCGGATGCATCAGGACTACTTCTCGTTCAGTCCCACGCATCATCTGTGGCTCCTGGGCAACCACCGTCCCGAGGTGACAACAGGAGGCTTCGCCTTCTGGCGGCGCATCCGGCTGATCCCGTGCACCCGGACGGTGCCCACCGAGCGCAAGATAGACAATCTGGCCCTCGACCTCGTACGGGACGAAGGACCCGGCATTCTTCAGTGGCTCATCGAAGGGGCACAGCGCTACCTGGCCACCAGAGACCCGCTCAGGGGACCCGGTCCGGTCACGGCCGCCACCACCGCCTATGCCACCGCCGAGGACCACATCGGCCGGTTCCTCGCCGAGCGCTGCAGGCGGGAACGCGACGCCGGCCACGAACTCCGCGTCGAACAGGGCCTTCTCCACTCGGAGTACACCTCCTGGTGCCACACGGTCGAGGGCATCCGACCGGCGACGCCCAGAGCCTTCGCGCAGCGCGTCCGCCAGGAAGTCGGCCTGGCCTCACCGACCGACATGATCAAGTCGAACGGCCGCAAGTACTACCCGGGAATCGCGGTGCTCCCCATGTGAACCGACGACCCTGTCGCGCCGGTCCCCTGGGGCAAGCCCCTCCCCCACCGTGAACCTCCGTTCTACGATGGCCCTCAGGCCACCCGCACGGCGGCCTCCACACACCACACAGCGGGCGAACACGGCACGCAGCGGCACGGACGCGTCGTAGGACACCACCCCCTGGCCGGGGCAGGCACCGACGGAGAAGGGTTGCGCCATGAGTGCCCTGTTGACCGAGAGCGACCTCAGTCACGAGGAAGAGGTGGTGTGGCTGGAGGACACCGAACGGCTCGACTACGTCCGCCAGGCGCTGGACAAGACAAGGCGACGCGACCGGAAGCCCCCGTACACGCGTGACGGACGTATGATCGGCTACGCCCTCCTGAACAGCGAGGCCAGCCCCGATCCGGACAGCGGCCTGTACCGGCGGCGCCTGTTCTTCCTGCTGCCGCACGACCGCGACAGCCGCCCGGAAAGCTGTTACCACGAAGGGGCCCCCGGGGAAGCGGTGAACCCGCGGTCCATCGCTCCCCGCAAGCCGGGGATCAAGACCCCGCGGTCTCAGGCCCGTGCGCCGCGCCTGGCGCCCGCGGCACTCTGAGGGCTGCCTCACCCGGTCCGGCAACACGTATCAGACAAGAGCCGGAGCAGCGTCACCGGTGGTCTCGCGCACGAACTCACGAACCGTCCGGCTGAAACGCAGCGGCCTGCCGACGTGCGGCAGACGACCACTACGGTCACGAACGTGCCCCTCCGGTATCAGCAGGGTCGGGACCGGAACCCCTTCGAGGTCGACGGGATCGTCGACCACCGCCGGAGAGAGGTTTTCGTCGAGCCCGGAGACGGACACAGCCTGCCAGCGGTCCAGGGGACCGTCATCGGGGTCACGGACCGTCATCGCGTCGTAGAGGATCACGCCTGCCAGCCGATCCGCACGGTGCTTTGCGTGGTGAGCCGCGACATGAGCGCCGTGTGCGTGACCGAGGAGGTACACCTCGCTCACGCACAACCGGTTGATGAGCACTTGCAGGAACCGGCTGTAGCGGTCTTCCGTGTAGCCGTGCGGGTGCGAGGGAAGCCGACCCGACTCACCCGTACCGATCGGCTCCACGTAGACCATGGTCAAGTACTTCTCCAGTGCGGGCATGCGCAGGTACTGCCAGAACAGCCCCGGCCCACCGGGGTGCGCCACGCACACTGGACCGTTTCCGTAGACGTGATAACGCTGAGCGATACCACCGAGTCGGAAGGAGTGGGCACCGGGCGAGAGCGGGTCGGGATCCCGCGGCAGGACGTCCGGGTGCACAACTGAGATGTCCATGAAAACTCCGTGTCGTGGGGGTGCTTCTGAAACCGACACGGTGGAAGGGGACTCAAAGGCTCGTACGCCGGACTGTGATCCTTGTCATCAACAGCCGGACGATACCGGAATGGTGCGGTTCACGGGCAGCGGGAGCGGGGGCCCCGCAGGTCTCCGCGAGGCCCGCGGGGCCGGTCCGTCCGGTCGTCTAGAGCGGGAGCTGTATCCCCAGCTCCCGCATGGCGGTTGAAGGAGGCCCGCCCTCGGAGCGCTCCGTCTTGAAGCCCTTCACACGCGCCGCGAGAGTGCGGGGATCGACGGCTTCTGCCGGAGCGCCCTTGGCATAGAGGCCCTCCGGCTCCGAGTCCCGGTCGTGGGGCAGGAGCCAGAAGACCCGGCGGCGGAAAGTGCCCGACGAGCGGGACGGCTTGGCCGTGGGACCGAGAAGGGCGTAGCCGACCATGCGGCCGTCGCGGTGGTAGGCGGGCTTGCCCTTTCTGGTGGGCAGCCTGTCGAGGCTCTGGCGCACGTAATCGAGATCGTCGATGTCTTCCAGCCAGACGAGGTCCACCTCGTGGCTGATCTCGTCCTCGGTGATCAGGGAGCTCATGGGCGGGCGTCCCTTTCCTCATCATCGGTGAGCAGTCCGATACCCGGGTAGTGCTTGCGCTGGTTCGACAGGATCATCTCCTTGGGAGAATTCAACCCCACAAGTTCACGGGTACGGGCGGCGAACGCCCTGGAAGACATGGCCGGTGCTCCCTCATTGTGGCACCACGCCTTGTAGACGTTGTAGAGGGCGGTCTGCTCGGCCCTGAGCTCGGGGGCCATCACGCAGGCTTCTTCGTAGAAACGACCGGTGTGGTCCTCGGTCTCGGCATAAGCAGTCGTGGCGATGCGGACGCGCTCGGGACCGGTGAGATCCCGGTCCCCGGCGAGGTAGCGGCGGGCTCCGTCGATGAGCCAGCCCAGGATGCCTGGTCCCTCTTCCGTGACCAGGATGTCTGCAAGGTTGTCGATCTTCCGGTCGTCGGGCACGACGCGCTCGAAAGGGATGAGACGCATACGGCGCCAGAACGCAAAGCCGCCGGTTCCGACCTCGGGACGGTGATTGCCGAGGAGCCAGAGTTTGTGCGTCGGCTGGAAGCTGAAGAAGTCCTGGCGCATACGGCGTGCCTTGATGCGGTCTCCGCCGGTGAGCAGCTTGACCCGGGCCTCGTCGAACTTGTCGCCGGGCTTGACCTCGGAGCACACGATGACGCGCCGACCGTGCAGTTCGGCCAGGTCCGTGGGATGGCCTTCGTAGGGGCGAGCCATGAGGAATCCGGGCGGCGCGGCATCGGCGTAGTCACCGAGCAGCTTCATCAGCACGTCCAGGAGGACGGACTTGCCGTTCTTTCCCGAGCCGAAGAGGAAGGGCAGGACCTGCGCACCGACGTCCCCGGTGACGGAGTACCCCAGCAACAGCTGAAGGTACCTGATCATCTCTCGGCCCTCGGTGTCGTCACCGAAAGTGTCGGTCAGAAAGCGCTCCCAGCGGGGAGCGGGTACGTGCTCGGGACCGACGCTGGTGGACCGTGAGTGGAAGTCCTTGTTCGGATCGGGGGTCTTCACCAGGCCGGTACGCAGATCGACGATGCCGTCCGGCGTACAGAGGGCGTACGGGTCGGCGTCGAGCAGGGCTGCGTTGAGCACCATGCCGGGAGCGGACTTGGCCTGGGTCAGCATCGCGTTGATACCCGTGGTGGACAGCGCCCGCCGCCGGTGCTGGTTGAGGGCGGAACTGGTGAAAAGGCCGCGGGGGTCGTGACCCGCGATGTTCTCCGCGAGGTCACCCGCGGCCCACAACACGGTGTCGTCCTCGTCGATCTGCCAGCGCGTCGTGTCCCAGCGGTACCAGCCGATGCCGGGAACGTGCCGGTAGTCGTTGGCGTACAGCCGCACGAACAGCTTCGCGTTGCCGCGGTCGGAGAGCGTGTCGGGGAGCAGACCCGCCTCGGTCGCGGGACCCATCGGGGCCCGCTTCGCGTCGGACTGGGCCGGCAGGGGCACCTTGGGGCCCTGAGCCCGGATCTGGGCGGCGACGGCCTCGGGGTTGAACTCGAAGAGCGTCTCGTTGCTTCCCGGTGTCGTCATGGGCGTCCGCCCTGGGAGTGGAGGGGGTTCCTGAGGCCTGCGGCAAGGCCGCTGCGGACGATCTGCTCGACGCGGCGCTCCTGACCCGGACGGGCGGCGACGGCGGTCTCTGTCAGCAGACGCGTGGCTTCTTCCTCGGAAAGGCGCCCGGCGGCCACCAGACCGCCCAGCGTGTACGCGGCCCGGTTGAGGGTGTCGGAGAAGCCCGCGCCCTCGCTGACCTCTCCACAAGCCTCTACAGGGGCCAGTACAGCCCTCAGGAGGCGTTGCGTGCGGTCCTTGCCGCCTCCTGCTGCCAGGACGGCCTGCTGGGCACGTGGCGGCACTGGACGGGGGGCAGGAATGTGCGGGGCGGGCAGGTGTCCGGTGCGTTCCAGTTCCTGGGCGAGCCAACCAGGGAGAGGCGCGGGCTCACGGACGTCGCCGACGACGGTGTACGTGCCCTGCTCCGTGGTGGTGCCCGGAGCGACGATGTATCCGCCGTGAGCTCGGACGTCGACTTGCCAGGCGAGGGCACGGCCGGAGCTCGAGCCGGAGGAGCACTGCCAGCGCCGGTTGTCGGCGGCCCGGTACCAGACGTGCAGGCCGCCGGAGGGCGTTCGCACCCGGAGGGTGGCCTGGTCGTCCGTGGGGCTCGGCCGGCCCCGGAGCGCGGCCAGGACCGCGAGCGTGTGGAAGCCGTTGGCCAGCCCCGTGAGGTCTACGTGCTCTGCGATAGGGATTCCCGGCAGGATGCGGTCTCGGCTGGGGGGCTGGTCCTGGTGGGCATCGATGTCGATGACGACGAGACCTGCGGGACCGCAGGCGACACCGACGCCGAAGTCGGGCCTTGAGCCCCACCACCGGCTGATACGGCGCTGGTCGAGCGTCGCGGCATGGAATCCGTGACACCAACGGCCGACGGCCAGACAGGGGCACTGTGCGGGCGTGTGCCGGGCGGCGCGGCAGGCCGCGCAGTTGGCGGGTGGTGTCTTGCGCCCGGCGGCAAGTGGGTGCACAGGCCAGCCCCGGCGGGCGCACCAGCTGGCTGTGGCCAGGGAGGCAGGGACCGAAAGCGCAGGCGGACGGGAGCGTGGGTCGCTGGTGGAAAAGCCCAGTTCAGCAGACATCTACACCCCCTATCAGCGACCGAAGCGACTCAACGATGGACACAGACTAGCGAACGTGGACGCCGCGGTTGTGGAGCACATGCGAAACAACGTGAGTGCCGTGTCGATTGAGGCCTGAGCAAGGGGCCAGCTACTGAAGCACAGGGCACAGCTACCGTCGCTCGTTCGGTAGCTGTTGTGGGTCTCAGAAAAATCGCAGGTCAGAGCGCTGCTTCTAACCAAACAGCGACTGAAGCGACTGAAGCCTTCTATATATGACGCACACGCGCACACACGAATGTCTTCATATATAGCAACCTTGAGTCGCTTCAGTCGCTGCCCTGCCAGGACACCCCATCTGACCTGCGCTTTTATTAGCGACTGAACAGCGACTGAAGCTTCGTTGAGTAGCTCCTGCTTCAGTCGCTGCCTCGATTCGGGGGCAAAAGGCCGGAGCGACCGAAGCGACCGAAGCGACTGAACTCGGCTCCTCCCCCGCCCGCCCCGCCGCTGTGCCCGTTGGTTCGGTGCCGCTCCGCAGGCAACTCGAACTCTGAGTCGCTTCAGTCGCTTGTAACCAAAGCTTCTGCTGGCTGATCTGCGCTTATGCGGATCGGATACGACAGCGACTGAGAACAGGGCAGCGACTGAAGCAGGATCGTTGAGCCAGTCCGAGTCCGAGTCTGTGGCCCACTGGCCCCTCGGTCGCTGCTTCTTGAGTCGCTGCCTGTTCAGTCGCTGCTCCGCCAACCTTGCCGCCGCCTGCGCTTGCCTTCCCCGCCCCGCGCAGGTCATTCAGGAGTCGGCTGAGAGAGTTTCGGAGCCAGGTCCGCTCATGTACTGGTTGACGAGTGCCTCGAATTCCGCGGGATTCCGGTCCCGGCTCATTCCCATGAGAACGCGCAGGAGTTCGTAGAAGGCCGAGTCGTCCATCTTGACTGCCAGGTGCATGGCGATGAAGGCCGGGTCGTCGTAGGGCAACGTGCGGGGCTGCTCGGCAGTCGTGACGGACAGATCCGCACTCTGCTCCGCGTTCCTGGTCCGGGGCTCGGGTACTCCAGGCGCGGTTTCCTCTGCCCTGGGCTGTTCCTCCTCCGCGGCCACCACCGCGGAACCAGTCACTGTGCCACTGGACCGGACGAAGTCGTCGGCGTCGCGGGCCGCCGACTTCTGCGCCACGATTTCCGGCCGGCTTGGGGGTTGCGGGTCCTCCTCTTCTACTGGGTCCGATTCCGGCACCACTTCGGCTTGGGTGTGGGGAGTGAGGGCAGTGGCGACAGCATCGTCGTCTTCCGCGTGACTGTTCGAGGAGACGGACTCAACAGGCTCCTCCCCTGTGGGCGCTTCCGCAGGCATCGCCCCCGCCGAGGAAGCTCCGGTGGCCGAGTCGGCTTCGCGCTGGCCTCTGGCGGCCAGTACTTCTTCTTCCTTGCGCGCCCGCTCTGCCTTGAGGTCGTGCAGAGCCGATTCCTGAAGTTCCGGAGGTTTGTTGCCCACGGCCCTCAGGAGGTCGATGGGTTCCTCCCCGATGCGGGCCTGGAGCTCCGGCACCAGGTTCAGCAGAGCGAGACGCTGGGACACCCACCCCTGTGAGCGGTGCAGCCGCTTGGCCAGAGCCCTCTGACTCCCGTAGATGCCCAGGAGTTGGTGGAGTGCTCGTGCTTCGTCCAGCTCTTCGAGGTCCTGACGGTGAATGTTTGCGACAAGAGCCGACTCAAGAAGTTCATCCGAGGTCGTGCCCTGGTCATCACTGACCATGACCTTGACCGAGGCGAGCCCTGCCTGGCGTGCCGCAGCGAGACGGCTGCTGCCGTCCACCACCACATGCGTGGTGTGCGGTTCTAGGTCTGCCTCCCGCTCGGGGTTCGCCCTGATGAAAGCATCACGGTTCATCACCGTGATGGCTTGCTTCTGGCCATGGGTCTTGAGACTGCCGGCAAGATCGGTGAGATCCCCGAAGCTGGACCGAGGGTTGGCGGGATTGAGGCTGATGCGGTCGACGGGGAGTTCGGTGGGTGGAGCCACCCCGTCGGTGGGTACACCTGTGGCGGCGGCGACCGCTTGCCGCCGGGCACTGACGGGGCGCACTCCCCCGCCGAACCGGCCGGCGCCCAACTGATCGGCCTTGCTCACATGATCTCCCTTGCCAGGGCACGCATGCCGACCGCCTGCTGGGATTTCGGTGCGTAGGAGAGCAGCGGCTTCTTCACTCGCACGGCTTCCTTCTGTTCCTTGAGGTCTCCGATGAGGCCGACCACGCGCGGATCCTTTATGTCGACCCATCCCTGGAGCGAGGAAGTGGCGATGTACCCGCGACGCGAGTCGTACAGATTGACGACGATACCGAGGTAGTCGATGTCGACCTGGAGGTCGGCCCGTAGATCGTCGATCTGGGTGGTGAGCAGTTCGTAGGCGTCAGCCGAACTGTCCTCGGCCTGGACGACGACCAGAGCACCGGATTGTCCGGGTCTCTCGTTCTCCCGACGGCGACCGTAGTACGCGGCGGCGTCCATGCTGAGACCGAGGCTGGGAGGACAGTCGACGATGATTACGTCGTAATCAGCTTCGAGCGGCGCGAGTGCCCGTTCCAGCGCTGCTTCTCGCGCGCGGACGGCGGACAGACGTACGTCGAGAAGGAAGGCGTCGTTGCACGCGGGCAGCAGATCCAGCCGGCCGGCGAAGACGTCCTCGTCGACGCTGACGATGAGATCGCGGAGCTCGCCCTTGGGGTCCCCCGCCATGTGATTAGTGAGACTGTCTCCGTTCATCGGCAGAGGTGTGGCGCCGAGTTGATTCGTGAGGTGGCACTGAGGGTCGAAGTCGACGAGAAGTACGCGCATGCCGGGGCCGGGGAGATTCTCGATTTCGAGCGGATCGTCGTCGGACTCGGTCCCAGAGCTGTCAAAGTCGCTGGCCCGCAAGGCTTTGGTGAGAGCCTTGGCCACACGCACGGAGTGCAGGGAGTTGGGGTCCTCCGCCAAGGCCTCGCCAAGTCCCGCGGTGATAGCTGTCTTGCCCACTCCCCCCTTCTGGTTGCACACCACCATGCGGCGGGTGATGGCCGGGCGCTGAATGTCCGGTGCCGGATTCGCGTCGAGCCACAGCTGCACCGACTGCGCCAGCCCCTGGATGAGCGAGACGCGGCGATCAGTCGTGATCTGTTTGAACTCGTCCCATTGGCCTGGAGGCAGGAAGGTGGCGAAGGAGTCCGCGCCCGCGGTGTCGACAGTCGAGACGGTGGAAGCCAGGTCGCACCAGTCTTTGATGCCCTGTTCGACGGCAGTCTGGATGTCGATGCCGTACTGAGCGGTTCTGATCTTCAAGTTCTGCCGGAGCCATCCCGGCAGCTTGGAAACGACCTTTTCGCGGTCGCTGGATGTGGCTGGTGAGCTCATGGGGACAGCATACTAACGCGCATGATCGTTGAAGCCATCGACACGTTAGTTACACCAAGTTGGGCTTCGCAGTCTCAGCGCCCGGGTGATTACACCGTAATCACCCGCAAGGAAGCGGCGGCTGCGCCACAGGTGATTACGCCGTAATCACCTGTGGCGCTGTGTTCCCCTCCCGTCAGAGGCGCCTGACGCCTGGTAACTGGCGCCAGCGCCAGGCGTCGTGGCGTCGACGACGGCCTTGGTGCGAGCCTCTTTCGAGGTCTGGGAGTTGTGTCGGCTTCCGCGCAACGGCCCGCCGACCGTGACGACCAGGACCTTGGCCGCAGCTTCTGCTGTTGGTTCATCGAGCCCGCGCCTGCTCCCCGCTGTGTGCTGAATGGTCTCCGGCCTACGCGCCCGGTGGCAGTAGGTGTTCGGCTCTCGACGACTTCCACGGTGTGGTGGACAAGCGGGCGCTCTTCGTTCCCCTCGTCCGGGTCCCGGGCTGCCTGTGTCAGCAGCGTCGGATCGGCGGGCTCGGGTACGTACCCGAGCAGCCAGATCGCTGTCCGACGCAGATCCTTGTCGGAGGCTTCAGCCCATGGTCCAGGGATGGAGCGCGCAGCAGCGGGGTCCTCTTGCGCGAATGCGGAGAGCGATGTCGTGAGGTCGTCCTGGTCGTCACCCAGGTCGCGGCAATGGGCACGGAACAGGGCGGCCAGAGAAGCGCGGCCGGCAATCGTGGCGAGTATGAGGGCCAGCATGCAGCGGCCGTACCAGTTTCCGGCTTGTACCGCAGACTCCAGGTGCGCCTCCAAGCGAGGGCTCAGCGCTGTCTGTTGTGCGGCTACGAGCTGCTCATCTCTGTCGTGGAGGGCACCGAGATCGCCTTCCGGGTCTGCATGGCCGACCGCGAGGTCGTCAAGGAGCGCGCTGAGATCATTGGCCGACCGCTGCTCCCCCGCGCTGTCCCCCTCATGGGCTTCCCCGGCGATGCCTAGAGCGTGTCTCCTTGATCGTTCGTCAGTTGATCGGATGTGTCCGTTCGGTTGATGATCACTGATGCGAGGTGGGACCGGATCGAGCCGCTGATGCCGGCCGATCCGGTCCGCGGTCGGTGGTGGGCTGATCACCATCGAACCCTGGAGGCGATCGGCGCGGGCCCCGCGCAGTCATCCCTCAGCCATCCGGCCAGGTCCGTCACCGGCTGCGGCGAGGTCGCTTCGGTGGCCGCCCTCCCACTTTCGACGCCGAGGCATACAAGCAGCGCAATGCGGTCGAACGATGCATCAACCGGCTCAAACAGTGGCGCTGCCTGGCCATGCGAACAGACAAGCTCGCCATCGTCTGCCAGGCCGCCCTCCATCTCGCCGCGCTCATCTGGACGCGTCACTGACGGGACGAAGACGCGGCTCAGTCGTAGAAGAACAGCTCGAGGTCCTCGATGGACCCTGGTCCTGTCAGGAAACCCTCCGCCTGCGCGATCTCGTCGTCTGGTGGCAGCTCACCCTTCAGGAACTGCTTCATCCAGATCTCTCCCTGCTCACCGACCGCGTAGATGCCAGACAACAGCTCGGCCATGCCTGCGGGGTGCGGCGGGCGGCGTCCGACGACTGGCTGGAGCACCCACCCGCCTGACCGAGCAGCGAGCCGCAGCACCCCGGCCCAGTTCGCGATCCTCCCGATGCGTATGTGCCAAGAGTCCTCGGTGAACGGGGCCATCCGTCCACCATGAAGAGGGTTCGTGGCAGCCCCGATGTCCTTGATCACCTGCCGCTCCACGGCGTCACGGATCCAGCGCCCTTCCTGCGCTTCCTCGATGGCGGCGTGCCACCACCGCGTTCCATCGTCGAACCGGCCCGCGAACGTATCCATGCCGCCAGGCTTCCATGGACGACGCTGCAAGCCTTCAGGAGGTCAACGATCCGTTGATCAACTCGTATGAGAGACACGCTCTAGTCCCCGGGGCATAGCACCCAGTTCCCGATCCCTCCTCGGTGATTACGGCGTAATCACCGAGGAGGCCGAGCCTGGTCGCCGTCAGGACGATGTGACAGTGCCGTAGAGGGGACAGCAGTGATTACGGCGTAATCACCGAGCCCGTGCCGGTCGTTCTGAGGGCCTCTGTGTGCGGGACTGGCGCAGCGGTGTCACTGCTTGTGCTCTGGCGGGAGGACTGCTGCAGCAGCCTCAAGTGCGGCCACCGCCTCAGGGGTGGTGGCTACGGGCCTGGCAGTGCGCTGTTCGATCCTCCGCAGAGCCCTGATTGTGGCCCCCAAGTAGCGACTCAGGCCCATCACCTGAGTCGGTGTCTCGCAACTGGGGAGTACTGCCTCGACCTCACCGAGCCAGTACTCGGCGTCGTCATCGAGCACCAAGCCGTCCTGATGGGAAACAAGACGCTGCGCGGTAGGCAGAAGGAGTCGGTGTCGTTGCTGTGCCGCATCAAGCGCGCGCTGCTCGACGGCTCTCTCCTTTGAGAGACGCGACTCGGCGTCCAGTACCGCCTCGGGGGTGCGGCGAAGGAGCGGCTGCCGAGGGGCGCTTTCGTTGAGTGCCGCAGCGCGAAGCCTCTTGGCCTTGTTATAGGCAGCGCTCGGAGCGGCGACGGCCAGCTCGGGTGCCAGGTGGGCCCATTCGACACCGGCAGCCCGTGCGTCGGAGACTGCTTGAGCTTGGTGGATGTCGGCCCGCTCCCGGAGGTACTCCCACAACCGCACTCGGTACAAGGCCGCCTCCTGCTGGGACTCTGCTGAACATCTACGGAGGGCGGTGGCGTGCTTCTCCACGTACAGAAGTGCCGTATAGATCTCGTCGTCCGCAGGCATGCGCTCCACATCTGGGTCTTCCGCTGCCTCGTGGAGGTGGCGGAGCCGCCCCACCAGTGCGCTCGCGTCCAGCTTGCCGATCCGTACAGGTACCTTGAGCAGCAAACTTGTGGGACGAGGAGACCGCGTCTGTGGTTTGGCCATGGGGTGTGCCTCCCCCTTGTGGCAGGGATTCACAAACTGTGAATCCCTGATCGAGACTGTCCTGAGACCTTGTGACTGAGCGCCGTAGTCGGTTGTGGCCGCGCTTCCGTGACGGCTACAGCTGGGGAGGCGAGCCTGTGGTGGACACGGCCTTGAAGCCCTGGCGGATCCGGTCGAGGAGCGGCGATCGTGGGGCAGTTGGCCCCTGACCGAAGTTGGTGGCAGGCGCCCGTGCTGGTCTGTTCGCCGGACCGGGTTCAGATGCCATTGCAGTGCCTCGGGCTTGCTGTCGTGTCGGTGGGCCAAGCGCTACTGCATGACTGGCCGTTCGGCCTGGAGCAGGCACACCGTGAGATCAACACATACTGCATCGGCCAATTGTTTCTGCTCATCCTGTTCCTCGATAACGCCGGCGAGTACCAGGCGCGTCCCTCCCGCGTCGAGGTAGTGACCGGCGACGCTTCGTAGGTTCCGCAGAGCAGCATGTCGAAGTTGAACCGGTCACCAGGAGGTGTGGGTCACGAGTTGCTCAACCAGTCGAGGTCGAGCGCGGCATGAGGGAACCCTGCGTCGGCGAGAAGATCTCCCACCGCTTCGGCAACGGTTGTCCTGCCCGAGAGATGGGCTTCCGTCACCCGCCGAAAAGGCCGTGTCCACCATAGGCTCGTCCCCTGCCGTAGCCGTCACGGAAGCGCGGCCACAACCGACTACGGCGCTCAGTCACATCCCTGTGCAGCTGTGCACGTGGTTGTGAGAGGGCGAGTTGGCCAGGGCGCTGGGGTGGGGGAGTGCAAGCCGGCCCCCCGGCGGGTGATTACGCCGTAATCACTGAGGCGCTCAACGAAGTCCCCTCCCCGTCCAGAGGCCATGACTCGCCTCACACGAGCGGAGTGGGGCTTCCCGAGAGTGATCAACTTTGCTTGACTGTGCAAGTAAGAGTCTGGACTCAACTTGCCGCATACAGAGAGGTGACAACAGCATGCCGTCGCTGGGAGCTAACGCCGGGTCGAGTGTGGCAACGGCTGAGGAGGCCGGAACCACAGGAACTGGTACCTGCCGTGTCTCTCGTCCGCGCGCGGATGCCGTGCGAAACCGCGCGCGGATCGTGGCCGTCGCCCGGGATGTGTTTCTGGCCGAGGGTCCCGAAGCCCCGCTGGACGAGGTTGCCAAGCGCGCCGGTATCGGCAATGCCACGCTCTACCGGCACTTCGCCGATCGCCGATCGCTGCTTCAGGCGGTTCTGTTGTTCATCATGTCCCGAACGGCCGAGCACGCGGAGCGAGAAGCGGCGGAGAACACGGATGCCCTGGCCGCTCTGCGCAGGTTCATGCACGACGCCATCGATGAGCGGGTGGGCGTGGTGTGCGGACTGTTGGTCGACACGACCGAGCAGATCTCCGCCGAGCTGGCGGTGTTGTGCGGCCGACTGGAGACCGCGGGGGAGAGGCTGATGGAAAGGGCCCGACGCGATGGCCAGATCCGTACTGATGTCGGACTCCACGAGCTTGTCGTCTCGATGTCCCAACTGGCTCGTCCACTGCCCGGCGTGAGATATCGGGACGCGGACACTCACCGGGGCGTGGACCTGCTCCTCGATGGCCTAAGCGTTTCCGCTCCCGCTGAGGTCGACGGACGAGCAGCACGCTCTGACCGCTGAAATGGGTCCAGCACAGTGGCTTTCTGTCCGTCTGCAGCGCCGCACCCGCAGAAAGCCCTCGAGCGGAGAATCGTTCCTGACGAAGAAACTGACGGACCGTCAGGTGGTGATTGATGGACCGTGAGAGCTGCTGTCGGGTACTCCGTCGAACCAGTTGCTGTCTTCGGATGCCGGTGTGAGGCAAAAGCAATCTGTGGCGACGCAGATCGCGTTGCCCAGCGAGATGACGGCATCACGGAGATCGGTGGGCAGGGGAGCGATGCCGGGACTGGAGCCGGTTCCCATCCGCTCGCAGCAGGCTTCTGGCGGCTGCAGGGCCGACGGCCCGGATCCCAGCGGCGAACCGATCATGCCGGGGCCTTGTTCTGTGCGGGAGGTTGCGGCCCGTGTGCTCGAACCGCTTCCCATCCAACGGCTTTCCACGGTCGGAGGCAGAGCTTCGGCCCATGCTCTGAGAACGTCGATACGGAGGACCGCCTCAGCCTGCGCGGTTGCCAAGGCGTCCAGAACGTCCTTGGCCAGCTCGGAGTCAGGCATGCTCCTGAACCTCCTGTCGACGAAGCGAACGGTGGGCACGGTGCCGTTGATGTCTATGGTGGCCTCCACCACCCCGTCCCTGGACTGAGCGGTCACCGCGAGTGACTCCAGCTGCGCCCGTGCTCTGACGACGGCCTCATACCGTTCGGCGAAGTCGGCGAGAAGTTGTTCCAGGCCGTGGTCCGGTGACGCGTGCATCGTTCTCCTCTGCCGGCATGCCCCACTTGGCGCTGGTCGACACCGGGCCGTGGCGTCAACAGCTGCCCGGTATATGAAGAACACGAAGGGCCATCACGAATAGTTCACGAAAAATCCATGACTGATGGAAAATGGCGACGCGCCGACCGAAGACATGATCACACATTGCGATAGCAAGTACAGGATATGCCATCAGGGAATCCACTTGCTCTAATCGACGGGAAAGTTGATTGAGATCTATTTGCGATCGCGATGGAGGTGTGCTAGGTGAGTGACGATTTGCGTAGCGGTGCGCTTCGGCGGCGTTCCGCGAGGGCGGCCTTGCCGGGAGAGGGCGGTGCAGGCTTGGGAGCATGGCGGTCGCCCTCACTACCGGGGAAGGCGCGAGGACGACCGCCTGTCCCACCGCCGGGGCCAGCCAAATATCCGCGACGGCGGGAGTCTTCACCCGGTACACGAGTGTGAGGGGCGCAGAGGTTCACGCCAGAGGTGTCCATTGGCAGCCGATCGACTCCCGTGGACGGGCCGTATGGCATGTGCGGCCGCGCGGATCAGCAGGGCACCGTCCCGGATCCGCCCGCTGGCCGCGTACGGGTCCGACTATCAGGACCGCGCCGAGTCCCCGGCCGGTCTCAGCCCTCCCCACAGGCGCCGCTGACCTACATGGCGTCCCGGCGGGGCAGGCGTACGTGGCCGGCCGGCCGCGGTCACGGACGACTGCTTCCCGTCCAATGGAGCGATGGTCCTCGGGGCCAAGAAGATGTACACGATCCAGTACGACCAGCGGGTGGCGCTGGATCGGGCCGGGGACGTGTCCGCCACCGCGCAGGCGCCCGAGGGAACATGCACCGCACCCGGAAGCGACTGACGGCACCGCTCTGTCATCCGGGGCCCGGACGGCGCGAAGCCTCTTCGGGGCATCTTCGGATCCGTTCGGCCGGGTCGAGGGGGAGTGGCCGGGGCAGAGTGCCCGGTGGTCTTATGCGCCGAGGCCGTCGAGGGTGTCGAGAAGCGGGACCGGCGTCGTGGTGGCGCCTTGCGGGGCCGCGGCGGCGGCCGATGCCGGCGCAAGAACCATTCCGGCGCCGGTCGCGACGGGCCGCGGGTCGGTCGGGATGCCGTCGGCGGTGACGAGGTGGAGACGGTGCGCCGTGTACGCGCTGGCGAAGCCGAGGAGAACGGCGCCGGTCGCCACGGTCCACCTGACGCGCCGTCGCCTTCTGATCCTGACCTTGCGCAGGCGTCGTTCCTCCGCCCGTGAGCGTCCGGCCGGCCTGTGCGGAGACTCGCCGACGACGGTGAAGTCGGTCAGCTGCTGGTCGTACATGGGTGAGTTCCTCCTCGCGCCGGTGGTGCGATCTTGATGTGCGGGTACCAGACGTTCCGTGACGATGCCGGTGGCGTACGGCCGTATCAGCCCTCGCCGAGGAGCAGCCGGGCCTCGCCGACGGTGATGACGGAGCCGGTGACCAGAACGCCCCCGCCCGTGGGACCGAACTCCTCGCCGGCGCGTGCGACCGCGGTGCCCAGGGCTCCGGCCAGTGCGGGCACCACGCTGACGCGGTTCTTGCCGAAGACGTCGGTGGCGACGGCGGCCAGTTCGCCGGTGTTCATCGCCCGGGCACTGGAGTTGCGAGTGATCACGATCTCGGCGAAGACCGGTTCGAAGGCCTCCAGCAGTCCTCGGACGTCCTTGTCGGCACTGGCGCCGACGACACCGATCAGGCGGCGGCCGCTTCCGAACACCTCGGGGACAGCGGCGGCGGCACGGGCTCCGGCCGGGTTGTGGGCGGCGTCCAGGACGACCATGGGCCATCGGCGTACGACCTCGATCCGGCCCGGGGACGTGACCGAGGCGAAAGCGTCGCGCACGGTCGCGATGTCCAACGGTTCGGATGCCGTCCCCGGCCGGTGTGTCCGTCGCCACCTCCTGCATTTCCCAGAGCCGCGGCATGGCGCCGGTCTTGTCGAAGGCCATCAGGACGAAACGCTCGGTGGCGTCCGACGGCACGTCGGAGGCCTTGAGTCTGCGGAACGATTTCGACAACGTTGTCGGGAGCTGCGTGGCGCTGCTTGCCGACGCGGAACTGCATGACCTCGGGGAAGGGGATGGCGTGGTCCGGCAGGCGCAGTTCCGGGACGCTGACCCGCGACGGGGTTGAACGAGCCTCAGCCGTTTGCCGGGGAACGCGGCGAAGTCGATCACGATGTCGGCGCGTTCCGCGGGGGAGAGGGAGACCGCCTCCTCGATGGTCTGCGATGTGCCAAGCAGACCCATGTCGGCGCCGATCAGCTTCATGACGCCCGGCACGGCCTCGCCGGTCTCCTCGTCGACCACGGCGAGCCGGTAGACGCGGGTGTCCGACGTGTTGACCATGCGGAAGCGGTAGGCGCGGGCCGCCACGTCGAGGTGTGGCCAGACCACTCCGTTGACCAAGGTGAACGGAGCGAGGGTGGACAGCGCGGAAGGCAGCCTGCCGGGTTCGGGCGCGTCGTGCGCGCCGATGATCCTCTTGTAGACGATCTGCCCGTCGAGGCGCCCCTGTGAGTCGGTGTCGAAGTTGACGTCCTGGATCGTCAGCGGGATCTCGTAGGTGCCGTGCGGCAGGCCGAGCCGTGACTCCTGCGCGTCGCCGACGATGTAATTGCCTATCAGGCCGACCGACACGTTGAGCGCGGTCACCGACATGGCGTGATCGTGGTAGAAGAGGTGCGTCACCGCCTGGTCGTTGGCGTATTCCGCCAACTGCCCGTTGCCGGGGCCGACTCCGTACTCGGCGGCCCTGTCGTTGAGGGCGTTCTGGTGGCCGCCGTGCAGGTGCACCGACGTCCAGGCGGTGAGACTGACGATCTCGGGACGTGCGAACGAGCCTGCGGAGCCCGGCCGGTTGTAAGGCAGCAGACCGGGGCCGGGGTCTTCGGGGTGGACCCAGACCGCCTTGACGTGCATGGTTCCTGACCGTTTGTTGTTCCAGGCGACGCGGAACTTGTGTCCGCTGCGCGCCTCGATGGTCGGGCCGGGGAAGTGTCCCCGATAGGTCCACAGACGGGTGGGTGGCATCTGTGAGTGCAGCCGCAGCCTGGCTTCGACCAGGTCGATCTCCGTGACGCCATTGGCGCCGGGTCGCAGCGTGGGCGGGATGCGCAACGGGTCCCTGAACGGGGTCAACGTCGCATGCGTCGGTTCGCTCACCCCGGGCAGGGCGCCGGCCGCCAGTGTGCTGTCGTCCACGGAGTCGTTACCGCGGACGATGCCGGTGCCGGCCACGGCGGCCGTGGTGAAGCAGGCCATGCCCAGAAGGGATCGCCTGGACGTGCCTGTCTGTCATTGTTTGTCCTAGTCGGTGATTGAGGCGCACGAATGCACGTGGGCGGAGGCCGTCACGGCCTCCGGAGGGGGTGCGGAGGGGGTGCGGAGGCGTGTGGACACGAAAGGGCGCCCGGGTGGACACAGGCATGTGCGGAACGGCCGGTACTCGCAGGATCCGCTGGAGCAACCGGTCATGGCCCGCACACCGGCACACGTATCTGGCTTTGCAGGCCGGGCCGGACCGGCTCCGGGTGTAATCGATTACATGTTCCGCGTGATCACACCGGCCGCTCCGGCGCGGCAAGTAGACCATGAAGAGATTGACCATGCAAATATCTACGATGAGGCCGGGCTGAACCGCTGCCCCTGCATTGCCGCCTGGTGAACGTGCCGTTGATTACGAGGAGATGGGCAGGGTGAGTGACACGGTCTTGCCCCGGCCGTTGGGGGAACTGACCCACTCCTCGGCCAGTGTCTGCACGATCAGCATGCCTCGCCCGTGCTCCGCTTCCGCGTTCTCCTCCTCGGCGAGGGCCAGGGGGGACGGAACCGGCGGATTGCTGTCCGAGTCCCGGACCTCCAGCCGGACGCGGTCAGGGAAGGCCCGCAGACGGACGTCCACATCGCTGCCGGCGTGCACGAGCGCGTTGGTGACGATCTCCGAAACGATCAGCTCCAGCGGGTCCGACAGGTCCTCAAGTCCCCACGAGTCGAGATGATCGTGCACGAAGCCGCGCGCGGCCCTGACCCCGCGCAGATCGCGACGCTGAATGTGCAGACCGGCCGTCCGGGGTTCGTTCTGGCCCTGTGCCCCCTCGTACCGCGCGAGCAGCAGGGCGGCGGCGTCGCGGCGCATCTGGGGAGTGCAGAACTCCGCGACGACCGCATCCGCCAGTCGTTCGAGGTCGGGTGCGGATCCGCCGTCGCCGGACCCGAGCAGCTCGCGTGCGCAGTCCTGCGGATCCGCGGAGTACAGGCCGACGAGGCCGTTCGTGTAGAGCATCAGAACCGAACCGGAGCCGATGGCGTGCTCGCGTCCCTGACAAGGGTCGGCCGCGCATACACCCAGGGGCAGGTTGGCCGGTGCGTCAAGGACGCCGATGCTTCCGTCGGGGCGCCGTACCAGGGGAGCGGGGTGACCGGCCAGGGCGACCTCGGCGATGCCGTCCAGGGTGTCCAGCGCGACGACGCAGCAGGTCACCGTCAGGTCGGTGCCCAGGTCGGCAAGGAGTCCGCCGGTGCGGTCGATCACGGTCGTGGGACGGTGGCCCTCGGTGGCGTACGAGGCCACCGCGGTGCGTACCTGCCCCATGACGGCGGCGCTCTCCATGGAGTGACCCTCGACGTCGCCGACGACCATGACGGCGCGGTCGTTCGGCAGTCTGAGTACGTCGTACCAGTCGCCGCCCGCCTTGGAGCGCACGTCGGCGGGCCGGTAGCGCGCCGTGGTCGCCAGCCGCGGCAGGTCAGGGAGCCGGGTCGGCAGAAGGAAGCGTTGCAGACACCGGGCCACCTCCCGCTGCCGGGCGTTCAGCCGGACGCGTTCCACCGCGGCACCCAGCAGACCCGCCATCATGCCGAGCAGGGCGCGTTCCTCGGGCGGGAAACCACGGGGGCCGGAGAAGGAAAGGCAGCAGACGCCGACGACCTGCTTGCTGTCCGTCAGGGGCAGGTCGATGAACTGCCCGTCGCCGACGAGTGGCAGAAAGAGCTCGGTGCGGGCCTCGTCGTCGGCGAGCGGATCGTTGTCCGCCGCCCGCTTCTCATGGACGGACAGCGGACGTCCCTCGAAAGCCTCGGCCGCCGGCGTCCGGGCGTCGAGCCCGGTCCCGTGCAGGTCGCGCACCATGCGCGAGGAGTCACCGCTGTGCCCGAGGACCCACAGCCGGCCCTCCTTGGCGCAGAGCAGCACCAGAGCCCGGGCGTGCAGCGGGGACATGACGCAGTACCGGGCGGCCGCCACGATCTCGTCCGTCGTGGCGGCCCGGTTGAGCAGTTCGGCCAGCCGTCGCAGCGGGTACATCATGCTCGCACCCGTCGATCCGGGGACATCGCGCACCCCCCAGCCCGGGATGAAGGCCTGCGCGTCGATGTCGGCCTCCGGCGGGATCAGCGTCGGCAGAAGACCGGGCGTCAGGCTGATTCCGTCCCCGGCGAGCCTTGCCAGGGCGTCGGCCAGCCGGCTCCCGATGTCCCCGAGCGCGGTGCGCTCGGCGGGGCTGAAGTCGCCGGAGGTTTCCGGACGCAGCACGGTGAGCACACCGAAGCGCCGGTCGTCGGCGGTGACCGGGACGGAGAGGGCGGTGTAGGGGTAGGGCAGTACGTGTCTCCGGTCGGGCCGGGTGGGATTCGGGTCCAGCAGTACGGCCGCTTCCCCTGTCTTCCACGCCTGGACCGAGGCGGATGGCGTGTCCAGCCCCATCCGGCCGGGGAGGGTGAAGCACGAGGGCGTGCTTCCGCCTGCCAGGGCGAGCCGAAGCTCGCCCTCGCCTTCGTCGGGCATGTAGACGCCGGCCGCCACGGCGTTCAGCCCGCGTCTGGCCTCGCGAGCGGCGCAGTACAGGACCTCCGCGAGGTCCGCGCCGTGGATGGCGACGGATGCGCCTCCGCGGTTCGGATCTCTTCCTGGTCTGCTGCTCGTCACGGGACGGCTCCCTCCAGCGCGGCACCGGATGTCGAGAGGAGATCTGTCACCTTTCAGTACGATATGCCATTATTCGGCGGGAGGAGGCTACGCGCGAACCCTGAGTGTGCCGGCCGGCATGCCCGTGGCATCCCCGGTGCATGTATTTGCATGGTCAATGATTGAGTGGTGCCTCTCTGTCGGCGCAGCGAAGGATGCGCGCTGTCCCGTTCAGTCCTCATCACCGGCGGCAACCGCGGGATCGGCCTCGCGGTCGCCCGGGCGTTCGCCGAGGCGGGCGACAAAGTGGCCGTCACCTTCCGCTCCGGTGAGCCGCCGGCGACCTGCTCGACCTCGGTGTGCTGGCCGTACGGTGCGACATCACCGAGCCCGAGCAGGTCGAGCAGGCCTTCAGGGAGGTGGAGGCCGCCCATGGAAACGTGGAGGTACTGGTGGCCAACGCCGGGATCACCAAGGACCAGCTGCTCATGCGGATGACCGAGGAGGACTTCACGAGCGTCATCGACACCAACCTCACCGGTGCCTTCCGGGTGGTCAAGCGCGCCAACCGCGGCATGCTGAGGGCGCGCAGGGGCCGCGTGGTGCTGATCTCGTCCGCCGCAGGTCTGGCGGGTCAGGCCGGTCAGGCGAACTACGCGGCGTCCAAGGCCGCGTTGGTCGGCTTTGCCCGTTCCCTGGCCCGCGAACTGGGCTCCCGCAACATCACTTTCAACGTGGTCGCGCCCGGTCTGACCGAGACGGCGATGAGCGCGGAGTTCACCGACGCGCAGCGAGCGGCTGTGGTGCAGCACATTCCGCTGGGCCGCCTGGCCCGGCCGGAGGAGATCGCCGCCGCCGTCGCGTTCGTCGCCTCCGAGACCGCCGGCTACATCACCGGTGCGGTCATCCCCGTCGACGGCGGTGTGGGAATGGGGCATTGACACCCCGCCGGCTCGCGGCCGGCGCGGGGGAGACCCGAGGCCGTCCCCCGGGAACAGCGGTCGTCCATGCCGGCGCAGCCTTCGGGTCTCGCGGTGTTCCTGTGCCGCCGGGCGGATGGAGGCGTTGTGGGGACCGGGCAGTGCCCGGTACCGAGGCCCGTGGACGGTGCTGTCGGCCGACGCCGGAGCGACTTCGCCCAGCTTGTGACGCACCGAATCGGTACGTCACAAGCGGGCGATCCTCGCGTCCCAACCGGCACGACCCTCGACCCTGCGAGCCTGTGGGGTCGGAGCACCGCGTCACGCCTGGGCGGGTCCTTCGCCGCCGAGCAGGCCGGCCTCGGTGAACGTCTTCACGAGGTGCTGGTGGTCGGCGACCCGGGTGAGCTGGAGCAGTTCGGTCTCGGCGGTCATGTAGGGCCGGTGGCCGGGCTTGATGTAGAAGGCGTCCCCGGCCTTCAGGAACTCTTCGCTGCCGTCCGCGTACTCGACCCGGACTTCACCGCGGAAGAGGTAGCCCCAGTGCTCGACGGGGCAGGCGCGGTCGGGGAACGCGGTGAGCAGGTCGTCCATGCTGTAGCCGTTCGCGCAGGTCTCGAAGGCGTAGTGCATGTCGCCCAGTTCCGCCCACTTGCCCGTGTATCCCGGGGTCTCGACGGTGGCCGGCGCGTCGTTCTTGTTGATGTGCATGTGCCTCGGTTTTCCTGCGGGAATCAGTGGTCCTGTACGTCCGGGGCGCAGGCGGATGCGCCCCGGTTCTGCCTACACCTGCGCGGCCGCTGCCGCCGCCTGCGCGCTCACGTGGGTGGCGGCGCGACTGGCTCGTCCGGTCAGCCGCCAGGAGATCATGCTGAGCATGCCGGAGGGGGTCGGGGGGAACACACCGAGCTGGCCGAGCATGGTGACGTCGTCACGCACCGCCTCGTGTGTGACGACCTTGCCGTCACGGAGGCCGAGCACATGTATCTGCTCGAAGTCGATCTCGCGCCCGGTGGGGGGCACGGCCTGGTCGAGCGCGCCGTCCTTGAAGCGGACGAAGGCCCCGGTGTGCCGGCCCTGCATGCGAAGCCGCACCCAGACCTGGTCGCTGTCGTGTATGACTCCGAGGACGGCGAAACGCAGGTCGCTGAACGCGGAGCGCATCCAGGCGCTGGAGGCGAGGACCCCGGCGGGCCCGGGAGTTGAGCAGGCCGTCGGCGAGGCGGCGGCCTCGCGGTTGCGGAAGTCCCGGTGGACCACCTCGACGGCCAGTGTGGGATCCCCTGTCTCAAGGATGCGGAAGAGGCCGCGGCCCGGTTCCGATGCGTCCATTGCCATGGTGGTGATGCCTTTCTGGGCAGTGCCGCTCGGCGCTGTGAACGTTCGGGAACCGGGGGTCCGTCCGGTTGCGGTCGGTGCCGACATCGGCACGAGACCGGGCACAGCGCCATTCGAGTAACAGGATACCTAATGAATTCATGCTGATAGCATCGATCTATGTCGTCGAAACGTCCCTATGTGTCCCCGTTGCGTGAGCGGGGCGCGATCCGCACACGGGAGCTGATCCTTCGTCATGCCACGGAACAGTTCGCGGAACGGGGCTACGGACGAGTGACGGTGGCCGACATCGCCTCGGCCGCCGGGGTCGCCTCGAAGACCGTGTTCTCGAGCGTCGGCAGCAAGAGCGACATCCTGAACGAGATCATCGACCAGGGCGTGGCCGCCTCGGGCTACGAGCAGGCGACGCAGGGCGTACTCGCCCTGCGAACGCCGCGGGAGGTCCTCGCGGCGCTGGCCCACGGAACGCGTCTGGGTAATGAAAGCCAGTTCGCCGTGCACGAGGCGATCCACAAGGCACTTCCTGTCCACGAGGACGGAGAGGCCCTGTGGGAGCGGGCGACCGCCGCCTACCGGGACGCGCTGCAGGCCGTCGCCGGCCATCTGCACACGCTGGATCCGGAGCCCTCGTGTCCGGTCGAGGAGACGGCCGATCTGCTGTGGTACTGGTTCGGCCCTCCGGGCTGGCGCACCCTGGTGGTGGAGAGCGGCTGGACGTGGGGCCGCGCCGAGGACGTCCTGTGCCGGATCGCCGTCGCGGCACTCCTCTGACACGGCTCCCGTGCCGCGGCACGTGCGGTTCGCGCGGCGCGGGGACGGCCGGGCGCGGCCGCGCCGCCGGGGAAGCGGGTCGGACGAGCCGGGCGGCGACTCCGCCGGCAACCGGGGGATCACGTGAGCCCCGAGGACACGGCCAGGGAAGGCATTCCCCGGCCGACGTGCCGACCGTCGCCGGACGTCGAGGTGCCGTCGCGCGTTGCCCGGTGTGCCGCGACGGTGCCTGCCAGGGGGTCGCAGGCCGTTCCGCTGTCACGGCGGGCCGGGGAGAGGCCGTAGGCCCCGGGTCCTGGTTGCCGTCTCCGGCCGAGCCTGGGGGCGCCGAGGCCTTGTCGTCAGGCGAGGACCGGCGACGCCTGCGCCCCGCGCTGCTTCAGGCGTTCGGCGACGGTCTCCAGGAGTTCCTCGGAGAAGTCCTGGTCGGCGACGGCGCGGGACATGAGCATGGCGCCGACGAGTGCGCTGAGGGTGAGCATGGCTTCGGCGCGGGCGTCCTCGGAGTCGTCGAGGCCTTCGATGAGCTCCAGGTAGGTGCGTACCTGGAGCTCGTAAGCGTCCTTGAACTGGGAGTCGTCGCGTCCCGCGGAGGCGCCGAGGGAGACGAGCGCGCATCCGGTGGCCGGTGCGTCCCGGTGCCGTTTGGTGAGGTAGGCGTCGATGAGACCCGCGCGCGCATCCTGCTCGTTCTTGTTCGCGGCGCGCTCCATCTTGGCGGTGCCTTCGGCGAGTGCGACGGCCGCGGCCTGTGCGATCAGGTCGTCGCGTGAGGCGAAGTGCTTGTAGAAGCCGCCGTGGGTGAGCCCGGCCTCGTTCATGAGCTCCGCGATGCCGAGACGCGTGACGCCTTCGGTGCGGACCTTGCGTGATGCGAGCTGCAGGACGCGTGCGCGGGTCGCCGCCTTCTCCACCTGCGAGTGGCCCATGTCCGTGCCTGCCTTCCGCGGGGCGGCGCCGTGGGAGCACCGCGCAACTGGATGACTTTCATCATACACCCTTGTCTGAAATGGGAGGAAAGCCACTTGGGTTTGACTCTCAGGATGATGGGCGTAATCTTCGATGTGGATGGCGGTAGTCATCCAGATTGGACATTCAGATTCGGAGTGGAACCCATGCCCCCCATCTTTGACCCTCGTCGTACGGCTGTTCTGCTGGTCGATCCGTTCAACGACTTCCTGTCGGAGGGCGGGAAGATCTGGCCGCGGCTGGCTCCGGTGGCCGAGGAGGTCGGTCTCCTGGAGCATCTGCGTGCCGTCGTGGGCTCGGCCCGTGAGGCGGGTGTCCGTGTGGTCTTCGTCCCGCACCGCCGCTGGGAGGAGGGGGACTACGAGGGCTGGGACCACGCCAACCCCACGCAGCTGAGCATCATGGAGCGTCACAGCTTCGCCCGTGGTACCTGGGGCGGCGAGTTCCACCCCGACTTCCAGCCGCAGCCGGGTGAGATCGTCGTTCAGGAGCACTGGGCGCAGAGCGGTTTCGCCAACACCGACCTGGACTTCCAGCTCAAGCAGCATGGCATCAGCCATGTCGTGCCGGTCGGTCTGCTCGCCAACACGTGCATCGAGTCCACCGGGCGTTACGCCATGGAACTGGGCTACCACGTCACCCTGGTCCGCGACGCCACCGCCGCCTTCCTCCCCGAGATGATGCACGCGGCCCACGACCTCAACGGCCCCACCTACGCCCACACCATCACCACCACCACCGAACTCACCACCGCATTCGAGGGAGCCCGCGCATGACACCCGCAGGCGGACGCGGCGAACGCGGCCGAGTCCGCCTGCACCCTCGCGGAACCGGCAGCCAGAGGACGCGACGTCCGTCCCGCCGGTAAGACCTGCGACAAGTTGCAGCCCACCGAGCCGACCGAGCCACGGGCGCACCCACCAGCCGCGTGCCCGGCGATGTCGCCGGGCACGCGCCGGATCCGGCCAGGGGCCGCGCGAGACGGCGCTTCGCGTGGACCGCTGCCGCGGTGCCCGAGCATCCGGCGGCCTCATCGCCCGCCGCGCCTGTGACCCATGCACACGAGGAATCCATGACCCGCGAAGCCACCACCCGCCCGGGCGTGAAACGGGGGACCATCCCCGTCTTCGCCACGGCTACTGCGATCACCGTGTCCAACATCTACTTCACCCAGCCGCTCCTCGACGAGATCGCCCGGGGCTTCCACACCTCGGCGTCGACCGCCGGACTGGTCGCCACGACGGGCCAGATCGGCTACGCGCTGGGCATCGTCGCCATCGTGCCGCTCGCCGACGGCGCCCGGCTTCGGCGGCTGGCCGGTGTGCTGCTGGTGATCACCGCCGTGGCGCTGCTCGCGGGAGCCGCCGCCCCCTCCGTGGCGCTGCTGAGCATCGCCACCCTCATCCTCTCCGCCACCACCGTGCTTCCGCAGGTCATCATGCCGACCGTCGTCTCCATGGCGGCCCCCGGCAACGCCGGCCGGGTCCTCGGAGCGGTGGGAACCGGCCTGACCATGGGAGCCCTCCTCTCGCGCACCGCCGCCGGCCTGATCACCGAGGCCGCCGGAACCTGGCGGGCCGGATACGCCGTCGCCGCCGTGGTCACCGGTGGGCTGCTCCTGGTGCTGCCGCGGTTCATGCCCGCCGACGCTCCCGCACCGGCCGCGGCACAGCGAAGCTACTTCCGTCTGCTGGCCTCGCTCCCCAAGCTCATCACCGAGCACGCGCCGCTGCGGCTCTCGGCCGCGCTGGGAGCGACGGTCTTCGCCGCCTTCTCCGCCTTCTGGTCCTCGCTCGCCTTCCACCTCACGGCTGCCCCGATCTCGCTGGGGCCCTCGGTGATCGGCCTCTTCGGCCTGTTCAGCGTGCCCGGAGCGCTGGCCGCCCGCTACTCGGGGCGGCTTGCCGACCGCTGGGGTACGCCGAAGGTCAACGCCCTGTCCCTGGGATCGGTGCTGCTCGCCTTCGTCCTGTTCGGGTTCGCCGGCCAGTCGTTGGTCGCCCTCGCCGTCGGCTGCAACCTGCTCGGCTACGGAACCACCAGCGGCCAGATCGCCAACCAGGCACGCATCTTCGCCGCCCGGTCCGCGAACAAGGCCAGTCTGAACACCGTCTACATCTTCGCGGTGTTCGCGGGCGGCGCCGTCGGATCCGCCGTCGCCGGCGCGATGTTCACCGCGCACGGGTGGGCGGGCGTGGTGGCCACAGGACTGGGCTTCGTGCTGCTCGCGGGCATCGCTCTCGTCTGGTCCGCCGTCAGCGGCGGCCGAACCTCGGTCGGCAAGGCCGAAGATACGGCCGAGACGTCCGACGCGGTCGATACACCGGGCGCGCCCGACTGGGCCGACACGCCCGGCACGGCCGACATGGCTGTCACCGCGGGCACCGGCCGGTAGGACCGGCGCGCGGACGGGACGGCCCCCGGACCAGGAGCGGCTGCCCACATCACCATGGATCCCCGGCCGTTCGATCAGCACGGCGGGCACCAGTTGGCGGCGCGGATGGCCATCGAAGCCTTCCGGGCGGCGGGCGATGTGCGCGCCTCCCCGTTATGTTTTCCGCGGTCCTGCAAGAGGGCCGCTGGCCTCCGGGTCCGGCATGACTGTGTCCGAGGTCCCCGACGACTTCGTGGTCGGGGCGGACGGGCTGTGGCGTCTGATCGACGGACAGCTGACCAGCCCCGAATAGACGCCCGTGGCGCGGCCCCGCGCCCCGCGGCCCCGCGCCACGGGGCCCCGCGCCACGGGGCCGCGGGCCCTGGAGAACCCGTGGGCGGAACGGTCCCCCTGGCCTTCCCTAGGCCGCGTCCGCCGGCGGGGTCACCGCTGCGGCGCGGGCCCGCCCGACTGCTCGGCCGCGTTGGGAAGCGGGGAAGCGGCCGACCATGGACCGTAGTTCGCGGGCGCCGACGTTCGCTCCGAAGGGCTCGGTGCCCGGTTCGAGGGTCACGCCTTCGGCAAGCCGGCCGACGATGACCGGATCGAAGCCGAGGGTGTTCACCAGGTGAGCGACCGCGGCCCGGTCGAACGGGTCGTCCCCGGCGATGGCTATCGCCTTGCGGTCGGGGGCACCGGCGGGCCGGGCCTCGTCCTCGAGGTCGTGGTAGCCCATGTGGTTGAAGGCCTTGACCACCCGGGACCTCGGGAGGAACGCCTGGACGATCTCGCTGCTGGAGGTGTGCGGATCGGTGAGGTCGTCGCGTACCCCGTCGACCTCCCACCAGTAGTTCATGGCGTCGACGACCAGTTCGCCGTGCAGTTCCTCGACCGGGATCCCGCGGTACTTGCCCAGGGGAAGCGCCAGGATCACCAGGTCGGCCAAGGACGCCGCCTCGGCGGCGGCGACCGGGACCGCGCCGGGTGCGAGGACCTCGACGGTGAGGGAGATGTTCTCTGGCGCCCCCGACCCGGCGATCAGCACGCGAAGGCCTGCCGACAGGGCCAGCCGCGCCAGTACGGTGCCCACTTTCCCGGCACCCAGGATGCCTATGGTGCGGATGCCGTGTGCTTCCATTACGTTTCCCTTCACGTCGTCAGCCGGCCAGGATGTCCCGGACCATGGGGATCACCTTCGTGCCGTAGAGCTCGACCGCGCGCAGGCGGGCGCCGACCGGCTGCGGGCCGGCGGTGTACAGAAGGTCGAACCTGCCGACACCGAGTCCCTTCACCGCGCCGGCGATTCTGCGTGCCACCGTCTCGGGCGAGCCGATGTACAGGGAGCCGTGCTCGATCTCGGCCTCGAATTCCTCCCGGCGTACCGGTGCCCAGCCACGCTGTGCACCGATGCGGTCACGCATGAGCCGGTAGCCGGGCCAGAACACCTCCCGGGCCTCTTCGTCGGTGTCGGCGACGAACCCGGGGGAGTGCATGCCCACCGGATGCGCGGTGGTGCCGAACTTCTCCGCCGCGCGCCGGTAGAGGTCCGTGTACGGCAGGAAGCGTTCGTAGGAGCCGCCGATGACGGCGAGCATGAGCGGGAGGCCGTAGCGGGCGGTGCGGATGACCGACTGCGGTGAGCCGCCGACTCCCACCCAGGTGGTCAGCCGCCCCGATTCGGTGGTCGGGAAGACCTCGGTGTTCTCCAGAGGCGCGCGCAGGGTGCCCGACCAGGTGACGGGCTTCTCCTCCAGCAGCCTCGCGAACAGCTCGATCTTCTCCTCGAACAAGGTGTCGTAGTCGCTCAGCTCGTACCCGAACAGCGGGAAGGACTCGGTGAACGAGCCACGTCCGAGGATGACCTCGGCCCGCCCGCCGGAGAGCGCGTCGACCGTCGCGAAGCGCTGGAACACCCGCACGGGGTCGTCGGAGCTGAGTACGGTCACACCGGAGGACAGGCGGATGCGGTCGGTGCGTGTGGCGATGCCGGCGAGAACGGTCTCCGGGGACGACACCGAGTACTCGGAACGGTGGTGCTCGCCCAGCGCGATGACGTCGACGCCGGTCTCGTCCGCGAGGACGGCCTCGGCGACGACCTGCCGTATCGCCCTCGCGTGGGAGACCGGGGCGCCCGAGTCGTCCTGGGGCACGTCGCCGAAGGTGTCCAGGCCGAAAACGATGTCATGCATGGGTGGTCTCCTTGGCGAGCAGTTCCCTGACCCGCGGGGCGACTTCGCGGCCCAGCAGCTCGATCGTGCGGGCCCGGGCCCGGCGAGGCAGGTGCATGATGTCGTACTTGAGGTCGAAGCGGCTCAGGTGCAGGTCGCGGGCGGTCCGCGCGATCTTCTGGGCGACGGTCTCCGGCGAACCGACGAACAGCGCGCCGTGGTCGAGCTCCGCCTTGTAGCGTTCTCGGGTCGGCTTGTAGAAGCCGCGCTCCTCGGCGGCCCGGGCCACGACCGGCTGCCAGTACTCCCACCAGGTCTCAGCCGCCTCCTCGTCGGTGTCGGCGACCAGGCCCAGAGAGTGCTGGCCGATCGGCTGCGGCTCGTGCCCGGCCTGTTGCAGGGCCTCACGGTAGAGGGTGACGAGACCGGCGAAGCGCTGCGGGCGACCGCCGATGATGGCCATCATCATGGGCAGTCCGTAGCCGGCGGCACGGATCACGGAGTGCGGGCTGCCGCCCACGCCGATCCAGGTGGGGATCCCCCCGTCGCGCATCCGGGGACGCGGTTGCTGTTCGGTGAGCGGTGCCCGGAACGCCCCGGACCACGTCACCGACTCCTCCCGCTGGAGGCGCATGAAGAGTTCGAGCTTCTCCTCGAACAGTTCCTCGTAGTCGGCGAGGTCGTAGCCGAACAGCGGGAAGGACTCGGTGGCCGAGGCCCGGCCGAGGACGAGCTGGGCCCGGCCGTTCGACACGGCGTCCAGGGTGGAGAAGTCGTGGTAGAGCCGCACGGGGTCGTTGGTGCTCAGGACGGTCACCGACGTTCCGAGGCGAATGCGGCGGGTGGCGGTGGCGATGGCCGAGAGCAGCACGGGAGCGGCACTGTCGACATGGCCGGGCCGGTAGTGCTCGCCGATGCTGAAGACGTCCAGGCCGCTGGACTCGGCGAGGACGGCCTCCTCGACGAGCAGCCGGACGGTCTCGGCGTCCCCGAGCGTGCGGCCGTCGTCCGTGGCGACCTCGCCGAACGAGTTGAGGCCAATTTCGAAGGTCATGGTCTCCTCCACCGCTGATTCCACAGGGCGCCTGGTCTCGAAGTTATTGATTGACGCAACAAGTATCTTGAGACATGCTTGATGTGTCAATTGATGGGTTGCGAGCGGCGGTGACGTGCGCCGTAGCCCGGCGATGGCCATGCATCCGCCCCCGTTGGCGCATCGATCATAGATCATGTATTTGATTCATCAACTAAGTGAGGTGACCGTCGTGGCCCACGCCACGCAGATGCCGCACGCCGCCGTCCCGGCGTCCGACAGGCGCACGCGGCAGACGATCGTCCGCACCGCCTTGCGGCACACGGCCACGGGCGCGGCGGCGCTCGCGATGCTCCACGCGGCGCTGGTCGGCGCCTCTACCGGCGCCGACCCCTACCCCGACCTCGCCTGGACCGACACCCCGCACGTGATGTCATCCGTCTACATCCTGACACCCTGGCCCCTGACGGCACTGGTCCTGCTCTGGCTGGCACAGCAGCGGCCGGCGGTCTACGCCCGCGCCGCCCTCGCGCTGCTGCTGTCCAGCGCTGCCGGGCTGCTGTACACCTGGTCGGTACCGCTGGAACACCTGCCGGCGCACGAGAGTTCGCTTTTTCGTGAATACCTGGCGATGCCCGGTGCGCTCACGGGCTGGTATCTGATGACGGCCCTGGCCGCGATCACCGCCGTCTCGTCGGTCCGCACCCGCATCGCCGTCATGGTCGCCGCGCTGGGCGGAGTGACGACAGCCGTGCTGTCATCCCCTCACCCCGCCTCCGCCGGGGTACTGGCCGCGGTCGTACCGCTCCTGACCTGGTTCGCCGTGGGGCTCCTCACAGACAAGGACCCGGTACGGCCGCGCACCGCGGACGCGTGGGAGCCGGAGGGGCAGGCCGTCGCGCCGCGGCCGCGTGCCCGCGTCCGAGCCCCCGGTACCGCACGGTTGGGGCGGGCGGGCTGACGGCCGTGCACCTCAACGGTGTGATCGAGGCCGCCGGCTGGTGGTCGTACGTCGTGGTGTTCGTGCTGACTGCCAGTGAGACCAGTGCCTTCGTCGGGCTGCTGGTGCCCGGCGAGACGGCCGTCCTCCTCGGCGCCGCGGTCGCCGGCCGGGGCGGACTGAACGTCTTCCTCCTCGCGGCCGTCGTGGTGGCCGGAGCCGTCACCGGTGACAGCCTCGGCTACGCACTGGGCCGCCGGTGCGCGCGCCGCCCCGCCCGGCCACGGCCCCTGGCGGCCCGACGCACCGCACGCGCCCGCGCCTTCCTCGCCCACCACGGCGCGGCCACGGTCCTCACCAGCAAGTTCATCGGTTTCGCCCGGACCTTCGTGCCCTATGCCGCCGGCTCCTCCGGCATGCCCTACCGCCGCTTCCTGGGCTACAGCGCCCTGGCGTCACTGGTCTGGGGCGCCGCGACGGTGACCCTCGGCTATTTCGCCGGAGCGGCCGCCGCCGACTACCTGCGCCCGCCCGGCCCGACCGGTGCCCTGGCGGTCGCCGCCGTCGCCGCACTCGTCCTCGTCGTCGTGAAGGTCTGCACCCACCGACGCCGACGCCGGCCCGTCACGTCGGCGATTGTGGCCTCGGGCGGGCCGGCGAGGACCGCGGCGCGAGGCGCGCAACGCGATTTGACCCACTCACAGGAGAAATGAGTCAGGCAATTCGAGGCCGCGGACCGGGCCGTGGTGCCGCTGGACATCCCCCTGGCCCACGAACCGTCCGTCACCGGTGGAAAGGCCGCCCATCTGGCTCGCGCCGCCGTGGCGGGACTGCCCGTCCTGCCGGGATTCGTCCCGGTGCCCGCAGCGCGGGTGCCCGGCATCCCGACCGGGCCGCAGACAATGACGCCACCTGGCGGACGCCGGCCGGGCCGGGCGGCGGTGGGCGCGGCAGGTCTGCTGCTCGTTCCGCTGCTGTGGTCCGCCCTGGCGGACGCGACCCGGACCCGGCCGGAGCCGCATCCGCCGCCGAGGCCACCACGACGGTGTTCACCGCGCAGACACGTGACGGCGACCTGCGGCTGGCCGCCGACGACCTGTGGGCGACCCGCCGCCGGTCGACCGCCGCCCACAACGACGACGCCGGTCTCACCCGGGTGCGCGGAGGCGTCTACGTCGGTGTGCTCCGGCCCGCCCTGCCCCCGCACGACGTGATGCGTCCGCGTGGCTGCGTCGAGCGCGCGGACACCGACCGGGTCACCGCGGTCGTCCTGCGCTGAGCCTCCGGGGCTACGCCGTGAAGTCCGCCGCGTGGTCCCGGGCCCACCGGGTGAAGGTGCGGCCCGGGGCGCCGGTGACGTCCTCGACCGTGGCGGTGATCTCCGGCGGCACGCCGACGGTCCGCGCGAACGAGCCCAGCATCCGTTCGAGCATCGGGGGCGGAACGTGCGCGAAGAGTTCCGCCCCCGCCTCGGCCGGGTCGACCTCGACGAACGTCAGCTCCCGGCCGACGGCTGCACCGATCGCCGCGACCTGCTCGGCGTTGCTGTACGCCTCGGGGCCCGTCAGATGGTGCACCGCGGCCTCGTGGCCCTCGTCGAGCAGCGCCCGCTCGGCGACCGCCGCGATGTCGTCCTCGTGGATGGGCGCGAAGCGGGCGTCCACGAAGACTCCCCGGACGGTGTTCCCGGTACGGATCTGCGGCGCCCACTGGAGAGCGTTCGTGGCGAACGCGTTGGGCCGCAGGAACGTCCAGGCGAGACCGCTGTCGCGGATCCGCCGTTCGGCGGTGGCGTGCAGGACGTGGATGGGATGGGTGTCGTCGACGCCACGGTGGATGATGCCGCTGGAAAGCAGGACGACATGACGGACCCCCTGGGCGCGGGCCGCCTCCAGCAGGGCCACGGAAGTCGCCTGGGCGTAGAGGAAGAGGCTCGTCGCCCCCGCGAACCGGGCCGGAGACTCCTCCGGCCCGAACCGCACCACCTCGGCGCCCTCCGGGAGGGCGGCCCGCTCGGGGTCGCGGGTCAGGGCCCGTACCGGCACGCCGGCGGCGAGGAGACGGTCGACGAGGGCTCGGCCGACGTTGCCGGTCGCGCCGGTCACTGCGATCACGTGTGCTGCCTCCGAAGGCTCGGTCGATGATTTCTGGCCACCCGAGCCTAAACGTCGTGTGTGAGATGTCTGCTGGTCAGGGCGGTATGCGGCGCTTCCCGGTGCCCGGCGGGCAGAAGCTCCGGAATGACCATGAACCGCTTCTACCGGTGGATCCGTGTTGATAGTGACAAGCCCCCGCTGCCACACCCCCGGCGGCGGGATGGGGTCGGCTGCCCTTCAGTGCGCCTTTTGGGCAGCCGCCCCATGTTCCCGAGGCCACACCCACGTGTGAGGTGTCAGCCGGCCGCGCTGTCCCGGTAGGTCTCCAGGAGTCTGAGCCAGACCTCGCTGATGGTGGGGAATGCGGGGACCGCGTGCCAGAGCCGTTCCAGGGGCACCTCGCCGGTGACGGCGATCGTGGCCGAGTGGAGGAGTTCGCCGACTCCCGGTCCGGCGAAGGTGACGCCGGCCACGGTGCCGCGGTCGGTGTCGACCAGCATCCGGGCCCGGCCTTGGTAGTCCTTGGCGTACTGCTGCGCGCCCGCCAGTCGGCCGATCTCGTAGTCGACCACCTCGACCCGGCGTCCGGTGCGCCGTGCTTCGTGGGTGGTGAGGCCGACGGACGCCACTTCGGGGGTGGTGAAGACGACCTGCGGCACGGCGGTGTGGTCGGCCGTCGCGGCATGGGCGCCCCAGCGGGCGTCGTCGAGCGGGGTTCCCAGGGCGCGGGCGGCGATGGCCGCGCCGGCGATCCGGGCCTGGTACTTGCCCTGGTGGGTCATCAGGGCCCGCTGGTTGACGTCGCCGACGGCGTAGAGCCAGCCGTCCGACACGGCGGTCACCCGGCATGTGTCGTCCACCGTGAGCCAGTCGCCCGGGGTGAGGCCGACGCTCTCCAGGCCGACATCGGCGGTGCGCGGCGCACGGCCGGTGGCGAACAGGATCTCGTCGGCGGCCAGTTCCTCGCCGTCGGCCAGGGTGATCCGTACCTCGTCGTCGGCGCCGCCCGCACGTCTCACGGCGGCGACCTCGGTGCCCAGCCGGATGTCGACGCCCGCGTCGCGAAGCCCGCCGGCGACGAGTTCACCGGCGAAGGGTTCCATCCTCGTCAGCAGGCCGGCACCGCGGACCAGCAGGGTCACCCGGGAGCCCAGTGCCTGCCAGGCGGTGGCCAGTTCGACCGCGACCACGCCCGCGCCCACCACGGCGAGACGGCCCGGGACCCGGTCGGCGCCGGTGGCCTCGCGGTTGGTCCACGGCCGTACGGTGTCGAGGCCGGGTATGCCCGGCAGGGCCGTGGTGGTGCCCGTGCACACCGCTACGGCATGCCGTGCGCTCAGCCGGACGGTGCTCCCGTCCGGGGTCCGCACCGACACCTGCCGTGGGCCGGTGAGCCGGCCGTGACCGCGTACGAGGTCGACCGAGACGGAGTCGAGCCAGTCGACCTGGTCCTCGTCCTTCCAGTAGGCGGCCATCCGGTCGCGGTGCGCGAGGACGGCGTCCACGTCCAGCGGGCCCTGCACGGCGGCGGCAAGGCCCGGGACGCGGCGGGCGTCGGCGCGGGCCACCACTGGCCGCAGCAGCGCCTTGCTGGGTTCGCAGGCCCAGAACGAGCATTCGCCGCCGAGCAGTTCGCTTTCGACGATCACCGTGCTGAGCCCGGCGGCACGGGCCCGGTCGGCCACGTTCTCGCCGACCGGACCCGCGCCTATGACGACCACGTCGTAGGTGCGGACGGACTCGTTCATCATTGCTCCTGTCGTTCAAGTAGGGCTCCGGCCTCCGCGCGAGGGCGTCGGCCGGAGCCCGTTTCTCCTCAGCCGCGTCCGAATCGACGGACGCGCCGTCACCGGCCGGGGAGCCGGGTGGTGATCTCCTGCAGCACCCAGCCGTTGCCGTCCGGGTCGCTGAACGCGGCGAACGAGCTGTAGCTGGCGCGCTCCGGGTGCGGGCCGCTGACGCGTCCTTCTTCCGTGCCGCGGTGGAACACGCCGCCGGCATCGTGGAATACCTCGCTCATCTCGATGCCCCGGCCGACGAGTTCGGCGTGTGCAGCCTCGATGTCCGAGACGGCGAGGTGCAGGCCCTGCACGGACCCGGGTGCGGCGGTGGTGACGCCGGTGCCGAAGAGGATCGAGCACTGTGATCCGGGAGGCGTCAGATGCACCACGCGGTAGGTGTCGTCGGCGACGTAGTCGACGTCGAGACGGAAGCCCGCCTGCTCGTAGAAGGCCTTGGCCCGGTCGACGTCGGAGACGGGCAGCACCACAACTTCGAGTTTCAGATCCATGTTCGCTTCTTCTGTTCGCGGGTGGGAGGTTTCGCCATGCGTGCGTCACCGGTTGAACCGGTGAGATCATGACACCGACATGCGTAACCGGTCAAGCAGGTGACGTGAAGGGCCGCTCGGTCGGCCGACGTGGCGGGTGGTGGCGAAGACCGGCGGGGGTCGTGCGGGAGGCGGCAGTCCAGGCCGCAGCGGAGCGGCGATATGTGACGCAAGGTCATGTCGGCGCTCACCGCGAGCGAGCCCGCCCTGGCGGCCTCGCCTCAAACGTATATGACGGCTTGACCATGCAATGGAGTATGTTGGTCTAATTCACCTGCTGATCATTTGTGTTCGAGGAGTATGTCACTCCCTGCTTGGCTTTCCCATCGCTTGCGAGGTGTGTCGGCGGCCTCCCGGCCGATGCCCCTCCCGTCGGGTCACCTGGCGGCCCCTCGCAGGCACGGGCAGCGCTGAAGGCGGTCGAGTGCGGCGGAGTGCGAGTGCGGACAGCCCCCGTTTCGTCGGCCGCGAGCGCGAGTTGCTGCGTGTCACCGACGCTCTTCGGCGGCGGCCCGCGCTGGTGATCGTCGAGGGCGAGTCCGGCATCGGCAAGAGCCGCCTGGTACGGGAAGCACTGGCGGTGGTCGCGACGGCCGGCTCGCAAGCCCTGGTGGTGGCCGGCCCGCCGTTCCGTGCGGCGCTGACGCTCGGCCCGGTCGTCGACGCGGTGCGGCAGGCCGTGCGTCTCGACTCCCTCACCGGATCGGGGCAGGGACTGGCCGAACAGGCGCGCGTGGGCCGAGAGCGCCGACGAGCCGGTCTGCCACCTGGCGGCGTCCCTGCTGTACGCACAGCTCACCGCGGCGGCCGAGGGCGGCGACGAACGTCTGGAGGAGCTGCTGCGGGACATCCGCGAGGAGGGTGAGCGCCGCGGCATCATCGCCGTGTGGCTGGAGTCCGCGGCGGCGCACGCCCGCCTGCGGCTGGCCGCGGCCGACGCCGAACAGGCGGTCCGCCCTCACCGAGGACTGTATGCGCCTGATCGCGCTCGTGCGGTCCGCGGCGAACGCCGGCGTGGCGGCCGCCGCGGATACGGGAACCGCCTTTCGCCCCGCCAGTCCGAAGTGGTGCGGCTGCTCCTACGGGGTATGACGAACCGTCAGACAGCCGGTGCGTTGTCGAGGTCCCCGAGTACCGTCGGCGCGCAGCTGAAGTCGGCGATGCGCGAGTACGGAGTGACCACCAGGACAGCGCCGGCCGTGATCGTCAGCCGAGCGGACGGCGACTGAGGCGCTCCTGCCCCCGGCTGCGTCCCTGGCGCCGGGGGAGGGGTTCTCACGCAGAGTCCGTGTCCGCGGTCAGCGGTGCCGCGTCGAGCAGGACGGCCGCCGCGGTCCGGGCGGTCGTGGCGGCGGATAGGTCGCGGTCCATCCGGGCCGACTGCCCCGCGCCGTCGTACAGCAGGTGCAGCTGCCGGGCCAGCGCCTCGGGAGTGGCGTAGCCGGACGCCGCGGCGAGTTCGGTGAACAGGCCGCGGATCCAGAGACGGTAGTTGTCCGCGACCTGGCGGATCGAGCTGTCCTCGGCCGTCTCGGCGGTGGCCCGTACGAAGGCACAGCCGTTGTACTCGGGGGCGTTGATCGCCTCGCCCAGGGCGTCGAAGACGCCGAGCAACTGCTCGCGCGGGGTGCGGAAGCGGGTCAGGACCGTGGTGATCCGGTCCCTCATCCGCACGTAGCGCAGCTCGAGGTAGGCGCAGACGAGGCCCTCCTTGCTTCCGAAGGTGTTGTAGAGGGAGGCCTTGGCAACCCCGGCGTGCTCGATGACGCGGTCGATGCCGACGGTCTGCACGCCTTCACCGTAGAAGAGCTCGTTGGCCGCTTCGAGCAGCCGTTCGCGTGCGGACGGCTTTGTCGCGGTTCTGGTCGCCATGGCCACACCCTTTCAGACAGACTTGTTCATTCTAGTGCCGGAGGTTTCCGTCACACCTCGGAGACCTGGGCCACCGGGGCTGCCTCGGACGGGACGTCCTGCGAACGCACCACCGACACCCGCTGCACCGGTTCGACCTGGCGGCCGCGGGCCAGCAGCCCGGCCAGGGCCGCCAGAGCCAGCACGATGACGGCGATGCCGTACTCCCGGGAGGTCTGGATCAGTCCGCCGCCGTGCACGACCAGGACGCCGGCGATCACGGCCGGCACACCCAGGCCCACGTAGCACACGACGTACAGCAGGGAGAGGACACCGGCTCGCTCATGCGGCTCCACCTGCGGAATGACCAGCCGGATGCCGCCCTGGAACCCGCTTCCGAAGCCGACGCCGGAGATCGCGCCGCCCACGAAGAAGCCGATCACGGAGAGCGTGCCACCGGTGCCCGAGCCGATGGACACCAGGGTGATCGTCACGCCGACGACCAGTGTGGCGACGCTGATGAGCATCATGGTCCGGGTCGCCGCGCTGCGCAGCGCCATGACCGCCAGACCGGCGCAGCCCGCGATGACGAACAGGGGCAGTCCGCCCCAGACGACGGAGTCGGAGTGCACCAGGGTCCGGGTGATGGCCGGGCCGAGTGCGCCGTACAGGCCGGCCAGCGCCCACACCGCGAAGATCACAGGTGCGGCGATGGCCACCGACGCACGGGCGGACCTGGGCAGCTTGAACTCGGGAACCATGCTGGCCAGCGCGCCCGGCTTGCGGGTCACCGTCTCGTTCAGGGCGAGCACGCCCAGCGCCTGCACGACGAAGACACCGAGGAGCACCACGTAGACGAGATGGGTGGGGGCCGGCAGGTACTGGACGATCAGTCCGGAGGCGAAGGCGCCGCTCGCGGTCCCCATGGTGGGGGCGAAGGAGTTCAGGAAGCTGCCCTTGCGTGCGTCGATGTCCAGCATTCCGGCGCCGAGCGCGCCGACCGCCGCACCGGTGCTCAGTCCTTGCAGGACTCGGCCGACCAGCAACGTGGCCACATCCCCGGCGGTGATGAACACGACCATCCCCAGGACCTGCACGAGCAGGGCCGTCAGAAGCACCGGGCGCCGGCCCACCTGGTCGGAGACCCTGCCGAAGACCAGGAGGGCGGCCAGGACGGCCACCGCGTAGGTGCCGAAGACGATGGTGATGGTGATGGGGGAGAAGCCCCAGTGCTGCTGGTAGATCGCGTAGAGGGGGGTCGGGGCGCTGGACGATGCCAGCAGCGATATGAGGATCGATGCCAGCAGTCCGATGGAGGCCTTGGGCCCGAGGCTCAGGGCCCGGCGCCGCGGCGCTGCGTGCGCGCCGGACGACTTGGCCGGGGCACCCGGCGAGGCGGGCTGACGCGTGGAGGATGCGCGGCTCATCAGTCACTTTCCGAATAGGGCGAAGCGGACACTCCCATGCTAGACAGACCTGTCTGTTCGGCGCGAGTCCGGAAGACGTGAGGTGTGTCGCACCGACCCCGTGTGCGCGGTCCGTCGCCGTGTGTGTCGCGGGAGCCCCCGGTGCCGTCCGCCTCCGCTCACCCGCCGCCCAGCAGCTGCTCGAACGGCACGGGATCGCGGTAGGGGTCCGGGGGCGTGGGCCGCTCACGGCGGGCTGTCGCGACGGCGAG
The DNA here is from genome assembly GCF_043201895.1 of Streptomyces sp. NPDC048254. Lineage (NCBI taxonomy): Bacteria > Bacillati > Actinomycetota > Actinomycetes > Kitasatosporales > Streptomycetaceae > Streptomyces > Streptomyces sp. NPDC048254. Next base: position 127,302 of record NZ_JBICZJ010000016.1, read on the forward strand.
TTCCCTGGCCGCTCGTGCCACGCGCTCCAGCAGAGCTCCCTGGGAATCGCGTTCGGCGCCCCAGTCCTCGGTCGCGGCGTACACCGCGGTGGGCACGGCCGTCGCGTGCAGGTAGGTGAACATCGGCCGCATCACGTGTTCCAGCACGAGCGAATGCCGCCCGGTGCCGCCGGTGGCCGCGATCAGTACGGGTTTGTCCGTCAGGGCGGTGTCGTCCAGACAGTCGAAGAACAGCTTGAACAGACCGCTGTAGGAGGCGTTGAAGGTCGGCGTCACGGCGATCAGGCCGTCGGCCCTCGCGACGGAGTCGAACACCTCTCGCAGGTCGGGCGACGGGTAGCCCGCCATCAGATGGTCGACCAGGTCGTGAGCATGGTCCCTCACCTCTACGACGACGATCTCGACCGGCTCGCCGAGCCGCTCCAGCTCGGCGCGGACGGCGTCCGAGAGCCGGTCGGCGAGCAGACGGGTGGAGGACGGCAGCCGCAGTCCTGCCGAGACGACGGCGACGGTGCGCTTCATCGCGGGTCCTCCTCCGGCAGCGCGGCCTTCTCCTGCGCCGCCGCGGCGAGAGAGGCGTGCGTCGGGGCGTCCGGAACGCGGGCCGGGCGGCCCACCGCGAACTCCTTGCGCAGGACGGGCACGATCTCGCCCAGCGACTCGATCTGTTCGAGAACGGTTTCACGCGGAACGCCGATGCCGTCCACGTTGAACAGCTGACGCTGGTAGTCGCCGCCCGCGTGCTCGCGGTACGCCAGCACTCGCTCGATCACCTCCTGCGGGCTGCCGACCACCACCGCGGTACGGGCCATGGTGTCCTCCAGGGACGGGCCGTTCCCGTACGCCGATGAGGCGTTGAAGTAACTGCGGAACTCCCGGACGGCGTCCTGCGAGTTCCTCCGCACGAAAACGTGCGCGGCCAGGCCGACGAAGGCCTGGTCGGCACGTCCGTGCCCGTAGTGCTCGAAGCGGCCGCGGTAGAGGTCGACCAGTTGCCGGACGTGCTCCTTGGGCCAGAACAAGTTGTTGTGGAAGAAGCCGTCCCCGTAGTAAGCGGCCTGTTCGGCGATCTCCGGGCTGCGGATGGAGGCGTGCCAGACGAACGGCGGCACGTCGTCCATCGGCCGCGGCGTGGCGGTGAAACCCTGCAACGGTGTGCGGAATCTGCCCTCCCAGTCGACCACGTCCTCGCGCCACAGCCGGCGCAGCAGGGCGTAGTTCTCCACCGCCAGGGCGATGCCGTCGCGGATGTCCTGTCCGAACCACGGGTAGACCGGCCCGGTGTTGCCGCGGCCCAGCATCAGGTCGACCCGGCCGTCGGCGAGATGCTGGAGCATCGCGTAGTCCTCGGCGATCTTCACCGGATCGTTCGTGGTGATCAGCGTGGTCGACGTGGACAGCAGGAGCTTCTTCGTCCGCGCCGCGATGTGTCCGAGCAGCGTGGTGGGCGAGGAGATGACGAACGGAGGGTTGTGGTGCTCGCCGGTGGCGAAGACGTCCAGGCCGACCTCGTCGGCGAGCTCCGCGTACTCCACGAGTGCCTTGAGCCGGTCGCGTTCCGTGGGTGTCCGTCCGGACAACGGGTCGCGTCCCAGGTCTCCTACGCCGAAGATTCCGAATTGCATCCTGTACGTCCTGTGTGTTGTGTCGGTGGCGCCGTCGGCGGTTGCGCCGACGGCGGGGCAGAGGAGTTCTCGGCGTGCTGAGGGGCTGGGCGACCAGCTGAGACACGAGCCGGAGGAGGCGGTCAGAGATCCAGCGGGCGGTCCGTCCGCAGTGTCTTCTCGCGGAGGATCAGTTCTTCGAGGGCCGCCAGGTCGTCGGCGACATGGTGCCTCCAGCCGGGGTCCGCGTTCTCGTTCCGAGCGGAACCGCGAACCGGCCTACGGTGACGGCCGTGCCCCGCGGAGTCGCGTTCGGGTGCGCAGCCGTCCTCGTCGGCGCGTGTGCCACGGTGCCGCCCGGTGCCCGCAGGGTCGGTGGCGCTGCCGGGCAGCGCGAGGCCGGTCCGCACGTCGGTGATGGTGAGAGTCATGTCTTTCCTTCCCCAGGGTCGTTGGTCTGCGGGCTCGTCGAATCGCAGGACGGCCGCACGGCGCACGAAACCCGGGTGAGCACACCCGGGTAATTGTTACGCGCAGCAAATATAGGCGATTCCGTAAGCGCACACGTGTGAGCAGCCTGTTCTGTGGATCACACCTCAGAGGGGTAGGGGATGGGGCACGGCTCTGGCGGAGGTGCGGCGGTCAGGTGGCGACGTTGCGCAGTGCCGCCGCGAGCTTCTTGAGGTCCAGCTCCTTGAGGTGGTCGAGGAAGTGCCGTCGGATCGCGTCCAGATTGGTGGGATAGGCCTCCTCCAGGCGGGCCAGGCCGGCGGCGGTCAAGGAGGCGTGCCAGCTGCGGCCGTCCGTCTCGCACCGCAGCCGCTCGATGAATCCCTCCCCCTCCAGTCGTTGCACGATGCGGGTCGTGCCGCTGAGGGACATCTCGATGGTGTTGGCGAGCTCGTGCATGCGCAGTTGTCGGTCGGGTGCCTCCGACAGGTACATCAAGGTCAGGTATTCCGTGTTCGACAGCCCTTGCTCCCGCTGCATCTGGGCGTCGATGGCGCGGGGCAGCGCGTAGAGGAGCGAGGGGAGGGAGCGCACAACGGCCTCCTCTTCGGCGGTAAGCGGTTTCAGGCCGTCCTTGCGCGGGCTGGACTTCGATGTCATGGGGGCATACCTCACATGTGTGCGGCGTCGAGCGCCGCTGTCGACGGCCGATCCGGCCCCGTGTTTCCGTCTCCGGGTCGAGTGATTATTTGACGCAACAACCACTTCCCTACTATGGTGTTTGTCGAAGCAAGTATATCGCGAACCGGTCGCCAGGGCCACATCTACGCCCGGGACGGACGCGGGTCATTTTCACGAAGGGTTCAGCGTGACCAAGATCGGAATCATCCTCGGCAGCACCCGTCCGGGCCGCAACGGCGAGGCTGTCGCTCGTTGGGTGCTCGACATCGCCTCGAAGCGGACCGACGCGGAGTTCGAGCTGGTCGACCTCCTCGACTACAAGCTCCCGCACCTCGACGAGGCGCTCCCGCCGTCCCTCGGCCAGTACTCCCAGCCGCACACGCGGGAGTGGGCGGACAAGATCGCTTCGTTCGACGGCTTCATCATGGTGACGCCCGAGTACAACCACTCCACGTCCGGTGTGCTCAAGAACGCCATCGACTACCTGTACGCCGAGTGGAACAACAAGGCCGTCGCGTTCGTCAGCTACGGCGGCGCGGGCGGTGCGCGTGCGGTGGAGCACCTGCGTCTCATCGCCGGCGAGCTGCAGATGGCGGACGTGCGTTCCCAGGTCGCGCTGTCGCTGTTCCACGACTTCGAGAACTTCAGCGTGTTCAAGCCCGGCGACTTCCAGCTCGAGGCCCTGAACACCACGCTGGACCAGGTGCTGGCCTGGAGCAAGGCGCTCGCCCCGCTGCGTGCCGCCTGACGGGCGCACCTGTTCGTGAGGTAACGGCGGCGGCCGGGCGGAGAGGTCGGGCCGCCGCCGTTCGTACGTGACACAGCCGACTGCCGCGGCGCGTGCCGTGGCCGGTGAGATCACGGCGCTCTCGCAGGAGCACGGTCCGACTCTCACCCCAGCAAGCTTGGCGGGCCGCTTTGGCAGGCAATTACCATGAACTCGTGTCGAGCGACGCGCGGCGGCGGGATCGCGTTCCGCAACCCCTCACCCAGGACGAAGAAGCCGTGGTGAGGTCGCTCGGCCGCATCATCTACGCCCTGCCCCGTGCCGTCGATGCCGACATGATGCGGGAGCAGAGGCTTTCCCTGACCGAATACCTGGCTCTCATGCACCTCTCCGAGGCTCCGGGCCGGAAGCTGCGCATGGGCGATCTCGCCGTCGCGGTGGAGATGAGCGGCAGCGGCATGTCGCGCCTGGCGGACCGGCTGGAAAAAGAGGGTCTCATCCGGCGGGTCAGGTCGCGGCAGGACGCCCGGGGCTGGAACGCCGTCCTCACGGACGCGGGCTTCGACCGGCTGGCCAAGGCCTGGCCGACCAACCTCGCCTCGGTCCGCCGTCATTTCCTGGACCATCTGACGGGGCTGGACCTCGGCAGGCTCGCGGCGGCCCTGCGCGGCATCGCCACCTGAGGGCGCGCTCCTCGGGACCCTGACGGCCGATCCGGCCTCGGGTCCGGCGCCTGCGCCACATGTGCCTACGCGCTCTCGTCCGGATCGGCCGGCGCAGAGTGCGGTGCACCTTTCGTGCGGTGCACACCTTCATCCTTCCCTCGCCTTCCCAAGGACCGTCGTGTACATCGCAGCTGTCATCCTCAGTGTTCTTCTCGCCCTGATCACCGTTGCCGCCGGCGCGCCGAAGGCGCAGTTCAAGGGTGACGTCGTGGACGGGCTCGTCGCGAAAGGGCTCGGTCCCGCGCTGATCCGTTTCATCGGCCTCCTCGAGGTGGCCGCGGCGGCGGGGCTGGTGGCCGGCATCTGGTGGGAGCCGCTGGGCATCGCGGCCGCTGTCGGGATGGCCGTCCTGCTCCTGGTGGCGATCGGGTACCACGTGAAGTGGGGCGACTACGGAGACGGAGCCGCCCGTGGCGCTGCCACGGTTCCGGTTCTCCTCTTCCTCGTGGCGGTGGCGGCGGCCGTCACACTTGCCGCCTCTTGGTGACCGCCGTGATGTCCGGTGGCTCGCCGTTCACCCGGGCAAGATCCACAAGTACCTTGAACGCGAGCGGTCGCACGTTCGTGCGGCCGGGCCGCCGTATCGGGAGGGATCCGCGGTGAGGCAGGAACATATCGACATCTCTGGTCAGGACATCGCCTACAGGGCATCGGAGGGCACCGGCCGCACCGTGGTCCTGATCCACGGGAACTCCTCGTCCGCGAGGGTGTGGGGCCCGCTGATGGAGAGCTCCTTCGGGGCACGGTTCCGCTGTCTGGCGCTCGATCTGCCGGGACACGGCCGTTCGGCGGCGGCCCGGACACCGGACGGCTACTCGCTGCCCGGGTACGCCTCCCTTCTCGCTGGGTTCGTCAGGGAGCTGGACGCCGAGGACGCGGTGATCGTCGGGTGGAGCCTCGGCGGTCACATCGCGCTCGAGGCGACCCAACGGCTGCCTCGAGCCGCCGGGTTCGTACTCTTCGGCACTCCGCCCGTGGGCGGCCCAGCCGACATCGGCGGGGCCTTCCTGCCGAACCCCGCCATGGGCGTGGGCTTCACCGCCGAGGTCGACGCCGCTGCGGCCGAGGCGTACGCGACGAGTTTCCTGGCGCCCGGATCGACCCGGCCCGTGGAGGATCTCGTCGCCGACATACTCGCCACCGACGGCGCGGCCCGCAGCGGCATCCTGGCGGGCATCGAATCCGGTGCCTTCGCCGACGAGGTCCGCGTGGTCGCCGAGCTGACACGGCCCGTCGCGGTGCTGCACGGCGAAGGCGAGCAACTGGTCAGCCTCGACTACTTGGCGGGACTCACCATGCCGACACTCTGGCGCGGTGCCGTGCAGATCCTGCCGGGGGCGGGTCACGCACCGCACCTTGAGGCGCCGGAGGTCTTCGCGGAGTTGCTCACCCGGTTCATCACCGACCTGGGCTGACGGGCCCGTGCCGCTTCCGGGGAACGTACCGTCGCGGGGAGAACCAGGTCACGACCGAGATGCAATCGCATCGGGAGCGTGAGAGCGTGATGGGTGGCGGCTGCGGAAGCCGTGCTCATTCTCGGCGGCCGGGCCGCGGGCCGGGCGACGAGGGCGAGGGGCCGCCGACACCGAATGGTACGCAGACGGTGGAGCGGCGCCTTTTCCCGAAGGGAGCCGGTCTCCCGGGCGGGACGTCGGGGTGTGACGGGGTGCTCCGGTGAGATGTGCCGATACGCCGCGAGTTCGCAGCGGAAGAACCGAGGTGCGATGAACGCCCAGGATGTGATCTATTCTCCCGAAAGTACCGCCCTGCTGATCATCGATCCGTACAACGACTTCCTGTCGGAGGGCGGAAAGATATGGCCGCAGGTCAAGGAGGTCGCGGAGGAGATCGATCTTCTCGACCACATGCGGGCGGTGCTGGCCGCCGCTCGCCAACGGGGTTTCCACGTCTTCATCGTGCCGCATCACCAGACGGCGCCGGGCGACTACGAGACGTGGGATCACCTGTCCCCGACTCAGCAACGTGTCGTCGAACGGCAGACCTTCGCGCTCGGCAGCTGGGGCGCCGAGTGGCACCCGGACTTCGTGCCGCGGGACAACGAGCTGGTCATGCGCCAGCACTGGGCGTCGAGCGGCTTCGCCAACACGGACCTGGACATGCTGCTGAAGCAGCACGGTGTCCAGAAGGTCGTGATCATCGGGATGAAGGCGAACACGTGTGTTGACACCACCGCCCGGTTCGGGCAGGAGCTGGGCTACCACGTGACGCTCATCCGCGACGCCATCGGCGCGTTCTCGTGGGACGAGATGAAGGCCACGTTCGACATCAATGGTCCCGCGTACGCCCATGCGATCTTCACCACGGACGAGTTCCTGAAAACCCTGCAGAAAACCGCCGCGTAGGCTGATCGGAGCGGGCGCGGCGCACCGTGCGGCCGGACCTCGGTCCGGCCGCACTGCTGTTGTCCAGGGTTTTCCATGCCCATATACTTGATCAGTCAAGTACAATCGCTTTTCGCAACCAGGAACCAAGAGGGCGCCATGGGCAGTGTCATTGTCATCGGGGGCGGTCCCACCGGCCTTTGGACGGCGGCGGAGCTGCGGCTTCGCGGTGTGGACGTCATCGTCGTCGAGCGGCTTCCCGCGCGTAGCCCCTACTCCAAGGGGTTCACCGTTCATCCCCGCACCCTGGAGATGTGGGCGTCGCGGGGGATCGCCGACCGCTTCGTCGAGCACGGCACCCGCGTGCCCAGCGGCCATTTCGGCCTGCTCGCCGAGCGGATGGATTTCCGCGCCCTGGACACCCCGTTCCCGTACACCCTGATGCTGCCGCAGCCCAAGGTGGAGGAACTGCTGGAGGAGTACGCGCTGCAGCTGGGTGCGGACATCCGGCGCGGTCACGTCTTCACCGGGTTCCTCGAGAACAAGCCGCACTCGGTCGTGGCCGGCGTCGAGGGCCCCGACGGGGGATACGCCCTGGAGGCGGACTACCTGGTCGGCTGCGACGGCACGCGCAGCGCCGTGCGTGAGAGTGCGGGCATCGGCTTCTCCGGTACCGATTCCACCTGGTACGGATGGCTGGCCGACGTCGCGCTCGACGCCCCGCCGCCCCAGGTGCCCTACACCCATGTCAACGCCCGGGGCACTCTGATGGTCGTACCGATGTCGCCCGGCGTGTACCGCGTCGGCGGACTCGACCTGGAGGACCGCAGCGCCCGGTGGGACGGGTACACGGTGGAGGAACTGCGGGCCAAGACGGCCGCCGTCGCCGGGACCGACTTCGGCCTGCGCAACCCGCTGTGGGTGTCACGCTCCGGCAACGCCGCGAAACTGGCGGACCACTACCGCAAGGACCGCGTGCTGCTCGTGGGCGACGCCGCCCACCGGCATCTGCCGGCCGGCGGCGTCGGCCTGAACGTCGGTGTGCAGGACGCGTGGAACCTGGCGTGGAAGCTGGCCGCCGTCGTGCAGGGCCAGGCCCCCGAGGGACTGCTGGACAGCTACGAGGCGGAGCGCCGCCCCGTGGGCGCGGAGCTTCTGGAGCTCACCGACGCCCAGAGTGTGCTGATGACGGCCTGGACGCCGGAGGGCAAGAACCTGCGGTCGTTCCTGGGCGGCGCGGTCGCGCGGGAGCCCGGCTTCTCGCGGTACCTGGCCGACGCCGTCTCGGGACTGTCGGTGGCCTATCCGCCGCGGGATACCGCCGCCCATCCGCTCGTGGGCCGCAGGGCGCCCGATCTCCGGTTTTCCGGGGGCTCCGGGCTGTTCTCGCTGCTGGAGCCCGGACATCACGTCCTGATCGACATGGCGGGCGGCAGGGCGGTCGCCGCCGTCGGGGAACTGCCCGGCAGGTGGCAGGCGGTCGTGCACGTCGACACGCTCGCCGAGGAACGGGCGCAGTGGCAGGGCGTACGAGCGGCACTCGTCCGGCCGGACGGTCATGTGGCCTGGGCCGGCACGGAGCCGGACGACGAGGCGCTGGGCGCCGCCGCGACCGCGGCCCTCACCGTGACGGGCCGCTAGGCCCTGGCCCCGGCGAGCGAGGGCTCCTGCCAGCGGCAGGAGCCCTCGGTGATGTTTGTTCCGGCCCGTTCCGGCCCTCATGCCGCCGGCGGGCGTACCTACTTCGTCAGATAGGCGTTGACGATCGTCTCGCTGACCGTGTTGCCCTGCCGGTCGGCTGCCGCCGTCCTGAAGGAGACACTGCCGCCCGCCCGGGGATTGGTGACCCGCACCCGTCCGTCGCGCACCTTCACCGTCTGCCAGTGGCCGCCCTCGTCATAGGAGACCCAGACCTTCAGGGACTTGAGGTTCCTGCCCGCGGCGGAGCCCTTCACGGTGACCGGGACCCACACCTTCGCCTCCGCCCTGCCGGTGCTGTCGAGGGAGAGTTCGGGCGTGAAGCGGACGACCGAGATGGGCAGTTCGGTCGTCTGTGAGGTGTGTCCGGAGGAGAAGGTCCATTCCACGTCCAGGCTGTCGGAGACGTCCGCCTCCGTGCCGCGCCGCACCGAGACGTCCAGCCGGTAGTCGGCCCGGTCGTCGTTGTCCGCGGCGTAGAAGAAGTCCATCGGGTACGGGCTCCAGCGCACCAGTTGGCCGTCGCGGTACAGACTCGTGTCGGCGCTGTCCACCCGCGTCTGGTTGCTGCTGGAGTCGCCGGCCCCGTCCGAGAACAGCGGCAGGCTCCCGTCCATCGTGTCGCCGGTGCGGATCAGCCCGGCGCCGTCCGGCAGGTCGGGTCCGAAGACGCCCACGTTCAGCACGCGGTGGTACGAGCGACCCGGCTGGAAGGTGGCGCCGGACGCGTCGTAGACGGTGTCGACGTGGCCGTCGGCTCCCTTCTGGCGCAGGCTCAGCCACCACGTGCCGTCCGCCGACAGCAGGTGCAGGGTGAGCATGGCGGGGAGGGCACGTTCGACGGTCGTGCCGCCACCGTTCAGGGCGGCCAGTGAGAGGTAACCGGTCTTGCCCTGCCCGGGTCCGCCCACCTCCGTGCGGACGTCGGCGAAGTCGCGGGCACGGGGGTGTGCGGAGAAACCGGTGACGTATCGGCCGCCCTTCGGCTCGTACGCCACGTCGTACTCGTCGTGGCCCTGGGCGCCGGTGGAGAAGGTGGCCTCGATGCGCTGGTGCAAGGTGTCCGCGGAGTTCACGGCGGGGCCGACGTGCGCGGTGCGGAGTTCCTCGGAGGTGCCGAAGAAGGCGAGGAAGGCCGGGCCCGGCTCACCCGCCTGATCGACGCCCGCGCGGACGTAGCCGAAGGTCTGCCGGGCGGCACGGTCCGGCACGGTGACCTCGACCGGCTTGGTGGTGCGCGCGTCCAGGGTGACCGTGGTGTCCTTGGTGACGTCGAGGTTCGGCTGGTTGAACCAGTCCTCACCCTGGTCGTACGAACCGGACGGATCCGCCCGCAGCGAGGCGTTGAGGAAGTACCGGCCCTTGGGGACGCGCACCGAGTAGGTGTCGCCGGACAGATACGAGGCGAGTCCCTCACGAGGACCCGAGAGGCCCGCCAGCGTGGCGTTCCAGGAGGCGTCGGGGACAGGCTTGCCCGCACGGCTCAAGGGCTTCACCGTGACGGTGTACATCTCCGACTCGCGTTCCACGGCCAGCGCGGTGGCGACGGTCTGCCCGTCGCCCGTGGCGGTCACCCGGCCGGTGAAGCGGCCGGCGGTGTCGCCCCCGAGCCGGGTGTCGGCGACGATCCGCGCGGTGGCCTCGCCGTGCGCGGGGACGGTGAGGTGGCCGTCGGCGGTGAACATCCCGCCGGGGGCGGGGCTTCCGTCGGGTGCGGTGCCGTCCACGGCCAGCTTGAGGGTGACCGCGGTGTCACCCACGTTGCGGTAGGTGAGGGTCTTCGTGAGCGGCTGGTCATCGGTGTGCGGCCACTGGGCGAGACCGAAGGCGAGCGAGGTCTCCCGGGTGAACACCGTCTGCTTGATCGCCTTGCGCAGGTCGACCCGGCCCGAGCCCTGCTGGTACGCCGTGTACGCGCCGGGCGTGGTCGACGCCACGAGCGCCTGCTTGATGTCGTCGCCGGTCCAGTCGGGGTGCTGCTCGGCGAGAAGGGCGGCGGCACCCGCGACGTGCGGGGTCGCCATGGAGGTGCCGCTGAGGGAGATGTAGCCGTCCGCGACCGAGGGGGCGACGGAGGCCATGTAGCTGTCGTGTGCGGCCGCGGCCCCGATGTCCACGCCCGGTGCCGTGAGGTCGGGCTTGATCGCGTCGTCGCCGGCGCGCGGGCCGGTGCTGGAGAACGGGGCCAGCACGTCCTGCTTGTCGACCGCGCCGACCGTCAGCGCCGCGTCGGCGCTGCCCGGGGTGCTGATAGTGCCGGCTCCCTGCTCGCCGTCGTTGCCGGCCGCCACCACGAAGAGGGTTCCGCTCTCGGCCGACAGCTTGTCGACCGCCTCCTCCATCGGGTCGAGCTCCGGGGAGTCGTAGGCACCCAGGCTGAGGTTGGCGACGTCCGCCTTCTCGGCCGCGGCCCACTCCATACCGGCGATGATCCCGGACATGGCGCCCTGGCCGGTGTCGTTGAGCACCTTGCCGTCCAGCAGGCCGGCGCCGGGCGCCACACCCTTGTACGTCCCCCCGGACTTGGCGCCGGTGCCCGCAGCGATGGACGCGACGTGCGTGCCGTGGCCGAACAGGTCGTCCGTGGTCGGCGACTCGGAGAAGTTGTGCTCGGCGACGACCTTCCCGGCCAGGTCGGGGTGGGTGGTGTCGATGCCGCTGTCCAGGACGGCGATACGGGTACCGGTGCCGTCGTAGCCGGCCGCCCATGCCTCGGGCCCGCCGATCTGCGGCACGCTCTTGTCGAGCGAGGCCTGGACGACGGCGTCGAGCCACACCGAGGCGATACCGGGGGCGGCGGTGCGGGTCGTGGCCTGGGCGGAGCCCGTGGTGAGGGCGGTCCACAGCTGCGAAGTGCCGTTCGCGGGGGCGCTGATGGCGTCGGCGTCGATGCTGCTCAGCGTGTGCCGTACGGTCGCCCCCGCGGTGGCGCGCAGCGCCGTCCTGGCCGCCGGGCGGCCTGTGTCGTACATGACGATGAGTCGCAGGTCCGTGCGCTGGGCGTAGGCGGGCGCGCTCTGCGTCGTCATGTCGAACAGGCGTCGGTCGAGACGGCCGGATTCGACCAGGACTCGGGCATCGTCCGGGATGGCGTAGGTGTGTCCGCCGATGGTCTCCACTTGAACCGGTATGTTTTCCCGGCCCTTGGCGGGGCGCAGGGAGAGCACGTCGCCCTTGCCGTCGGTCAGGACGCGGTCGCCCGTGATCAGCGGGATCCACCGCTGTTGGGCGGCGGCGGGCCGGGTGTCATCGGTGCCGAGGGCGGATCCGAGGGGTGCTCGGGAAGATGCCGTCGGGGCGGACGTGGTGGCGCCTGTGAGGGTCAGGGATGTCGCCGGCGTGCCGGCCGCCAGCAGTATGCCGAGGCCCACCAGTGCGGTGAACACCGGTCTCTTGGATGCGGACTTCACGGGTTCCTCTCGCCAGGCCACCCTCGACTCGGCCGATTCATGGGTCTCATGGGGCGAGTGGGGGCGGCGACAACAAGCGAGCGATGTCTACCAGTGAATACCTTGCTTCAAACCAGCAACCACGTTTCCCGGAAACGGAGTTGGGTCCGGGTACCGTAAGCCCGTGATACCTTTTCGTCGCATCTGCACGGCCAGGACGTGTTCGACGGCGTGCACGTGGATCTCCTTGACGGACTCACGGTGGCGCGCGTCGCACAACAGGACGGGCACGTCGGGCCCGAGACTCAGTGCGGCGCATACCGTCTCGGCGGGGTGGGTGCGTGCGTCGTCGAAGCAGTTGACGGCCATGACGAACGGAAGTCCGGCGCGTTCGAAGTAGTCGATGGCGGAGAAGCTCGTGTCCAGCCGACGGGTGTCGGCCAGGATCACCGCGCACAGGGCGCCCGCGGCCAGTTCGTCCCACATGAACCAGTACCGGTCCTGTCCCGGAGTGCCGAACAGGAACAGTGCGAGCCCGTTGTGGATGGTGATGCGGCCGAAGTCCATGGCCACCGTGGTGGTGGTCTTCTGCTCCACTCCCGAGAGGTCGTCGACACCGACGCCGGACAGGGTGAGCTGCTCCTCGGTGTGGAAGGAGACGATCTCACTGACGTACTGGTGAAGGGGCAGTGTTCCAACCCAGCGCTATTCCGGCTCCTGCACAGCAGCGACCATTCAAACCGATAAGCAGGTGCCTTCAACTGATAGCCCCGTATCAGCGGTTGCTTCATACGGGAGCCGAGGGTGACATGATCCAGTCATGAGCCTCACCGCGCGACAGCTCGCCCTGGCCATGTTGGACCGTCAGCTCTTGCTCGAGCGCCAGCGCCTCGATGTGGCGGAGGCGGTTCGCCGGGTCTGCGCTCTGCAGGCCCAGGCACCAGCGTCGCCGTACCTGGCGCTATGGAACCGTGTGCAGGACTTCGCGCCCAAGGATCTCGACGCAGCGTTCGCGCACGGCCGGATCGTGAAGGCAACCCTCATGCGGATAACGCTGCACGTCGTCCATGCCGAGGACTACGAGCCCTACCGCGCTGCCATGCTGAGCACTCTGCGAGCGTCACGAATTTACGACCGCCGCTTCACCGCAACAGGGCTGACCCCCAACGACGCCGACGCACTGCTCCCAGAACTCGCGGGGTTCCTGGAGCGGCCCCGCACCGGCGCCCAGGTAGAGGACAAGGTCACCGGGAGGCACGGCGAGCACGCACACCGCATGTGGTGGGCGCTACGCACGTTCGCGCCACTGCATCATGCGCCGACCGGCGGCCCGTGGTCGTTCACACAGCCGAACTCCTACCGCGCCTCGCCGGCGGTCCCTGCGGCCGCGCCGCAGGACGCCGACGCTGGGGTCCAGCACCTGCTGCTCGCCTACCTGCGCGCGTTCGGGCCCGCGTCAGCCCAGGACTTCGCCCGGTTCACCCTGCTGACACGCACCGCAATAACCAAAGCGCTGCATGAGCTCGGCGACCAGGTGGTACGGGTGCCAGGCCCCGGCGCCGGCGCCCTGTTCGACCTGGCCGACGCTACCGTGCCTGCCGATGACACCCCGGCGCCGCCGAGGTTGCTGCCGATGTGGGACAGCACACTGCTGGCTCACGCCGTCCCCGGGCGACTCATGCCCCCCGAGTACCGCCCCCTGGTCGTCCGGCGTAACGGCGATGTGCTGCCCTGCCTGCTCGTTGACGGGCAGGTCGTTGGAGTTTGGCGCGCAACCGACGGCGGGCTGGAACTGACCGCCTTCCGCAGGCTCGGTAAGGTTGCGTGGCAAGGTCTGACCGAGGAGGCGGAAAAGCTGTCAGTGCTGCTCACCGACCGCGATCCAGCCGTCTACCGGCGCTACGGACACTGGTGGGACAAGGGATTTCCCGACGTCGAGCGGACGATCGTCAAGGGCTGACCGCGCCCGGCGAGCACGGCCTATTCGGTGGCTTCGAGAGCCGCGAGGTACCCGGCCCAGCTGTCCTGGGCGAGCGCCGCCCACTGAGTCGCGGTGTTCCTGTGAACGCCGAAGAGATCGCTCATGATGATCGGCGGTAGTTCCCCAGCCATGCCGAACAAGGCCGTGTTGCGGGCGGCGATGGTGGGCAGGCCGTGCTTCACGAGTTGTGCCGACAGCGCCTCTGGGCTGCGAGGGCGACTGGCGGGCTGGCCGGGTAGAAGGAGTTCGGGATGCTCGCTGGTGGTAAGCGGTCCCAGGGCGGCGCGCGACCGGCCTGTGGTGATCTGCTGTTCGATGAGGCGAGCCAGCGTCGGTGGCAGGAGTACGGGGTTCTTGCCGAAGGTGAAGTGGGCCCCGCGCTCGTCCTGGTGGAAGCCGTCGGTTGTCAGGTGGACGATGCGAATGAGGGACAGGCCGTAGAGCCGGCTCAAGGCACCGACGATCCGAAGTTCCAGAGGCAGCGAGGCATCCGTCAGGCATCGACGGAGCTGGCCCTGGTGCTCGTCGTCGTCAAGGAAGAGCACCGGCATGGTCGTCGGACGCCCGGGATACTCGAGGTTCTGGGTCAGGCCACGTGCGGACCGGCAACTGGAAGCGGGCCGCGAACTCCAGGTCGTGGGCGGCTTTGTGGACTCCTACGTTCTGGGATTCGGCAACACCCGGCATGTCGCCCAGTACGATCCCGCCCTGGACATCTGGACCGCGCTGCCCGACGCGCCCGGCACGACCCAGTTCGCGGGGCAGGGCACCGCATGCCTGCCCTACAGGTCGGCGGGATAGCAGCGACGGCGTCCTTCTCGGGATCGGTCCAGGGTGCCGTCCTCCCCGGCCTCGGAGGCTGCACCGGTGAGGACGTGGACTGGCTGTCGGAGAACCGGACGACGCTGGAGCTGGCCCCCGGTCAGTCGAAGCAGATCACGGTCACGGCCGACGCCAGGGTCCTCACGGCTCCGGGTGCCTACGCCGCCGACCTGAACATGATCACCGACACGCCGTACGTGCCGCAGCCGGTCCGGGTTGGCCTGAAGGCGAGCGCCCCCGCCTCGTGGGCGGAGATCACCGGGACGGTCACCGACGCGGCGACGGGCAAGACGCTCGCCGGAGCGACGGTGTCCCTGTCGGGGCGGGGCGAAAGCCCCGTCACGGTGACCACCGACCGGCACGGGGTGTACGGGGTGTGGTCGCAGGCGAGTACCCGGACGGTCACGGTCACCGAGGAGGGATACGCCAAGCGCAGCAAGGCGGTCTCGGCACGGTCCGGCAGGACGGCGACGGTCGATTTCACCCTGTCGGTGGACTGATGCCGTAGCCCGCTGGTTCGCGATACATGTGGGGTGCCCCCGCCGGTCTGTCCGGCGGGGGCACCCCACACGCGTACCGTGGGGCCCGTCCACATGTCCGTGATCCACGCGCGGATACACTGACCTGCGACGCCGCCCCGTGAACCCACGGTCTGGCACACGTATCTCGGGACTCGGTCGGCATGCGGCCGCCGACGTCCGGTACAGCGCGGAATACTGCTCGCGGCGTGGCGCGTGCGCGAAGAAAGGTGAACGACATGGTCCTCGCACAGCTCCGGCGCTGGTGGTCCCAGGGCGCCGCGGACCAGGCGGCGGGCCTCTCCCATCCGCTGCCTCCGCAGGCGGGCGCGCTGGTCCGCGAGGTCGTCGACCCGACCGGCGCCCCGATGCCGTTCACGGACATCGTCATCACCGCCCAGGACACGAACCGTGTCACCGCCCGGGGCACGACCGACCCGTACGGTCTCTTCCTCGCGGCACTGCCTCCCGGTCGCTACGGACTGCTGGCGACGACGGACGGGCTGAAGCCGCACCACGAGATGATCGACATCATCGCCGGAACGGCGGCGCCCGCCGAGAGGATCTGGCTGGAGCCGTCCGAACACCAGATGCTGCCGGACCCGGGTACCTGGCTCTTCGACCCGCCGCACACGGCGATCCGGTTCATCGCCCAGCACGTCGGCATGGCCCACGTCCACGGCAGGTTCGACCGTTTCCAGGGCGGCATCGAGATCGCTCAGGACATGTCGCAGTCGCACGTCCGCCTCCGTATCGATGCCGCCAGCATCAACACCGGCAACACCACCCGCGACAACCATCTGCGCTCCGCCGACTTCCTCGACGTCGAGAACTTCCCGCACATCGAGTTCGCGAGCACGCGCTTCGTCTACCGCGGCGGCACCAAGTGGGCCGTGCAGGGTGCCCTGACGATGCACGGTGTGAGCCGCTCCGTCGCTCTGGACACCACGTACCTGGGCGTGGTCAACGGCGGCTACGGCGAGGAACTCCGTTGTGCGGCCCAGGCGACCGCGGAGCTGCACCGCGACGACTTCACCCTCAACTGGCGGTCCATGCTGGCCCGGGGCATCGCGGTGGTGGGCCCGACGGTCCAACTGGAGCTGGACGTCCAGGCGATGTACCGCACCCACGACACCCCCACGCCGCCGGAGTAGGTCAGGCGGAGCGTGCGGCCAGCGCCTTGCGCTCCATACTGGCGGCGTACAACGGCGTTTCGAGCTGGTTGTGCGCGACGACGCCGACCTGACGTTTGGCGGCCACTTCCGCGAAGTCCAGGGCCTGTTCGGCGAGCATGTCCAGGAACCCCTGGGTGGGCCGGCTGCCGATGTCATTGGTGTAGAGGCAGGTGCCGTCGGGCTGCTCCACCACGCTCAGGTCCCAGACCACCTGCACCTTGCTCCACCCTCCCGGGGTCTGCACGTCCGACAGGGAGACCATGCGGCAGTGATGCGGCTCCTGCACCTCGGCCACGTAGTGCTGGATGATGAGGCCGCCGGCGATCTCCTCGACGTTGATCGACATGGGGCGCCCGTCGTCCGTGGTGGTGGCACCGCACGCCTTGTGGTCCGGCGGCGCGCAGCGCTGGTATTCCGCGTCGGGCAGGTGCAGCAGCCAGTCCGGGATGTCGATGGCATCGAGGGGGGCGTTGATGACGGCCGATTCCACGGACGCCGACAGCTGGAGTTCGGAGATCACCTGGTCGTTGGACATGTCTCGCCGTTCCTTTCCCAGGACCGCACCGAGCCGCGAAGCAGCCCGTTTTGCAGCAGTTTGTCACCCTAGGTCTGCGGCTGCAGCTCCAGCGGGTGACACCTCAGAGAGGCTTCGCCGTGGGTACTTGCCAGGTTGCTCTCTGTGCTCGGTGACGGTCGGCCGGATCAGGTGACGGGCGGAAGGTTCGGGCCGGTGGTGCCGAGCACTCCGCCGCCAGGACCTGCGGAACGTGCCACGTCACACCCGGGGGCGGCCAGCTCTGGCCGGTCTCGCGCAGGAAGTCCGCGGGGGGTTCGTACAGCGGCGGCTGGGTGCCGTCGGGGACCATCGAGGCCCACTGGATGCCCGACGTCCTTTCCTTGAACTCCTGCCGCATGGCGGCCAGTCGGTCGGCTGCTCGATGAGGTCGACGGCGGCGGCCGCGAGCGTGCGGCGAGAGCAGCGCCTGATGGCCGATGCCGGTGGCGGCCGTCGCGGTGACGCCCCCGTTGTGGTTCGGGATGCCCGGCGGGCAGGCAGGTACTCCGACATCGTCGCCATCAGCAGGGCGCCGTCCAGGCCGCTCTTGTTCCCGAGCGGTGTGCCGCCGTGTCCGGAGGCGCCGAGGAAGGTGAAGGTGGCCGATATCAGCGCGCTGGTGGTGTTCCAGAACGGCACGGTGATGTTGAAGGGGTGCCAGTCGAGGACGGCGTCGAGACCGTCGTACACATCGGCCTTGACCGCGTACGCCTTGCCGACCAGCTGCTCCTCGCCGGCGCTGCCGAAGAGTTTGACCGTGGCCTTCAGGCCCTGGGGACGGATCGCATGGGCCACGGCGATGGCGGCGGCCGTGCCGCCGGCGCCCAGGGTGTTGTGGGCGTCGCCGTGCCCGGCACCGTAGGTGGGACCGTAGGCGTCGTAGTTGTAGACCAGCGGGTCGTGGGTGACGACCCCGCGCTTCTGGGACAGGCCGGGCAGCGCGTCGTACTCCGCGTTGAAGCCCAGGACGGGCCCGGAGCTGCCGTAGGTGGCCACGAAGGCGGTCGGGAAGCCGGCGGAGCTCCACTCGATGGTGAAGCCGTTGTCCTCCAGCAGACGTGCGGTGACGAGTGAAGATCATCGGGAGTAGCGCTCGGTCGAGGCGGCCGGGGGCGCGTACGCGCAGGGCCGCCCCGCGGACGACCGCACGGACAGCACGTGACGGGGCTCCCGGAAACCCGGGAGCCCCGTCACGGCTTCGTTCGGCGTTCCGAATTCCCCCACTCCGGAACGGTGTGACGACGAGTCAGGACTACTCGGGGAGCATGATGGTGCCCGCGAGCTCGTTCATGGCCTGGTAGCGCGCCAGCTGGTCGTCGTCGATGATCGCCGGCGGCAGCTCGCCCGGCCGGGCCGGAGCTGCGTAGTCGGCGATGATCTGCTCGGGGCCCGCCGGAGTGAACATGAAGATCATGCGTGCGGC
Organism: Streptomyces sp. NPDC048254; assembly: GCF_043201895.1. NCBI lineage: Bacteria > Bacillati > Actinomycetota > Actinomycetes > Kitasatosporales > Streptomycetaceae > Streptomyces > Streptomyces sp. NPDC048254. The sequence goes on from NZ_JBICZJ010000016.1 coordinate 145,393, forward strand.
ATGGTTCGCCTTGTTCGTGAACCGGTGCCGGACGCCCCGGGGAACGTGGATGAAGTCCCCCGCGACCGCCGTGAACGTCTTCTCCCCGTCGAGGAACTCCAGTTCCCCGTCGAGGATGTAGAAGGTCTCCTCGCGATCGGGATGTGCGTGGGCGAGAGGTCCGCCGCCGGCTGGAATCGTTCCCTCGATGAAGCCGAAGCCGCCGTTGGTCTGCGCGCCCGTCGCCTTGATCGTGTAGACGTCACCGACCGCCCACACCGTGGGGCCCTTGCCCGACGGCACGTAGAGCGCGCCGCTCTTCTTCCACAGCGGATCGTCCGCCGGCAGGGTGTCCAGGGAAAAAGTCATGAGAGTCCCACCTATTTGTATTACTGGAATGGGTAAAGGTGCCTGCTTGTGCTTTGTGCACCAGAGGACGCGTCTCGACAGAGGCGGCCGGGTACGCGTCACTCACACCGGGACGTCGGTCTGCCCGGCCTACAGGCCGCGACGGAGCGCGTCGAGCCCCTCGGCGATCATGCGCTGGCTCACGGCTGCCTGCGGCACCAGCTGGGCCGCGCCGTGGAAAGTGCCGGGGAAGTGGTGCAGTTCGGTCGGCACGCCCGCGATGATCAGCCGCCGGGCGTAGCCCAGATCCTCGTCGCGCAGCGGGTCGAACTCGGAGGCCGTGATGTACGCGGGCGGCAGGCCGGCCAGGTCCTCGGCGCGGGCCGGTGCCGCGTACGGGCTGACGTCGTCGCCGCCGCGCAGCCCCCTGCCACCGAGGTAGTAGTCCCAAGACAGTTCCGCGTTGCGGCGGTTCCAGCCGGGGATGTCGATGAGGGCGTGCATGGAGGCCGTGGCCAGCCGGTCGTCCAGCACCGGGACACCGAGGTACTGCATCTTCAGAGCGGGCCCGTCGTGGTCCCGAGCGAACAGCGCGACGGCCGCGGCCAGGCCGCCGCCCGCGCTCTCTCCGCCCACACCGATCCGGTCGGGGTCCACGCCCAGTTCGTCGGCGTGCTCCGCGAACCAGCACAGGGCGGCGTAGCAGTCTTCCAGAGGCGCCGGGAAGGGGTGCTCCGGGGCGGTGCGGTAGTCCACCGACACCACCACCGCGCCCACTTCGGCGGCGATGCGGACCGTCTCGGTGTGGAAGAAGTCCGCGAGCCCGATGACGAAGGCGCCCCCGTGCATGTACAGCAGACCGGGCAGCTTCCCGGTGCGGTTCGCGGGCGTGTAGATGCGCACGCCGACCTCCGGGGCGCCCTGGAAGCCCGGCACCGTGATGTCCCGGACGTCGACCGGGGCCGGCGGGTCGTAGGGCGCGGGTTCCATGAGTTCAGCCTGTGCCCGCATCTTCGCCACGTTCGCGTAGTCCACGTCGGCGAGCAGTGGCACCCACGGAGCGAGCTCGGGGTCGAACAAGTACGGCATTGTCTGTTCCTCCTGGGGGGTGCACCCCCAGTCTCTGTGAGTCGCCGGGTGGCCGACCAGCCGTCATCCGGCGGTCATCCGGCGGCGGCATCCGCCGGTTGGCGGATGCCGTAGGCTTCGCCGTGTGAATGGCCTGCTCCTGCGTCTGTCAGCTCTCGACGCCGATGCGGAGAACGCCGTGCGGGTGATCGCGTTCTTCGACACCCTGATCTCCACCCGGGCCACGCTGCGCACTCTCGTACGCGAGACGGCCCGCCTCGCCGAGTGCGCGGTCGGCGTCGCGGACTGCGAACTGGGGGTATGCCTGCGCTCCGATGCCGCGGGGCAGGTCATCGCCCACACCCCTGAGCCGGTCGGACCCGCCGTGCGGGAGATCTCCCCGAGCAGCCGGGTGTGGCTGGAACGCGTCGGCGAACCGTTCGCGCTGGACACCATCCTGCTGGAGCGGTTCGCGTTCGCCGCAGCGCTCCTACTGGACCGCACGCGCGGTCCGCTGCCCGAACCGGGCGACGAGGCCCTGGTGGAGCTGGCGCTGTCGGCCAGTGCCGGAGAGGCCGAGCGGGCCCGGGCGGTGCGCCTGCTGCGGTTCGACCCGTCGGCCGGGGTGCACGTCCTGGCCGTGGCCGCCGCGCCCGGAGACCTCAGACACCTCCTGCGCGCCCTGGCCGCCGCTGATCCGGGTGTGCGCAGCGCGTCGATCGGGCCTGTGCACGTGGTGCTCACCCGCTCGTTGCCCGCAGACCTGCGGGAAGCGGCGGGGGAGGGAGTGCGGATCGGCGTGGGGGACGCGCTGCCCGCGATCGACGCGCCTGAGTCCTGGCGGCAGGCCCGTACGGCGCTGCGGTTCGCGACCCGGGAAGGTCCGCGTCCGGCCGTGGTCCAGGCCGGACAACTCGGCGCGCTGGCGGCCATCGCGGCACGGCTGCGCGCGGAGGACATCGCGAAGGTCGCCGACGTGAGCGTGCTGGACGCACTCGCCACCGACCCTCACGGCGCGGACACCCTGACCGTACTCGCCGCCTTCTGCGCGACCGGCTCGGCCCGCAAGGCGGCCGCCCAGGTCTACCGGCACCACAGCACCGTGACGGCCCGGCTCGCCCAGGCCGAGGCCCGGCTCGGCTTCTCGTTCGGCCCTCCGGCCGGACGGCAGCGACTCGAACTCGCGATCCTGCTGAGGCAGCTGCGCGACACCGCCGAGTGACGGCCCACCGGCCGCATCCGGCGGTGGGGACGTCGAACCGGTTCCGACGGTGGCGTCTGGCCGGGCTCTGGCCGACCGCTCGGTGACGGGGCGCGGTCCGCGTCGCCCGCCGTCTGGCCGTTGCTCATCCAGTACCGGTACAGGCACAGGGCGGCCTCGTGCACAACGGTGTCGCCGTCCGGCACCCGGAACGTGCCGGTGTACGCCAGGTAGTGGCGTGCCGCCTCGGCCAGTTCCTCCGGCCGTCCGTACTCCTGTCGCTCCTCGTCAAACAGCGGCCGGTCCGGGGTCGTGATCGGACATGTACCCGTCGGCGGTGTACATGATCAGGCTCAAGGGGTGTTCACCGTACGGTCGCACCACCTCGCCGTCGTCCACGGCGGTGGCCTGGCAGGAGACCAGAAGCCAGGTTCCGATGAGGCGGACGCCGCCTTGCGCAGTGCGGCGGGCGCGTCGTCACGGACGGTGGCGCAGGCCAGCGTGGCGCGGAAGACGGCGTTGGTGAGGTTGCGGCTCCAGCCGCGTTCCAGCACGCCGGCGGGACCACCCTGGCTCACGATGAACGCGACCCCCCGCTCCGCGACCGCGCGGTGGGCAGGATTGCCCGCCAGCGCGTTCACCGCCGCCGTCATGGCCACCTCGGAGGGAGCGCCCGCGGCGAAGGTGGGGAATCCGCCGTCGGGATTGCGCCGGGCGAGGAGATAGGCCTCGGCGCGCTCGATCGTCGCCGTGTGCGTCCGCGGCGCGGCCGTACGCAGGAACTCGATGGCGTAGGAGGTGTCGTCGACGTCGCTCTGCCGTACCCCCACGGTGTATCCGAAGCCGCCGTCCGGGTTCTGCTGTGCGGCGAGAGCGTCGGCCATCGAGGCGATCAGTGGGGCGGGGGTGCCGCTGGTGGCGAGCGCGAGTCCGGCGAACGCCGTGGCGAAGACGTGTCCTCATGGACATCCGCATGCCGCTCATGGACGGCATCGAGGCCACCCGTGTCCTGCGGGCCCGCGCGGAGCCCCCCGAGATCGTCATACTCACCACGCTCGCCACCGACGGTTACGTCCTGCGTGCCCTGCAGGCGGGCGCAGGAGGGTTTCTCCTCAAGCACACCCAGCCGCAGGACCTCGTAGCCGCACTGCGCAAGGCGGCCTCCGGGGAGCCGGTGTTCTCCCCGGAGGCCCTGCGCCAGCTCGTCGACACCGTCGCCGTGTCTCCCGACGAGGACCGGGCGGCACCGGGCGCCACCGGGACCCGCGGGGCAACCGGACCGGGCGGCCAGGACGTCCACGACGCACGGGAACTGCTCGGACGGCTGGGCGCCCGGGAGCACGAGGTGTCCCTCGCCGTCGCGGAGGGGAAGACGAACGCGCAGATCGCCGCCGAGATGTATCTGAGCATCCCGACGGTCAAGGCGCATGTCTCCCACATCCTGGCCAAGCTCGAACTGAACAACCGCGTCCAGATCGCCCTGCTGGTCTACCGGGCCGGCCTGATCTGACCGCTGCCGGCCCGTCAGGTTCCGCGGCGGGCGGCAGAGGCGTCGACCGGGCCGCCGAGGTCGACGTCCCGCAGCGGAGTCTCGTGGCCCTGCTCGTCGACGAAGGCGACGTGCAGGGCTTGGCCGTCGGTGCGGCTGACCCGGCCGACGAGCGGCCCGTCGGGGTGGGGACAGTACTGGTCGCCCCACTGCTGGAGGGCGCCGAAGACCACCATGAGGTCCTGTCCGGCAGGGGTCAGGCGGTAGGCCATCCGGGTGCGGCTGCCCGCCTCCTGGTAGGGGAGTCTGTCCAGCACCCCGCCCTCGACCAGGGTGCCGAGCCGGTGGGTGAGGACGTCACTCGCCACCTGCAGGCGGTCTCTGAAGTCGGAGAAGCGGGTGGCTCCCTGGAGCGCCTCGCGCAGTATCAGCAGGCTCCACCGGTCGCCGAACACCTCCAGGGCGCGGCCGATCGAGCAACGTGTCCCCTCCGCGCCGAGGTGAGGGCTCCTGTTCGTCATACGACCAGCCTATCCCTGAGACGGTTTTTCCAATTCAGATGCTAAGTTGGAAAACAGGTTTCAGCATCTGTGCCGTCCGGAGGACGTCGTCGACGCTCAGCACCGGAAACGCACTTCGTCACCGCAAGGAGCAATCCCGCATGAGCAGCCATGAGCAGTTCGCCGTCGAAGAGGTCAGCCCGTCCTACTGGCGGATCACCTTCTCCAACGGGGAGGTCAACCTGATCGACCCCGACACCGTCGAGCAGCTCGCGGAGCTGGTCACCCGCATCGAGCAGGCCCCGGAGCTGACCGCCGTCGTCTTCCGCAGTGTCAACCCGGACTTCTTCATGGCGCACTGGGACTTCCTGTCGGACCGCTCCCGCGTGGCCGCCATGAAGCCGGCGGCCTCGGGGCTGCACCCGTACGCCGACAACATGTACCGCCTGGCCAAGGTGCCCGCCGTCACCATCAGCGAGATCAACGGCCGTGCCCGGGGCGGCGGCAGCGAGTTCGTGCTGGCGACGGACATCCGGTTCGCCGGCCCGAACGCCGTCCTCGGTCAGTTCGAGGTGGGTGTCGGATCGGTTCCCGGCGGAAACCCCAGCGGCCGGCTGCCCCACCTGGTGGGCCGGGGCCGCGCCCTGGAGATCCTGCTGGGCGGCGACGACTTCCCCGCCGACCTCGCGGCCGAGTACGGCTACGTGAACCGTGTTCTCCCGGAAGGCGAGCTGGAGCGGTTCGTCGACGCCTTCGCCCGCCGCATCGCCGGCTTCGACAAGTCGGCCGTCGCCCAGACCAAGGCCCTGGTGGACGCCGAGTCCCTGCCGACGGAGGAATCCCACGGCGCCAGCCTCATGGCCTACTTCAAGTCCGCGGGGCGTCCCGAGAACGCCCACCGCGTGCGCTCCCTGTTCGAGCGCGGGCTCCAGAAGCCCGACGGTGTGGAACTCGACCTCGGGCGCCGGCTGGCCGAGTAGCCGCCACGGACGGCCGCTCGGGCACGGACACCGCCCGGAACCGACGCGGGGCCTTCGGACCGGAGCCGAGGGCCCCGTTTTCCTCGACTGCCCGGGAAAGGCGTATGCGATGACGTTCACCCGTACCGACGGGGAGACACCCGCCGAGGAGCCACGCTGGCCGGCTCCTCGTGCCGGACGGACCCCCGACGCCACGACCGGCCATCACCATGACCAGCGGGTTCGGCGGCATCAAGGACCAGCGACCGGAGCCCTTCGCCAGGGCCTTCGGAGGCGGGCTTCGTGGCACTGGCCCACGACCATCGCACCTTCGGATCCAGCGGCGGCACGCCACGCCAGGACGTCGACCCGTGGCGGCAGATCGCCGACTGGCGCCGTGCCGGGCGGACACTTCTCGCCCTTCTGGAGGAGTTCGCCACGGCCGGCACGGCGGCCGTCGACTGGTTCGCGCGCCACCTCTCGTCCTGACCCCGGCCACGGCGCCGTGGCCGGGTCCTACTGTTCGGCGATGTGCTCGCCCAGGCGGAGTTCGAGTTCACCGCGCTGCTGCATGCCCCGCTCCATGAGCCGGCCGATCCTGGTGTGCGCCTCCGGCCAGGTCTGCGAGGCGCGGAAGGTGTTCTGGCCGGCTTCCAGGTCCGCGTCGGACGGCAGGGTGGACCGGTTGACCAGCGCCTTCACCTCGGACAGCGGCTTGTGGTCGAACGAGGCGATGCGGGTGGCGAGGCGGTCCACATAGGCGTCCAGCTCGGCATCGGGCAGTGCGCGGTTGATCCAGCCGTACCGCTCCGCCGTCGCGGCGTCGAAGTCGTCGGCCCCGGTGATGATCTCCAGCGCGCGCCCCCGTCCGACCAGCCGGGGCAGCCGTTCCGTGGCTCCGCCGCCGGGCGTCACACCGGCGCCCACCTCCGGCTGCCCCAGCACGGCGTTCTCCAGGCTGGCGAAGCGCATGTCGCAGGCGAGCGTGAACTCACAGCCCACCCCGCGTGCCCGGCCGCGGACGGAGGCGATGCTGATGACAGCGGACCGGGCCATGCGGGTGGTGGTGTCGCGCCAGGTGGGCCCGGTGTAGGGCACCTCGGGCGGCAGCATGTCGAAGTGCGCCAGAAAGAAATCCGGATCCGCGCTGTCGAAGACCACCACCTTCAGGTCTTCGTCCGCCTCCATCCGGTCGACGAGGTCGCCGAGTGCCGCGAAGACCTCGTAGGTCACCAGGTTGATCGGGGGGCTGTCGAACGTCACGCGCCAGTACGACGGTGAGCGCCGGACGATCCTGAGGGGGAGAGATGTGGCCATGATCGGCATCATACGGTGGCATTCCATATGATTCCGGGCACGATAGGTGCGCGGTGGAGACCCGGAGCCACTGCGCGTCGCCCCTCCCCGTGGCGGGGCATCGCTGTGCCCCACCGACTCCCACCGAGGGGCGGCCGACGTACTGCCGGATCCCGCCGCCGGTCACGGCCCCGGCGCACTCAGCGGTGGGCCGCCCGGCGCTCGTGGGAGACGGCGTAGGCCTGGCTGCGGAAGGCCAGGACCGGGTCGTCGGAGAGTTCGACACCCGGCGTGATCCGGGTGGGGTCGTAGACCTGTTCCGCCCAGTGCTCCTGGTCCGCGACCGGGCCGGTGATCCGCAGGTGCCCCGCGACGATCTCCGGGCGGTCGGCCGGCCAGGGTTTGGTCGGGTCGTCCGTGGGGTCGCCGTCCTGGCCGAGCTGGACGCGGAGCGTGAAGCCCGCGGGGCCGTCGGCAAGGCGTTCGACCAGTTCCCGCGCCAGGTACTCGGCGTCCTTGCCGGCCGCGGCCTCCTCCGACAACTCCCGCAGCCCCGCGTCCGGCTCCCAGCGGTAACGGACCGCGCGGCGCCCGCCCTGGGCGTCGACCCAGAAGAAGGCGTGGATGGCCCAGTAGCGGGCGGTCCCGTATCCGACGGGAATGGGCATTCGGCCGGCCTCCTGCAGCCCGCGGGCCGCCGTCGGGTGTGCCGCGACGTACGCCGCGACCTTCGCCGGGTCGGGTGCCCCCGTGACGGGGTCCTTCTTCAGGGCGCCGAGCAGCTCCAGGAACTCTTGGGGGGTGGCCGCGAAGAACACCGGGATGTGGACGGAGACGAGATCGGTGTCCGTGCCGTCCGGGAGCAGGAAGCGCACGGCGAGCCCACGGCCGGCCCTGATCCCGTCGGGCACGGTCGGGTTGGTGTTCGAGTTCGAGAAACGTACGACGGCAGGAACCGGATCCGCCTGGAGGTGGGTGGCCGTCGTGAGGGAAGCGGCCTCGCCGGACGGAGTGAAGGTGGCATCGAAACACATACCTCGGGCATGCACGCGGCGATGTCCCGGGGTAGGTGCCGCTGACGCTCTCGATGGTGTCGACTGCCGTGACGGCCAGAGGGGTTGGGTTGTGAAGGTCCATGGCCGGAGTGTAGTCACCGCCGAACTTGCTCATACGTTTGCCTCACCGTACCCTGGCGGCACTCCCGCTGTCGGCAGCCGGGGGCACGGTGTGCTGTCCTGCCCTTGCCGCGGCGGAGGCGGGCAGCGCCAGGCGCCGCAGCAGGTCGCCGGGGAAGCGCGTCGTCAGGGCCCACCGGACGATGCCGTACCCGATCACACAGCCAAGGGTGTTGACGAGTACGTCATTGACGTCGGCCCCTCGGTAGTTGTTGAAGAGCACACAGCCCAGCACCTGCGAGACCTCGATCGTGATGCTGAAGACGGCACCGTAGACGGCGGCACGCCGCCAGGAGGTGACGCGCCCCGACAGCAGCGGGAGCAGTATTCCCAGCGGAACGGTCATCACGATGTTGGGTACGGCGCTCGGGTCGAGTGTCACCAGCAGGTACCAGTTGATCTGGTTGGTCCAGTCGATGTCGTCGGCGTATCTGCCGTACATGATCTGGAAGGGGAAGAACGTGAATCCGATGACGCCGGCCAGGTACAACGCGGTCACGAACCGGAGGGGAACGAATCTCCACCCCCATCCCGCCCCGGCCCTTGCGCGGATCGCCTGTACAGCGAGGAAGGCGAAGAGCAGGCAGAGAAGGGGACCGAGGACCGGGATTGCCTCGAACCGGTAGTTGACATCGCCCATGACGTGAATTCCTCGGGTTGGTGTCCGGCGGCCCGTACTGGGCGTGGGGACAGGGTGGTGAAGTCGGCCTGAACGCATCTGACCGTTGGGGATCCACGCGAGTGCGACGGCGGACCCTCTCCGGTGTCCATGACCCTGCCGCAGCAGTCCCCGCCGCCGGATCCGGCGAACGGCCGGTTCCACGGCCGCCACTACTCCTTTCGGCCGACCGCGGCGGGCGCCCACCGGACCGAGGCACGTGCTCGCGGGTTCATGGCATGCTCCTGGTGTGATGGACCGCAGAAGCCCATCGGGCGCCATGACTGCCTTTGTCCGCCGAGTGATTCGGATTCCGTGGCACACAGGCCGACCGCGGCCGGCGCCGGGTTCCGAAACGGCGAACAGCACACCGCGGCGTGCGACGACACGTGTGCAGCGTGCACTGCCGTGGGTGGCCTGGGCCGCATGGACCGCGATACTTGGCTGGGCGCTGCTGTTCGACTGGCAGGCCGATCTGCTCGCACCCGAGGGAGCCCGCCTCGCGAAGCTCGGTGTGGCCCTGCTCGCGGTGTGCGCCGTTCTCGCCTCCCCGTGGCTGGGGGGCAGGACACTTCCGTCGGTCGCCGGCCTCATCGGGATCGCGTCACTGGCGGTCTCGGTCGTGTTGTACGCCGGAGCCGGCGGCGACACCGATCCGGGCACGGCGCTGGGTTTGTCCGAACCGGCGGCGCTGCTGTGGCTGTTGCTGCTCGTACCCGTGCGCGCCCGGCGGTGGTGGGTGTCGTGGGCCGTTCCCCCGCTGCTGTGGACCGCGGTCGTGCTGCGCCCGGTCGCGGTCGGCGCGGAGGAACTCACCGTCACCGTCGCGCTCTTCCTCGCCATGGGGTCGACGGCGGTGTCCGGCGTCGGTGCCGCCTGGCGTCTGGTGAGAGCGGACCGGCGCCGTCAGGCGCAGGCACTGCGTCAGGAACAGCGCACCGAGTTCGCCCGGGACCTGCACGACTTCCTCGCCCACCATGTGACCGGCATCGTCGTCCAGGCTCAGGGAACGCTGGCGATCGCGGAGCGGCGGCCCGAACTCGTCGGTCCCTCGCTCAAGCGCATCGAGCAGGCGGGAGCCGAGGCGTTGGCGTCCATGCGGCACATGGTGGGAATGCTGCGTGACCCCGGTGAGAGGGAGCGGGGTCCGGCCCTCACACCGCTGGCGGGAATCGCCGACGTGCGCACGCTCGTGGACGGCTTCGCCGCGGTCGGCGGTCCGCGGGCCCGGCTCGAGATGGAAGGCACCTTCGACGACCTGCCTCTTCAGGTTTCCACCACCGCCCACCGTGTGGTGATGGAGGCGTTGACCAACGTGCGCAAACACTCCCACCGGTCCACGGAGGTACTCGTCCAGGCGGCCCGCGCTGCCAATGGCGGCCTCACTGTCCGTGTCAGTGACGACGGACGGGCCCGTGGCGTGCGCCACCACTCCGGGAGCAGCTTCGGGCTGAAGGGCCTGACCGAACGTGTCGCCCTCATCGGCGGCCACGTCCACGCCGGCCCCCGGCCGGGCGGAGGCTGGAGTGTCGAGGCCACGCTTCCGTCGGCCCCTGCCAGGGTGCGGGCGGTCTCATGACCATCCGTGTGCTGATCGCCGACGACCAGGCGATGGTGCGTGCGGGATTCGCCATGCTGCTGTCGGCCGAGGACGACATCGAGATCGTCGCCGAAGCGGCGGACGGGGTGCAGGCAGTGGAACTCGCCGAACGCCTGCGCCCCGACGTCGTACTGATGGACATTCGCATGCCCCGACTCGACGGACTGGAAGCGCTGCGCCGGCTGACCCGCCCGGGGGCGGCCGATCCGCCGAAGGTCGTCATCGCCACGACGTTCGACGACGACGAATACGTGCACCAGGCCCTGCGCGACGGGGCCTGCGGATTCCTCGTCAAGGACTCCGGACCCGCCCTGCTGGTCGAGGCGATCCGGGCGGCCGCCTCGGGTGAGGCGCTGGTCAGCCCCTCCGTCACGGTGCGGCTGCTCAAGGACCTGAAGCCTCGCAGGAACGGTTCCGAGTCGGCGCGGAGCGTGCTGTCGGCCCGCGAGCTGGAACTCGTCCGTCTGGTGGCCCGAGGGCTGACCAACGCGGAGATCGCCGCCGCGTTGTTCATCTCGGTAGGTACGGTCAAGACGCATCTCGCCAACGTGCAGTCCAAACTCGCCACCCGCAATCGTGTGGAGATCGCCGCCTGGGCCTGGGAGGCCGGCCTGCTCGACCGATGACACAGTGATACGTATCTGGAATTTGCTTTACGTGACAAGTAATATGGGTGTGTGCCGCCCCGTGCCTCTCCGTGCCGGCCGGCGGCCGGAACCGCTCACGCAGCAGCGGACCATCTGGTGGTGACGTGGTCACCACATACCCGAGGAGAATCTGTGACCGAGTCGCCTGTCGACGTCTTCGACAGACTTGTCCAGGTGCGGCCCCCCGAGCACACACCCGTCCTGTTCGACACCGCATGTGTGCTGGGTGGCAGTATCGCCGGACTGCTGGCCGCGAGGGTGCTCGCGGACCACTCCCGCCGCGTGGTGATCATCGAGCGTGACCGCACCGACCCGCAGGGGCTGCCCCGCGACGGAGTGCCGCAGGACCGCCAGGTGCACGGCATACTTCCGGGCGGGGTCGACCAGCTGGAGCGCTGGCTGCCCGGCATCACCGGAGAGCTGAAGGGTCTGGGCGCCGTCTCCCTCGCGCCGGACCGGTCGGTCATGTACATCGACGGCATTGAGCAGCTGCCCAGCCGCGACGTGCACACCCTCAACTGCAGCCGGCCGTTGCTGGAGTTCGCCGTCCGCAACCGCGTGCTCGCTCTGCCCAACGTGCGGAAGGTCACCGCGCAGGCGACGGCGCTGGAGTACGACAACGGTGCCGTCAGTGCGGTGCGCTTCGTGGTGGACGGCGTCGAGGAAGAAGCCGTGCGTGTCGACTTCGTGGTCGACGCGATGGGACGTGCCAGCAGGCTTCCGGACTGGGTCGAGCAGGCGGGTTACAGCAGGCCGCCCCTGCACCGGGTGCCGACGGGCATCCACTACGCGACCGCCATGTTCGAGCGCGCCACCGGACCTGACGCGGCGCCACCGGCGTTCACCGGCACCATGTTCCCGGCACAGCCGGGACCGCGCGGCCTGACCGCGGGCCTGCTCATCCCGATCGAGGACAACCAGTGGATGGTCGGCCTGGTCGTCCACGGCGGGCATCAGCCGCCCAGGACGCTGGAGGAGTTCCGGTCGCTGTGCGACGAACTGCCGCCCGCCTTCGGCAAGGCCGTCGGCGGAGCCGTCACCCGCGAGGTCCTGAACTTCCGGCAGGCGGACAACCGGCGCCGTGACTTCGTGGGGCTGGCGCACTACCCGGCCCGTCTGGTCAGCGTCGGCGACGCGGTGGCCTCGCTCAACGCCACGTTCGGCCAGGGCATGTCGTCGGCCGCGCTGCACGCGTCCTGTCTCTCCGCCTACCTGACCGGTGAACCCGACCTGGGCCTCCCGGCGGCCTGGTACTTCGACCTGCTGAAGGTGGCCACGGACGCCCTGTGGGGACCCTCCGCCGGAAGCGGCGCGGGCGACGCGGAGCCGGCGCAGGACGAGGAGGCGTCGCAGCAGCAGTGGGCGATGGGGCAGCTGATGCAGGCCTCTCTGACGGACGAGACCGTCGCCGACGCCTTCAAGGCGGTGGCGTACATGCGCGCCCACCCGGGGACGCTGGCCGACCCGGCGCTGCTGGAGCGGGCGATCGACGTCAACAAGTCGGCGGACACGGCGTCCTGACCGGGGACGTCCCACAGCCGGCGGCGGGGGCCCCCCCCCCCCCGGGGGGGGCCGGGGGGGGGGGGGCGGCGCCCCCCCCCCCCCCCGGGGGGGAACCCGGCGCCCCCCCCGGGTGGCACGGCGGGGGGGGGCGCGGGGCCCGGACACCCCCCC
>NZ_JBICZJ010000016.1:157996-270962 GCF_043201895.1 Streptomyces sp. NPDC048254
CGGGGGCGGCTGCCCGGGGGCGCCCGGGGGGGGGGGGCGCCCCGCCGCCCCCCCCCCCCCCCCCCCCCCCCCCCCCCCCCCCCCCCCCCCCCCCCCCCCCCCCCCCGCCGTCGTGGACCGGCCGTGTCAGTCGATGAGGTCCAGGGCGGCGGCGACCACACCGGACGTGTCGATGCCGTGGTGACGGTAGACGTCCTCGATCGAGCCGGACTGGCCGAACGCGGTCACTCCGAGTGTGGTGACGGGCGTGTTGCGGATCGTGCCGAGGAACGCCAGCGTGTGCGGATGACCGTCCAGCACGGTGACGAGCGGGGTGGCCCGGTCGGCGGGGAAGACCTGGTCGAGGATCCAGCTCGGGCTGTCCGCCAGGCCACGACGGGCCTGGAGTGCGCGGAAGAGCAGGTCCGGGCTGGTCACGCACACGACGTCGGCCTGGTGGCCGAGGGCGGCGAGCCGGTCGGCGGCGGCGAGCGCCTCGGTCATCACCGCTCCCATCGCGGCGATGGTCACCACGGGCTTGTCGTGCCGGCGCATCCGGTAGGCCCCGGCGGTCACCTGCCGCCGTCGGCGTTCCCGGGCGGCCGGGTCCCCGGGCACGGCGGCCAGGGACTGGTCGACGGGACGGGTGGAGAGCCTCAGGTAGGCCGAACTCCCGTCCGGGCGGCCGAGATTGCCGAGCGCCGCCAGCAGACACCATTCCGTGTCGACGGCGAAGGCGGGCTCGTAGGTGACGCAGCCGGGCTGCTCGATGCCCAGCGACGGCGTGGTGATCGACTGGTGCGCGCCGCCCTCGGGGGCCAGCGTGACCCCGGACGGCGTGCCGACCAGGATCGACTGGCCGCCGGCGTAGATCCCGAACGACCAGGGTTCCAGGGCCCTGTTGACGAAGGGGTCGTAAACCACGCCGATCGGCAGCAGCGGCTGTCCCCAGCGGCTCCAGGTGGCGCCCAGCTCACCCAGCACGCCGACCAGGTTCGTCTCCGCGATGCCCAGTTCCACGTGTTGGCCGGTCGGCCGCTCCTGCCAGTGCAGGAGCGTCTCGGAGTCGTCGGCGAACCAGTCAGGGCGCTCCGTCGGCGACCACACGCCGACCTTGTTGAGCCAGCCCCCGAGGTTCGTGGACGAGCTGACATCGGGGCTGACGGTGACGATCCGGCTCGCCGCCCCGGGAGCCCGGCGGGTGAGGTCCAGCAGGACCCTGCCCAGAGCCTGCTGCGTGTTGCCGGTACCCGTGGGGGCCGGACGGCCGAGGTCGGCGGGGATCGCCGGGGGTTCCTGCGGCACGTGTGCGGGGCGGTGCAGCCGCGCGGAGGCCGCCGCGCACAGCGCCGCTTCCGGCGACCCGGGGGCGAAGGCCTGCCAGGGGTGGTCGAGGTCCGTGCCCAGTCGGTCCGCCAGCGCCGACATCTGGTCGGCGGTCAGCAGGGAGGAGTGGTTCTGCGGGTGGCCCTGGGTGGGCAGCCCGTGACCCTTGACCGTGTACGCGAAGATGACCGTGGGGCAGGCGTCGTCGACGCTGTCGAACGCCTCCGTCAGCGCCCCGATGTCATGACCGCCCAGGTTGCGCAGCGCGGCCAGCAGGGAGCTGTCGTCCAGGGACGCGATCAGACCCGCGACCGGTCCGGCCGTCGAACCGGTGCCGGGCAGGCGATCGCGCAGCTCGTCGGCCGAGCAGCGCAGCAGGCGCTGGTACTCGGGGTTGCCCATGGAGTCGATACGGGCACGCAGGGCCTCGCCGCCCGGCCGGGTGAACAGCTCCTCCAGCAGCCTCCCGTACTTGAGCGTGATCACCTGCCAGCCGGCCGCCGCGAACATGCCCTGGAGCCGGTCGGCGGCGATACCGGGGACGACGCGGTCCAGGGACTGCCGGTTGAGGTCGACGATCCACACCGCCTCGCCGAGGCCCTGCACCATCGGGTCCTGCACGGCCTCCCAGACGGCGCCCTCGTCCAGTTCCGCGTCGCCCAGCAGGGAGTACTGGCGTCCGGTGCCCGCCCCGCCGAAGTGGCCCTCGACGTAGCGGCGGGCGAGGGCGCCCCACAGGGGGGCGGTGGCGCCGATGCCGACCGAGCCGGTGGAGTAGTCGACCGGGTCGGGGTCCTTGGTCCGGCTGGGATAGCTCTGCAGGCCCCCGAAGGCGCGCAGGGTCGTCAGCCGGGACTCGTCGAGTTCGCCGAGCAGGTAGTTGATCGCGTGCAGCACCGGGGAGGCGTGCGGCTTCACCGACACCCGGTCCCGGGCGGTCAGCGCGTGGAACCACAGCGCTGTCATGATCGAGGTCATCGAGGCGCTCGACGCCTGGTGGCCGCCCACCTTGAGACCCGAGGGGTTGGGCCGTACCCGGTTGGCGTGGTCGACGATCGCGGTGGACAGCCAGAGCAGCCGCCGCTCGACCGCCTCCAGCACGGCGAGATCCGCGGTCCGGTCTAGGGCCCGGCCGCCACCGTGCGTCATCAGCTTCTGGTCAGTGGTCACCACAGACACCTCCGTCACCGGCACACGGCCTCGGACACTTCGCTTTGTGCGCCCTCAGTAGACATACGGCTCTGCGGTTGCACAAGATATGTATGTCGAACTGAGCATTCTGCTCAGAACCCGGTGCCGATGAGAGGTGCGGACCGAGCAACATGAGCACTGCGCGGAGCCTCGATGCCACGGACGCCCGGATCCTGCTCGCCCTGACGGCCGACCCGCGGGCCACCGTCGTCGCGCTGGCGGAACAGCTGGGGCTGTCGCGCAACACGGTCCAGGCCCGGCTGGCCCGGATGGAGCAGGGCGGCGCGCTCGGATCCTTCGAGCGCCGGATCGTCCCGAAGGCGCTGGGCCACCCGCTGACGGCGTTCGTCACCGCGCGGGTGGGCCAGCACCGGCTGGCGGAGGTGTCGGAGGCGCTCGCGGGTATCGCGGAGGTGGTCGAGGTCTTCGGGCTGAGCGGGGAGACCGATCTGCTCGTGCGGGTGGTCGCCGTGGACGCGGAGGACCTGTACCGGGTCGCGGGCCGGATCCTGGCCGTCCCCGGCATCGAGCGCACCGCCACGGCCCTGGCCATGAGGGAACTGGTGCCGCACCGTCTCACCCCGCTGCTGCGCCGCACCGCGGACGGCCGCTGAGAGTGCGACGGGAAAAGAGCTCATGCTTGACTATGCAATAAAACGGATTTCGCGATACGAACCGGACGTGTTGTGCGGTGAGGGGCAGACGATCCGACAAGGGTCCTGTACCGTCGATCCTGAGGTGAAGCGCTGCGCGGTCGTTTCTGCGCGCTCGCCAAAAAGCAGGAGCTGAATAGGTTCTCCTTTCTCGGAGCCGATTTTCGTGCCGATTAGCGGCCATGCCCTTCCTGTCTTTTTCTGCGCTTCTCCGGTACGGCGCCGACCGCTGCCCTCCTTGCGTTCTACCTGCTCATCCTTGGTTCGTGCATGGTGTGCGCTCGGACGCTGTGCTCATAGACCGTCCGGCGACGGTCCTGTTTCGTGGGAATGATCACTGCCATTGTCACACCCTTGGTCACATGTTCACTGGGAGACTCCTGCCAACCCAACCGGGTGAACCCAAGGCGAATCCCGGACAACAGTCCACGGATTTCCGTTTCCACAGGAAAACATGTGAAGAAGACTCCATCGAGACGCTGGGGCGTTCTGGCCTTCGTCAGCGCGTCCCTCCTCGCACTGTCCAGTTCCCTCATCGCGTCGGCGGACGTCCCGTCCGCGTATTCCGGACGTTCCGCGGCCGGCTCCGGCACCTCCCGCACGGCGGCCGCCGACGTTCCGGCCGGAACCCACTCGGTCACTCTGATCACCGGTGACACCGTCACCACACGGCAGCCGACCCAACCCGGCCAGACGGGCGGCACCGTCGTCGTCACCGGCCCGGACGGCGGAACGGCCGACGCCCGTGTCATGGAGAACGGCGGCGACCTCTACGTCTACCCCGATGCCGTCGTCCCCTACATCGCCGAAGGCATCCTGGACCGACGGCTGTTCGACGTCAGCGATCTGGTCGCCGACGGATACGACGACGCGCACACCGACGGACTCCCGCTGATCGTCTCCTACGTGCGGGGCGCCGCCGACCGGCAGGCGGACGTCCAGCCCGCCGGAGCGACCCGGGTACGCGGCCTCGACGGCATCGGCGGCGCCGCCCTGACCGAGGACCGGTCCCGGTCGCAGAGCTTCTGGACAGCGGTCACCCGCTCCGGCACGGACACCGCGGGACGCGCCGCCACCGTGAAGCCGGCGTTCGCCGCCGGGATCGCGCGGATCTGGCTCGACGGCAAGGTGAAGGCCGACCTCGCCGACACCACCGCCCAGATCGGTGCCCCCCAGGTATGGGCCGGCGGCGACACCGGCCAGGGTGTGGACGTCGCCGTCCTGGACACCGGCGTCGACACCGGGCATCCCGACCTCGCCGGGCGCATAGCCGCCACCCGCAGCTTCGTCCCGGACGAGGACGTCCAGGACCACAACGGGCACGGAACCCACGTCGCCTCCACCATCGCGGGCACCGGCGCCGCCTCCGACGGCACGGAGAAGGGGGTCGCGCCGGGCGCCCGCCTCCACATCGGCAAGGTCCTGTCGAACAGCGGCACCGGGCAGGACTCCGACATCCTGGCCGGCATGGAGTGGGCGGCCGTCGACGAGCACGCCAAGGTCATCAACATGAGCCTCGGCTCCAACACGCCGTCCGACGGCACGGACCCGTTGAGCGCGGCCGTCGACCAGCTCAGCGCCCAGACCGGTGCCCTGTTCGTGACCGCGGCCGGCAACACCGGCCGGGCGCGGAGCATCGGCGGCCCCGCGGCGGCGGACGCCGCCCTGACCGTCGGCGCGGTCGATTCGAAGGACGCGCTGGCGATCTTCTCCAGCCAGGGCCCGCGGATCAGCGACAGCGCGATCAAGCCGGAGATCACCGCGCCCGGTGTGGACGTCCTCGCGGCACGCTCCCAGTACGCCGGCGAGGGCCAGGGCTACTACCAGACGCTCAGTGGCACGTCCATGGCCGCCCCGCACGTAACCGGGGCCGCGGTGCTGATCGCGGCACAGCACCCGGAACTGACGGGAAGCCAGATCAAGGACCTGCTGGTCAGCAGTTCGCTGCGGACCCCGGCGTACGACGCCTTCCAGGCCGGCAGCGGCCGGGTGGACGTCGCGGCGGCCGCCCGCGTGAAGGTCTTCGCGACGTCCACCGCCTCCACCGGGACCGCGGACCCCGAGTCGCCCCCGGTGGAGCGTCCGGTGACCTACACCAACCTCACCGACGCGGCGATCACCCTCACCCTGTCGGTCGACGCTCCCAGCTCCGCGGCGGGCCTGTTCGGTCTGTCCGCGAACCACGTCACGGTCCCCGCACACGGCACCGCCGGCGTCACCGTCTCGATCGACGGCTCGGCGCCGACCACTGACGGGCACTTCACCGGCCAGATCGTGGCAGCCGACGCCGACGGCGACGCACTCGCGCACACCGCGGTGTCGCTGGGCAGCACGGCCCACAAACTGACCATGACCTTCAAGGACGCCCAGGGCCGGCCCATGTCGGGCGTCGTCGAAGTCATCAGGCAGGGCGAGAGTGACCCGGACTTCCTCATCGTCGACGATTCCGGCACCGGCTCCGAGTATCTGGCCGCCGGTATCTACTCGGTGCTGTCCTTCAAGGACGTACAGGGTGTGCACGGCCCGCACTCGAGGGGCGAGGCGCTGCTCGGTGACCCTGAGGTCGATCTCGACCAGGACCGCACCGTGACGCTCGACGTGGGCAAGATCCACCAGGTCGACATGACGGTCCCGCAGCCCACCGCGACGACCTACCGGCGCCTGGAGTACTTCCGGTCGATGGACGGTGCCTCGTACCGTGACTACATGGAGACCCAGACCTATTACGACAGTCTGTGGGCTCAGCCGACCACGCACGACGTCACCCACGGCGACTTCTACCTCGGCGCCCGCTGGCGCAAGCAGCAGTCCGCGCTCAGCGTCTCCACCAAGTCCACCGACTTCACCGACGTGTTGCGGCAGAGGCTTGTCACGCCGCTGCCCAAGGGCCACTACAGCCTGCCCGTGGTCTTCGCGGGCAACGGAGGTGCCTCGGACTACAAGAACCTGAACGCGCGCGGCAAGGCCGTGGTCGTACGCCGCAACGAGACGGTCGCCGACGCGGCCCAGGCGGCGGCGGCCGTACAGGCCGGGGTCAGGCTGCTGCTGGTCGAGAACGACGTGGTCGGTCGGCAACTACGTCCGTACGGCAGCGACTTCACCACCCCCGCTGCCGTCGACGTGGCGTTGCTGACCATGGACCAGGGCGAGGAACTCGTCCGGCAGGCCCGCACCGGAAAGGCCGTGCTCGCCGTCGCGTCCGAGCCCTCGCCGGCATACGTGTACGACCTGATGCAGACCTGGCACAACCGGATTCCGGCCGACCTGGTCGTGCGCGGCGGCCGGGACAACCTGGCCCGGGTCGACGTCACCTTCGACGCGTCGGACCCGACGGTGACCGGCGGTGAGTACCGCTACGACTGGCCCGCGTACTCGAACTACGGCGCCGGCACCACCATGCAGCGGGCACCGGTGAACGGCAAGCGCGTCGACTGGGTCTCCACCACGGGAGCCAACACCTGGGGTCAGGAGGCGTTCGCCGACGGTCTGCTCTACGAGATCGAGCCGAGGACCACGTACCGGGCGGGCAGCACCCAGACCCAGGAGTGGTTCAAGCCGATCCAGCGTCCCTACCTGAACGACAACTACCGGCTGCCAAGCCGAAGTGGCAACGCGCTGACGTTGGACGTGCCGGCGTACGGCAGCCGCGATCACGTCGGCATGGACATGAATTCCGACCTCTCCCAGCAGACGGTCACTCTGTACCAGGGCAAGACACAGCTGGCACAGGGCACGGGTGCGGTGGTCGAGGCGGACGCTCCGGCCACCGGCAGCCTTCCGTACCGCCTGGAAGTCAAGAACAGCCGGGACGCGGCGTACAGCCCGTACTCGTCGACCACCACCACGGACTGGACCTTCACCTCGCAGGCGCCGGTGGACGCCCCGTCGGCCGTGCTGCCGCTGCTGCAACTCGACTACTGGCTCAGTACCGACGCCGCGGGCCGGGCCGACCGGAACGCGACGCTGACCGCCGAGGCCGAATCCCTGCCCGGAGCCGTCGCAGCCGGCTCGCCGGGCCGGGTGACGCTGGAGTTGTCCTACGACGACGGCAAGACCTGGCACCGCGCGAGCGGCGGGTCCGACGGACGGTTCCGGCTGGACGCACCGAGGAAGGTGTCGTTCGTGTCGCTGCGGGCCAGTGCACGTGACACGGCGGGGAACACGGTCAGCCAGACCGTGCTCCGAGCCGCCGGCCTGCGCTGACCCCGCATTCGGCGCGGAACGGCTCACGGGTGTCTTCGACCCCCTGACCGGCCGCGCGTGACATCGGCCTTCACCGCCCGGACACGGGCGGTGAAGGCCGACTTCGTGTGGGGGCGTGCCCCGCTCCGCCGGTCACCGGCAACCCGGCGGCACCTCTGCGACGATCCCGGTCGCCGCAAGATGTTTGACGGAGCAATTAAAGGGTGGGTATGTTCGTGATGTCACCGCCTCTTCGGCATACGGGCGGTCTGTCCTGACGTCCGTCATGGGCGGAAACCGGCCAGAGCGGCCTCTGGCGACGTCGAGTCAGGAAAGTCCCCGCCGTGCGCATCCTCTTCTTCAGCAATCCCCTGCCCGAACGCCTCACCCCGCTGCTGCCGCTGGCCCGGGCACTGCGTGAGTACGGGCACGAGGTCGCCCTCGCAACCGCCTCGGAGGCGGCACCCTGGCTGGAGCAGGAGGGCTTCGAGCTGATGTTCTTCGGCCCCACCACATACGAGGTGACCGCTGAGGTGGCCCGCCGTATCGGCGTGGACATCCTGCTCAGCCCCACGACGGACATCATGGCGGAGTACTTCGCCGGTGCGCGTGTGGACCTCATGGCCGACGAAGCAGTGGACCGGGCCGGGCGGTGGATGCCCGATCTGATCGTCTCCGAGCACTGCGACCTGGTGGGGCCGCTGGTGGCGAGCGCCTGCGAGGTGCCCTGCGTCGTGGCGGTCACCGGTACGGCGTTGGAGCCGGACGAAGTCGACGCTCTCACGGCGACCGTGCGCACCCGTTACCTGGACCGCGGACTCCAGCCTCCCCCGCAGGCGTCGGACGGGCGTCGGCTGCTGCATCTGTCCCCGCCGAGCCTGCGCCCGCAGTGGCCGGCAGCGGCCCGCCGGCACGACGCGACGCGGGCGGAGTCCGGTCCGGCGCCCGCCCGGCTGTCACTCACACGCCGGAGGGAGAGCGACGCTTTCGACGGGGAGGCGGGCGGGGCACATCCCGTGCGCGGCTCCGCGGCCGCCGAAGAATTGAACGATGTCACCGCGGTGCTGCACCACGGTGGTCCCGACCTCGCCTTCGCTGCTGCGGCACATGGTGTCCCGGCCGGCGTGGTGCCCGAGAGGCCAGACAGGCCCTAGGCGGAGCGGTTGGCGGCGGTCGGCGCGGGCATCGCACTGCCGGCCGGGGAACAGGATCCCGCGGTGACAGCCGCCGCGGGCCACAGGCTGTTGTCCGATCCGGGCTTCACGGCCGCGGCCTCGCGCATTCGTGACGAGACAGCCGAAATGCTGACAACGGCACAGGTCGCGCAGTGGCTCGTCACGGCGGCGGCCGACGGCGGGTGACGCCTCCTGGGCCGGGGGGCTCCGGTGTCAGCAGGGCGCTATGCGCTCCAGCACTTTCGCGGCTGCGGCAATATCGCAGCCGTCCAGGTGCGAGAAGACATGGCGGCGGACACTTGCAAGGTTGATGGGCCAGGCCTGTTTCAGCTGGGTCCATCCGGCACTGGTGAGTACGGCGAGCCACGCCCGCCCGTCATCGGGGGCCTTCTTCCGCAGGACCAGCGACTGCGACTCGAGACGGTTGACCACCCTGGTCATGCCGCTCAGCGACAGCCCGCACATATTTGCCAAGTCACTCATGCGCATCTGGTGGTGCCGCACCTCGGAGAGGTGCACCAGCACCATGTACTCAACCGTGGAGATCGAGTGTTCATCCAGCATGTCCGCGTCGACGACTCGCGGCAAAAGCATCATTACCCTGCCCAGCGCCCGCAGGAAGGCCTCCTCGTCGTGATCGAGGGGCTTGATATTCTTCACGTCTGCCATGCGGCACAGTGTAAATGGCACTCCGCTGCCGAAGTCGGCGGCCGTGCGGACTCCGTCGGGCAGCCACCATTCGCGGAGAGAAATCCTGGATCCGAATACACATGTGTTTCTCGGATCATCGAATACGTATCACGTCACGCGTACGGATACGGACCTGATATGAGTATCTGTGTCGGGAAGTCGTCGAGGTCCGTACCCGTGTGCTCCCTCCGGGCGTCCGCACCGGACGGAGCACACCGGCCGGTCGGGTCACTGAGGCTGATCCTCCCGGGCCTTCGCCAGGGCGTACTTCACCGAGTGGTGCTCCCGGTACCGCTTGACGTGCCCCTTGGCGACCAATGATTCGAGGGTGTTCCTTACGACCTGGGGTGTCGGATTCCGGTCCGGGTGCTTCTGCAGGAGTTCCTTGCGTACTTCCTTGGCCATCCGCGGCTCGTCGTGTCCGGCGAGCAGGGCCAGCAACATGTCTCCGAGCAGCGGTTGACGCGACTTCCCCTTCGTGCCGGAAGCCCGTCGTGCGCTTCGCGGCACGGGCGTTTCCTTGGGCTGCTCGGACAGCCGTGGCGGGTCCGACAAACCGTCGTAACGCTCCGCGAGCTGCAGGATGTCCTGAAGAAGAGCTTCCTCTTCCTTCAACATCGTGATCTGTTCGGCAAGTTGAAGCTGGATTTGACGATTTCGCTCAAGATCCGACACGGCCTGTTCCACATACCGTGATCGGAGCGTGGCGGCTGGTTGGCTGGTCACAACCGTTCACTCCTTTAACCAATGGTGCTGCGCTGTGCATGGTACCGAGGTATTCACGATTGTGCAGATGTGTGCGGCATTGCCACATGAAAATACGACGTCGGAATTGGGTCCCGTTGTCTGTGCGGCGGGTATGGCCCGCGTGAAACATGACAGGCGCGCGGTGCCCGGGGCGGTGTCGATCGCCGATATCCGGGCGGGGGCGAAGTCGCCTCAGCCTGCGGCAGGGACGGCCAGTACGGCGTTGTGGAGTGCCTGTCCGCGGGCGAGGCGGTTCAGTTGCATGGTGAGCATGCGTTTGACCTGCGGTACGAACGCGGTGGTGAACGCGCCGGCATGAGGGCTGATGAGCACGCCCGGTGCCGTCCACAGTGGATGTTCCCTGGGCAGGGGCTCGGGGTCGGTCACGTCCAGGGCCGCCTGGAGCCGGCCGCACTGTACTTCCGCGAGCAGCGCTTCGGTATCCACCACCGCACCACGTGCCACATTGACCAGCAGGGCACCGTCCTTCATGGTCTTCAGGAAGCCCGCGTCCACCAGATGCCGTGTGCTCTCGGTGAGCGGCACCGAGAGAATCACCACGTCCGCCCGCGGCAGGAGCTTGTTCAGGGCCGACGGAGCGTGGACCGGCCCGCGCAGGGACCAGCGTGACGAGCCGGCCACGCGCTCCACCTCGCAGTCGAAGGGGAGTACGCGCTCCTCGATGGCGGCGCCGATCGAGCCGTACCCGACGATGAGTACCGTCGCGCCGGACAGCGACGGGCGTATGCCCTCCTGCCAGCGCCCGGCGGCCTGGTTGCGGACGAGGTCCGGCACCCCGCGCAGCGCCGCCAGGGTCAGGGTCAGGGCCAACTCCGCGGTGCCGCCGTTGTGGAGGCCGCGAGCGTTGCAGAGCAAGACGTCCGGGCGAAGGTGCGGCAACAGGTAGTCGACCCCCGCGCTCAGCGCCTGAAGTACCCGGAGCCGTGACATGTGCGGCAGCGGCCGGAGGATCACGTCCGGATCCTTGGTCATCGGGGGCGCGTAGAAGGTGACGCGGGCCGGGTCCGTGGGAAATCCGCCCTGGCCGTCCCAGTGCGCGTAGTCCAGACAGTCCGGGAGGCCGTCGAGATCCTCGGGAGGCACGGGAAGCCACGCGAGCATCCGTTCACCCCCGTGGACGGTCGCGCCGGAGGGGGCGATGGACGTGACTGGGCTCACGGTTGTCTTCACTCCTTGCGGGACGTGCCGCACCAACAGCCTGGTGCGCGGGCATCGCGTCGGCCTGGACGGCGGGAGCCGCGATCACGGTCCTGGCAGGGCCCGGTTGACGTCCGCGGCGCGGGGGTGAGGAAGAGAACCTCAGGACCCCTGTGCGACTTCAGGAGTCTAATATGTGCGGTCATCTTGGCTGAGCGCGCCCTGGCCTCGGTTGACTCACACGTTGCCGGGGTTGATGCCGGGCAGGCGCCTCCTGACCTCCGCGGTGAAGCCCTCGGGGACCGGCGAGCCACCCATGACGAACAGGCGCAGGGACGACAGGTCGGAGGCGGTGTCCTCGGCCTTGAGCAGGATCGGCCTGAGCATGGCCGCGACGCCCGCGAAGAAGGTGATGCGCTCACGCACCATCAGTTCGACTGCGGTCTCCGCCTTGAACTCCGGGGTGAACACACAGCATCCGCCGCCGGTGAAGAACCCGATGAAGGTGCGAGACCACACCGGTCGCGGGGAACATCGGAGCCGCGATGAGCGTCCGCTCGGCCGGTCCCGCACCCAGTCGCTCGCGCACGGTCCGCGCGTTGGCCAGCAGGTTCGCGCGGGTGTGCATGGAGCCCTTGGGCCTGCCCGTGGTGCGCGAGGTGTAGAGCAGATGTGCCACGTCCGCCGGCCGGCTCCGCAGGCCGGGCAGCGCGCCCGGATCGGTCTCGGCCGCCCCGGTGTCCGTCCGGGGGACGAGCACGCCGGCCGGGACGACGCGTTCGGCGACGGCGGCAGGGACGCGGGCGCCGAGCGGGCCGTCGAGGGCGTCGGTGAGGATCACCTTGGCGCCGCTGTCGGTGAGGACGTGGTCGAGTTCCGGGCCGGTCAGCCGGGTGTTGACCAGCACGGCGACCGCGCCGGACAGCTGGATGCCGACGTACCCGACCGCGTACTGCCAGCAGTTGGGTAGCAGGACGGCGACCCGGTCACCGGGTGCGACACCGAGGTCCCGCAGTCGGCCCGCGGCGGCGGTCGCCCGCCGCAGCACCCGGACAGCTGGATGCCGACGTACCCGACCGCGTACTGCCAGCAGTTGGGCAGCAGGACGGCGACCCGGTCACCGGGTGCGACACCGAGGTCCCGCAGCCGGCCCGCGGCGGCGGTCGCCCGCCGCGGCACCCGGACAGCTGGATGCCGACGTACCCGACCGCGTACTGCCAGCAGTTGGGCAGCAGGACGGCGACCCGGTCACCGGGTGCGACACCGAGGTCCCGCAGCCGGCCCGCGGCGGCGGTCGCCCGCCGCAGCACCTCGGCGTGCCCGAGCCGGACCGCTCCGTCCACCAGGGCCTCACTCGCGCCGTGTTCGGCCGCGACCTCGATGAACATCCGGGGGAGGGTCTCAGCGCGCATCACAACTCCGTAAGCATCGACAGCAGCGGAGTGCGGGGTTTCGGCCGGTCGAAGACCTCGGTCCCGGGCGTCGTGGCCCGGGACCTTCGCGCACAGGGGGCTCGCAGACCCGGTGACTCCGGGCGGGCACACCCTGTCTCCGCCGACGTGATCTTACGTGTGAGTCTGCCGGTGCGGCACACCCGGGCGCATCAGGTGTCGTCCCGCAGGACGGTGAGTACCCGCAGGGCCTCCAGATAGATCCACACCAGGGTCGCGGTGAGGCCGAAGGCCGCCAGCCAGGACTCCTCGCGCGGCGCGCCGTAGGCGACCGCGTCCTCGACGTGCCGGAAGTCCAGGGCGAGGAAGCACGCACCGAGCAGGACGCCGGCGATGCCGAAGACGGCTCCGAGCCCGCCGCTGCCGAGTCCGAGTCCGTTGCCGGCGCCGAGGGCGGACAGCAGGAGGTCCGCGGCCGTCAGCAGGAGGAAGCCGGTGGCGGAGGCGAGCACGAAGCCGAAGAACCTCCGGGTGACACGTATCCAGCGCATCCGGTACGCGATGAGCACACCCGCGGACACGGCGAAGGTGCCGAGGACCGCCTGGACGATGACACCGGGGGCGACATATGTCGACGTCGCGTCCGAGATGACGCCGAGGAAGACCCCTTCGAACGCCGCGTAGCCGAGGATCAGGGCCGGGGACGGCGTGCGCCGGAAGGCCTGGACGAGGGAGAGGACGAAGGCGGTGACGGCGGCGGCGACGGCGATCCCGTAGGACCGGCCGAGGGCGTCCGGGTCGACGGGCAGCACCGCCCAGGACAGTGCCGCTGTCAGGACCACGGTCCCGAGCGTCGCCGCGGTGCGGACGATCACGTCGTCCA
This sequence comes from Streptomyces sp. NPDC048254, assembly GCF_043201895.1. NCBI lineage: Bacteria > Bacillati > Actinomycetota > Actinomycetes > Kitasatosporales > Streptomycetaceae > Streptomyces > Streptomyces sp. NPDC048254. Next base: position 171,372 of record NZ_JBICZJ010000016.1, read on the forward strand.
TCGTCATCGTGGGCCGGCCGGCCGGGGATTCCTTGCGCAGGCTCGGACCACCAACTCGGGCGTACGGGTTGACGAGCAGATCGCCCGCGGGAGCGGCGTCGGCCGGACGGTCGAAACCCCGGCGGGAGAAGATCGGATTGCTGCTCTTCACGTGGCTCGTTCCTCTCGGTCCACCGCGGGTCGCGGAGGGACCCGCCGGGGGAGTGCGTCACCATTCTGACCGGTGACGACAGAGGGAGCAAGCAGATGTCACCCCTCGGAAAGGTGACGACAATCTCGCGGCGGCAGGGAACCGACGCGCGCCTGCGGTAGCTTCTGCTCCCCGAGCACACGGGAGTTCCCGCCGCCGGAACACGTGGCGACCGCCCTCGTACGGCTGCGGGTGCACACGTGCCGATCCCTCAGGAGGACGAGAATGAACCGCTCCGCCCACGCGTACTGGCTCCGCTCGCCGGGCCACGGTGAAATACGTGAGGTGACCCTGCCGGAGCCCGGCGAGGGTGACGTGGTGGTGCGCGCACTGTGGTCCGGCGTGAGCCGGGGGACCGAGACGCTGGTATTCCGCGGCGGTGTGCCGCACAGCCAGTACGAGGTGATGCGCGCTCCCTTCCAGGAGGGGGACTTCCCCGGTCCGGTGAAGTACGGCTACCTCAGCGTGGGCGTCGTGGAGGAGGGTCCCGCGGAACTGACCGGCCGCACGGTGTTCTGCCTGTACCCGCACCAGAGCCGCTACGTGGTACCGGCGAGCGCAGTGACCCCGGTGCCCTCCCGGGTGCCGGCCGAACGGGCCGTGCTCGCGGGGACGGTGGAGACCGCGGTGAACGCGCTGTGGGACGCCGCGCCGCTCATCGGCGACCGGATCGCGGTGGTCGGCGGCGGCATGGTCGGATGCTCGGTCGCCGCGCTGCTCGCCCGTATCCCGGGCGTACGCCTGCAACTGGTCGACGCCGACCCGGCGCGCGCGAAGACCGCCGAAGCGCTCGGCGCGGGCTTCGCCGCACCCGCCGACGCCCTCGGCGACTGCGACCTCGTGGTCCACGCCAGCGCCACCGAGGCCGGACTCGCCCGCTCCCTGGAACTGCTGCGGCCCGAGGGCACGGTCGTGGAACTGAGCTGGTACGGCGACCGGAAGGTCACCCTCCCGCTCGGCGAGGCCTTCCACTCCCGCCGCCTGACCGTCCGCGGCAGCCAGGTCGGCACCGTCTCCCCGGCCCGCGCCGACCGCAGCTACGCCGACCGGCTCGCCCTGGCCCTCGACCTGCTCACCGATTCCGCCCTGGACGCCCTGATCACCGGCGAGAGCGGCTTCGAAGAACTCCCCGCCCTCATGCCGCGTCTCGCCTCGGGCGAGGTACCGGCCCTGTGCCACCGCATCCGCTACTGAGACCGGCCGCCTGCGCCGGGCAGCGCCCGGCCACCGAGACGCCGCAGGCGTCCCGAGCGCGGCGGCGCGCGCCACCGCGGGGCGGCCGCCGCTCTCCGCCCGCCCCGATCCGGGCGGCCGCGTTCCGCCCGTCGGTTCGGCCGCCGCCGACCGCTCGTGCCCGTCCTGGCGGTGTGGCGCAGGACACGGGAACCGGCCCGGGGCGGCGGAGAGAAAAAGAGCGTGAGGCATACAGAACCCAGTGAGTCGTTGCGGGCGCGCGTGCGGGCGGGGGACCGTGACGCGTTCGCCGACCTGTACGACCAGAACGCCCGCGCGGTCTACCGGCATGCGCTGCGGCTGACCGGCAGCTGGCCGGAGGCCGAGGAAGTGATGTCCGAGACCTTCCTGGGCGCCTGGCGGACCCGGGAGACGGTGGATCCGGAGGGCGGTTCGCTCACACCGTGGCTGCTCGGCATCGCGACGCACAAGGCGCACAACGCCAACCGCGGTCTGCGCCGGCGTCTCGCCTTTCTGGCGCGCAGCCCGGAGCCCCGGCCGGTGGAGGACTTCTCGGACGAGACGGCCGGCCGGGTCGACGACGCCCGCCGCCTCGCCCTGGTCCATGACGCCCTGCGCCGACTGGGGCGCGCGGACCGTGAGGTGATCGCCCTGTGCGTGGGCGCCGGGCTGGACTACCAGCAGGCCGCCGAGGCACTGGACATCCCGGTCGGCACCGTGAGGTCGCGGCTCTCGCGGGCCCGGGCGCGACTGGCCCGGGCCAGCTCCGGTCCAGTGCCTCGAAAGGATGTGGAACGGCGTGGCCGTCGCGGAGAGAAAGAGAGTGAGGCCGCGTTCGCGGCCCTTTTCCTGCAGGAGGAAACCCGATGAACGCCGACCGCCGGCACGCCGCTTTTGCCCGTAGTGAGGCAGAAGAACTGCTGGCAGCTTCGGCCGACTGGGACCTCTCGCCGAGCCGCCGTCTTCACTACAAGGACATTCTGATGCAGCAGATCGACCACGACCTGAGCCCCTCCGGCGAGACGTCGCCCACTCCTTCCCGCCGCCGGCTGCCGCGCCCGGCCCTGGTGTTGCCCGCCGTGTCACTGGCCCTGGCCGGTGCTCTGGTCGTCACGTTCTCCGGCGGCGGCCACGGCTCCGCCCCGGCGACCGGGTCCACCGGTTCCGCACCGGCCCCGGCCGACAGCGCCACCGTCACCCTCGGCCGGATCGCCGACGCGGCCATGAAGACGGACAGGACGCCGGTGAAGGAGAACCAGTTCGTCTACGTCCAGCGCCTGGTGCGTGAGAACAAGGGCACCCTCGGCGGTCCGGTGGTGCTCGGTGCGGCGCACAAGGACGAGGTCTGGCTGGCTCAGAAGCCCGGTCGCGTGAGCACCGTCGGCTGGCTCCGGTCGAGCGGCAAGGACGCCTCCATGCCTGGTGAGTTGGGGCCCATGACGACCGCGTCTCCCGTGGGACCCGGTCTGTGGTACCCCACCTACGCGTGGCTGGCCTCGCTGCCCACCGACCCGGACGCTCTGCTCAAGGTGCTCTACGCCCAGACCACGGTGGACAAGGGCGACTCGAAGGACGAGGCCGTCTTCAGGACGATCGGTGACCTCCTGGGCAGCGCGATCATGCCGCCCGCGACCGCCTCCGCCCTGTACAAGTCCGTCGCGAGGATTCCCGGCATCACCTGGATCCCCGACGCCGCCGACGCGGCCGGACGCCACGGCATCGGCATCACCCTCAGGGCCGCCGGTTCCGCGACCCGGTCCGTGCTGATCTTCAACAAGGAAACCCTCGCCTACACCGGCTCGCAGGACTACTTCACCAACGGCCGGGCCAAGGCCGATGCCAGGGGTACGACGGGCGACGTGCTGTTCGGTATCGATGCCGTCATGGCACGCGGTGTGGTCGACCGGCACGGCGAGGTACCCGCGAAGACCGCCGGCTGAACCGCGGGTCCCGCGTTCACCGCCCCCTTGGGAACCGGGCGTCCAGGCAGTTCCGGCTCTCTGTGGCAGGACTCACGTGAACGTTTCTCCGGGCCCACGACGTGATCGGGAGTGAGCAGGACGAGGAGTGGGACGACGTACGGTGACGGGTTGTGAAACGGTGAGCGAGCCGACCAGATATATGACGACGGCCACGCCCGGCGGCCTGCCCGGCCCGGACGCGGACCTGTCCCAGGTGCTCGAACGCTTCGAGCACGCCGGTCACCGCGACCCCGCGGCCGCCTGGAACGCCTTCACCGGCACCTGGAACTGGGCCGCACTTCTCGACACCGCTCCTGTCCTCGCCGACGGTGACCCCCGTCCCGCCGTCCGGTCCGTGGCGGGAGGCTTCCTGCTGTCCGGACGATGGCGGCGGCCGACGGGCGGGAGCTCCGAATGGCTGGCCCTGCCGCTCGGTGCGGACCGGCGCCAGTGGCGGGAGTGTTCGGCGGAGGGCGACCGGAACCTCTTCGTCGTCCCGGTGAAAGCACTCCCGCGCGCGCTTCCCGGCCCGGCGGGCACGTACGAGTCCGAGGCATTCGAACTCACCGACATGTACGTGCGGACGGGGCTGGCCACACACACGGCCGGGACGGCGTTGCGGGCGGGCGACGCGGGCTTCGTCCGTGTCGCCGTCACGGCCATGGCGCTCGGTGCGGCCCGCCGCCTCACCGACGTGGTGGCCGCGCTCGTGCCGGCCGCCACGGCCGACGCGTGCCCGGAGGCCATGGCGACTGCCGACGTGGCCGCCGAACTGGCCGCCGTACTGTACGACGAACGGACCGTCCTGGCGGCCGCGGTGCGGGGCATCCCGGCTGCGGGACACGCACGCGCTTCTGCCGTGGCGGAGCCCGCGGCAACCCTGCTGGCCCAGGTCGGTACCAGGGTGCGGCACGTGGTCGTGGCCGCGTACGAACAGACCCTGCCGCTGACGGGATGGGACGGCGTGAGACAGGCGGACCGTGTGGTGCGGCTCGTCGAGGACGCTGCTCCGGTCCTTCAGTGCATGCGCTTCGCGACCGAACGCATGCCTCCCGTCGGCGATTTGGTGGAAGGTCCGACACAGTGACGACTGTCGCCTATCAGGGTGAACCCGGGTCCAACTCTGCCGCGGTCGCCGGGAAGTTGTATCCGGCCTGCGGTGAGCTGCCCTTCACGAGTTTCGAGCAGGCTCTCGACGCCGTCACGCTCGGTTTCGCCGACGTCGCGGTGATCCCGGTGGACAACTCCGCGGCCGGACGCGTCGCGGACGTACACCATCTGCTGCCGACGTCGGGACTGTTCATCGTCGACGAGTACTTCCTGCCGATCCGCTTCGACCTGATGGCGTTGCCCGGCACCTCGCTCGGTGAGGTGGAGTTCGTCCGCAGCCATGTGCACGCGCTGGGGCAGTGTCGCAAGGTGCTGCGCGAGGGCGGCTGGCGCACGCTGGTCAGCGACGACACGGCGGGGGCGGCACGTGAGGTGGCGGAGCTGGGGGATCCCCGGCACGCGGCCCTCGCCCCGCCCGCGGCGGCGGAGCTGTCCGGTCTGGAGGTGCTGAGGCCCGGAGTCGAGGACGACCCCGAAAACACCACGCGGTTCGTCGTCCTCTCGCGGGAGGCCGCAGCGCCGCCGACGACGGGCGTGCCGATGATGACGAGCCTGTTCTTCTGCGTGCGCAACATTCCCAGCGCGCTGTACAAGGCGCTCGGCGGGTTCGCCGGCAACGGGGTCAACCTCACCAAGATCGAGAGCTACCACCTGGGAGCCGGGCTGAACGCCACCCGCTTCTACGCCGAGATCGAGGGACACCCGGGCGAGGACAGGGTCGGACTCGCCCTGCAGGAACTGCGCTTCTTCTCCACCGAGGTGCGTGTTCTCGGTGTCTACCCGGCGCACCCGTACCGGCTGGGAGAGCGGCCGGCCCAGCGTCCCCGGTGAGGGAACGTCCGCTACCGGCGCCCGGCGGGAGCGTGAACCTCCGGCCGGGGAGAACACGTCTTATCTGTGACGGGGCCCTGCTCCACTGCCGATGAGTGCGGTGGGGTGGGCGGCTCTGTGGCGGAGCCGTGCCGGGTCCCCTCTCCTGAGTGACAAGCTCCCGCCGCCCCACCCCCGCGGCGGACCGGGGCGGCCGTCGCAGCCGAATGCGCTTCGGCGGCCGCCCCACTGGGTCCCGCATCCCGCGACCGGTTTCCGAACCGGTCGGCCGGTGTCGATGTTGCCGTACCGTCCGTCGAAGGGCTCGCGTTGAAAAGCAGTAACCCGGTGCTTCTGAGCAGGGGGTTCAGACGTCAGAGCGGTCGCAAGACGGCGGCGATGGACCCGTCGGCCCAGGCAGTCCTCGTGCGGCACCGGGTCCGGGCCGGTCATGGGGCGGACGTTGCGGACGCCACACCCTTGTCGTGGCTCGTCGCCGACCTCATGACGATGAAGGCGGTGGTGGCGCGAGCGACGACGGTGTTCGGTCTGACGGTGGTGACGGCGGTCCTGTCGTGGGCCTTGTCGCCGGTGCCGCCGGCGAATCCGGGCCGGGCCTGCGTCCTCGCGGGCGGTGCCGCTGTCGTCGTCGCGGTTCTGGTGTTGCTCCAGTGCCGCTTGAGCCGACCCTTCGCCGTCCTGACCCTCGGGTACGGGATGGCTCAGGGCGTGTTCCTGGGTGTGCTGTCCGAAACGGCCTCGACGTATGTCTCCGGAGTCTTCGTCCAGCTGGTCCTGGGGACGATGGCCGCCTTCGCGGGCGTGCTGGTGGCCTACCCGGCCCGCTGGATACGTATGCCCGACCGGGGGCACGGCTTCGTCTGTGCCGCCGTACTGGGTGTGATCATGCTGATCGTGGCCGATGTCCTGCTCGCCCCGTTCCTCGGTGCCGAAGGCCTGGGCTTCCGCAGTGTGTTCGGCGGTGTCACCTTCGGAGTCATGGGCATCGTCGTGGCCACGCCGTTCATCGCCGTCTGCTTCAAACAGGTCGAGTACGGCATCACCCACGGCGCTCCCCGGCAGGAATCGTGGGCGGCGGCCTTCGGGGTGACCCTGACACTGGTGTGGCTCTATGTCGAGACCTTGCGGCTGATCACGCTCGTTCCCGCGGAGGACGTCTGACGCGGACTCCCGGGAGAATCGGGATCGGCTAAGCTGAAAATCGTTCTTGACGCGACAATCACTTGGGAAATGATTTGGTCAGGCAAGTGTTTTCGCGCTTGATTCGGATATTCCGGATCGCGACGGCGGTGGTTCTGCGCTCGACCGAGGAGGACGCCCGTCTGCGGATCGTCAGCGGGCTCCTGATGGGTGCCGCGGCCGCCGTGCTCGCGGCCGCGGCCGTCCTCGCGGCGATGGCCGCGCACACCTCCTCCGATGCCGCGCCCCAGCGGGACATACCGGCGGCGGTCGAGGCGGGCACCGTGTGCACGTCGCTGTCCGATCGGCGGTACGAGGTCTCGTGCGGCACGACCGCGTTCGGTGACCTCCGGTTCAATTGCACGAAGGGCACGCTCGGCAAGTGCCCCCGGACGACGGCCGTGACCCTGCGGAATATCGGCCGCAACCCCGTGAAGGTCGCCATGGTGAGCGGGCGGCATGAAGGGGACCGGCGTATTTCTCCGGCCTCTGAGGTCACTCCTGGTCAAACCGTGACACTGAGCATGCGCCCGGAGGAGAATTTCTTCTTCGATATTCTGCTGGGTTCTGTTAAATCAGGTGCAGGTTCCGTGCAGGTCGTGTCGGTCGCCTGACGGCAGGTCGGGTCGAGCCACCCAAAATACTTGACCGTGCAACAATGTAGTAGCGTTCGCGTATGCGCATTCTCATGTTCAGCACCCCCATGCTGGGGCATGTCCTGCCGATGCTGCCCCTGGCGCGGGCACTGCGGAAGCAGGGACATACCGTCGCCTTCGCCGCGGCCGCGCAGCTCGCGCGCCCGGTCGAGTCCGAGGGATTCGCCCTGATTCCCGTCGGCCCGTCGCAGGAGGTCATGGTCGCCGAGGCGGTCCGCCGGACCCGCGGGGCCGGGGTGGGATCGCCGGCATTCGTCGGTGAGTACTTCGCCGGCGCTCGCCTCGACCTCAGTGTGGACGAGGCCCTCGTCGGCGCGAGACAGTGGGCGCCCCATGTGATCGTTTCGGAACACTGCGACTACGTGGGGCAGTTCGTCGCCACGGCGCTCGACCTGCCGTCGGCGGTGATGGCCATCGACCCGGCGCTGGAACCGGACGTACTGGACGCCCTGGCCGCCAGCGCGCGCTCCCGCTATCTGGAACGCGGCATCGAACCGCCGGCCCACGCGCCCTCCGGACGTTGGCTGCTGGACCTCTGTCCGCCCAGCCTGCGCCGCGACGGCACATTGCCGGGAATGGAACACAGGGCGCTGCGGCCCGAGCCCCATCAGGCTCCCGAGGGGACCCCGTGCGCACGGCGAGCGGCGCTGACCGGCCGGCCTCGGGTGCTGGTCAGTTTCAGCACCTCCAAGCGGGAGCCGGAGAAGCTCGGTTCGCTGCTCAGATCGCTCAGTACGCTGGACGTCGACCTGGTGGCGACGGCGTCGGGAGACGCGTCCGTCGAGGGCTTCGGGCTGGATCCGGACCGGGTGGAACTGGTCGGCTTCCTGCCCGCCGCGGAGTTGCTCGACGGGGTGTCGGTCGTCGTGCACCACGGTGGCTCGGGCACCACGTTCGGCGCGGCGGCGCGCGGTGTCCCCGCCGTCGTCGCACCGAGCACCCCCGGTCAGCTGCGCCAGGCCCACCGCCTGGAGGCCTCGGGAGCCGGACGGGCCCTGCCCATGGACGAGGCGTCCCCGGAAGCCGTCACGGCCGCCGTCGGGCTGGTGCTGTCCGATCCCGTCTACGCCAAGGAAGCGCACCGGTTGCGTGAGGAGATAGCGGCGATGCCGTCCGCGTCCCAGGTGGCCGAGGAACTCGTCGCCGCGGCCGGGTGACCGGCGGCGGGACATGGCCGGCACGGCCCACCCCGCCCTCTTGCCGGCAGCACCACGGACCGCGGCCGCCCGTCGAGTACTGGCGCGGCGCCACGCAGCCGCTGCCTCAGGGAATGCCGAAGGCGCCGACGGACCTCAGGCCGCAGCGGTGGGCGGTGTCAACGCCTCGTCGATCTCAACAGGTTGTTGTACTCGAGTCTGAGGAGTTTCGCCGCCTGGTACGGCTTGTTGTTGGTCTTGCAGGACCTGCAGGCTTCGACATGTGCCTCGTGGGTGAGACGTGCCTGTTCCGTCAGCTCGCTCTTCGACACCATGGTTGCCCTCTTCTTCCTGTGGCGGGGGTCGGGCAGTCACCGTTGGTCGGCGCTGCCACGCGTGAGTGCATACCTTACGAGGTGCAGATGAGGTACATATCTCGCGGAGGACTCGTGACGGTACGTGTCACGCGGGCGGACGTGATGTCGGGCCCGTATCCCGCGGCCTCGGACTGGGTACCCGCGCAAGTGAACCTGGCGAGGCGCCGCTTCGTTTCCTGAATGAAGGGCTCTTGCCGTCCGGCCACAAACGGACAGCGGGTGGGGGGCTGGTGTCCCGCCCTTTCTGTGGTGGTGCGGGCCTTCCTACGTGCCGCGGCGTACGCCTCCCCCGGGCTCACGTCAGCCACAGCGCCGGCGGCCCTGTCGTGATGTCTGCCGATATCCCACGACAGGGCCGCCGGCGTCGGTGTGTCAGTTCGGAAGCGTCCACTTCTGGTTGGCGCTGGCGGCACAGTCCCAGATCTGCAGACGAGTTCCGTCGGCCGAACTCGGGCCCGTCGCGTCGAGGCAGCGCCCCGACTGCGGGTTGACCAGTGTGCCGGAGGTTCCCGGCTGCCAGCGCTGGGATCCGGTGCCGTTGCAGGTGTAGAGCTGTACCTTCGTCCCGTTCGCCGTGCCGGCGCCGCTGACGTCCATGCACTTGCCCAGCACCTTGAGGCTGCCGTCGGCCGCCCTGGTCCAACTCTGCGCCGCGCTGCCGTCGCACGTGCCCAGTTGGATGGCGGTGCCATTGGCCGTGCTCGCTCCGGCGTCGTCGACGCACTTGCCGCCGTAGCCCACGATCCGTCCGGTCGGCTCGGCAGCTCGCTTGGCCTGCCACCAGTTGATGTTCTCGCCGCCCGTCACCTGCTGGAGCTGCACGGTGTGGTACGTCCCCGACGAGAACTGGAAGGAGCCCGCGTCCACGGTCTGCCAGGTCTGCCAGCCGCCGGTGTCGGGCACGTCGACGACGGGCCCGGCGACACCGTCGACGACGAAGCGGATCTGGGCGCCGCTGTTCGGCGTCGCGACGCGGACGGTGAGGTTCTCGGTCCCCTGCATCGGCACCTCCTTCCACTGCAGCCATTCGCCCGCGGCGACACTGCCGACGTTCCATCCGCCGCCGGTGTCAGTGGCCGGCTGTACGTCCAGGTCGTCGCTGCGGTAGACGTTCCACAGGTTGCCCGCGGTCGTGTCGTTGACCGTGTCCGCCGACTCGGCCTGGACCACCATGTCGTCGGGGAAAGGGGCGTTCGAGTAGCGACGCAGGATGTTGATGTTCTGGTTCGGGTAGTCGCGCTGTGTGGTGGCGTACGGCGCGTTCCGGGTACGCCACAGGCCCGCGCCCTCCTGCCAGTCGGTGAATCCCTCCACCAACGTGATCTTGTTACCGCCGTCGACGGTGGACTCGAGGTTGCTGACCAGGGTCTGTCCGTGATTCGGGTCGATCACCATGTTGGTGGTGCCCGTCACGAAGTGGAAGCCGGGCACCGCGACGCCGTAGGACGCGCCGTTGAAGGTCTGGTTGGTGTACGACGGGCTCGGCACCCCGAACCAGCTGTTCGCCCCGTTCGCGACGGCCGACACCGCGGAGTCGTTCTTCAGCCAGCTGTTGTCGACGACGAAGTAGGGGTTCTGGCCGAACTCGGACTGCGCTTGTGAGCGGACGTACTGCAGCATCCTCGCGGAGTTGCCGTTGCCCTGGTCGGTGAAGGCGTAAGTGTTGTCGGACCAGAAATAGACGACCGGCTGCCCGCTCACCTTGTACAGGAGGTTGTCCGGCACGGTCTGGAAGTACGACCTCAGGTCGTCGTCCCACAGGTACTGGTAGCCGCCTTCGCCGGAGCCGTCCGTGTCTCCCATGTCGAAGAGCGGTGAGTAGCCGCCGGCATGGTGCTTGACCTGGTTCTTCTTGTCGGTCATGGACGCCGGTATGTCGTCGAACGCGGCGATCTTCAGCTTGTCCGCGTAACCCCCGCGGTTGATCGCGTCCACCAGACCGGCGAGTGCGCGCGGGTCTCCGCCCTGGTTCGGGACGGCGGAGCCGGGGATGTACCCGCGCGTGTCCACCGCCACGAAGTCGACGCCGGCGGACACCAGTTCCTCGACATAGTTGTCCCAGAACTGAGGGGTCGTGCCCCGGGCCGCCTCGTAGAGGGGAAAGTTGTAGGTCTGGCTGCCCTGGTTCTCGTAAGGGCCACCGGCCAGTGTCGTGGTGTCGAAGCCGAAGGTGACGCCCAGCGATCCGGTCCTGCCGGCGGCGCGGTGCGACAGGACGGACCCGCCCGTGTCGATGACCACGGATGTCGTGGCGGCCCCGGCAGAACCGGTCAGCGTGGCCGCCAGGCCGATTCCGGCGGCGGTCATCATGACCGCGAGGGACGACAGGAGTTTCCTGCGATGCCGGCCGCTCCGAACACGTATGCCCATGTGTGCAAGCTCTCTCAGCAGTGGGTTTCCAGAGGGCGATTCGCCCTCTCGGAAAGGGGCTCGCCCGTCGCCGCGCAGATGGCGGGGAAGACACATGTGATCTTGCCATGCCGTCGGCGACTGGCCGGTCCGAGTGTGCGCTCCCAGGCGTCGGCGAAGCCGTCCGTCCACCGCCGGTTCACCGGGAGATCGGCTTCGTGTCGCGACTTGACCTGCGCGTTCAGTCCTGGACAGACACTTGATCCTCGTTTGTCACTTCGTGTCTGCCCGGCCGGAAGCGCCGCTGCTTAGCGTCGTTGTTGCTTGAACAATCAATCCGAAAGAGCTCCCATGTGTAACAACGGTGACAACCCGACGGCAGAACCGACCGGGCACAACCGACGAGGATTCCTGCGCAATGCCGCACTGGCCGGTGCGGGGGCGGCGGTCGCGGGGACCGGCGTCTCCGTGATCGGTGCGTCGCCCGCGTCCGCCGCGGACGCCACCAAGACCGGCAGGATCGGCAAGTGGAATCCGGATCCGACCTCCCTCCAGTTCACGGTCGCGGTCATGCCGGACACGCAGTTCCTCTACTGGGGCAGCCAGGACAGCGTCAACCGGACGCCGCAGGAGGAGTCGTTCCGCTACATCATCGACAACAGCGGGAACCCCGACCTCAACATCGTGTTCATGGCACACCTCGGTGACATGACGCAGGACGCCGACCCGTCGTCGTTCGAGCAGGTCGACAGGGCGTTCGCCCTGCTGGACGCGCACGGCGCCGCGTACAGCGTGGTGGCCGGAAACCACGACCTGAGCGGCGACGACACCCGTGGCGACACGACGTACCTGCAGACCATGGGCCCGCGCCGGTTCAAGCACTCGAAGACGTTCGCCGGGGCGGACGCGACCGGCTACAACACCGCGCACATCTTCCAGGCCGCCGGCCGCTCCTGGCTGCTGCTGGCCCTGGACTGGCGCACCACCGACCAGGGCTTCGCGTGGGCCGACGAGGTCATCAAGGCCCGCCCCAAGATGCCCGTGATCATCACGACGCACGACATGGTGTGGTCGACCTACGATGACAACGTTTTCCCCTACGAGTCCGGGGACCCGGAGAACAACGCCGGGCTCTCCGACCACGGCCAGACGGTCTGGGACAAGCTGGTCGAGGACAACGACCAGGTCTTCCTGACCGTCAACGGTCACTACTGGCCGCCCGGGCGTACCACCAAGAAGAACGCCGCCGGCAACGACGTGCACATGCACATCGCCAACTACCAGAACCGCTACTTCGGCGGTGGCGGCATGATCCGGCTCTACCACTTCGACCTGGTCCGCAACACGATCGACGTCGAGACGATCAACCCGTGGATCCTGGCCCAGGACCCGGAGTCCCGCAACGAGCTGGCGGCCGAACTCGCCCGGGTCAGCGGCCCGGTCGACAACTTCTCGGTGCCGATCGACTTCAAGGAGCGGTTCTCCGGCTTCGACCCCGTTCCGGTGCGTCCGGCCCGCCCCGCGGCACGGGAACTGGTGAAGGGCACGCTGGCGTACTGGCGCTTCGACGGGCAGGGTGCCCCCGGCACGGCACTCGCCGAGGGCCAGCGGATCCACGACCTGTCGGGCAAGGGCAACGACCTGACGGTGGTGAATGTCCCGGGCAGCGCGGCCGACGCGCTGACCTGGTCCGCCGACCATCACCCCGACCAGCCCGGCCACGCCAGCCTCCAGTTCGTCGGCGGCCGCAACCCCGTTCACGGCGCGTATCTGACCACCGGGGCGAAGGCTCCGCTGAACGCCGAGACGTTCAAGACCGGCTACACCATCGAGGCGTTCGTCAGGATGCCGCTGGACTGGGACGCCGGAAAGAACGGCAACGCGTCGTTCCTCAGCCGCCGTGGTTCGGCCGGTGCCGCCGGCAAGCACGGCAAGAACACCGACCCCAATGAGCCGCTGGCCCAGTTCGCCATTACGAACAACGGCCGTGAGCCGCAGTTCAACCACTACCCGACGAACGACACCTACCCGACGACCAACTGGGGTCACGGCCTGGTGGAGCTCAAGTGGTGGCATCTGGCCGTGGTCAACGACGGCCGGTTCACGAAGCTGTACGTCGAGGGCGCGCCGGTCGTCGACAACCCGAAGCGCCTGTCCGTCGGGCTCACCTCGCTCGGGCTGCCCTGGCTGGTGGGCGGTCACGAGTACGCGGGCGCCGTTGACGTGGTCTTCCACGGCAACGTCGGTGACATCCGGATCGTGAACCGTCCCCTGTCCGAGGACGAGTTCCTGACCGCCAAGTAGGACACCGCCTCCCGGCTCCGGCCCGACGACCGGAGCCGGGACGTCGATCCGTTTCCATGGATGGTCGGTCGTCCCGCTGGGTGACGTCTGGGTCAGCCCCGGAGCCGGCCATCGCTCAGGCGGGCGAGAGGATGCGTCACCCGACGGCCGCTGTCGCGCCGGCGGGTGACGCGTGCCCAAGTCTTCGGGCGGTTCGCCTACTTTCCTGCAGTTTTCTGCGGACGCAGAGACGAGAACGCGGCCCGGAGTTCCTGCGTGAAGATGCCTGGGACCTCCCAGGCCGCGAAGTGACCGCCGCTGCTGGCCTTGTGGTAGTAGAAGAGGTCGTGGTAGGCGCGTGACGCCCAGCTGCGCGGGGCCTGGTAGATCTCGCCGGGGAAGACCGTGATGGCGGCAGGGAGAGACACCGACACGGCGTTGAAGTTGTTGGCGTTGTTCTCCCAGTAGAGCCGGGACGAGGAGACCGCGGTGTTCGTCACCCAGTAGAGGGTGATGTCGTTGAGCATCTCGTCCTTGGTCAGTACGCGTTCGGGGTGGCCGCCGCTGTACGTCCATGCCGCGAACTTGTCGTACATCCAGGCGGCCAGTCCGGCGGGGGAGTCCGTCAGCCCGTATCCCTCGGTCTGGGGCCGGGTGACCATCATGGCCGAGTAGCCGGAGCCGGTCTTGTAGAAGGTGGCGAGCTTGTTGTACGCGGCCAGCTCGTCGGGGTCCAGACCGGCCGGCGCGGAGTAGCCGCATTGAAGCCTCTGCGCGATGTCCGGGGGCACGGTGGCGGGGAAGTTGACGTGGATGCCGAGCAGCCCCGGGGGCTTCTGCACCGCCATCTTGTCCGAGACCACGGCGCCCCAGTCGCCGCCCTGGGAGACGTAGTGGTCGTACCCCAGCCGGTCCATCAGCACGGCCCAGGCGCGCGCGATGCGGTCGGGGTTCCACCCGGTGGTCGTCGGCCGCTCGGAGAAGCCGTAACCGGGCATCGAGGGGATGACGAGGTGGAAGGCGTCCTCGGCGCGGCCTCCGTGTGCCGTGGGGTCACTGAGCGGTCCGATGACCTTCAGGAACTCCAGGATGGAGCCGGGCCAGCCGTGGGTCAGGATGATCGGGAGGGCGTTCGCGTGGCGGGAGCGGACGTGGATGAAATGTATGTCCAGTCCGTCGATCTCGGTGATGTACTGCGGCAGGGCGTTGAGCGTGTTCTCGATGTTCCGCCAGTTGTACTTCGTCCCCCAGTACTGGGTGAGTTCCTTCATCGTGGCGAGCTGGACGCCCTGGGACTGGTCCTTGACGGTCTCACGGTCGGGCCAGCGTGTCGCCATGATCCGCCGGCGCAGGTCCCTCAGGTCCTGCTCCGGAATGTTCACGCGGAAAGGGCGGATGCTCTGCCTCTCGCTCGCCGAGGCCGGCTTGCCCGAGTCGTCCCAGGCTTGCAGTCCCACAGCTCCGGTGGCCGCCACGGAAACCGCGGCGGCCGACGTGGAGAGGAATTTCCGACGGGAGTACGAGCTGAGACATTCGGGCATGACGGATCTCCCTGCAATCATTCCTGAGTTCGGAGTTGCGGAGTGTGGGGGGAGGGCGCGCTTCCTCCATGAGCCTTCTGCTCATGGGCGCGAACTGGGGTTCGCGCTGAGCGAGTTGCTTCACCGCTGGTGAACCGAGCCAAGCTCGCGGTTTCGAGCTTGGATTCGCGTGGCACCGAGGCGCTCGTGCGACTCAAAAGGGTCATTACTATCTGTAACGATATCTTTCTCTGTGTGAGTGCGCAACTCGCGCGGCTTCTGTCGATGGGCTCGGGTGGACGCGCCCTGGGAAGGCTGCTGCTGCTCGTCTTCACCGTCGTGCAGGCACCGCAGGTCGGCTGGACGGCACCGCGTGCGCTGCTGTCCTTCGCTGCCATCGTGGTGCTGCTGACTGCCTCATGCTCGTCGAGCGGCGCTCGGCGGGCCTGCTCCTCGGGCTCGGGCTGTCGACGGCTGACGGGCGCCCTGGGTGGTCGGGACCGGAATCGCCCTTACCGGTCTTCTGATCTCGCTGACGGGTCTGCGCACCCGCCCCTCCCGGCAATCGCTCGTGGCTGTCAAGTCCGCGACGGAGGGCGCCAGTCAGGTCCCCTGATACCGACGAACGGCCCTTTAATTGACTGAACAAGTAATATGTGTTTAGGATCTTCTGCGGGTTCCGGTCAGCCGGGCAGGATCCGACGAGCCGCTCTCCGAGGATTGCTGAGTCCTGCGGCGGTCTGCCGCAGACTCTCACGACATCAGAAACACGTGCCGCGTCGTGATGTCACCGTACGCGGAACAACCTGATTCACACACACTTCGCGGCTCACCGGACCGCAGCACAGCTCCGATCTCCTCACCACCGCGTCCGGAAGCTGACCGACAGCCCCATCCCCACGTTTTGACGACAGGAGCAGCACCATGACCGATCCGCTCGCCACGGAAGCCGCCCCGGTTGACCCCGGAAGCTCAGGCACCCTGCATCCCTTCGTGGCCGGCAGTCGGGCGGCCGGCGCGGTCCTGCCGGCTCCGCCCTACGAGCCGCCGACGCCGGTCGAGATCCGGGACGTCAGCGTGCCCGGACTGCACGGTGCTCCGGACTTCCGCGTTCGGGTCTACACGCCGACCGGCCACGAGGGGAAGCTGCCCGGCCTGCTCTTCCTGCACGGCGGCGCCTTCATCCTGAGCCTTGTCGACTTCTTCGAGAGCCAGACCACCCGGATCGCCGCCGAAGTGGGCGCCGTGGTGGTCTCTGTGGACTACCGCGTCGCGCCGGAGGCTCCCTTCCCGGCGGGCATGGAGGACGGCTACGCCGCTCTCGAATGGATGGTCGAGCACGTGGAGGAACTCGGCGTGGACCCCCAGCGGATCGGCATCGCGGGGGAGAGCGCCGGTGCGAACCTGGCCGCCGCCGTGGCTCTGGCCGCACGAGACGGCAACGGACCGAGGCTGACGATGCAGTACCTCGGTCTGCCGGTGTTGGACGACCGCCTCGAAACGCCCTCGATGAACACCTTCGTCGACACTCCCGGGTTCAACCGGCGCAATGCGGAGGTGATGTGGGACAGCTATCTCGGCGGTACGAAGACGAAGCGCGGCGACGATGTCAGCCCCTATGCCGCTCCGGCCCGCGCCGAGGACCTGGCCGGGCTGCCGCCGACGTATATCGCGCTCGCCGAGTTCGATCCGCTGCGCGACGAGGGCTTCGCGTACGCCCAGCGGCTGATCACCGCGGGGGTGCCCACCGAGCTGCGCCACTTCCCGGGCGCCTCCCACGGTGTGTCCGAACTGAACCCCGACGCGGAGGTGAGCCGCCGCATGATCGCCGGACAGCTCGACGCGCTCCGACGGGGCCTGCACGGCGACGCGTCCAGCCCGTCGGTCTGATACCTCCTTCGCTGATCCTGACCGTCCGACGCGGCGTGACCGTCGCGCCGGACGGGCCTGCGCCCCAGAGCTCCACGGAGCGTCCGGCGGCGGTGTGCCGTGCCGAGGCCGACGCGGCAGGCTCCGCGCCGGTGACCGGCCGCCGGGCCGGCGCAGCGACATCGGGCAGTCGGACCGGCCGACATCCCTGCGGTACCGGGATGGTTCACCGTCCGCTCGGACACCCGTGACCAGGCCGCGGTGCACTCCCGGCCGACGGCGCAGGACGACCGGTCCCGGCCGACCTCACGACGCGATGTCCGCCGCCGCGGCCTCGACCAGACCCGGCTGGAGGCGCCGGGCGGTGTCGATGTGGTCGGCCGTCCAGATGATGCGGATCGCCGTGGCCGTGGCCTGACCGCGCTCGTCGGTCAGATCACGGCGCAGGGACTCCACCAGCCGGTCCTCGGCCACGGGATTGCGGGGCAGTGGATCCGGAATGGCGGCGGCCCGGATCAGACCGTCCGCCAGGTCGCCGTACCAGCGGCTCACCCGACCGGCCGCGCTCAGGATGACGAGCCGCGCCACCACCCGGTCCGCCTCGGTGTCCCGCTCCTCGGTGCACTGCCACAGGCTCAGCACCGAGTCCGCGGCCAGCCGCAGCGCCACCACGCCCGTGACCAGGGTGCTCATGTCGGCGAGCGGCACCGGCTTCGCGCCGCGTTCGGCGAGGTAGTTGCGGAAGGCGTCGTCGAGACGCCGCGCCGACGCGGCTGCCGTACGGCCCTCCTCCAGAGCGGCATCCGCCGACGGGGCGGGGCCGGTGCCGCACCGGCCCAGCGCGTAGGCCACCGAGCCGGTCAGGTAGCGGGCGCCGTCGGTGTACGCGTCGGCGAGCGCCCGGTTCACCGCGGCCGTCGCGCCGCGGGGCCAGAAGAACAGGGCCACCAGCAGGCTCACGCCGCAGCCGATGGCGATGTCCTGGATCCGCAGCAGCACGATGTGCCAGTCCGGGATCATGCCGATGTTGAACAGGACGACCAGGGTGATGGTGAAGGACGCCTGACCGGCGGCATAGGAGATGACGGAAGGGGCGGTGCCGGCGAGCAGGACCGCGAAGGGCAGCAGGACCCACAGCAGCGCGCCGTGATGCCCGATCAGCTTCAGCAGCAGGGCTCCGATCAACGACCCCGCGACGGTGCCGGCGACCGCGCGGACGGCGTTCTGCCCGGTGCTGAGGGCGTTCGAACGCAGCACCGACAGGGTGCCGAGGAGCACCCAGAACGAACGCTCGACGCTGGTCAGATCGACGAGGGCGACCGCGATACCGAGGCCGAGCGCTCCCCGGAGACTGTTGTGCAGCCACACGGACTGGGGCCGGAGATGGGCGGCGGCCCGTTCGTGTGCGGAGGCCAGGGGCTCGGTGACGGCTCCGGGTTCACGTCCGAGGAGGCGATCGGTCCAGGAACGACGTTCGGCGGCCGCGGCACGATCCACGTTGCTCGCGATCTGAAGCGTCGCGAACCCCACCTTCTGCGCGTGGAACGACAGATCCAGGAACCCGATCACGGGATGCGCCCGGGAGGGCGTGCCGGTGCCTTCCTCGTGCACGGGAAGCCGGACGCTGGCGCTGCGTTCCATGTCGTCCAGGGCCGCGCGCAGGTGGTCCGCGGCGGAGCGCAGCGCCGCGGGCGAGCTGCGCGGGGCGTCGAGCAGGGCGGCCGCCTCGTCCAGTACCGCGGCGGCGGCCCGCCGTACCTGGTGTGCGCTCACGTCGCAGGGCCGGCCTGCGGCCGGAGGCGTGCTGTCGGCGAGGATCCGGCTGAGCCAGGTCAGTTCGTCGACCAGGCGGACGAGCGCCCGTGAGCCCGCGGACAGTCCCGTGGGCCGGTAAGGGGTGGCGTTGAAGACGGTGCGCAGGTCGTCCGCCGCGGCGGTGGTCTCGATCGCGGTGGCGCGGCAGCGGATGCCCGGGGCGTGTGGCACTCCGGCCGGCAGATCCGCCTCGTCCGACAGCTGTCTCGCGGCGGCCCGGCACACACGGGCGGCCGGTGCGCCGAGCGGATCCCTCGTCGGCCGGGGCCACAGCAGGGAGATGGCCAGCATGGCGGTCGCCGCCGCCAGTCCCGCTCCCGCCAGTCGTTCCGGGAGCTGGGACAGCGGTACCGGGGTGGCCACCGGGAGGATGAAGGCCAGGAGCATCGCGGTGGACGCGCCTGCCAGGACGGAGCTGACGACTCCGCAGAACAGCACGAGGAATGCGATGACGACGGTGACGACGACCGCGAGCCAGATCTGGTGGGCGACGAGGGTGCCCAGGCAGATGAGGACGGCCCAGGCGACGGTCAGGCCGAGGTGTGCGCGCAGGCGCTCGGTCATGGGGCCGCTGAAGTCCACGAGCAGCAGCATCGAGAACGAGGCGAAGGAGGCGAAGGTGGCCACGGTGGGCGAGCCGATCACCTGGCTGCACAGGGCGTAGAGGCTGGGAATCACCAGGGCGGCGCGTCCGGCGCGCCGGGTCGCCGCCAGGTCCGGGTCGTGTGCGCGAAGCCATGAGAGGGCAGCTCCGAGACGGCTGCCGGGGGCAGAGGTCTGTACCAACGGCTCCTCCTGCTGACAGGGCACCCGCCTGGCCAGGAGCCTCTGGCAGAGACGATGGCACAGGATCACGACGCCGCTCCTGACCGTTGGGGGCGAGTTGTCCGGCGGTGCCGTCACGAGGCGGCGGATCCGTGCATATGAAGGACAGCGAGATACCTATACGACAGGTGTCGAAGTGGACGTCCGATACGTTGACAGTTGATCAACTCCTCAATACCGTTGACCGGTCAAGTGGCTAGTCCTGTCGGCATTGGGTTCTTGGCGATTCCACGCCCGGTCTCGCTGAGCGATCGGGACTCGACTCACATGGGCTGCCTGCCCACTTGTGAGAGCGGACTAGTCTCGTCGCAACTGCACCGCCACCACCCCCCGTCACCCTGACGCACCCCTCATGCATGCCGGGTACACGGTCGGAACGCCCCTGGAGAAACTCCGCATGAACCGCAAGACTTTGGCGCTGTCAGCCGTGGCCGGCCTGCTCACCCCGGCGCTCGCCGGGTGCGGTGGAGCCGACACCGGAAGCAAGGGCGGCGCCATTGTCGTCGCCACCACCGACCAGTTCACCGCCACCAAGGACGCGCCGGCGCCACTTGACCCCGCCTACACGTATGACACCAGCGCCTGGAACCTCCTGCGTCCGACGGTGCAGACCCTGATGATCCAGCCCAAGGGCGACGGCGATCCGGTGCCGGAGGCCGCGCAGAGCTGCTCCTTCACCGACAAGGGCAGCGAACGCTACGTCTGCAAGCTCCGTGAGGGCCTGCGGTTCGCCGACGGGGACGCCATCACCGCCGCCGACGTGAAGAGCTCCATCGAACGATCCCTGCGCATCAACGCCGACACGGGTGTCTCCGCCCTGCTGAACACGATCGACACGATCGAAACCCAGGGCGACCGCGAGATCGTCTTTCATCTGAAGTCGGCCGACGCCACGTTCCCCTACAAGCTCACCACCCCGGTCGCGGGTATCGTCAACCCCAAGAACTACGCCGGGGACAAGCTGCGGGACGGCTTCGACGTGGACGGCTCCGGCCCGTACACCTTCAAGGCCGTCGTCAGGGACAACACGATCGCCAGCGTCACCTACACCAGGAACCCCCAGTACCGGGGCAGCCTGGACGTGAACAACGACAAGGTCGTGATACGTGTCTTCGCGGACGCCGACAGCATGGCCGCCGCGATCGAAAAGGGCGACGTCGATGTGATGGCCCGCACCATTTCGCCGGACCAGATCGCCAAGCTCGACGCGGGCACCGACAAGCACGTCGACCTCCTCGAGCTGTCGGGCCTGGAGATCCGGTACCTGGCCTTCAACACCAAGGCGGCCACCGTGGAGTCCAAGGCCGTCCGCCAGGCCATGGCCCAGGTCATCGACCGCGCCGCACTGGTGGCCAAGGTTTACAACACCCAGGCCAAGCCGCTCTACTCGCTGGTCCCCGCCTCTCTCACCGGTCACATCAACTCGTTCTTCAACAAGTACGGCGACCCCAGCACCGCGAAGGCCAAGGCCCTGCTCACGCAGGCCGGCATCACCGCCCCGGTGAAGCTGACGCTGCACTACACGACCGACCACTACGGTTCGGCGACCAAGCAGGAGTTCGAGACCCTGCGCAAGCAGCTCAATGACAGCGGTCTCTTCGACGTCACCATCCAGGGCCATCCCTGGGCGACCTTCCGCCCCGCCGAACAGAAGGGGGCGTACGACGTCTGGGGCATGGGCTGGTTCCCGGACTTCCCGGATGCCGACAACTTCGTCGCGCCCTTCCTCGACAAGCACAACTTCCTTGGTTCGCCCTACTCGAACACGAGGATCCAGAACAAGCTGATCCCGGAGTCCCGGCGCGAGGCCGACCGCCTCAACGCCAGTAAGCCCCTGGACGAGATCCAGGACACCGTCGCCGAGGACATACCTGTCCTGCCGCTGTGGCAGGGCAAGGAGTACATCGCGGCCCGGGACGACATCACGGGCGTCGCGTACGCCATCAACTCCTCCTCGGTGCTCCAGGTGTGGGAGCTGGGCCGCGGTGTGTCGGACGGGTGAGACGGACAACCGGGACCCGGGGGAGATCGGGAAGCGCGCCCTGCCCCTGAGGCCGGGTGGTGGGCGTCCCCCCGCAGGTCACGTGCGAGCGGTGAGGTTTCCCGGCGCGGCGCGACGGGCCCCGCTCTCGTTCCCCTGTGTCCCGGGTGTTCTTGTCATGGGCCGCGACGACATCCCGCCGTCACGGCGACGAAGTCGGCGGCCTCGCCGAGCAGATACCCGCTGCCCTCTCATCCCGGAACGGAAGCAGCATGGACATCACCACCGAGCCCCGCGGCAGCGGGCTGCATTTCGTCCAGCGGATCGGCATGCAGCGGTGGGCCGACGAAAACGGGAGCTGGCAGGCCCACGGCGTGCGGCTCGACCTCATGGACGGCCCGCGACGGCTCACTCGGTGCAAGCTGGCGGTACCGCCTCGGCTGGCCGAGGACTGGTCCCGCATGGCGGCGCAGGAGCTTGAGCCGTGGGCGCGAGCGCTAGGGAGCTGGCGGCTGTGATCGACGTCCGCAGTGGGCTGGCCCAGCTGGTTCCCGTGGTGGTCGGGGCTGCGGAGGCCGAGGAGAACGAGTGGGAACCCCGGAGCTACGGCAGTGGCGACACGCCTGGCGCGGCGCACTGGCGGGGCGAACTCGCGTCGCGGCACCGTGCTCTGCTGGCCGCGGCTCCCGAGGTGACGGCCCATCAGATCAGTCCTGCCTGGGAGCAGCCCGCCCCGTTGCCGGCCGGCGGGGTGGGTACGGCGCAGACGATGGCGCGCGAGCTTCTCAGCGCCTGGGCCGGGATCCGTGACCTCCGCGGCCCGCTGATCACCTGGGCGGTGCGGGAGGCCGGGATGACCCGCACCGATGTGCACGACATCACCTCAGTGGCCCGAGGAACCATCAACCGGCTGCTGCAGAAGCGTTCTGTGCAGGACGCTTAGCGCCGGCTGGGTGCCCGGCCGGCGCGTCGCCGCGGGTCAGGCGATCGCCGCAGGAACGTCGTCCGGGTTCGCCGGTGACTGTGGCGCAACCGGGGCCGTCGGCGCGGGGATTGCGCGTATCTCGCTCAGCAGCGAGGTTATCGCGGCCATGATCTCCTCCGTGGCCTCCCGCCACACCTCCGGACCCGGCTCCCTGCCGGCGAAGCGTGACAGGTCCACGGGAGGTCCCACCAGCACCTGATGGGTTCTACGGGGAAAGACCCTGCCCATCTTTCCGTACGGTGGCAGCAGAAGGTTGGCGCCCCACTGTGCCACGGGTATCACCGGGCACCCGGTCTCCAGCGCGACCCGTGCGATGCCGGTCTTACCGCTCATCGGCCACATGTCAGGGTCACGGGTGAGTGTGCCCTCCGGGTAGAAGACCACGCCCTCGCCCGCCCGGACGGCGGTCGCCGCCGCTTCCAGCGCCGCCAGCGCTCCCGCCCCTCCGCGGGCGACGGGGATGTGCTTCATGGCGTGCAGGAGTCGGCCGAACGTCCCCTTGAACAGCGTCTGTTTCGCGAAGAAGCGCGGTGGGCGTCCGGTGGTGTACTGGAAGTAACCGTAGGCCAACGGATCGACATAGGAATTGTGGTTGACCGCCGCGATGAACCCACCGTCCGCGGGAATGTGCCGTGCACCCGCCCAGTCCCGTCTGAACAGCACCCACACGATGGGCCGCGCGATCGAGGCCATGGTCCGGTAGGTGATTCCGATCTTGCGGCGTGGCATATGTTTCCTCGCATGAGACATGTTCAGGAGCACGGTAGCTTTGTATATCATCCGCTGATGGACTGAAACTCGGATATGTATCCTTTGGTACGGTTTGGTGTATATACGCCATGCATCGAATGCCCCTGACCGGGAAGTAGAGTGACGCCCGTGCGCGTCCTGCAATCGTCCGGCACGGCACATCGCTTCCCGTATCTCCTGTGTCGCACCGCGGATGACTGTCTTCGTTGGAGAATCCATGAGCACCAAGCATTCCCTTTCGACGTGGCTCACACCGATGGAACCCATGCCGCGCCTGGCGGTCGCGCTCGGCCTGAACGGTGACGAACTCTGGGTCAAGCGGGACGATCTGACCGGGCTCGGCGGAGGGGGGAACAAGGTACGCAAGCTGGAATGGACGGTCGGCGACGCCCTCGCCGCCGGAGCGGACACACTGGTCACGACAGGTGCGGCGCAGAGCAATCACGCCCGTCTGACGGCGGCTGCCGGTGCCCGTCTGGGCATGAAAGTCGTTCTGGTATTTCCCGGGACGGCGGACAGCGCGGCGGCCGGCTCCGGGAACCTGGTGCTCGACAGCCTCTTCGGCGCGAGCGTCTTCTGGTCGGGGGAGACGGACCCCGGCACCATGGGCGCCGTCGCCGAGGAGGTGTGTGCACAACTCCGTGAGCGCGGTGCGCGTCCCTATGTGATTCCCTTCGGCGGATCGAGTGCGCTGGCCGCGCGAGGATATGTCGAGGCAGGCGATGAAATCGGCATGCAGCTGCCCGATGTGGAGCATGTCGTCGTGGCGCTCGGCTCCGGCGGCACCATGGCCGGGCTCATCGGCGCCCTCGGTGAGGACCGCGTGCTCGGTGTCGACTGCGGGGCGGTGGCGGAACCGGCCGATGTCGTCGCCGCGCTCTCCAGCGAGCTCACCGGTCGTGACGTCACGGCCGCATCGCTGCGCATCCGCCTCGACCAGGTCGGCCCCGGGTACGGAGTGCTGCACGAGCCCGTCATGGAAGCAATGAACGCGACCGCGCGAGCGGAGGGCATCGTCCTGGACCCCACGTACAGCGGGCGGGCCATGGCGGGCCTGATGGCCGCGGTGCGCGACGGCGACATCCGTCCGAGCCAGCGCACCGTGTTCCTTCACACGGGCGGGCTTCCCGGTCTCTTCGGGCACACGCAGACGGTGCGGCGCAGCGTGGCCGCACTGGACTCGGTCACCTTCGGCTGATCTTCACGGACAACCGAACCCGGTCCTGCGGTACTTGCGCCGCCCGCATCCGGTGCGGCAGGACGAGCTGACCGCCGCCGTGGTGGCCACCGGCGTGCGGTGCGATCGGCTGGGAAGGCCCCGATCCCGTCGGCGTCGCCGCTGTCTGCTTCGTGGCCGCCCCCCTGAATCCATCGGTCGCCGAGCCGGCCGGGATGACCGCGTCGCCGTGGACGGGGGTGGACCGTCCGGGGCCCGGGTGGCCCCGCGGCCCGAAGTCACATGGCCGGGCGGGCCGTGGACGGCCCACAGCTCCTCACGGACTCTTCCGAGTGTCACGTGTCACAGATGCGAACCCGTGCACCCGGAGGGTCCGTTTCGCGAGATGGAGGCCGATGACCTGCACGACCGAGGAGAAGCACGATGACCGCGACCGCCCAGAGCAGCACGCCGACCGTTGACGTCGGCGTTCTGATACCCGTGACTGTTCATTTCGACGACCTGGACCAGATGGGTTTGCTCCACAACAGCCGCTACCAGGTACTGGTCGAGCGGGCCTGGGTCGCGTTCTGGCGGGATCAGGGGCTGATCCGTGCGGGTGGCCTCACAGATGACGCCTTCAACGTCGTCAAGGCCTTCACCATCACCTACGACCTGCCGATCACGGCCTTCGGTGAATACGCCGTGCACCTGTGGACGGAACGGATGGGCAGGACCTCGGCCACCGTTCACTATCGCGTGTGCTCGACCGACGGTGAGGCGACGTACGCACACGGCACCCGTACCGTCGTCCGTGTCGACAGCACCACGCTGTCGCCGACGCCCTGGTCCGACAAGGTACGGGAGATCGCCCGGACCATCCAGCGGCCGCACACCGCCTGAACTCCGTGCCATGGCACGGAGTTCAGGCGGTACCGCGCGGGTGTCGGCGGTGTGGTGGGCCACACCGCCGACAGAGCCTGCGCGCTGCTCTTCGTGCTACTTGCGCTTCAGGGTGAAGTTGCTGGTGACCGTCGCTCCCTTCTGGATCTTCACCGTCGCCACGGTCGGCTGGTAGCCGTCCTTCGCGACGATGACGGTCAGCGGATTGTTACGGGTGTCGAGCCACAGCGCGTACGTGCCGTTCGCGCCCGTGGTGAGTGTGAAGGCGGAGGCCCAGCTGTCGATCTGCACGGTCGCCCCGGCCAGCGGCGCGGTGCCGCCGGAGGCGGTGGCACCCAGGACGGTGCCGGTGATCTTGCCCCAGGTCTTGGGCGGGTTGACGTGCAGCGTGACCGGGACGCGCGGTACGGAGTACGGCGTGTCGGTGCCCACGGTCAGGGCCGCGTTCAGGGCACCGGGCTGGGTCACCTCGGGTACCGAGGCGTCCAGGGAGACGGTGACCGTCGTGCCGGCGCCGGGCTGGAGGGTGAACTGCTGAGTGCTCTCGTTCAGCCAGGAGACGTCGCCCGACCCGGTCTGGTCGTAGCCGGGCAGCAGTTCGACCTTCGAGGTCGGGGTGGAGGGGGCGACGCCCCCGCCGACCTTGAAGAAGCCGGGTGCGCCACCGCCGCGGTAGGTCGGGACGCTGGGGTTGGGCAGCGCGCTCCAGGTGCCGGCCTTCGGGTCGAAGGCCTGGCTGCGGTTGCTGAGGGCGCTGTTGGCGACGCCGCCGGCCAGCAGCAGCTTGCCGTTGGCCGCGGTGTAGGCCGAACCCCACTGCGCGGCAGGCATGTCCGCGAGCTGGGACCAGGTGTCGGTGTTCGGGTCGTAGACGTAGGTGTGGGAGACGTCGTTGTTGCTCGCGCCGAGGCCCCCGGCGCAGTAGAGCAGGTCGTCGACGGTGCCGCAGGCCTGCCAGGAGATCGGCTCGGGGTAGGCGGCGATCGCGGACCAGGTGTCGCTGTCGGGGTCGTAGACGCTGGCGTCCGTGGTGCCGCAGGAGCTGGCGCCGCAGCCGCCGATCATGTAGAGCTTGCCGCCCAGGACGGCGCTGCCGGAGCCTGCGTACGGCTTGGGCGCGGGTGTGCCGGTGGTCCAGCTGTCGGAATTCGGGTCGTAGATCTCCAGCTTCGGGTCCGGGTTGCCGCTGGTTCCCCAGCCGCCGACGGCGTAGAACTTGCCGTCGATGAAGCCGTGCGCGGGGTCCTCGCGGGTGTCGGAGGCGCTCGCCAGCTTCGTCCAGCTGCCGGCGACCGGGTCGAGGACGTACATGTCCTTGCTGTCGCTGGTTCCGGTGAATCCGAAGGCCGAGTAGACCTTGCCGCCCTGTGTGCCGACGGCGTTGTCCATGAGTGCGCCGGGGAAGTCCGGTGCGGCCTGCCAGGCGTCGTCGGCGGGGACGGCCGCGGGCTTGGCGGTGTTCTTCGCCGCGTGGGCCTTGCTCGACAGCGCGGTGTAGTCGCCCTTGACGGTGCGCAGCGGGGCGCCCTTGCCCTGCTGCGTGAAGCCGCCGGACTGTTCGCCGATCTGGACCGTGGCCGGTGCGCCGCCGGTGTTCTTGACGGTCAGCTTCTGTGACTTGGAGCCGCCCCAGGCGACGGTGGCGTCGACCGCGGCGGGGGTGACGGTGATCTGGCCGGCCTTGAGTTCGAAGTCGGCGGCGACGGTGTTGTCGGCGCCGACCTTCACCGCCTTGGTCAGCGCGGTGTACTTGGATTTGGCGGCGGTGAAGGAGTGGCTGCCGAAAGTGGTCGAGAACAGAGAGTAGAAGCCGTCGGGGAGGTTGGGGTCGTCCGGCGTGGCGACGGTGGTGACCTGCTCGGCCGGCTTGTCCTGGCTGGTGACGGTGGCGCCGACCACGCCGGTGGCGGTGTTGGCGTCGGTCACGTTGCCGACGACGAGGGCGCCGGGGGCGGTCGTGACGTCGCGGTTGCCGATGAAGACGTTGTCGACGGACCACCACCAGCCGAAGTGCGCGGTGAAGTGGAACCGCAGCCGTACCGCGGATCTGCCCGCGAAGTCGGCGAGGGGGACGGTGATGCGCTGGCCCGGGAAGATGGAGGATCCCGCGGCCCAGACCTTGGTCCAGGTCTTGCCGTCGTCGGTGGTGGCGTCGACTTCGGCGGACTGGTTGGTGAACTGCTGGTACTGGGTGTTGAAGGCCAGTTCCGGGTTGTCCATGCCGGTGAAGTCGTAGACCGGGCTGATCAGCGAGGTGTCCTGGGACGCCTCGCCGCCGAAGTGATCGCTGTCGGCGACGGCGAACCCTCCGTCACCGCCGGTGCCGTTCCCGCGGTTGGAGGGGTCGTCGAACTCCCAGCCGCCGGTGGTGCCGTCGGCGTTGACCACGCTCCAGCCGGCCGGCGGGGCGTCGGTGGCGTCGAAGGGCTCGGTGCTGCCGCTCTCGTGGACCTGGTATCCGGGTGCACTCGTCGCCCACGAGTCGACGGGGACCGAGAAGCCAACGGTCTGTGCGGAGTCGCCGACGGTGATCTTCTTGGTGACGGGCTGGTAGCCGGTGGTGGTCGTCGCGACGTGCAGGGTGTAGGCGTGGCCCTCGGGCAGGTCGAGGCTGTAGGAGCCGGTGGCCGGGTCGGTCCACACGGAGCCGGGCACGCCCTCCGCGGTGATCTTGGCGTAGAGCGGCCAGCCGTGGCCGGAGCCGTCGGCGACCTTGCCGGCGACGGTCTGGCTGGGCACCGGGTCGAGGGAGAAGCTCTTGGTCAGGGTGGCGCCGTCGGCGACGACGACTCCGCTCGCGGAGCCGCTGGCGTAGCCGAACGCCTCGACGCCGACGTCATACGTTCCGGTGGGCACGGTCAGGGAGTACGCGCCGGAGGAGCCGGTGTGGGCGGTGTTGGTTCCCGCGCTGATCGTCGCTCCGGCGACGGCCTTGCCGGTGGCGCTGTCGGTCACGGTGCCGGAGATCACGCCGTGCGGGCCGCTGCGGAACGCGGAGAGGCCGGCCGGGGTGCCGAGGCCGGTGGGGCCGTCGTAGCCGTCGGTGCCGTTGCACAGGTACGACGGGGTGCAGCTGCCGTTGCTACCGGTGGTGATGTCGTTGATCCCGCCGCCCGCCGTGTACGGGTAGGAGTTCGGGTAGGTGCCGGCGACGGGGGTGCCGGCGGCGGCGTACACGGACGCGATGAGGGGCGCGGAGACGCTGGTGCCGCCGTACACCGACCAGCCGCCGCTGCCATAGGTCTGGTAGACCGCTACGTCCTCGGCGACGGCGGAGACGTCGGCGAGTGCGCGGTGGTCGCAGCCGCTGTCGTGCTGGAACGCGGGCTTGGGCTCGTACTGGGAGCAGCCCGAACCGGCGAGGTTCCAGGCGGATTCGGTCCAGCCGCGCGGGGTGGAGGCGTCACGGGTCAGGGTGGTGCCGCCGACCGAGGTGACGTACTGGGAGGCCGCCGGGTAGCCGACGCCGTAGGCGTAGTCGCCGGTGGACGCGGTGATCGCCACGCCGGGGTGGTTGTAGTGGGCGTCCAGCGTGGTGGTCTCGGACGGATCCTCGCCCTCCCCGCCGCGGTAGTCGGTGCCGTAGGAGTTGGAGACGAACTTCGCGCCGAGCGCGACCGCTTCGTCGACCGCGGCCGACAGGCTCTCGAAGCTGTTGTCGTCCGCCTCGACGAGCAGGATGTGCGCGTTGGGCGCGGCCGCGGAGACCATGTCGACGTCGAGCGAGATCTCGCCAGCCCAGCCGGGGTCGGGGGCCGGGTAGTCGGTCCCGCCGCGCTGGTCGACCTTGTGGAAGCAGCCGTTGTCCGTGGTGCAGGCCGGCAGCCCGTACTGCTGGCGGTAGACGGCCAGGTCGGTCTCGACGTTGGGGTCGTCGAAGGCGTCCACGATGGCGACGGTCTGCCCGCTGCCGCCGTCGGCGGGCAGGTTGTAGGCGCTCTGGAGGTCGGTGGCGCCATAGCCGTTGGGGGTGTCGGCCGCGCGCATCAGGCCCTTGACGGGTTTCACGTCGGTGCGGCGCAGGGCGAAGCAGGAGAAGTGGCTGCGTTTGGGGACGTCGCAGGCGGGCTCCAGGAGCGGATGCGCGCTCGTGGCGTCCGCGGAGGCGGAGGAGGTCGCGGGCGCGGCGGCCGACGCCGGTGCCTGGAGGCCGAGCAGCGCCATGGCGGTGGCGCCGAGGACGGCCAGGCCGGTGGATATCGGTCGTCTGGGACGGAACTTGGTTCTCGCTGGTGTGCGCAACGTGTGACTCCCGTGCGTTTTGTGCAGGGGTCGACCCGTACACGGCTCTCGGGCGACGGTGAACTTCTGGTGTGTTCACCGGGGGCCAATTAGCGGGTTGTGTATTTCCCGTGTCAATCAGTTGCCTTCTGTGACCACGGTGACTGAGTGTCAGAACTGAGGCGTCGACAGGGTGTCCTCGGTCCGCGATTGACGGGTGTTCCGTATGGAATGAGGGATTCTGTGCGTTCGCTGAGCGGACGCGATGCCAATGGGTGAGGGCCCGTGCGCATCGGGATGTGTCAGGGGCGTGAACACGACACGGCGGCAAACCGCCACTCCGCCGCGTCGACCGGCCCCTGGTCCTGGCTGGATCTCTGTGCTGGTCAGCATGTCTGTGCCGAACGACGCCGGGCTCCGCCCCCGGCTGGAGTCGTTCCTGCCCGCGCAGCGCGCGCCGGACCCGGGTGACGGCGCCGCCGAAGAAGGCTCCCGCCGCGTTCGTCGTACCGCCCGAGGCCGGGCAAACATGTGCGGAAACCCGCTCGGGGTGCGTCGTGGGCGGGCTCGCTGGTGCCGGCGTCCGTTGCCGAGCCCGGCGAAGCCGAGGACACCGCCGTCCTGCCGGGTGCGCGCCACTTCACCGGCTCCTGGTACGGCCACAGCGACGTCGTGCGCGAACTGTCCCATGACAGAGCCTACTTGAGCCATGCAGGAGTCGGGTCGTCCGGGGCTCGACCGGACCCGCGGCCCGGTTCAGGGACTGATCGGTGCGCGCCCCCGGCTCGCTGCCAGGGGACCGTCCGCCCGCTCCTGATCCGGCTGCCACCAGCCACGGCCGGCGGCGAGCACCCCCGCCTGGAACCTGCTTGTCGCGCCCAGCCGGCCGAGCAGCGCCTGCACCCGGCGCTGCACGGTGCGGTGGCCGACTCCCAGCTGGCGGGAGATGGCCTCGTCCGACATACCCATGGCCAGCAGGGAGACGATCCGCCGCTCCTCGTCGCTGACGAACTCGTTCGGACCGATCGGCACAGGTCTTCCGGGCATGTAGGGCTGTGCCTGCGCCCACAGCGACTCGAAGAGGGTGGACAGCGCGTCCAGCAGAGCGGAGGGCCGGACGAGGATGCACGCGTCCAGAACCTGAGGAGTGGCCAGCAACGGGATCAGCGCCGCCTGGTCGTCCGCGATGATCAGTTTCATCGGGGCCTCGGGCAGGAACCGGACCTCCTCGCCCGCGGTGATGTCGACCTCCAGCCGTGCCACCACACCCGGCATGCTGAGGGTGTGACGTGCGTGGATGAAGCGGCTTCGGACGTCGCGTCCGGCCACGGCGGTGGCGGAGCTGACCCGTTCGCCGTCCGTCGCCTGGGCATAGGGAGGCGCGTCGATGCCGCGGAGCTCCCGCTCGGCGCGTTTGAACAACTGCTGCCCGCAGCGTGCGACCCCGTCGCGGCCGGTGACCACCTCGATCAGCGCGGTCGAGTCGCGGCTGCGGCGGGCCTCGCGATGCCGTTCCGTCAACTGTCCGGTCAGGGCGCGCACCTTGTGGATGTCACGCTCGCGGGCGAGCAGGAGCACCTCCAGGGCGTGCTCGGGCGGGAGTGCGGTGTACAGGGGCGGGCTTCCGGTCAGCCGCGATATCAGGCCGCCGTCCTCCAGCCGGACCAGGGCGGCGACCGCGGCATCGGGCTCGATGCCGGTGCGGCGGCACAACTCCCCGACGGCCATGGGCGGGTTGTCGACCAGGATGATGTACAGCGCCTCGGCAGGCTGGTCCAGCCCGAGAACTTCCAGCATGGTCACCTCCGACCACAACCTAGCCTGTGACAGGCCCATGATCGTATGGCTGACGATCACTGATTCCGGTCACCTCTCGGCCAAGGCGGCCCGGTCTCGGACGAGCACCGCAGTGCGACAGCGGCGACGGTCACGAGGCCTGGATCAGCCGGCGGGAATCGTCCACCGCTGGCCGGCCGCGCCGGTGCAGTCCTGGAGGGTGAGGGGCGTGCCGTCCAGGCACAGGTCCGATCGGGGGTTGCGCAGCTCTCCGTTCGGACCGTGGACCCACACCCGCTACCGGCCGCAGTGGTCACCGAGAAGAGATGCATGTGACGAATCGAGTGAACACATGCGTCGTCGAGATCCACCCTGATGCGGCCGGGCCGCACGGATCACAGGGCGCCGACCGAGCCGGCCCCGAAGGCGTGCGGCGGCCCGGCCGTGCAGCGCTGAGCACGTCGGACGAGCCCCTACCCCCGGTGGGTTTCCAGCAGGCGCAGCCAGATCTCGCTGATGGTGGGGAAGGCGGGTACGGCATGCCACAGCCGGTCGACGGGCACTTCGCTGACGATCACAACGGTTGCCGAGTAGAGGAGTTCGGCGATGCCGGGCCCCACGAAGGTGGCCCCGACGACGACGCCTCGGTCCAGGTCGATCACCAGGCGCGCCCTGCCCTGGTACCCCTCGGCGTACTGGAACGCACCGGCCACGCTGCCGAAGTCGTTGTCCACCACTTTGGTGCGCAAGCCGGCATGTTCGGCCTCGCGCGCGGTCAGCCCGACGGACGCGACCTCCGGGTCGGTGAAGACCACCTGAGGCAGTGCCGCACTGTCGGCGGTCGCGGTGTGCTTTCCCCAGCGGCCGGTGTCGACCGGCTCCCCGTTCGCACGGGCCGCGATGACCGGACCTGCGATACGTGCCTGGTACTTGCCCTGATGAGTCATCAGAGCTCGGTGATTGACGTCGCCGACCGCGTAGAGCCAGCCGTCCTCGATGGCGGTGACCTGGAACGTGTCGTCGACGGTCAGCCAATCGCCCGGAGTGAGGCCGACGGCTTCCAGACCGATGTCACCGGTCCGGGGTGTCCTGCCGGTCGCGAACAGGATGTCGTCCGCCTCCAGCCGCCCTCCGTCGGACAGCACGACGTGCACGTCGCCGTCAGGGCCGCTCGGCCGGGTGACGGAGGTGACGGAGGCACCGAATCGCAGGTCGACACCGGCCTCGCGCAGGGAGTCCGCGACCAGTTCACCGGCGAAGGGTTCCATCCGCACCAGCAGCCCCTCGCCACGCACCAGCATGGTCACCTCGGAACCGAGAGCACGCCAGGCGGTCGCCATTTCGACGGCCACCACGCCTCCGCCGACCACGACGAGACGGGCGGGTACCGTGTCGGCACCGGTCACCTCCCGGTTGGTCCAGTGGCGCACGGTGTCCAGGTGGGGAAGGTCCGGCAACGCCGTGTCGGTACCGGTGCAGACGGCCACGGCGACGCGGGCGTCGAGGCGGACCGTCTGCCCGTCGGGGGTGCTCACCACGACGCGGCGTGGTCCGTCGAGTCGTCCGTGGCCCCGTACGAGGTCGACCGACACGGATTCCAGCCATTCCACCTGGTCCTCGTCATGCCAGTGATTGACCATGTCGTCGCGGTGCGAGAGGACGGCGGCCACATCAAGGGGACCGTCGACCGCGTGCCGCAGTCCCGGCACGCGTCGGGCGTCCGCGCGTGCCAGTACCGGCCTCAGCAGTGCCTTGCTCGGCTCGCATGCCCAGAAGGAGCACTCACCGCCGAGCAGTTCCCTTTCCACGATGACCGTGCTCAGTCCCGCGGCACGGGTCCTGTCAGCGACGTTCTCGCCGACGGGACCTGCCCCGAGCACGACGACGTCGTAGGTGCGGGAGGTGTCGCTCATGGCTGTTCCTCTGTCTTTCTGGCCGCGTGGTCGGTGGCGCCGCCGGCGGGTGCAGTGGGACCGCTGTGAAGGCT
Organism: Streptomyces sp. NPDC048254; assembly: GCF_043201895.1. Taxonomy (NCBI): domain Bacteria; kingdom Bacillati; phylum Actinomycetota; class Actinomycetes; order Kitasatosporales; family Streptomycetaceae; genus Streptomyces; species Streptomyces sp. NPDC048254. The sequence continues at coordinate 204,426 of NZ_JBICZJ010000016.1, forward strand.
CGGGCTTGAACGATAGGCACAAGGCCGTGGCCGACAACTGAGGCGCGCGAGGCCGTCGGGAGCTTCGGCCCACAGCCGGCCGGCTCGGGACTCGCCGCCGTGGCAGGACCCAAGGGCGGCACGTGCCGTGCTGCGAAGCGGTCGACATGTGTCATGGTTTACTCTCACACCCGGAGGCCGCGCGGCTGCACAGCTGCGCCGCCGTCTGCTCCTGTGTCACCAACTCGGCTTGATTTGTCGGTGGTTGATGCCAGGGCCGTGAGGGGGTGCGTCGGAGGCGTCCATCGCGGTACTTGCGCACCCGAAGACCGACTTGACAAACCCATGACGCCGAAGCAAGTGTTTGACGGTACAAGTATGAGATCGCGTGTGGGCATGCCGCAACGCGAACCGACTTCACGCCTCCGAACCCAGGAGACGACATTGAGCCCCATCGGCGTGGCCGTCCACGCGGCGGATCCCATCACCAGGCTGAGTCTGGCCGCATACGTCAGGCAGCAGTCCGGTCTGATTCTGCGCACCGGCGGCGAGACGGGGGACACCCACGTCGTGGTGGTGGCCGTCGAACGGATGAACGTGTCGGCTCTTGACCTCCTGAAACAGCTGTCCGCCAAATTTCCGGCTTCCGGTGTCCTGGTCATCGTCGGCCAGGAATGGGAAGTCGACCCCCAGGCGGCTGTGGAGTACGGAGTCCGTGCGATCCTGTGGCGGCGTGACTTCACCCCGGAGAAGTTCGGCGAGTGCATCGCCGGGGTGCACGAGGGGCATGGTGACTTCCCCCACGACCTGCAAGGAAGACTCATCGACCAGATGCGCCGGACCAAGGACGAGATCCTGGTGCCGAACGGTCTGACCGCCTACGGTCTGACCAGCCGCGAGGTCGACGTGCTGCGGCTGGTGTCGGAGGGCTGGGACCTGGAGGAAGTCGGTCACAAGCGACCGGCTCGGCGCGAGTCGTGGTGCCCGCCGGCGCGGTGCTGTGCGGCGCGGCCCGAGACCTCCCCCGCTGTCGGAGCGACAGGCGTGAGCGGCAGGGTGCCGCTTGGTCCAGCAGACCGCTCAGGACGTGGACCACTTCTGGTTGTCGCTGCCTGCGCAGGACCACAGCTGGAGCCGGGTTCCGTTCGCCGTGCCCTGGTCGCGTACGTCGGCGCACTTGTCCGCGAGGCGGCTGACCAGATCGTGGCTCGTGTTGAGCGTGAACCGCTGTGCGGGGCTGCCGTCGCAGGGGGCCAGTTCGAGGTCGGTCCCGTCGGCCGTCGAGCCGTCGGCGAGTTGTACGCACATGCCGAGTCCGCGCATGGTGCCGTTCGACGGGAACACCCAGTGCTGCGACGCGTCGGCCGACGAACAGTCCCAGATCATCAGTCGTGCACCTGATACGGCCTTGCCGCCCACCACGTCGATGCAGCGGTTCGAGGCATGGCTGAACACGCTCACCCCTGGCGCCGGCGGCTGGCGAGTAGTGGTTGATCGCACCGGGGAGGACTCGGCAGCTGTCGGGTGCTCGCCGGGTGCCGTCGGCTTGCCGCTCGGCGTGCTGCCGGTTGTGCTGTCCGGCGACGAGCTGGGCTTCGTGGGCTTCGTGCCGTGCTTCCCGGCCGTGTTGCCGGTGGGTTCTGCCGAGGGGTGCGGCAAGTGTCCGAGCCCGTCGGCGCCGGCGATGCCGGAGACCTGGGAACCGGCTGCTTTCGACGTGCCGTCGCGATGCTCGCCATGGTGACGTCCGGTCACACCCAGGGTGATGAGGACACTTACGGCGGCCAGCAGCCCGACGACGCCGACGACGGACAGGGCGCCATGCGACCCCGCTCGCCGGAGGCTGGGGCTGGGACGGTGTTCGGCCGGTCGGATCGTGACGATGGGGCCCGCGTCGGAGGAGGTGGCCGTGTTGTCCCTGCTCCCGAGACCGCCCGGGCCCGTGTCGGGAGCGAACACGCCGGTGTCCGCCCCCGTCGGCGCCGGCGCCGACGAAGGGGCACGGCCGATGCCCCCTCGCGACCCGAGCGACGAGAACTGGGTGAGACGCGGCACGGTGATGCCCGTACGGGATCCGGTGTCATCCGGCGAGTCCTGCTGTACCGCGGCGGGTGAGTTGTCGTTCCCGCCTGGTGCGGACGGAGGGCTGACGGGTTTGGCGCCGCCCGGGATCCTCACGGGCAGACCGCTGTCCGGTTTGGGCGGGCGTGGCGGGTTCATGATTCCTTTCCGGCGGACGAGTCCGTAGGAGGTGTTGCCCTTCCTCGCTGCCGTGCACCTCATTGCGGTGGGAGGGGCCCACGTGTGGTTCACGTAGACATCGTGCTGGAAGGTTCACCGGATGCGTTCGCGGCGCCTCTCACGTGCTTCCGCCGACGCGTCCGCCTCGAAGGCGCGGCCGCTCCCGGATCCCTCGGGGCCGGGTCGTGTCTCCGCACGATGGCATCGACACCTTAACGCGCCAAGTACCCCGGTGATGACAGGAATTGACGCGTCGTGAAACATGGGCCCGTGCGACTGCGGTTGCAGTCGGTCAGGGCTCGTCATGCTCACACATGGCAAGCCGCATACCCATCGAGTGGATCGAGTGTGTGTGAGACGTCATACATGGATACGGACGGGAACGGCGTCGCGCGGGCGTCGGTGGGCTGCCGCGGCCGCGGCGGTCACCGCGCTGGTGTGCTCGGCGGTCGCGAACACGGCCCCGTCGTCGGCGGCCCCGGTGCTGGACGACTCCGGCCCGTCCCAGCCCCCTGTCACCCAGCCGACGGGGAAGGCGAGCTCCGGTGAGAGTGTCGCCCGGCTGCACCAGGAGGTGATCGCCGGAACACTGCTCGACCACCACGGGACACGGGACGTCTGCCCTCGATGTCAAGCCAAGGTCGTCACCGAGGACGCCGACGGGAAGACGCTGCTGCGGTCCACTGCCCCGGCCGGTTACGGCCCGGCCGACCTGCAGGCGGCCTACGGGCTGCCCGCCGTCTCCCGCAGCACTCGCACGATCGCCATCATCGACGCGGGTGTCTATCCGACGCTGGAGCAGGACCTGGCCGTCTACCGCAGCACGTTCGGGCTGCCGGCGTGCACCACGGCCTCCGGCTGCCTCACGCTGATGAACTACGACGGCGGCAAGCAGCCGGCTCCGCAGACCGGGGCCCAGGGCAGCTATCTGGAGGAGCAGGTCGCGCTCGAAACGGCCCTCGATCTCGACATGGCCTCCGCCGCCTGCCCCTCCTGCCGTCTCCTTGAGGTCTCCATCCCCTGGCAGGACGCGCAGGACGACAACGACGTGTCCACCGCGGACTTCGCCCGAGCGGTGAACACCGCCGTGGACGCGGGTGCGTCGGCGGTCAGTCTGAGCTACGGCTACAGCGCCGACGTCCAGAACACGCACGGTTTCCGCCGTAGCGCCCTCGACCACAAGGGTGTGGCCATCACCGCGTCCACGGGCGATGCGGGTTTCAACAGCGGCGTTCACCAGCTGTGGCCGTCCGCCCTGCCGTCCGTGATCAGCGTGGGCGGTGTGACCCTGCCCGCCGACACGGAGCAGCCCAGTGCGTGGTGGGCCGCGGGAAGCGGCTGTGAACAGGCATTTCCCGCCGCCGTCGGTCAGCCGTCCGCGGCCACGTCCGCCTGTGGCGGTCGCCGGGCGGCCTCCGACATCGCCGCGGACGCCGATCCCGCCACCGGTGTGGCCGTGTACGACACCTACGCACCCAGCAGCGACGACCCCTACAACTGGGTCGTGGCCGGCGGCACCAGCGCGTCGGCGCCCTACGTGGCCGGGCTGTTCGCCCGCGCGGGGCACCTCTCGGCGGTCGACGGACCCCGCAGTCTCTACCGGGCGCCGAAGAGCGACTTCACGGACATCACGAGCGGCAACAACGAGGTCTACCACCAGTGCGCTTCCTACCCCGACATCAGCTCGGCCCTGTGCACCGCGGGACCGGGCTGGGACGGACCCACCGGTCTCGGTGTCCCGCACGGGCTGGGCGCCTTCTGACCAGGCGAGTCCCCCGGGGGCATGTCAGCTCGGCCATTCCTACATGATGTGGAGGTACCTCATGCGTCTCAATTCCCGTGCGGTGGCTGTCGGGGCAGTGGTCGCAGCGACGTTGCTGAGCGGCACGGCGGTGGCGAACGCGACGATGGGCGACAGCGCGAAGGCCGTCACCGCCGGCGTGCGGCAGGCGCCGGCGAGGGCGGCGACACCGCGTCCGTGCACCATGGACGACGTCTCGTTCTACTTCGGTGGCTACACCGCCGGTCTGAGCCGACGCAGTTTCGACGTGACGCTGCTCGCCCATGACGGCGTCGTCTGCACGCTCAAGGACACGCCGCTGATCACGGTCAAGGGCGCCGTCGACGAGGACAAGCCGGTCCCGGTCAGTGTGAACGGCCGGGGCGGCACCCTCGTGCTCAGGCCCGACTCCCCGCTGCACACGACCGCGGTCTACAACGTCTCCGACGCCACCGAGCACACCCTCAAGGTGAGCTCCATGACGCTGGCCATGCCCGACCACACCAGCCGCAGCACGTATTTCTACGCGCCGGGTGACACCGAGATCTACCAGGCGGGCGTCACGTTCAGCTCCTGGAGCACCGGGATCGGACTGGGGCAGGGCGAGGAGTCCTACTGAGCCCTCGCTGATCCCGTACGCGGCCACCTCTCGTTCCGCGGCGGACCGGATCGGTGAAGTGCGCCCCGGCGCCGGTGCCGGGGCGCAGACCGGTGGCCGTCATGACATCGCCACCGCTCGGCTGCTCAGCCGATCGTGTCGGTCAGGCCGACGGACAGGTAGGTCTGCCGGCGCTGGTCCTTCTCGCTGCGCCACGGTTCGACGAGTTCGAGGAGGGTGCTGGTCTTCGGGTCGATGATGACCTTGGTGGTGCCGACGCCTCCGCGGTAGGCGAGTTCCGTCCCGGTGCGCCCGGTGCTGTCCTTGACGGTGCCGACGACGCTCACTCCCTTCAGACGGCCCGGTGCCCTGAACAGGCCGCTGCACAGCCGCGGACTCGCGGGGGCGTCGGCGAGGAGGGCGCCGGCCTGCACGAAGCCGAGCGTTCCCGCGTCCTCGTCCTCGTCCGCGGAGGCCTTGGTCGTGGTCTCGATCTGCCGCAGCAGCAGCGCGGGGTTCGTGTCCAGGCGGTCCAGACCGAACAGCCAGCCTCGTGCGGATCCGCGGGAAGGGTCGAACGCGCGTCGGGCGGCGAACGCTGCAGCGACTGATTTACCGCCCGGCGGACTGCCCCCACCGAGATGCGGTAACAACTGTTACCATGGCGCCATGACGAAGACACAGCTGGGCGCGCGCGTGGACGAGGACGTGGCGGAACTCGCGCGGAAACGCGCCGCCGACCTGGGACTGAGCATCGGCGACTACCTCGCCAGGCTCGTACAGGACGACACCAGTGGGCTGCGCGCCCGCGCGGTGGACGCGGCCGCCCGCTTCCTGGCCGAGCACCAGGACGTCTTCGACGAGGCCGAGGAAGCGCAGCAGTCGGGACGGGGAGTGCGCGCCGCCTGATGGATCTGAACATCGACGTTCCCTGGATCCTCCAGGTCGCCGAGGCCGCCGGAGCCGACGATCCGGCCCCCGACGACTATGGCGTCCCCGTCTCCGCGGTCGCCCGCCACCGGGCCGAGCTGTTCGAGCAGCCCGTGTACGGCGGGCCCTACGCCAGGGCGGCCGCCCTGGTGCACACGCTGGGCCGGTGTCGCTGGCTGGAGCGCTCCAATCTGGCCGTGGCCGCGGCGTCCGGGGTCATGTACCTCGAAGCCGTCGGCATCACCGTCAAGCCCGCCCGCGAGGACGCCGTCGCCCTCAAGGACCTGCTCCTCGACCCCGCCTGCACCGCCGGGAAGATCGCGACCCTGCTGTGCACGTGGCCGACCGCCACCTGAGGAACCCGTGGTGGACGCCACCGACAGTTTCACGCTCGGTGCCGTCGTACGCCTCGCGGACTCCGGGCCCACCCGCCCGATGACTCTTCGTTCGTCAGTGAGGCCCACAGGGAGGCCGCGTCCGACTTCGCCGTCGACCACGCCCGTGCGCCGAGGTACGGCATGGTCCGGGTGGCCTTCGCGGTGGACGGTGCCGCCGCCTTCGGTGCGGTACCCGCCTTGCCCGTGACGATCACACCGATGCGGTCGGTGTGCCGGTCGTCGAGTTTCTGGGCCACGAGCGCGGTGATGTCGAACAGTTCTCTGTCCACCTGCCCGCGCGCCACCGCCCCCCACGCGTCCTGGGGGATGACGTACTCGTGGCCGTTCTCGGTGTACCGGCCGAACGCCATCTGGGGCCGCTGTGCGGCGGGAGTGCTGCCGATCACTTCGACGGTGTCGCCGGTACGGCGGTAGCGGACCGTGTCACCCGTGATCAGGGTGAACTTCTCGATGCTTCCGGCGGGCGTCGTCTGAGCCCGTTCAACGGCCGTGGCCTCGGTCGTGGCCTCGGCCGGCGCGACGAGCACTCCCGCCAGGGTGCCGACTCCGAGCAGCAACGCCGCTGTTCTCCGTTGTCTCATGGTGCCTTTCCGTCACGGACGAATGTCGGACGCCTTCAGCGCCGCCGGGACAGGTGCCCACGCGGGGCTCTGCCGGTTCCGTGCCAGCCTGAGGGGCGAGAGGTCGCCGACATGGCTCGTCGTCAACTCGTCTCGTGCGGACAAAGTTGATCAGTCACACCCACGGAAACCGCTGGAGATCAGATTCGTGTCAGATTGATGTAACGGAAAGGTGTCGCGCCTGGCTGGCACACGTGTCAGAGGGCGCCGTCGCAGCGTTCGCGCCGATGTTCGCACGCAGTGAACCTGGTGTCACGTCGATCCCGTTGTTCGGGCGGCCACTTGGCCGCCGTCCACGAGGCGGCCCTCGGTGGCATCGACCGATCGTGTCCTCCCGAGCCGCGTCGCTCCTGATGCCGGGTGGTCCGGAGAGCCCCTGGGCCCTTGCGGATGCACCCTGAGCCCGGCGAGCGGACTGCGGTCCGGCACCACGGGACACATGGCTACCGCCGGCACGGCGGGGGCCGAGGGGGCCGCGGTCGTTGCGGGGCGTCGCCGTCCGGGCCGTATGGCGTGGCGACGGCGCTTGGGAAGCGGTGGTGTCAGCTCAGGTAGGCGGTCTTGGCGGCCATGACCGCCTTGGCGCTGTTCCAGCCGGCCACGGCCACCGGCCGCCCGTCCTTCTCGGCGACCATCACGAACTTGCGGGATTCGGGGGTGCCCTCGATCAGCCGGACGTCGGCATCGGCCGGGAGAGCCCCGCACACCTGCATCCTGATGTCGTACTGGTCTGTCCAGAAGTAGGGAATCTGCTGGTAGCTTTCCTGGGCGCCGGTGATGTCTGCTGCTACGAACCTGGCCTGGTGTACGGCGTTGGTCCGGTTCTCCAGGCGGTTGCTGCCGCCGGTCGTGCCGTCGGACCAGCGGGCCGCGTCTCCTACGGCGTGGATGTCGGCCGCCGCTCGGCCGCGTTCGTCACAGACGATCCCGTCGCCCAGGGCCAGTCCGCTGCCGATGAGCCAGTCGGTCGCGGGAGTGGAACCGATGGTCACCGCGACGACGTCCGCGGGAATGGTCTCACCGCCCTCGACGGTCACCCCGACGACCCGCCCGTTGTCGTCGACGAGGCCGGTGGCGCGGCTTCCCGTGAGCACCCGCACGCCCTGTTCGGTGTGGAGCTGGTACAGCAACTGGCCTAGGGTGGCGCCCGTCTGACGGAACATGGGCGCCGGTGACGGGTCGATGAGTGAGACGTGCAGGCCCATCTGCCGTGCTGTCGCGGCGATCTCACACCCGAGGACCCCCGCTCCGACGACCGCGACACTGCGGGCGGTCAGCAGGTCGGTACGCAACCCGGCACAGTCCTCGAAGGTGCGCAGGGCCCACACTCCGCGCAGGGAGTCCGCGCCGGGCAGCGGGCGTGGCGTCAACCCCGTCGCCAGGACGAGCCGGCGGTAGCCGAGGGTGCGCCCGTCGTCGAGACGGACGGTGTGAGCGTCCGTCTCGAGGTGTACCGCCCGGCGGCCCAGCAGGAACTCGGCGTCGAGCCTTTCCAGTTCCTGCGGACCGCGGAGGCGTATCTGTTCCTCGCCCCAGGCGCCCGACAGGACCTTCTTGGACAGCGGCGGCCGGTCGTAGGGCAGCCGGGTCTCCGCGCCGACGACCTGGACGGTGCCGCGAAAGCCCCGCGCGCGCAGCGTCTCCACGGTGGTGAGTCCGCCGATCGAGGCCCCGACCACGAGAACGTCGGCGGTCATGTGCGCAGCGACTCCGACAGCCGGATGGCGGCGGCGGGGCAGATGGTCGCGGCCGTCCTCACTCGTTCGAACTCGTCGGCGGGCGGCTGTTCCTGAAGCAGGATCACGACACCGTCGTCATCCCGCTGGTCGAAGACCTCGGGTGCTGCCACGACGCACTGTCCTGCGGCTACGCACTTGTCTTCTTCAACCGTGACAATCATGAACTCATCTCCGAGATTTCTTGAGTCGAGACGGTGAGGAGCCCCGCGGGGCGGAGGCTCGGGTCCCCGGGGGAGTGTCGGGCGGGAGCTCACCAGGTGACGGGCAGCGCGTCCAGGGCGTAGACGTTCGGTCCGAAGCGGTGGAAGGACAGTTCCTCGGCCGGCACGGCGAGACGTAGGCCGGGGAACCGGCGGAAGAGGGGGGTCAAAGCCATCTGCAGTTCCGCGCGTGCCAGGTGCTGGCCCGGGCACTGGTGGATGCCGGACCCGAAGGTCATGACCTGGATCGGCGCGCGGGTCAGGTCGAGGACGTTCGGGTCGCCGGAGACGACCTGGGGGTCACGGTTCGCGTTCAGCGGGGAGGCGACGACCCACTCGCCGGCCTTCACGGTATGTCCGCCGATGGTGACGTCCTCGGTCGCCATCCGGGGGAAGCCACCCGCGACGCTCATGTAGCGGAGCAGTTCCTCCGCCGCGTCGGCGGTCGAGTTGGCGTCGTCGAGGAGGACGGCGAGCTGATCGGGCTGCTGCATCAGCGCCAGTGTGCTGAGTGCGATCGTGGACGCCGATGTCTCGTGGCCCGCGAGAACCAGCGCGCTGACCATACCGACGATCTCCTCGTCGCTGACTTCGCCGTGCCGCTGCTCCACCAGCGCGCCGATCAGGCCGTCGGTCGGGCTGTTGTGGTTCTGGGCCACCAGGCCGCCGACATAGTCGTTGAGCCGGGTGAAGTTCTTGAACGCCTCCTCGGGCGGCAGCGAGAGGTCGACGATCCCGGCGCACATCCGGTCGAAGTCCCGGTGCTCGGCGCTGGGGATACCCAAAATCTCGCCGATCACGATGGAGGGCAGGGGCAGGGCGTACGCCGTGACCAGGTCGACGCCAGGTCCCGCTTCCTCCACCTCGTCCAGGAGGTCGGAGATGATGCTGTCGATCCTCGGCCGCAGCTGTGCGACGCGCTTGGGAGTGAAGGAACCCGCGACCATGCGGCGCAGCCGGGCGTGGTCCGCCCCGTGATAGCGGGGGAAGAATCCCGGCTGCGCTGTCTCCAGGGCTCCGTCGGGCGCGGGGATGAAGCTGTGGTCGAGACGAGGATCGTTGTACAGAGCCCGGACATCGGCGTACCCGTGGAAGGTCAGTACTTCGACCTCGCCGTGTTCCCGTTCGAACACCCTGACGCGGGTGGGCTCTTCTCGGCGGGCCATCTCCGCGAGTCGCTCGGAAGGATCGAACGGACATCGGGCATCACGGTCCGTGGCGACGAACCCGCGCGTGAGCTGTTCGGTCATGGTGAACTCCAGGGAAGTGATGAAACGCAAGCGTGAAGGCGGCCGAGACCCTTCGGCGCCGCTGGGAGCCCACGTCGGCGGCGTGTGCGGCTTGCGGATGCTGCCGCCCGCTCTGCGCCCGTGAGGGAAGGGAAACGTGGTGAGATCGTGGGTGCACGAAGAATCCAACAGCAATATAATTGACCCGTCAAGCTAGTTGGGTCTGGCGGCAGAGCTGGGCCTGGCGTTCCTCGAACTCGCCTGCTGCCTGGTCGTGGAGCGGACCCCACAAGACGCGCGCTTTGACCTGAACCTCAAAGAGCCTCGCGCCAGTAGCTGGACGAAGCAGACCAAGCTCAAGTGAACCCCTGCCATCGTGTGGCCCGTTTAAACCATGCAAGCTTGTGGGCCTCGCGGCAAGAATCCAAGGAGATCACGATGGCGCTTCCAAGTGCAGTCAGGGCGCTGCGCATACTGCTCTACGTGCTCATGGCCTTTGTGGCAATCGCAGTGGTGGGCATCGCCTTGCAGTACTACCCCGGGTCTGTGGTCGTGCAGCTGCTGTCGCTACTGCCTGCTGTGGCCAGTGTTGTCCAGGTCTTTTACCTACAGCGAGGCCGCGGCGTACTGCGCATCACTCTCACCGTGACACTGTCGGTGTACGTCGTCGGCGCCTTCTGCGCGATGGTGATGGAAAGAAGCCCGGGGGCCGTCATCGGTGTGGTCCTGGGCACAGCGATGCTGGTGCTGCTCCACCAGCGCAGCTCCCGCGAGTGGTTCACCCCGGATCCACCGGCTTGATTTCGGAGTGATCGTTTCGGGTGGTTCGGGGGCGGTCCGAGGTTGAACTTCGGATTCGGGCATGGGGTGGGCGCTGGGCTGCCCAGCTTTTCCACCTGCTCGGAGATGTCAGGCCCTTGCGGGCGGGGTGGTCAGGGCTTCTCGACGGCGGATGGTGGCGCGGGCGCGAGGTCGAAGAACTTGGTGAAGTCGTCCCGTCTGAGCCGGCGTTCGGGCAGATGGAGCGTGAGGCGGCGGCCGAACGTGCCAGCCGAGCCGGCACGTTGATCAGGTGGTGGCGAAACGCCAACTACCCGGCCTTGGGCCAAGCCCCCGGCTCACCGCCGGTCAGCGAGCCGTCAACCTTTCCCATGCGGGTATCCGCGCGCTGGGCGAGCAGGTCTGGGCTGCCCTGGAGCAGCGGCGCCTGCCGCGGAAGCTCTGGTGCAGCGCGACCCGTATCACCCACAACGTGAAGCCGTCCTGGTCCTCACACCCGGCCGGCCCGCCCAGGCATCGACAAGAGGGCGGGACGCGGTCCCGCCCCCTGCCTGTCGAGCCGCGGGTGGCGGCCGCCGTCAGCGCAGCGTGTACGCCGTGGGAATGGTCTGCCTGACGGTGTTGCCCTGACTGTCGGTCGCGCTGATCCTCAGTCCGACGCCCTGGACGGCCTGGTCCCGCCGGGGGTTTTTGATCGTCGCGGTGAACGTGTTCTTCCCGGTCGCCTTCGTGGTCGCCGGGTACCAGGTGCTGCCCCCGTCGAAGGTGGTCTCCGCCTTCAGGGAGGTCACCTTGGGCAGGTCGGTGAGCCGTTGCTGGTAGTAGCCGACGATGGTGACCTCGTGGTTCTCTCCGGCTTTGGCGGTGTTGTCGAGGGCCAGGCCGAAGTCGTAGCGCAGGAAGATCAGCGGCTCCGGGCGGCACGCCGCCTGGTTGCTGCCGACCGACTCACCGATGCACGGACTCTGCGTCGGGGCGTCGTCCTTGGTCGCCGTGGCGGAGGTGTACTGCCACACCGTCTTGACGTCGTTGGTCTGCGTTTCGAACGTGTACCGGGCGGACTTGGCCGGAAGGTCGTACGAGACGAGGTCACCGCCCTTGCAGCCGGAGAGCGCGACCATCGCCGCGGCTGCGAGCAGCAGGAGGGCCCCTCTGCGGCGCCGCGTCGACGGCACTGGAGTGTTCATCGTGTCGGTCTCCTTGGCGGTGTCGGGTGCCATCACAGGGTCGTCCAGTCCTCGTCGGGGAGGTGTTCCGTGCGACGCTCGATCGCGTCACCGGACGCGTTCAGCAGGTTGACGTCGCAGGTGAAGTCGAGGTTCGGCACGGTGGCGGAGGGAGTTGTCCCACAGGAGGGGAGCTCGCTGAAGTCGTGCTGAAGGAGCTCGTCGTCGACGATGCCGATCAGGGCCTGGCGGCCGCCGCCGCTGTCCGTGAGGAAGAGGGTGGGGTAGAAGGTGTCGCCCTGCCGACAGCCCGAGCACGGTCCGGTCGAGACCGAGAAGCCGGACTTGGTCCGCACCTCTTGCGCGGCCCCCGGTACGGACGGTCCCGCGTTCCAGTGGATCTCGTCGGTGCCGGTGAGGACGATGTCGTTCATCTCCTGGCGGTTGTGCGTCAGGAAGTGGTCCGCTCCGGTCTCGGCCCAGGAGGCGATGAACCGGCTGATGGCGTTGTTCTCTTGCTTGGCGAAAACGGTCATGGTCTGCTGGGTGGGCGGTTGCGGCAGGGACACCAGCGACGAGGCGGTGACGCCCTGGATGGACTGCTTCCAGCTGAGCTGGTGCACCACTCCGGGACGTGCCGCGTGGAAGGAGAGGTCGACCCGATCGAGGTCGTCCTTCCCGAGCCGGTAGGCGTTCTGCTGGAGTTGTCCGTTCTCGTGGTAGGTGGCGGTGTACGCCCTCGGCACGGCGTTGCCGCCGAGGCGGATCCGGACGTGGCGCCCGTCGGCCTTGATCCGCTTGATCAGGGCTTCGGCCTGGGCGTAGGGCACGCTCACGATGGGCAGCGCGGCGTACGGCTGGATCGCCGGGCAGCTCTGCGGCCCGTCCAGGCACTGGTCGAACCCCGAGGGCTTGCCCAGCGAGGTGAGGTCCGGTGCCGCGACCAGCACGCCGACGGCACCGGCGGCGGAAGCGGCGGCCACCCGTTCGTCCCGCAGCGTGGCGTAGTCACAGGTGCCCTGACAGATGTCGGTCGGCGTCAGGAGTACGAGCTTGCCCCGGACGTCAGCGTCCGCGAGTTCGGCGGCGGACCCGGAGCCGGCGTACACCACCGGCAGGTCTCCCTTGACCGGCAGTCGGGGAACCGGGATCGAGGCTTCGCGGGTGCTCGGGTCCCCGTCGTCGCGCAGCCACCCCTGCGACTCGGACAGCGCTGCGTCCGGGGTCACGTAACGGGCGGAAAGGATGGAGGAGGAACCGCCGCCGGTGGCGCGCATGGTGATGACGGGAGTCGTTCCCACGTTGTAGAAGTCGTGAGTGAGGGTGCCCTGGCTCACCTTGCCGGTGGGCAGCACCCACCAGTTCGGTTCGGCGGCCTTGTAGTCGAACGAGAGCGTTGTGCCCATCGTCCAGGCCCCGGTCTTCGAGACCCGGTTGATGACGTCGGTCGCGTTGTAGGTCTCGGTGGTCTCCGGGTACTGCACGGTGAGCGGCTGGGCCTTGCGCAGGTCCAGCGTGACCGTGCTCGCCTTGGTGAGGCTCACCTCCGGTGCCATGGGTGTGGCCTGCTGCAGGTCGCCGTCCGCGTTCCGCCAGGTGACCGGTATCTGCGCCGCGTAGGCGCCGCGGAAGAGCTGCTCGGTCACGGTGTCCGCGCCGGGTGTGAGGGTCTGGCCGGAGTGCAGGTAGACCTGGTCGTCGACCGGCGTGAAGGTGGCGACGCCGTAGTGGACGTCTGTGGCGCCCGCCGGGGGAACGACCTTCAGGGTGAGCGGGAACTTCTGTGCCTCGACGAAGGTGTGGATCCTGGAGTTGACCTGTATCGCGCCGGAGTCGTCACGGGCGCTCAGCAGCCCGTTGTAGCCGCCGTAGGGCCCGGCCGTACCCAGTACCCTGCCGTCGAGCGTCACCGACACGTCGGCGGACCCGTGGGCGGGAACGACCACTGTGTCTGTGCTGAGGGTGAACAGTCCTGCCGGGGCCGGGCTGCCGTCGCCGAAGGAGACCGGCAGCGTCAGATGCAGCGTGGTCGCCTTGTCGGTGCTGTTGGTGTACGTGATCTTCTTCGTCTGCGCCGAGTGCGGGTAGGTCAGGCGGTCGAAGTTCAGGTTCCCCCGCGGGATGATCTGCGGGTTGGTGGCGGTCGCGAGGTCCACGAGGCCGGCGCCCTGGGCGTACAGGTCATGTCCCAGGTCGGCGGCGGTGTCCATCAGCAGTGCCTTGATCTGCTGACCGGTCATCTCCGGATGCTGCTGGGCGATGATGGCCGCGGCGCCGGCCACATGGGGCGTGGCCATCGAGGTCCCGTCGGCGGTGGTGTAGTACTGGTCCACCGGCGTACCCATGGACGTGCCCGCGGCGCGGGCCGCGGTGATGGCGACGCCCGGGGCCGCGATGTCGGGCTTGGCGGCGCCGTCACCGATACGCGGTCCGCGGTTGGAGAACGTCGCCATCGCGTCGTTCTTGTCGACGGCCGCCACCGTCAGTGCGTCGTCGGCGGAGCCCGGGGCGACGACCTTCTGCGCGACGAAACCGGAGTTGCCGGCCGCGACCACGAACAGGGTTCCGGTGGACCGGCTGAGTTCGTTGAGCGCCTGGCTCAGGGGGTCGGTGCCGTCGGTGGGCTCACCGCCCAGGCTCATGTTGACGACCTTGGCCCCCGAGTGGGCGGCCCAGTCCATGCCCGCGATGATCGCGTCGTCGGGACACTGTCCCTGGTCGTCGCAGACCTTGCCCACGAGCAGCTTGGCGCCGGGTGCGACGCCCTTGCGCAGGCCGTTGGAGGCTGCGCCGCTGCCCAGGACCGTGGAGGCGACGTGGGTGCCGTGCCCGTGCCCGTCCTTGGCACCGTTGGGACTGCCGGTGAAGTCGACCTGCCCGGCGATGCTCGCGGACAGGTCCGGGTGGGTGGCGTCGATACCGGTGTCCAGCACCGCCACCTTCACGCCGGTGCCGTCGTAGCCACGTTTCCAGGCGACGGGTGCGCCGATCTGGGGCACCGACTGCTCGAGGTCGATGTGGGACATGCCGTCGAGCCAGACCTTCTTGACCCCGGTGAGGGAGCCGGCGGACCGGGCGGTGGCCGGCGTGGAAGCCGTCTTGCCCCGAACTCCCTGCCACCACTGCCCGTTGTCGGCGATCTTCAGCGAGCGGCCGTTGATGCTCGGCAGTTCCCTGCCGCCCGAGGCCCCGGCGACTTTCCGTGTCGTGTCGGTCGCGGCGGTGTCGGTGTAGGTGACGAGCACCGGCACCGTGTCGCTCTTGCCCGTCGCGGCGAGCGTCACCAGCTCCTCAAGGTCGAAGAGCGACCAGTCGAGCAGTCCCTGGCCGACCAGGTCGAGGGCGTCGTCCGGCACGGCGTACACCTTGCCCTGGCGGGTGAGGGTGTGGAACACGACCGGCAGTCCGTCGGGCCGTGGCGTGCTGTGGGTGTCGCGGACCACCGGCTTGCCGTCGTCGTCGACACCGACGTCGACCGTGTCGCCGGTGACCAGCGTGACCGGGACGGATCCGCCGGCCGCGGAGACGACCCGCGCCAGGTCGTCATTGGCGGCAAAAGTCTGTGGGCTCTTCGTCTTCACGACACCCGATGGCGCCGTCTGCGGGGCCGGGTCGGCGGCGTTGGCCGTCGACGTCGTAAGCATGCCAAAGACGGTCAGGCCGACGGTCACCGCGCCCCAGCGTCTGTTGACGCGCCTTCTTGCGCTTGACCTCATCTATGAGTCTCCCTTGCGAGGAACGACATGGAACGTGGGCACAGGTTCGGGCCGCAGGTCTGCGGCGCGTCAGGTTCGGGCTCCCTGTGCATACGAGGACACCGAGCCCCTCCAGCGGACTGGGGGCACTCGGCGACTCGCGCCGTGGGCTTACACGTCAGAGCGGTTCGTACTCGGCGTCGTCGTCGGCACCGGCCCTGCCGCTGCGGATGGTGGTGACGCCCTCCGCGTCGGACGGCCCTTCGGCCGGCACCGGTTCGTCTTGAGGACGGAGTACCGGTTCGGGCTGGTCGTCTTTCGGCGCGTGCGTCGGCTGTTCAGCGGAAGGCATGGCACCGAGTGTGCGATCACGCCGGCTACCGGCACGATCAGTCAGATACGGGATTTAAACCGGCCGTTCGGTTCCCGATTTTTCGTCGTCCGTTTCACGGCTTGCGGAATTCACTCGTCGTTCAGGGACGGTGCGGTCAGGTTGCCGACGAGGCCCGACTCGACGACCCTGACCGCGAGTGCCGTGCGCGAGGTCACATCCAGTTTGCGCATCGCCGACTTCACCTGGCTGGCGATCGTCTGCGCCGACACCATCAGAACGTCGGCGATCTGCCGGTTGGTCAGCCCCTCGACCAGCAGCCGGGCCACCTCCAGCTCGCGCGGCGAGAGCCGGTTGCCATAGCCGGGACGCCCCCGGCCGCGCGTCACGGTGTGGGCGTTCCCTCCCCGCCCGGCGAGGAACCGGAAAATCCGGTCGGCGTCGTTGTGGGCGCCGAGTTCCGTCAGCGCCCGCGCCAGGTCCGCCAGCACGGGCAGCGCGGCCTCATCCCGGCCGTCCGCGAGCTGGCAGCGGGCGGAGCGCTCCTTGGCGAGCAGCGCATGGTACGGGCGCGGCAGCGTCACCCATAGGGCGGCCGCGCGGTCGAACAGCGTGGCGGCGTCCGCGAGGCGGCCGTCGGCCTCAGCCAGGATCGCGCGGCACAACGTCAAAGACGCCTGTGGTGCCGGCGCGTCCCGGTCGCCCAATGCCCCCGCGAAAGCGTTCACCACCATGGAGGCACAGCCGAGCCGACCGGCCGCGGCCAGGGCTGCCATACGCACCGGGGCGAACTCGACGGTACGGGACCACAGACCGCCCCCGACAGCGATCTCGGCGAGTTCGTCGGTCAGACGGAGCGCCTCCTCCACGTCGCCGTCGTGCAGGCACAGTTGGGCCAGCGCGGCCGCGGCCTCGATGCGCTGCTGATCGTCGCGTCCGGCGAAACGCAGCTGCTCCTTGGCCGCTTCCCGGTCTCCGGCGGCGGCCTGCAGCAAGCCCGCGACGAGCGCCGCCTCGCACCGGTCCTTGAGCCGTACGCCGCTGGTGTCGTCGAGCAGGCGTGTCGTCTGCTCGGCGAGTCCCGACCAGGCGCCGGTGAACCAGTCCAGGTGGGCCCGGGAGGAGGCGATGCTGCTGAGATGGGACAAGAGCAGGTGGCGCTCGGCGAGGGTCCTGGCCTTGGCGAGTCGGGCACCGGCCTCCTCGTACCGTCCCCACCGCGCAGCCTCCTCGCCGATATTGGCGTGGCCTATCGTGACAATCGACGCCGCCCGCGGATCCGGTACGTCGTCCGGGATCTCCCGGGCCGCGGCCCATCCCGCCTCCTCGCCCAGCGACAGAAGCGCGAACGCGCGATCGGCCGACAGGTGGAGACGGTCGAGGGAGGCGATCGACTGCGCCGGCGGCGGCGCCTCCTGCAGCCACCGCAGGTGCTCCGAGACCGGCCGCGGGTTCCTCCCCAGGGGCAGAGCCAGCAGGATGCGGGCACGCGCCATCTCCGCGGATCCCGGCGGCAGATGAGGCACCGCGAGGAGGATCTCGCCGCGGCCCGCGTCTATCTCACCTCCCGCCATGAGGGCCCGGCCGACCTGGTAGCGGACGAACGCCTGCTCCACCGGCGTGAGGACCTGCCCTGCGAGAGCCGAACGCAGCGATTCGACGATCGGCGAGTGCGGGTCGGATCCGGACAGCGCCTGGAACTGGATTTTCGTCACCAGACGTACCAACGCTGCGGCGGGGAGCGCAACGGTGGCGACCAGGCTGTGTATCAGCAATGCCGAGGTGGCCACGTCGCCGGACTGGGTGCAGAGGTCGGCCGCTTCCTCGGTGTACCGGCACGCGGCCTCGACGTCGCCGGCCGGCCGGAAGTGCCGCGCCAACTGCGCCACGGGGGGCACCGCCCACTGTTCCATGGTCCGGCCCGCCCGCAGGTGCATGGCGCGCCGGTCGCCGGCCGGGATGGCGTCGTAGACGGCATAGGACGCCAGCGGATGCCGGAACGACCACTGCCCGGATCTGTCCTCGCGCAGCAGCCCGCTGGCGAGCGCCTCGGCCGCCTGCGCCGCGAACCGCTCCTCCGCCAGACCCGTGACCGCGAGCAGCGTCGTGTAGTCGGCCGGGCCGGAGAGCACTGCCGCCGCGTAGAGGACGGTGCGGGTGTCGTCGTGAAGCCGCTGGACGCGTTCGAGCATGGCGTCGCGGATCGTGGGCGGTACCTCGATGCGTTCCAGCCGTCGTCGTGCCCAGCCGCCGTCCCGGAGGACCAGATCGGCGCGGTCGTGCATCAGCCGTATCGATTCCTCCACCGCCAGTGGTACGCCCTCGGTGCGTGCGTGCAGAAAGGCCGCGAACTCGTTCGATACGTATTCGCCGGCCAGCATCGACGAGACGAACGAGGCGGTCTCACCCACATCCAGCGACCCTGGCGTCAGTCTGACCAGATGCGCGTCGGGAGGCAGCCGCGAGGACAGCCGCAGCAGCAGCGAAGCGGACGGCACTTCGCTCCGGCGAAAGGTCAGGACCACGCTTACCGGCTGCGGTCGGCGGGAGACAAGGAACAGCAGGAACTCAAGGGTTGCCTCGTCGGCCCAGTGGACGTCCTCCAGCGCGAGGACCGCGACGTCGAGTCGGCCGAGGACCTCGACGAATGCCCGGAACAACCGGTGCCGGGCGGCGGTGGCGTCCTCCAGAGCCTCCGGAGCCGGAGGCAGGTCGGCGGCCCACTCGGGGAACAACGGCCTCAGCGCCCCGCCCAGCCCGCTGAGCCCCAACCCGGCAACGTTGTCGACGCCGTCGCGCACCGCGTCCACCACCGCTCCGAGGGTGTACGGAACCCGCAACTCCAGGCAGGCACCGATCAGGGCATGCCGTCCCTGCTCCGCCTGGGACGCCAGGAACTCACGCAGCAGACGGGTCTTGCCGATGCCCGCCTCACCCTCGATCAGCACGACCACGGGGGCCCGTTGGAGCGCCGATCCAAGCGTGTCCAGTTCACGATCCCGGCCGACGAACCGCGGCGCGGACAGTGCCGGAAGCCGACCACCGTCCTTACGCGTCCCCCCAACCACTGCCATGTCCCCTCAGCCGACCCCCACTACACCAGCGCCGACTTTATCCCTGATTCACAGTGGTGACGCCGTGGCTTTCCCCAGCGAGACTCCGGCACACCGTTCGAGTCGCTCCACTGTGTCCTGTTCCGCCAGGAGAGTTCCGGGCGCGACGGTGCGTGGCCGCGCCTGGCCGGCAACGAGTACGAGACCACCGCACCTCCCAAGCAATCCACAGAGAACAGTCGCGAATGGTCAACGCTGCTGTCCGGCAGGGAAATTGGCATTGTCTCCGTCACCGCGCACTCCGCTGCCCAGTCAGGCACGCCGGTCGCGGCATGTCGAGCGGTCGGTCGCTGTCGGTCGCTGCGCGGCGTACACACCCGCCCGGGTTGCGGCATGTCCGGCCGCAGTCGGGCACCGCGAACCGAAGCACTCACCATCCTGCGGTGACGTGACGGGTGACTCGCCATGTGTTCGCGCCGGAACAGCGCCCCAGCGATCAATCAACCCATCAGGCCCGCGCGAGGGATACGGAAAGGCGCGTTCAAGCCGTCCTGTCACGGTTGGCGGCCTCAGCCGATACCGGTCGGTCCAGGGCGTGCTCGGTATGGGCGGTCTCCAGCAGAACGCGCCAGGAGGTCACCATCGGGCGCCGCCGCAACAGGCTACGGCGTTCGCGCTCGGTCATGCCTCCCCAGATGCCGTGCTCGATACGATTGTCGAGGGCGCAGGCGAGGCACTCGGTACTGACCGGGCAACCTCCGCACACGGCCTTCGCACGTTTCTGGGCCGCACCTTCGACGAACAACTCCTCAGGGTCGACAGTGCGACACTTCGCCCGTGATTCCCACTCTCGCTCGTCCACGAACATGCCACCGCCCCTGTGCAGGCTCTGTCCCCCACACGTAGGGGCTTGTGCAGACCGTATGCCCATCGCGTAAGAGAGAACTCACCGCTCCCGGATTCGGCTCCATCGGGTGATCGCATGGTTGACAACACGGGCACAATCTTGGCGGCCGTTCGCTATGTGCGATTATTGACTCCGTTTTTGCTCCAAAATGATCGCTTTGCGGTAGTTTCGGGACAGGAGTCGCCCGCCCGACCTCTCCTGTGGGGCAACGGTCCGTCAAGGGCGTGCCGCACAGGAGCCCCTGCGCCATGGGGCTGCACCCACCTGGACAGACCGCCCTGTGCAGGGGCCGGCTGACTATCAGTTGGCCCCGCCGTACGACGGCCAGGTAGCCGAGGACGTTCGCCTGTACGGGGCTGGGGAGAGAACTGTGTCCGCCGACAAGCGAGCGCGCAGCCCTTCGTGGATGGTCAGCAGCCCGGCTCTTCCGGCATGTGCTGCTTCGCCCACTCGCCGAGTTCTCTGAGTGAGACTTCCAACGCGGCGCCCTTCTCGGTGAGGCCGTAGGAGACCCGTAGCGGGGGCCCCTCGTCGACCTCACGCACAACGAGTCCTGCGGCGCCGAGTTCGGCAAGCCGGTCGGAGAGCATGCGCTCGCTGATGCCGGGGATGGCCCGGCGCAGGCTGGCGAAGTGGGCCGGCTGCCCCATCAGGACGGACAGGATCGGCCCGTTCCAGCGCTTTCCGAGCACTTCGAAGACACGTGTGATGCCGCCGTCTACCGCCCTGCACTGTTCGGAATCGTGGGTCTGTTCCATCGCCATGGAGTCAGAGTACGGCTTGGTGTGAGGATCAGGATGAATGAGAAATGCATCTGTATGTCGCCATCTGGGGTGGGCCTGTTTGAACACTCGGAACCGCCATCGGAGTACGCCACCGCCCTTCCAGGGCCAATGCCGTGACTCTGTTGGTGATCTTCAGGGGTTGTCCGGCGGCTGCAGTGCAGAGAGTGTGGAATCGGCTTGATCGTGTACGCCCTCGGGGTGTTTCGGCGATCCAGTCGGCAGTGCGGGTGAGGTTGCAGGCCATGGCGGTGAGTACGTGTGGAACATGCGTCTTGGCGAGTCCTCGGTAGCGGGTGCGGCGTAGGCCGTTGCTCCGGACGGTCTGGGAGAGCGTCGCCTCGATGCCGGCGCGGACGGCATGGCGTCGTTGCCATTCCTCGGTCTGCTGGTCGAGGCGGTTACGGACCTGGATCTCGTGCAACGGCTGTGGGAGCAAGGCGATCGAGCGGGGCCGGGTGGCCGAGGCGGTGCACGGGTGACGGTCCGGGCAGGCCAGGCAGTCGGCCTTGGCGAAGCGGAACTGGAGCTACTCGTGGCCGTTGATGGGAAGTGTCCCCGGCTGGGAGCTGGTCTTGCCGCGCGGGCACGTCGCCTGCCGTAGGTCCCAGTCGATCGCGAACGCGGACTTCCCGAAGCCCTCGCCGCTCTGGGCCTGGCGGCTGTGGTCGGCGACGATCGGGCCGAGCAGTGTGATCCCGTGGACCTGCTGGGCGCGTTGGACATGGGCCGGGGTGATGCAGGCGGCATCGACCACGTGCTCGGCCGGAGCCGGCTGCGCACAACGCGCCGGGGGGGGGCGCCCCCCCCGGGGGGGGGGGGCGCCCCCGCCCCGCGCCGATCGCCTTATCGCCGGCGTCGTCGCACCAGGACAACGCCACCGATCACGATGACCGCGACGACGAACACGGTGACGGCGTTCAGCGCCACCGGGGGAATGCGTTGCTCGGTGATGGCCATGAGGAGGGGGTGGGTCCGCACAGTGTTCCTCTTCGTGTAGTCGTCCGTCACCGCTCGGAAGCCCTGGTCTGCCGGAGGCGCTCCGTGTGGTGGCCTTCGTAATGACCTGTTCGCGACGGAGAACGGGTTCCTGTGATGCCGATCACACCGCTCACTTGGTGGTGCGATAGGCGTCGTAGATCGTCTGGGTCAGGGTGTTGCCGTGCGCATCGACCAGATGGGCCCGCAGGGAGACCGTGCCGGCCGCCGCCGGGTGCCGCAGGCTCAGCGCACCGTTTCGGGACGTGACCGCGTGCCAGGTCCTGCCGTGGTCGTAGGAGACGTGGAAGTCCAGGTGTCCGAGGGTCCTGGCGGTAGCCGCTCCCTGGACCGTGAACGGCACGGTGAAGACCCTGCCCGCCTTGGCACTGCTGTCCGCGGCCAGCTGCGGCGAGAAACGGACCACCGACAGTGGCAGACGTGCGGACGCGTCCCCGTCGACGTGCGCCGAGTGGAAGGTCCATTCCGCGGTGACGCGGGTGGACACGGCGGACACCCCGCGGGCGCGTGTGACGTCGGTGGTCAGGTGGTACAGGGCGCTCTTCGCGGGCAGGGCATACGCGGAGCCGACGAGGGGAGTGTCCGTGGCGAAGATCTGCCTGCCGTCCGCCGACAGGGTGCTGCGGGCCTTGGTGTACTCGGAGGTGCCCAGGTGGTCGGCGGCGTCACCGAACAGGGGCAGATACGCGCGCAGGGTGTCACCGGCACGGGTGGCACCGGCTCCGACAGGCTGGCCGGCGCCCGGCCAGGGGCTGCCGGCGGGCAGCGACGGCCCGAAGACACCCACGTCGAACCGAAGGCTGTGGTTTCGGTGAGCGGCGAAGGACAGCGGCTTGGACTCGAACTCCGCCTCGGTCGTCTCCGAGGCGTCACCGGTGGTCTGGTAGACGGTGTAGTGCCACTTGAGGTCGTTGGGCAGGAAGTAGTCGGTGGCGGTCTCAGGCAGTTTCACATCGTCGGGGGCTCCGTCGTACCAGTTGCCGTCGGGCAGCAGTGGACTCACGGACACGGTGGCCTTCTTGCCGGGCGCGGGGGAGCCGATGGTCACGGGAACCCTGACCAGCTGCCGCGCGGTGAGGTGTGCGGTGAAGCCCGACAGGTCACCGGTGCGCGGCCAGCCGAGCCGGTAGTTGACGGGGTGGCCCTTCCTGGACGAGTCGGTCCAGGTGCCGGTGTAGTAGGCGGTGGCCTTGGCGGCCGGGACCGGCTTGCCCAGCATGCCCACGCGGACGCCGCGGTAGTCGTCGTACCCGAACGTGGTGTGCTGCGGCACGGTCCCGGCAGTGTTGCGGTAGAAGATTACGGCGTCGTTGTTCTTCGCCGCCTTGTCAGGCACCGTGATGTCCACCGGGTGCGTTCGGCGGGCATCCAGGTCCACTGTCGTGTCATGGTCGAGGGTGAGCTCCGGCTGCAGCAGGATGTTCTTGCGGTCCGCGCCGATCTGGCTCTGCAGCCCGTACCGCCCCTTGGGCAGCCTGATCGTCACCGTGCCGTCGGCACCCGCGTCGGAGCCGGAGACGCCGTCCAGCAGGCTGTTGTCGAGGCCGTAGACGTAGGTCATGGCGTCTTTGGCGGTCCTGCCCTTCAGGTCGAGGTGACGGAGGGTCAGGTCGAAGGACGGCACTTCGCGCTGTACGCCGACCGCGGTGCGCACGCTGGTGTTTCCGTCGGCCGTGGTTGCCACCAGGGAACCGCCGAAGGTGCCGTCGGCGGAGCCGGCGCGGGTGTCGACGGTCACCGAGGTGCTCGCCTCTCCTCCCGCCGGCACGGTCAACCTGGCGGGCGAGACGGTGAACATACCGGCGGCGGCAGGCTTGCCGTCGGAACCGAACGCCTCCACCGACAGGTCCAGCGTCACCGGGGTGTCCCCGCTGTTGTGGTACATGACCTGCTTGGTCACCGGCTGGTCGTCGCTGTGCGGATAACGCTGGATGCCGAACCCGAGCGAGGTCGGGCCGGTGGTGATGTTCTGGTCCAGGGCCCTGGACACGTCCACCCGTCCGGTGCCCTGCACGAACGCCGACAGATCGGGAGCCGCCTTGGCCGAGGCGGTGAGCTGGGCCTTGATACGTGCACCGGTCCAGTCCGGGTGCTGCTCGGCAAGCAGCGCCGCCGCGCCGGTCACATGCGGTGTGGCCATGGAGGTCCCGCTCAAAGACACATAGCCGTCGGCGACCGGAGTGCCGATGCCCCCCTGGGCCGCCTTGGCGGCGACGATGTCCACCCCCGGCGCGGTGATGTCCGGTTTGAGGTCGCCGTCGGCCGTCGGTCCACGACTGGAGAAGGACGCGATGACGTCCTGCTTGTCGACCGCTCCCACGGTCAGCGCCGCCTGCGCGCTGCCGGGTGTGCCGATGGTGCCCTCACCGGGGCCGGAGTTGCCGGCAGCGACGACGAACAGGGTGCCCGACTGCTCGGACAGCGTGTTCACCGCCTCCTCGACGGGGTCGATGCCCGGGCTGTCGTCCTGCCCCAGGCTCATGTTGACGACACGTGCGCTTTCCCCGACGGCCCACTGCATTCCGGCGATGATCGAGGCGTAGTCTCCGGCGCCGTCATCACCGAGTACCTTCCCGATCAGCAGGTCGGCCCCCGGCGCCACACCTTTGTACAGGCCACCCGACTTCGCGCCGGAGCCTGCCACGATGGACGCCACGTGGGTGCCGTGACCGAAACGGTCGACGGTGTCCTTGGAGTCGCTGAAGTTCTTCTCCGCGACGACACGGTCCTTCAGATCCGGATGGGTGTCGTCCGCACCGGTGTCCAGGACGGCGACCTTGACCCCCTTGCCGTCATAACCCGCCTTCCACGCCGCCGGGGCACCGATCTGCGGGACACTCCGGTCCAGCGCCACCCGGACCTTCGAGTCGAGCCAGACATGAGCGATCCCCGGTGCCGCGCCGCGTGCCGCCGACGCTCCGCCGCGCTCGGTGAGGGTGTCCCACAGCGCGCTGCCGCCGGACTTCCGCGCGTACAGGACATCGCCGCCGATGCTCGGCAGACTCCGCCCCGCCCGAGCCTGCGACAGAACCTGGGGCCGCGCCGCGGAGCGCTCGGCTGCGGCGTACGACACGATCAGCGGCAAGTCGGCACGCCTGGCGTCGCTGTACCCGTCCGCGACCAGCTCCCCGACATCGAACAACCGCCGGTCCAAGGTGCCACGGCTGACCAGCGCCTCCGCGTCCCACGGCATCACATAGGTGTGACCATGAGTCTGCTGCACCTGGAAGTTCATGCCCGCACGGCCCTTGGCGGCCGCCACCCGAACCACATGGCCCGCGGCGTCGAGGCTCACCTTGTCACCGGTGATCAGTGTGACCGAATCAGAGATCCGCGCGGCCGAAGCCGGGGTATCCGTTGCGGTGCTGGCCTGCGACTGCCCCGCGTGGGCCATGTCAGCGGCTCCTATGGCCGCGCTCACGCCGAACGCGGCAGCGACGGCTACCGTTGTCCGACGCCACCGTTTTCCGACCCGCATGCGGAGTCCTTCCGAGAACGGGCCGCCTGGATGCGGCCTCGCCTTTACCTGGCCGCAGCCGCGCCCGAGTTCCCTGTCATGCGGGACACTTCAAGAAGATCGGTGTGACTCTGATCATGTAAGACTGCCTCTGAGCGGCGTGAACCAGGTGTTACCTGGTTCGCTGGAGAGACAACGTCACGAACGGCCACTCGTGTGCGGTGCGTGTGCGGTGCGTGGTTCACCTGCTAGGCGGAGGAGGCCCAGGCGGAGTTCGCGCAGTGAGCTGGAGGCGGACCCGGCCAGGTTGGGTACTCCACTGATCCGCGAGTGATGAAAGGGCATCATGGGCGTCGCTCCGCTGCGCAGGGGGATGTACCGCACCTTCCCGCCCGACGTCAGCGGAGGCATGGGCGGCAACACCGACATCCGGCAGCTCGTCAAGGGAGCACGGGTACAGCTGCCCGTGTACGTGCCGGGAGCCATGTTCTCCGCCGGGGACGGGCACATGGCGCAGGGCGACGGCGAGGTGACCGGGACAGCCGTCGAAACGCTCATGTCCGTCACCCTGCGGTTCGCCCTGCACAGGCACACCGTGATCGCCTCCACCCGAGCCGTCGTACCCGCCGCGGACCCCACCCAACTGGCCATGCCCGCCCAGATGCTGGAGCAGGGCTACTACCAGACCACCGGCACCGGGCCCGATCTGATGGAGAACGCCAAGACGGCCGTACGGGAGATGGTGGACTGGCTCGTCCAGGACCAGCGGGTCAGCCTGCACGAGGCGTACGCCCTGTGCAGCGTGGCCGGAGATCTGAAGATCAACGAGACGGTGGACCTCCCGAAGTGGCTCGTCTCCATGACCCTGCCACGCGGAATCTTCAGCTGACCTACGTCAGCGCTCTCGGACGCCTGTATCGGCGCCGGCGAGCGGGTTGCCCACACAGCACCGCCGCTGTCCGCCGACCTGATCCAGGAGAGGCCCCCCTAGTCTCCCCCGGTCCCCTCCTGGTCCACGGCCCAGTCCCGGAGCTGCCGGGCGATGCGGGCCACGCCGAGCGCACCCGAGACGGCGTCCCGCACCAGTGCGACGGCCGCCTTGGGCGGATAGTCGAGCTGTTCCCCGTTGAGCAGCAGGTACGCCTCGGTGGCGTGCCAGGCGAAGGCCTCGCCGGAGTGCTCCAGGCAGGGCAGTTTCGCCAGAGTCTGCAAAAGCGCGGCCGCCTTCAGATGGAGGGACCCGTAGATGTCACGCTCCATCGCGCGCGCGTTGACGCGGGCCACGGCTGCGTAGAGCGGCCCCAGGTCGTCGACCTGGGGGTCACCTTCGAGCAGTTCGGCAGCATGGAGGAGAAACGTGACGTCGAGCGGGTGCGGCGCCGACCGGCTCACGCGGCGTTTCCCCGCCCCGGCGCCAGCCCTTCCAGTTCCTGTCGTGCCTGGATCTCGGCCGCCCGCTGCTCGGGGTCCGGATCCAGCGTGCTGAGCTCCGCCGCGAAAGCCGCACCGCTTCGGGCCATCGACTCCCTGAACCCTTCCAGGAACCGCCGCTCCACGGCGGTCGCCCGGGTGTACGCGGCCGAGAGGATGTACTCCTGCATGCTGACCCCCTCCTGCCGCGCCGCAGCCGCGATCGCGGTCCGCTGCTCGGGGTCGGGGAAGCGGAGGTTCATCGCCTTCGGTTCTACTGACATGGCACCGATGATACCGGCGGTACCACACCCTGTGTCCAGCATCCGTTCGGGCCGCCCGCCGACGCGGAACCGGTCGGCCGTGCCCGTGAACGTCGCCCCGATCCCGACCGCAAGGCTCATCCCGGTCGCCACCGGCGCACCGGCGACGCCGTTCACCAGGACGGCCAGTCGCTTCGGTCGCTGTCGGCCGTGCCGAATGCCTCCACCGGCACGGACCGGGTTGCAGGCCTGGGCCACAGGCCGAGGCGCTGCGGCAGATCGTCGTGCAGAACTACTCCCGCGACACGGCAGGCTGCCTGCGCTGGCGCATCGCCGACGACGGCGGGCTACCGCCCTCCGCCTCGGCAGTCGTCTCTCCCTACGACACCACGGCGCGTTACGTCCGCCACGGGCACATCGTCAGCTGGAAGGGGTTCGCCGCGCATGTCACCGAGACGTGTGCCTCCGACAGCTCGTCACCAGGGGCAGCGGAAGTCGCTCGCCGACGACCATCCTCCTCGGCGGGATCACCGGTGCCGACGAGACCGTGGGGTCTCGGTCCGTCCTGTGAACATCCGTCGCGGCGGAGAGGCCCCGGCCAGCGGGTGGTGGTGGCGCTCGCCGCCGTGTTCTCGCCGGTGCCCGGCGGGCACCGCACACCACCGGCACAAATTCCTGGCCGGAGCTGTAACCGGGACCCGACCCGATTACAGGGCTGGCGCGACTACGGGCTTCTCGATGAGGGCTCATACCCGCCGTCCGTCAGCGATCGTGATGGCGGCCCGATTCCTCACCGCCCTTCGGAACCAAGGCAATCGGTCGAGCAGGGCCCGAAGGGATCCGCCGGCAGATTGCCGGCGGTGTGACCGAGGTCGCGGACGGCCACTCGTCGGTGTCCGGATGGCGCTGCTCAGCGGCCCCGGCGGTGCCGCGGTCGAGTTCGCCGAGCGCGCCGACACCGACACCGGCCGCTCGGGCGATGTCCTTGACCGAGGCGCCCGCACCCTCGCGGGCGAGGGCGGCTGCCGCTGCCTCCAACAGCCGGTCCTCGTTGCGCAGCGCGTCGGCTCGCAGGAGTCGACGGGGCCGCGCCGTGTCCCCCTCGTCGCCCGTCAACCCGACTCCCCTTGCCACGACTGCAATCGGAACCAGGTTCCGGATATGAGTGCACGACGGCTCGTGGCCTTCGCGTCACCCGCGGCGCCCTTGCCGCTGCGCTACGCCGCCTTCGGAGGGGCGCGAGGGCAAGGCCCCCAAAAATATGCATACGCAATCTATCAGTGGAAACGGTTAACAGGCGTCTGCAAGTATTGTGCCATGTCAACCGGCCCACCCGTCTGCCGTCGTGGACCGGCCGTGCCTGTTCGCGATCGCCCCCGGCCTCGGCGGCAGCTGCCGAACCGCCCTGCCCACCTGCCCGTCCTTTGCCGCCGGACCCTGGTCAGTAGACGATGACCGGCAGGGGGAGGACCCGGCCTTCTGACGTCCCGTACTACTCACCGCCGCTCCGAAAGAGATATGACCGACACCGCACCTGATACGGCACTGCAGGGCGTCGTGGGTTTTTTGGGCGGTGTGGCGTACGTCGTCAGCGATGCTCCGCATCGACGTTACGGATCAGAAGACCATGTGACATCCATGGCCAACATCACGGACGCCAGACAGAGGTGCACATCAGCGTCGCTGTCCGGCCGTCGTGTCAACCGGCATAGGTGACGCCACGCCTGCCGCAGTAACGGTGGCGTAGGGGATACCGGGTCAGCAGGGCGGGGGATCCGCAGCGTCAGCATGACGCCTCGTGGACTGTCCAGGCGGTCCACGAGGGGCTGCCGGGAGGCGGGACTGTCGGCGGCGACCGTGATACGGCCGACGAAGCAGTGGCAGGACGACCACGCCGCTTGGCTTCCGGGGTGGCATCCTGGCGCCCACATCGACCTCGTTCTGGCCGAGGACCTGGTGCGCCAGTACTCGTTGTGCGGCGACGTGACGGACAACACCGCCCTGCAAGTCGCCGTGCTGAAGGAGGCGGAGGGTCGCGGCGGGTCCCGCTACGTGCACGACACGCTCGCGGAGGGCGACACGGTCGAAGTACGCGGCCCGCGGAATCACTTCGTGCTCATCGACGCGCCCCGATATCTGTTCATCGCGGGGGGTATCGGCATCACGCCCATCCTCCCGATGATCGCCGACGCCGAGCGGCGCGGAGCCGACTGGAGGCTGGTCTACGGCGGGCGCAGCCGAGCCACGATGGCGTTCGCCGGCCAACTGGCGCACGCCCATCCACGCCAGGTCGAGCTCTGCCCGCAGGGCGAGACCGGCATCATCGACCTGCGGACATGGCTGGGCACCCCGCGTACGGACACAGCCGTGTACTGCTGCGGTCCTGCGCCTCTGCTCGACGCAGTGGAGCAGGCGTGTGCCTCATGGCCCAGTGGTGCCTTGCACGTCGAGCGCTTCGCACCGAAGGAACGGGTCGGCACACCAGGTGCGAGCGAGTTCACGGTGGAACTGGCCCGTTCGGACCGGACGTTGAGCGTTCCGGCGGACCGCTCCCTCCTCGATGTCCTGCAGGAAGCCGGCGTGAACGTGCTGTCCTCCTGCAGAGAAGGCACCTGCGGAACCTGTGAGACCGCTGTCCTCGCGGGAAAGCCGGACCACCGCGACACCTTGCTCAGCGAGCAGGAGCAGGCCGCCGCAGACGTCATATTTCCGTGCGTCTCCCGTTCTCGCTCGCGCCGACTGGTTCTCGACCTGTGAAGACCGTGCCCGAGGCCCTGGTCATCTGTGAACTGGTCAACACCCTCTACCTGTCGGCCGCCCCCGCCCCCCGACATCGGCGACGTGGCCGCGGCCCTGGTTCCCACATTCGAGGAAGCATCGGCGGCTGTCGGTGTTCTTGCTCCCCGCGACCGCGACAAGGGCATGATGCCCACCGCGTCGACGTACGACTACTCGGCCCCGGACTCGTCGTGGCGGGCCCGGACAGCAAGCCGCTGCTGCTCGCGCTGCTGCTCGCCATCGGCGGCGACGTGGTCGTGCCCGTACCGAGCTGGGTCAGCTACGCGGCGCAGGCCCGGCTCGTGGGGGCGCGCCCGCTGCCTGTACCGATCCTGCCGGGGCAGGGTGGGGTGCCCGACCCGGAGCGGCTGCGCGAGGCCGTCACTCTCGCGCGCGCCGCCGGACAGGACCCGCGATCCCGGGGTCAGTTGCAGGGGTCGAGGGTGATGTACGCCGGCTGCGGATCCCCGTCGTGCACGAGCGACTCGTGGTTGCCCACGTCGTCGAACGCGAAGGCGTACGCCATGCCGCCGGCCATCTGCGCGTGGATCTTGCGGGCGTAGTGGTTGGTGACGACGTCCGCGTGGAAGCCGGAGCTGCTGGTGTCGGGCTGGGTGGGGTTCGGCAGCAGCGTCGCAGCGGTTGAAGCCTGCGCACAGGTGCGGGAGATCGGGCCGCGTACCAGGTCGTTCGGTCCGTCCAGGAGCTTGTAGCAGCCGAAGATGTTGTCGGCGTCGGGCTTCTGGAAGGTCGTGACGACAGCGCCGGAGGTGTTGGTGAAGTTCAGGACGTTGCCGGAGACCCGTCCGTAGTACTTGGTGTTCGGCTGATCGCCGAAGGGCGTGACCGTCAGGGTCGAGGTGCTGTACTTCTGCCACACGCGGTTGATGTAGTCGTCCAGCACATTCGCCGGCAGCGCGCCCGCCTCGATGTCGTGCCCCGGTGCCAGGGCCCGCAGGACCGTGCCGTCGGAACGGGTCTGGATGAGGTTCGCCCAGCCGCCCGGCTGGCCGCGCAGCGCACTGAAGAAGCCGTTGTAGCCGCCGGGCTCCAGGTGGCCGGTGTTCTTCACAGAGCCGTCGCCGGCCTTCACGCCGACCGCGTACGGTGCGGAGAACATGTCGACCTGGGTGCTGTTGATCCACAGGCCGGAGTCGTTGAGGGTGTACTCGGTCCAGTTGAACAGGATGTTCCTGTTGGGGTCGGACGGGTTCTGCACCGCGGGCTGTACGAGTCCGCCGGTGGTCAGCTTGAAGACGAGCTTCTGGCCGTAGGAGAAGTAGACCCGGCCGGAGAACTTCGGCATCTGGAGCGTCATGGTCTGGCCGCTCGCCGGTCCCGCGATCGACGCGTCGGGCGCGTCGGTCGGCGGGTTGCCGCCGGCGGGCCAGGCGTGGAACGTGCCGTTCGCGTCGGCCCAGCCCTGCTGGCCGGTGCTGAGCAGGGTGCCGATGTTGTAGACGTAGACCTGGTCACCACGCCCCGAGTTGTTGCTGATGGTCGGCGGGATGGTGCTGGGCACGGCGGCCTGGGCCTGGCTGCCGGTGCCCGCCAAAGTGGTACCCAGGCCGATGTCCAGAGCCGCCAGCACGGCGGCCAGCGTCCTTCACGTCACAGAGATGGACACATTGTTCTCCTTGTTCCTGGTACAGAGATGTGAGGGGAGAGGACGGACCGGCGGCGTGGACCAGATCGGGATTCCGGTCCGTCCCTGGCCCGGGCGGCGTCGCCAGGGACGGCTCCCGGGCTGTGGCCCGCTCGTGCCGTGCGGATTCTGGACGGAAGCAAGTAGGGAGGAAGGCGGGGCAGGCGAGCGGTCAGCCGATGGTGGCGCCGCCGGCGACGCGCCCGAGGTCGTTCCAGGCGCCGTGGCCGTCCCCGCCCTGCCAGGCATAGACGGTGGCGGCGTTGGTGGTGTTGTCCCCGAGGACGTAGTCGGCGTTGCCGTCGCCGGTGAAGTCGGCCGTGGACACGCGGGTGGCGTCAGCCGTGAGCCCGGAGGCAACCTGCCCCAGCCCCAGCCAGCCGCCGCGGCCGTCGCCGCCCCGGTTGAGGTAGGCCGAGACCGCGCCGGTGGAACTCAGCCACGTGTAGTCGGCGCGGTCGTCCCCGTCGAGGTCCGCGAAGCGCACCTTGGAGGCGTCGGCCGTCAGGCCCGAGGCGATCTGGCCCAGTGGCGACCAGCCGCCGTGGCCGTCACCGCCCCGGTTGAGCCACGCCGACACCGCGCCGGTGGAGCTGAGCAGGACGTAGTCGGTCCGGCCGTCGCCGTCGATGTCGGCGAACTTCACCTGGGTGGGGTCGGTGGTCTGAACGGTGGCGATCTGACCGAGGACGGACCAGCCGCCGTGGCCGTCACCACCGCGGTTGAGGTAGACCGTCACCGTGCCGGTGGAGCCGAGGACGATGTAGTCGGCTCGTCCGTCGCCGTCGAAGTCGGCGATACGGACCCGGCCCGCGTCGGCCGTCAGGCCCGAGGCGACCTGCCCCAGTGGCGACCAGCCGCCGCGGCCGTCACCGCCCCGGTTGAGCCACACCGACACCGCACCGCTGGAGCTGAGCAGGACGTAGTCGCTCCGGCCGTCGCCGTCGAAGTCCGCCCACCGCACGTTGCCGGTGGTTCCGGACTCGGTGCCCGCGTCCAACTGCCCCCTTCCGGCGGCCCATCCGGCGTCGAACACGTCGGTGAGGGCAGGAGAGAGGGCCTGTGCCATGCGCTGGTAGCCGGCGTCGTTCGGGTGCAGGTCGTCGGCGAACTGGGCGGAGGTCAGGGCGGGCGGGTCGACGTAGAGGAACTTCTTCCCGGCGGCCTGCTCGGTGCTCTGCAACTGCTTGGCCGCAGCGTTGTACGTCGCCACCTGCGAGCCCAGGTCCGGGGTGGTCGGGATGAGGCCCAGCATGATGACGCTGGTGCCCGGCCGGTCGGCGTAGATACGGTCGACCAGGTCGGTCAGCCGGGCGGGAGCGTTCGCGACGTCGACGCCCCGGTCGAGGTCGTTGATGCCGATGTGCAGGATCACCACGTCGGGGCGGGCCGCGGACATCCAGCCGTCGACGCCGTCGCGGATCTGGGAGATGACGTATCCGCTGTGGCCCTCGTTGGACTGGTCGGCCAGCGTGCCGGAGCTCTCCGAGCCGACGAACTGCACGGTGTACGCGGCCTGGCCGGCCACCAGACTCGCGAGGGGCGTCCGGTACGACGACGTGGTGGCGCTGCCCACGCCCCAGGTGATCGAGTCGCCCAGGGGCATGACCCTTAACTGAGGGACGGGTGTCTGAGCGGAGACCGGTCCTGCCGGCACGAGCGCCAGGAGGACCGCGCCGGCGGCGGCGAGGGCTGCGGCGGCCGCCCGCCGCTTCAGGCACCGTATTCGCGTCTCGGGGTGCACGGGTGAGCCTCTGCGGCGAATGGCCATGGAGCTTCTCCTCTGCCGCGCGGGCGGCTGGGTGGGGGTCAGGAGGCGGCGTTCATCAGATCGAGGGCACTCTGCTGGCGGGCGGCATCGGTCGTGTCCAGTGGGCCGTACCAATGCACGCCGTACTGGTCGAGCGCGTTGCGGTCGGACGCGTAGGCCTGTGCCGCCTGCTTGCTGAGGTACGCCGTGTAGGGGCGGTCGGACAGGACCGTGTTGAGCTTCGCCAGGCCGCGTACGTCGGCGCCCTTGAAAGAGGGTCCGTCGGCACCGCAGTCACCGCTCTCGCAGGGGTCCTTGAGGATGCCCGCCGAGGTGTTGAGCCTGCTTGAGGTGGTGTTGGCGTCGGCGATCCGGCGGGCGGCAGTCAGTACGGAGGAGTCGCTGGTGGCCTTGTACAGCTCGGTCAGACCGCCGACCAGCTGGCCCTGGTTGTACGACCACACGGTGGCGTTGCCGTTCTTGCAGGTGCTCAGGCTGATGCCGTCGCCCACCGTCTGGTCGGAGTTGACCATGCCGGTGCCCTGGAACCAGGTCCAGTCCGCCTTCGCGCGCTGAAGGTAGGCCGTATCGCCCGGGATGCGGTTGTGCAGGGCGGCGTTGAGCTCGATGTAGAGGGAGTTGGGGATGGCGTTCTTCACCGTTTTCGCGGTGCTCCACCACACCCCGCCGCCGCAGGTGCCGTCCCAGTAGGAGGCCATGTAGTCCGCGTCGGCCCGGGCTGTGGCCAGGTAGCGGCTGTCGCCGGTCAGGTCGTAGGCCGCGATCCAGGTCAGGCCCCACCATCCGGTGTCGTCGATGTAGTCGTTGCGGAACTGCCCCGCCTGGGCGTTGACCTGCAGGTCGTAGGTGCGGCCGATGGCGTAGGTGTAGCTCTGCATGCCGGTCACCCGGGCGTTGTCGATGACGGCGTGCAGCGCGTTGGCGGAGTTCCACCAGCCGGTGGTGTCGAACAGGCCGGTGCCGTAGTCGTAGAACTGCATCTGCGCGGTGGCCGCCGCGGTGCGCCGGTCGGCGGCGTTCCAGGTGGAGCGGGCCCAGGGCGTGCAGACGATGTCGGTGCGGTCGGCGGCCTTGCCGCAGGCGCGCAGGGCGCCGACGCCGTGGTTCGCCCAGTCGTCGACGTTGTACATCATGGTCCGCCAGCCGGTCTGGCCCGCCGGGATCGTGGTGGCGCCGATCCTGCTGCCCGAGGACCAGGTGCGCCCGCCGTCGAACGAGCGGTCCATCCACACCTCGTCCCCGGGGCTGCCGTTGCCTATGGACGCCCAGCCCATGGCGTCGGCGTCGTCGAGGTGCAGCACGAACGTGCGCGAGAAGAGCGTGGCGGTGACGGGTTTGCGGTCCTGGCCGCTGAGGGCCGGGTCCCGCGCGTCGCAGTACTTGTTGCAGACGGTCGCCTGGACTGCCGTGGTCGCTGCTTCGGCGCTTTTGGATACCGGGATCAGGAGTGCCAGGGACACCGCGGTCGCGAGCAGGCCGGTCCCAAGCACACGTGTTCTTGCCACCTTTGACTGCATGTCAGCTCCGTCGAGGTCGGTCAGCCCAGGCGCCACTGCTGGTTGGCGCCGCCGTTGCAGGTCCAGAGTTCGAGCGCGGTGCCGTTGACGTTGCCGGAGGCCTGGTCGCCGCCCGTGACGTCGAGGCAGAGGCCCGACTGGGTGCCGGTGATGGTGCCGTTGCCGTTGAAGCGCCACTGCTGGTTGGCGCCACCGGTGCAGGTCCAGAGCTGCACTTTCGTGCCGGCGGTGGTCCCGCTGCCGTTGACGTCCAGGCACTGGGTACCGCCGTAGAGGCGCAGTTCACCGGCAGCGGTGAGGGTCACGGCCTGGTTGGTGCCGCCCCCGCAGTCCCAGATCTCGATCTTGGTGCCGGGCGTGGTCTGGCCGTCGTAGGCGTCGAGGCAGCGGTTGGAGGAGGCGCCGATCAGCGGGTGCGTCGTCCCGACGCTGGTTCCGCTGCCGACGGACACCCGGTACATGACCGAGCCGTGCCCCGGGACGTTGGCCGCGATGCTGCCGCTCGTGCTGCTGATCACGTGCGTCCAGAGGTTGTCGATCCGGTACGTCGAGGCAGCCGGGAGGCCCACCGCGGAGGCCGAGGTGGTGATCGTGGCCGCGCTCGAGTTCTCGTTGAACAGGACCACCGACACGTCACCGTTCGCGAGGGGTTTGGTCATCACGTGCAGACCGCCTGACGAGGAGATCTCGGTGCCCTGCTTGCCCAGGGAGTCCTGGTCCACGGCGATGACGTCCTTGTTGCCGTAGAGGGAGAGGGCGGCGGCGGAGGCCTTGGGCATGTCGTTCCCGGCGATCAGCGGCGCGGCCATCTCCGACCAGAGACTGAAGTGGGAACGGTCCTCGGTGAACGACATGCCGTTGCCGACTTCGAGCATGTCGGGGTCGTTCCAGGCGCCGGGCCTGGCGTACGGGGCGAGCTTGACGTTGGCCTTGTAGATCGACACCACCGTGGAGAAGTTGACGTTGATGTCGTCGGTGGTGCGCCAGCTGTTGCCGACCCCCGCGCCCCACGTCCACACGTCGGCGAGGCCCCAGTTGCACAAGCTGTAGACGATCGGGCGGCCGGTGTTGGCGAGGGCGTCGCGCATGGCGGTGTAGCGCTGCTGGTCGGGCACGTTCTGGTGGTTGCAGTTGTCGTACTTGAGGTAGTCCACGCCCCAGGCGGCGAAGCTGTTGGCGTCCGACTGCTCATGGCCGAGGCTGCCGGGGTAGCCCTGGCAGGTGGCGGTGCCGGCGCTCTCGTAGATGCCGAGCTTGAGGCCCTTGCTGTGGACGTAGGCGGCGGTTCCGCTGATGCCGTCGGGGAACTTGACCGGGTCGGGCACCAGTTGGCCTGCGGAGTTGCGGGCCGAGGTCATCCAGCAGTCGTCGATGTTGACGTACTGGTACCCGGCGTCTTTCAGACCGGAGGAGACGAGGTAGTCGGCGGTCTGCTTGACCAGCTGCTCGGTGACGTTGCAGCCGAAGGCGTTCCAGTCGTTCCAGCCCATCGGGGGCGTCCTGGCCAGACCGTTTTCGAGGGCCTGCGCGGGCGGTGCGGCGCGGAGCACCAGCAGAGCCGGGGCGAGGGCCAGCAGAAGCACCATCGTGAGGGCGGCGCTCAGGCGTCTCATGAGGGGTGACGGGACAGTCATGTCGATGTCTCCTGTTTCGCCGTGCGGGGCCGGACGAACTCACATGCCGGACAACGTTGTCCAGTCGGGGGGCGGAGCATCTTGGAAACGTAACCATCGAGAACATCCCATCAGCCAGGTTCAGGCGTCAATGGTCCGTACCAGATTGCCGTCGGGCTTGAGTACCCATGCCTGCGGGGAGCGTTGACGATCCCACGGCTCAGTGGGAACGTTTCCATCACCCCATCCCCGGAGGCCCTCCCATGCCCATGTATCCCTCTCGGCGAGTGATGGTCGGTTCCGGCCTGGCCGCGATGACAGCGGTGGCCACCACACCGGCGGCCGCAGCGGAACGCTCCAGCCCGGCCCGGGCGTTGTCGCGCGCCGTCGCCGCGTACTCCGCGCTCGAGAGACACTTCGATACGAACGACGGTTCCGGGCTGGTCCGCGAGCAAGTACCGGCGGCCGACGACGACAAGGCGTACTCGTACGAATGGCCCTTCTCACAGGTGCACATCGCCGCTCTCGACCTCACGGCCGTGGACGCGACGTACGAGTCGGATCTGGCCCACAGGGCAACGGCGCAGGAGCACTTCTGGAACACCGGCGGAGGCACGACCGGGCTTCCCGGATACGACTCCTACCCCGTCGCCCCGTACGGCTCGGGCGGCGACATGTTCTACGACGACAACGAATGGGTCGGCCTGGCGAAGGTCCAGCGCCATCTGCAGACCGGGGACCCCGCCGCCCTGGCACGCGCGAAGGAGATCTTCGCCCTGGTCAGGTCCGGCTGGGACACCGACGCGAGCCACGCCGCCCCCGGCGGCGTCTTCTGGACCCAGGCCGGCTGGAGCCGGGACCGCAACACCGTCTCGAACATGCCTGGCGCCCAACTCGCCCTGCGCCTCCATCAGATCACCGGCGAGGCCGACTATCTGGGCTGGGCGAGACGTTTCTACGACTGGACGAACACACATCTGCAGAGCCCCGGCGGCCTGTTCTGGGACCACCTCGACCTGCAGGGCACCGTCGAGAAGACCTTCTGGTCCTACAACCAGGGCGTGCCGGTCGGCGTCAACGTTCTCCTCTACGAGGTCACCCGGGACCGCACCTATCTACGCCGGGCCGAGCGGATAGCCGAGGCGGCGTACGACCACTACGTCACCCGGAGGCGGCTGTTCACGCAGCCCGTGTACTTCAACTCGATCTTCTTCAAGAACCTGCTGCTCCTGGAGTCCGCGACCAAGAAGGACAAGTACCATCAGGCGATGGCCGACTACGCCGACCAGGTGTGGTCCACGATGCGCGATCCCGCCACCGGCCTCGTGCACTTCAATGCGGCCGGCGGTACGGAAGCGATCCAGCAGGCGGCATTCGCCCAGATCTACGCCGTGCTCGCGTGGCCCCGCGCCAAGTGGCGGACGCTCTACTGACTACGGGTGCCCGATCTCTCCCGTGCCGCGCGCGATCAGGCGGACCGGGAGGACGGTGCGGCGGGAGGGGGCGTCGTCGCCGTTGATGCGGTCCAGCAGGATGTGGGCGGCCCGGCGGCCGAGTTCCTCGGTGTCGGAGGTGACCACGGTGACCGGGGTGGGGAGCATGTCGGCCAGTTTGAAGTCGTCGAAGCCGACGACCGCAACGGAGGCCTGGAGCTCACGACAGGCCCGCAGGACACCCTCGGTGAGGAAGCCCGTGGTGGAGAAGACCGCGGTGGGCGGCTGCTCGGAGGTGAGCAGGGTGTGGGTGGCGGCGGAGGCTTCCTCGGTGGTGCCGCGGCGCAGGGTGACGACCAGGTCGTTGTCGGGGGTGATGCCGCTGCGGCGGAGGGCCTTGCGGTAGCCGCGCAGCCGTCGGCCGGTGCTGTAGTAGGAGGGGGCGACGAGGATGGCGATCCGGCGGTGGCCCTGGTCGATGAGGTGTTGGGTGGCCTTGCGTCCGCCGTCCTCGTTGTCGACGAGGACGACGTCGGCCTCGGCGCCGGTGGCCGGCCGGTCGACGAAGACGATGGGTACGTGGTCGTGGCCGTTGATCTCGTTGAGGAAGGCGTGGTCACCCTGGTCGGGGACGATGATGAGCCCGGCGACGCGTCGTCCGATGAGCTCGCCCACGGCGCGGCGTTCGACCTCCGGGTCCTCGTCGGCCGTGCTGAGGAGCACTGCGTAGCCGGCCCGGTTGGCCACTTCGACGGCGGCCTTGGCCAGGGACGCGTAGAACGGGTTGGTCAGGTCGCCGAGCAGCAGCCCGATGGTCATGGAGTTCTGCCCGGGTCGGAGCGAGCGCGCGATCTCGTTGCGCTGGTACCCGATGGCGTTGATCGCCGCCATCACACGCTCGGCCGTCTCCTCACGAACCGTTCCGATGCCGTTGACGACGCGGGAGACGGTGACGACGGCGACTCCGGCCCGCTCCGCGACATCGCGCATCGTGGGCCTGGCGTTCTGGTGGTGCGGGGGACGACTGCTCACGTGAGTCGAAGACCAACCTTCCATCGCGTGCCGGGGGCCGGGACCGCCCTCAGGATACGTTTCGGGTCCCGGCCCGCCGTTCGGCCCGGGTGGCTAACTGTTGCTCTTGATCACGTCGTTGATCTTGTCGGTCATCGTCTGGAGGTCGGAGAGCGGCTTCTTGCCGTTGAGGATGTCCGGCCAGTAGGCGGTGATCAGGTCGTTCGACTGGCTGGCCCACTGGGTGGTGAAGCGCACGCCGATGGTGGACGACGTGTTCAGTCCCGCCTTGACGGTGGACGCGACGGTCGTCTGGCCGGCCTTGTCGAGGGCGCCGAAGTAGGTGCTCTGGGCGGAGAGATAGGCCGGGGCGGCCACCGGGGAGTCGGGCAGCACCTTGGTCCACACGGTGGAGTCGAGGTACTTGAGGACCTTGAAGGTGGCGTCCGCGTTCTGGGTGTACGACGGGGTGCAGATGCCCACGGCGTCGTACAGGGTGGCCGGCTTGTTCACCTGGGGAAGGGGTGCGAAGCCGTACTTGATCTTCGGCTTGTCGGTGAGGAAGGCGGCGGCCAGCCACTGGCCGCTCCACAGCATCGGGATCTGTCCGGCGGCGAACAGCCCCTGCTGGTTGCTGATGTCGTATCCGGGCGGTGCGATGGCACCGCTCTTGATGCCGGCCGCGACCTTGCGGACGCCTTCGGTGTACGTCGCGTCGATGGTCGCCTTGGTGGGCTGGTGCATGGAGTCGGCGAAGGGCGCGCCCCCCGCGGACAGCGAGTACGTGCTCAGGGAGAAGGGGCCGTCCGTGGAGGTCATCGCGTCGGCGACCAGGCCGTACTTGGCGCCCTTCGCATGCAGTTCGGCGGCGGCGTCGAACATCTGGTCCCAGGTCCACCCGGCGGCCGGCACGGTGATGCCGGCGGCCTTGAAGGCGTCGATGTCGTACCAGATGCCGTAGGTGTTGATCAGCGAGGGAACACCGCCGATCTTTCCGTCGGCGGTCTTCCAGTTCTTCATGGTGGAGGAGACGAAGCTGCTCGCGCCGAAGTCGCTGGAGCCGGAGAGCCGGGAGGCCCAGTCGGTGAGCAGGCCCTGGCTGGTGTACTGCTGCTCGGTGTCGTTGCCGCACCAGAACAGGTCGGGCAGCTTCTTGGCCTGGGTCAGGGCCGCGAGCTTGTCGCTGTAGTTGCCGTTGGGGCTGTCGACGCG
The DNA here is from genome assembly GCF_043201895.1 of Streptomyces sp. NPDC048254. Classification (NCBI taxonomy): domain Bacteria; kingdom Bacillati; phylum Actinomycetota; class Actinomycetes; order Kitasatosporales; family Streptomycetaceae; genus Streptomyces; species Streptomyces sp. NPDC048254. The sequence goes on from NZ_JBICZJ010000016.1 coordinate 243,963, forward strand.
CTTGACCGTGATGTTCGGGTCGTGGAAGCCGGTCAGGGCCTGGTCGATGGCCTTGTTGGTGGCGGCGGACTCCCAGGTCATGAGGGTGACCGTGGCCTTGCCGTCCGACTGTTTCCCGGACGAGCCGCCGCAGGCCGCCGTCGCGAGCAGTCCCCCCGCCGTCAGCAACGCTCCGGCGAGCCGGATCAATCGTTTCATCATGGCCTCCTGATACCTGGCTGGTACACGGCTCGTAGGTGGGTCGGGGTACGGATCAGCGCTGGTTGACGGTGCCCAGGGCGCTCAAGCCTTGGATGAAGTAGCGCTGGGCGACGAAGAACACGGCCAGTGGCGGGAGCATGTAGAGCAGGTTGGTGGCCATGTAGAGGTTCCAGTCCGGGGTCTGGCCGGCGAACTGGGTGACGAAGGAGGCCATGCCGACGCTCAGCGGCCACTTCTGCGACGAGTACAGGTAGATGAGCGGGTTGAGGTAGTCGTTCCAGGACATCTGGAAGGCCAGGATTGACATCGTTATCCAGGCCGGCTTGGTGATCGGAAGCATGACGCTGACGAAGATGCGGACGTGTCCCGCGCCGTCGACCTTGGCCGCTTCGTCGATGGAGTGCGGGATCGACAGGAAGTACTGGCGGGCGAGGAAGATGAAGAGCGGATTGCCGCCCAGGAAGGCCGGGACGATCAGCGGCAGCCAGGTGTCGTACCAGCCGATGTCCTTGAACAGTTGGAACAGCGGGATGATGCCGACCACCGGTGGCAGCAGCATGCTGCCGACGAAGACGTAGAACCACACCTTCCGGCCGGGGAAGCGCAGCCGGGCCAGGGCGTATCCGGCCATCATCGAGGTCATCACGCCGCCGATCACCGACAGGCCGGTGATGACGACGGAGTTCAGCAGCAGGCGCGGGAAGTGGATGACCTTCGGCCCATTGACGAAGTTCTCGAAGTGGAACTGGTGGGGCAGGAGTCGAGGCGGGACCTCGAAGACCGCCGAGGGGCCCTTCAGCGCGACGGTGAGCATCCACAGGATGGGCAGGATCATCACCGAGCTGATCAGCAGCGCGACGGCGTACCAGGACGCCGTCCGTACGGCCTTGCCGCGCGGCTTGGCTGCCGGGGCTGTCGTCGGCGCCGTCGTCGGCGCCCTCGTGACGTCAGGAGACGTGGTCACTGTAGGTCCAAATCGACGAGAAGCGGGCGGTGGCGGCGATCACGACGACGATGACGAGGAACAGCACCCACACCTGGGCGGAGGCGTAGCCGAACTGGGAGACCTGCCCGAGTTTGGGGAAGCCGTTGTTGTAGATCGACAGCATCATCGTCCGGGTGCTGAACCCGGGACCGCCCTGGTTGTCCGGCGAGAGGATCTTCGGCTGGTTGAACGCCTGAAGGGCCGTCACCATCTGCAGCACCACCTGCAGAATCATGATCGGGCTGATCAGTGGCAGGGTGATCCTGAAGAACACCGTGCGGGGGCCGGCGCCGTCGAGCCTGGCCGCTTCGTAGAGCTCGGTGGGGACCGCCTGGAGCGCGGCGAGGAAGATGATCATCGTGGAGCCGACGCTCCACAGCATGACGATCACGATCGAGGGCATGGCCGAGTCCGCCCCGGACAGCCATTCGCTGGTGGGCAGGTGGAGCCAGTTCAACACCTGGTTGGCCAGGCCGACTTGGGGGTTGAAAACGAACTTCCAGAGCGTGATCGTGGCCACCACGGGCAGGACGACCGGCAGGTAGCACAGGGTGCGCAGCAGGCTGACACCCCGCATCCGCTGGTTGCAGAACACGGCCAGGGCCAGCCCGATGACCAGCGACAACGGCACATACAGGACGACGAGCAGCAGCGTGGCGCGCACCGAGGGCCAGAAGGACGGGTCGGTGCTGAACATCCTGCGGAAGTTGTCGAAGCCGATGAACTTCGGATCCGACAAGCCGTTGTAGCTGGTCAGCGCGAAGTAGGCCGACCGGATCAGTGGATAGACGACGAACGCCGTGAAGCCGATGAGAGCCGGTGCCAGGAAGACGTAGGCGGCCAGAGTGTCCGAGGACCTCTTCCGTCGCCGTCGCCAGGGTCGTCCGAGAAGCCCCGGGCTCCCCCGGTCGGGCGGCAGGGCCACGGGCGGTACGGCGGTTCGCGTCTCTTGGTGCGGAGCGGCTGTCACACGCGCTCACCTTCTTCCTCCGAGGAGTTGGCGAGGACCTGGACCGGGGCCGACCCGACCGTCTGGTGGTCGTCGGCCCGCTCAAGGTAACGTTTCCATTCCCTGGCGATCACACGGTGGCGCACGCCACATGAGGGAGTCAAGAGGCGCGATGGTAACGTTTCCCGGATCAACATCCGGAACACTGTGGGCGGCTCCGGAGTCGCTGAGGACACTCGGACGACGACTGACCACCGAACTGCGGGGCAGCCCGGCAGCGGACATCGTTGAGAGTTGCCTGACCAACACGTGGACCACATCGATGAGTTGGGGCACTCCGCCATCAGACGCCCCGGAAGTCTTCGTCAAGACCGGAGACATCCCGGCGATGTGGTTGCGTGACAGTACGGCCCAGGTCCGGCCCTACCTCGCCGTGGCCACGGATCCGGAGGTCGGCGACGTCCTGGTCGGCGTATCGCGCCGTCAGATCCGCTGCGTCCTGCTGGACCCGTACGCCAACGCCTTCAACGACGGCCCCACCGGCGCGCACGGCGAGCCCGTCGACCGGCCCACGCCCGGGGCATGGGTGTGGGAGCGCAAGTACGAACTCGACTCCCTCTGCGCGCCATTGCAGTTGGCGTACGCGATCCGGCGGGCGACCGGTCGCGAGGACCACCTCGACGACGCCTTTCACCGCGCCGCCTGGACGATCGTACGGCTGTGGCGCGCGGAGCAGTCCCACACGCACTCGCCCTACTGGTTCGTCCGGCCGTCCGGCCCCTTCGCCGCTGACAGCCTTCCCCAGGGCGGACGCGGAGCCAGTGTCCGGCGGACCGGTATGACGTGGTCGGGCTTCCGGCCGAGCGACGATCCCTGCCGGCACGGCTACCTCGTCCCGGCCAACGCGCTGGCGTCGGCGAGCCTGCACGGGCTGGCCGAACTGGCCGCGACCCCCCTCCGCGACGCGGAACTCGCCGGCGAGTCCCGGAAGTTGGCCGGCGAGATTGACGCCGGAATCCTGGCGCACGCGGTGGTCGAGGTCGACGGCGCATCCGTCCTGGCCTACGAGGTCGACGGCCTCGGGACGGCGCTGCTCGGCGACGACGCCAACCTCCCGAGTCTGCTGAGCCTCCCCCTGAGCGGCTGGTGCGCACCGGAGGACCCGCTCTATCAGGCGACCAGGCGTCTTGCGCTCTCCACGGCGAACCCATCGTTCTTCAGCGGCCGTTACGCGTCCGGCCTCGGCAGTACGCATACGCCGGACAGTCACGTCTGGCCGCTGGCGATCGCCACCGCCGGCCTGACCGGCGACGCGAACGCCGCCGCGCAGGCCCTGGACACACTGGCGGCCACGACCGCCGGCACCGGCCTGATGCACGAGAGCTTCCATGTCGACGACCCAGGCCGGTTCACCCGGGACTGGTTCGGCTGGGCCAACGCCATGTTCTGCGAACTCGCCCTCGACCTGTGCGGGGGCGGCGTGCGGCACCTGTTTCCCGTGCACCCGCGGACCCTGCCCGCTGCGCCGAGCGCGGGCAGCAGACCCGCCTGACCTGCGTCAGTGACCGAGACGGCGACCGCCGGGACCGGCGCCGTCACCGCAACCACCCCGAGGAGCCCGCTGTGTTGTGCCTCCCCCACACCGTCCACGTCATGACCGACGACACCCGGCCGCACACGGCGGCTCCGGCCACCGAAGGTGTCTGGACGGTGCGCGGCACCCAGGTCACCGCCGAGCGGACGGCCGACGGCCTGCGGGTATGCGCCCGCGCGGGCGCCGAGGGCCTGTCGCGGATCGTGCTGCGATGGAGGCACAACACACCCGAAGGCGCACGGATTCTCGGAGATGCCTGGGAGCGCGGGTACGGCGATCTTCAGTGGCGGACTCTTCAGCCGGATCGCGCGCTGCCCTGGTACGTCCTGATCGCCGGTGCGTCCGGAGGAACGACGACCGGGTGGGGGGTGCGGACCAGAGCCGGCGCCCTGTGCTCCTGGACGGTCGCCGAGGACGGCATCACCCTCTGGGCGGATGTGCGCAGTGGCGGTCTGCCGGTGCTGTCGGGTGAGCGAGTACTGGACGTGGCCACGGTGGTGACCGCTACGGCCCCGACACCGTTCGCCGCACACGAAGCGCTCAGTACCGTCATGAGCCCGGACCCACTGCCTTCCACAGGCCCCGTCGTGGGCAGCAACAACTGGTACTACGCCTACGGACGTGGCTTCGGCCCCGACGCGGTACTGAGGGACGCGCGGACGGTCGTGGAGTACGCCGACGGGCATCCCGTTCGCCCGTACTGCGTGATCGACGACGGCTGGACCGAGGGCGGCGGATCCGCGCCCGGCGGCCCCTGGGACACCGGGCTGCCGGGCGTGTTCGACGACATGGAGGACATGGCCACCCGGATCACGGAGACCGGTGCCCGGCCGGGCCTGTGGTTCCGACCGCTGCTCTCCCGGACCGAGACCGCCGCCGTCCGGCCCGGCATACGGAGGGATGCCGGTTTCCCCCTCGACCCGTCACTGGACGTGGCACTTGAGACGGTCGCCGGGGACGTGACCCGGTTCCGGCGATGGGGGTACGAACTCATCAAGCACGACTTCTCCACGTACGACGTGTTCGGCCGCTTCGCCGCCGGATCCCCGGCCGAACTCGCCTCGCCAGGCTGGTCGTTGGCCGACCGGTCCTTGACGAGCGCCGAGATCCTGGTCCGCCTGTATCGCACGATCGCCGAGGCCGCCGGGGACACGGTGGTGATCGGCTGCAATACGGTCGGCCATCTCTCCGCGGGCCTGGTGCGGGTACAACGGTCCGGTGACGACACCTCGGGCCGCAGCTGGGAGCGGACCCGGCGCATGGGCGTGAACACACTCGCCTTCCGGCTGGCCCAGCACAACAGGTTCTTCACCGTGGACGCGGACTGCGTGCCCTGCACACCGCAGACGGACTGGAATCTCAACCGGCAGTTCCTGGACCTCGTGGCGCGCTCCGGTACCGCCCTGTTCGTCTCGGTGGACCCCGCCGCCCGCACAGACCGCACGGACACCGACCTTGCCGCAGCCATCAGTATCGCGCTGGACGGCGGGACACCCGGTGGCGTCGAACCCCTCGACTGGCTGTCCACCACGGCTCCTCGTCGCTGGCGGGCCGGTGCGGAGACCCTCGTCTACGACTGGGCCGAAGCCTGGGGAGCGACGCCCCTGCCGGTATGAGTGCGCGAGACCGCGGCGGAGGACGCGGTCACCCTGCTGGGCAAGATGTCCGACGTTGCCGCCGTATGCCCGCGGTGTTCAACCAGAGCGGCGACGTGGCCCTGCTCTCCGTCGTGCCGAACAGCTCCCCCAGCAGGCAGGCCACCGTAGACCTGGTCACCGAGATCCGCGACCGGGGCCTCGCCCTGAAGGACGACACCGGCGCCGAATCGAGTGTCACCAGCACGACCGCCCTGAACATCGACATGTCCGACGAGCTCAACGCCGCCCTGATCCCCTACCCAGGAGTGGTCGTCGGCCTGGCCCTGATCCTGCTGCTCCTGGACTTTCGCTCGACCCTGGTCCCCACGCCTCACCGCACCACCGCCTCCAACCAAAATGCCTTGCCCTTCGAGGTGTTCTCGGAAAGGTCGACCCGGAGCCCCTCGGTGCGCAGCTGCTCGCCCGTGAACTCCCCCTTCGCGGCGTGGGCCTGGCTGCCGTCGTCATCGATCGTGATGTCGGTGACGGCATAGGTCGTACGGCCCTTCAGCCAGCGCACCTTCGCGTCGACGGTGGTCTGGGGTGTTCCGGCCGCGGTCGCGATCAGGAGGGCGGTGCGGCACGGGGCGTCCGTCCACATCCACACGTACGGGCCCTTGCTGCTGTCCCACTCCGTCGTGTCCCAGCCCTGGCCCAGGTGGACGGGCAGGAACTGACCGTCCGTCAGCGCGGTGACCTCGGGCCGCCTGCGCCAGGCGTTGAAGACGCCCATCAGCTTCACCGCCGCCTCCGGCCACTTGCTCGGGTCGCCCGGATCCTGGCCGAACTTGACCGCCCGGACGGCCATATAGGAGTAGTAGTCCTCCATGCGGCCGGTCATCTTGCCGCCGTTCATGTAGGTGGCGCCCATCGGCAGGTGTCCGAACGCGGTGAGCGCCGTGCGCAGCGACAGGTCCTCTCCGGTGATGCCTCCGTTGGAGGTGTTCCAGCCGTTGTACGCGATGTGCAGCAGGCCGTTGTTGCGGTCTCCCTGGGTGGGGGCGATGTCGAGTTCGCTGGTGAGCTTGGGCAGGTACTGAGGGTTCTTCGTCACCAGGTCGTTGAGCATGGTCCGGGTGAGGACGGCCTTGCGGTAGACGTTGTCACTCGGGTGCGAGTAGGCGGTCGTCTGCTCGTTCTGCCAGTACTCGGTGAGGTCGATCATGTGCTGGGTGACGCCGTAGTCGTTGAGCAGCGTCTCGATCTGGCCTCTCTTGTAGGCGAGTTGGACCGGGTCGGCGAGGTCGCGGCCCTTGAGGTGGCCGTCTCCCGTCAGGGAGAACCAGAGGCCGAAGCCGAGTCCGTTGTCCTTGAGGGTCCTGGAGAGCGTGGCCAGGCTGGTGATGGACTTCGTCATGGAGTCGCTGGGTTCGATGGAGTCGCGCGTGGTGTTCCAGTAGTCGTCGAGCATCACCATGTCGAGGCCCGCCCGCCTGGTCTGCGGGATGACGGTGTCGTAGTAGTAGCCGGCGGGCAGTTCGTGGCCCGGGCCGCCGCGGTAGTCCCAGTCGTTCTGGTGGAAGAGCGTGGTGGTGTGGTGGTACTTGAAGCGCTTGCGGAAGTGCAGTTCGTCGGCCATCTTGCCGTCGACGACGTCGCCCTTGAAGACCGTGAGGTTCACCGCGAGGTACTCGAACTCCTCCCCGGGCAGCAGCGTCAGTTGCAGCGATTCGGGGTGCGTGTCCACGGAGACGGTGTCCTGCTCGTGCCAGGCGTTGATGCCGGCGAACGGCGGCAGCATGTAGTCGGTCGGGTAGTTGCCGTTGCCACGCTGCGTCTTCCAGTTGAGCTCGGGACTCACGCTCCAGCCGTGCCCGGCGTCGTACACGGTGAGGGCCTTCTTCGGCCAGGACCTGCCGACGGGTTCGGTGCTCAACGACCCCCGGGTGCTGAACCACTTCATGTTCGGGACGTAGTGGAGGGTGTGCGGCTCGTCCGGCAGCCGCAGGTCGATCACGGTGGAGCGGGTGAGGGTGAGTTCGCGGGCTGGGTCCTCGTTTCGTACGAGCGTGAAGTAGCGCAGGCCCGCAGAGCCGTCGTAGATCTCGAAGACAAGGGTGACGCGGAAGGGGCGCGGCTCAGTTCGGCGCAGGGGAATACGGACTCGCTCCCCGGCCCTCGACGTCTTCTCCTTCGTACGCACGGTGATGGGCTCCGTAGTGGCCTCGCCCAGACGCCAGCCTCCGTCGTCCGCGCGGACGGTTTCGCGACCGTCGAGTTCATGGGCGAAGAGCAACGAGGGGCCACTCAGGTAGTCGCTTCCCGCACGCTTGTTGAGGATCCGCGTGAGGTGGATCCCGCCGTTCCGGTAGGCCACGGTGGCACGCAGGGAGTCGTTCTCGAAGGTCCAGTTCCTGGATCTGTGCCGAATGGTGTCCGACACCGCGGCGGCGGGTCCGGCACCTGCGGCAAGGAAGGCGGCCGAGGTCGCGCCGAGGAAGAGACGGCGGCTCACAGGGGGCATGGCGGAGATCACCTTTCGTCGAAGGGAGGCTCGTTACGGAGTTCAACGGCCGTGATGGCGAAGGCCAGCGGCCCGGGCAGGAGGGGGGCGAGCAGCGGGAGCATCCACAGGAACGCGACACACAGTCCGACGGCGGCCGCGATCAGGGCGCAACCCGCCGGATCGGCAACACAGCGTGTCACCGCTCGGCGCAGGGCCGGACGCCAGCCGTGCGCCGCCTCCGGATCCACGGCGGTGCGCAGGGCGAGGACGAGTCCGGCTGCCGCGAGAGCGGTCAGTGCCCACGACACCGGGCGGGCGCCCGGAAGGCCGGCTCTGGCGAGCATCAGGTCGAGGACGATCAGGGTCAGAGCCGCGAAGACCGTCACGCCCGCCAGCAGGGAACGCAGGAGTCCGTAGGCGCGGAACTCGGCGACGTATTCCCCCAGCGTCACCGGACGCTCCTCGCGGATCGCGCGCCGCAGGACGGCGCCGGCCGCGGCCAGCGCCACCGGAGCCGTGATGATCGGAAGGGAAGCGACCGCTGCGGCCAGGCCGACGGCGAGCATGTCGGCGAAGAGCGAGAAGCGCGGTCCGAACAGCTCACCCGGCTCCCGGCGTTCGTGCACGAGAGAACGCACGGCTCACCCCTTCAGCCCGGACGTCGCCATGCCCTGCACCAGATAGCGCTGGAAGGCGAAGAAGAACAGGACGATCGGCAGGAGCGAGATCACCGACATCGCGAACATCGGGCCGTACGCGGAACTGCTGGACTGGTCGACGAAGTTACGCAGGGCCAGTGTGATCGTGAACTTCTCCGGGTCGAAGAGGTAGATCAGCTGGGTGAAGAAGTCGTTCCAGCTCCAGATGAAGGTGAAGATCGCGGTGGTGATCAGCGCGGGCCGGGTCAGCGGGAGGACGACCGACCAGAAGATCCGGAACGGCCCGCACCCGTCGATGCGGGCGGCCTCGTCCAGCTCACGTGGCAGGCCGCGCATGAACTGGACGATGAGGAAGACGAAGAACGCCTCCGTGGCCAGGAACTTGGGCAGGATCAGCGGCCAGTAGGTGTCCACCATGCCGAGCCTGTTGAAGATGATGTACTGCGGGATCAGCACGGCGTGGTGCGGCAGCATCATCGTCGCGATCATGAAGCCGAACATCACGCCACGCATGCGGAAACGCAGCCGGGCGAAGGCATAGGCCGCGAGGGAGCAGGACACGACGTTCCCGATGACCGAACCCACGCTGATCAGCAGGGAATTGATCAGGAGCCGGGACACGGTGACACCGCTGACACCATCCAGGGCAGTGGTGTAGTTCGCCCACGCGAAGCGGCTCGGCAGCAGCTTCAGGCTGGTGAGGACTTCGTCCGCCGGCTTGAGAGAGGTGGCGAGCAGCCAGATCAGCGGGTAGAGCAGGACGAGCAGCACGGCCAGCAGTCCGATGTGCTTCACCACGGTCCCGGTACGAGCCCGCCGGTCGTGGTTCTTGAGGCTGGGTGCGGTCGTGGTCATCAGGCCCCCTCGTTGGTGTAGAAGACCCAGGAGCGCGAGGTCCTGAAAAGGACGAGCGTCACCGCGCCGATGGCCAGGAGCAGGACCCACGCCATGGCGGAGGCGTAGCCCATGTGTGAGGCCGAGAAGCCACGTTCGTAGAGGTAGAGCGTGTAGAACATGGTCGAGTCGGCCGGGCCGCCCTTGCCGCCGCTGATCGCGAAAGCGGGTGTGAAGACCTGGAAGGACTGGATGGTCTCCAGGACGAGGTTGAAGAAGAGCACCGGGGAGAGCATGGGCAGCGTCACGGACACGAACCGCCGCCACCATCCCGCGCCGTCGAGTGCCGCAGCCTCGTACAGGTCGGACGGGATCTGCTGCAGCCCGGCCAGGAAAATGACCATCGGGGCGCCGAACTGCCAGGCGGAGAGCAGTGCGACGACGAACACCGCGAGGTGGGGGTCGGCGACCCAGCCGCCCGTGTGGATGCCGATGGAGGACAGCACCTCGTCCACGGTGCCGCCGTCGTTGTAGAGCGCTCGCCACACCAGCGCGATCGACATGCTCGCGCCGAGCAGTGAGGGGGCGTAGAAGGCCGAGCGGTAGAAACCCTTGGCCCTGTGCGTGCTCCTGAGCAGCAGCGCGACGCCCAGCGCAAGAGCCAGTTTGAGCGGGACGGCGACCACGACGTACAGAAGCGTGGTGCCCACCGACCGCCCATAGCGCGGGTCCGCGGTGAACATGTCGGTGTAGTTGCGCAGCCCCACCCACCTGGGGGCGTCGAAGAGGTTGTAGTCGGTGAACGACAGGTACAAGGACACGGCCATGGGCGCGAGCGTCAGGAGGACGACCCCGAGGATCCACGGGGAGAGGAAGACGTAGGCGGACCCGTGTCGTTCACCGCGCCCAGGCCGTTTTCGCGATGACGCGGAGGCAGGTGCGGTAACGGGCGGGGCGGCAGTGGTGGTCATCGCAGCTCCCTCTTCGCCTCGGCCACGAACTCGTCGGCGGCATGCCGCGGGCTCTGCATCTCGTACATCACCCGCTGGTAGGTGCGGGTGAAGGAGACCTGGAGGACGACGTCGCCACGGGGCGGTGCCATGGGCGGCGCTTCCGTGCCGTAGGCGGCTGTCTTGCGCCCGTAGTCGTAGACCTCCTTCTCCGCCCCTGTGAGGCCCTTGCCGATCGCTGCGGCGATCTTCTGGTTGGGAGGGGTGGAGCGGGTGACGCCGAGGATCGTGCCCGCAGCGGGGTCGTTGAGCAAGAAGTCGATCAACTCGGCGGCCTCCTTGGGATGGTGGGTCGCCGCGCCCACGCCGACGAGCATGGTCGGTTTGAAGTACTGGCCGGCCCTGCCGTCGGTCGTGGGCACGGGCGCGAAGTGGACGTTCTCACCGAGCAGCGGCGGATATCCGAGGAACGGGCCGTCCCAGTTGAAGTCGGTCGCCGCCAGCCCTCGGCCCATCGGGCTGTCCTCGACGGCGCCGCTTATCTGGGCGGTGTCCTTGGCCTGCGAGGCGATGCCCCGGCGGCGCAGGTTGTCGGTGAAGGTCCAGAACCCGGCCAGGTCGTCGGCGGTGAAACCGATCCGGTGCTGGGAGGCGTAGAGCTTCTTGCCCTTGCCGCGCAGCCAGTTCTCGAAGGCGTCCTCGTTCACGCCGATGTCGGTGAGGCCGGTGTAGGCGTGGCCGCCCGGGCCCTTCATTCCGAGCGCGCTGACCTTCTTGCCTGCCTCGACCCAGTCGTCCCAGGTCCAGCCGGGCCGGGGCGTCGCGACTCCGGCCTTCCTGAACACAGCGGAGTCGTAGGCGAATCCGGTCGATCCCCGGCCCATGGGGAGCGCGTACTGCCGGCCCTCGTAGGCACCGGTGCGGGTCAGGCCGTTGTCGAAGTCGGCAGTCCGTAGCGTGCGGCTCCTGATGTAGGGGCCGAGGTTCAGGAGTGTGCCGCTGCCCGCGTACTGGGAGATCTGCCGGTAGTCGAGCTGCGCCACGTCGGGCAGGTCGCCGCCCGCCGCCTGTGTGGCGAGCTTCTGCACATAGGCCTCGTAGCCCGCGAAGGAGGTGCGAACCGTGACGCCCGGGTGTCTCTTCTCGAAGAGGTCCACGGCTTCGTTGGTGCGTTGCGCGCGGTCCTCGTTGCCCCACCAGGTGAAGGTGAGCGTGACTTTCCCGCCCGCTTCCGTGCTCTGGCCGTTGCCGCTGGAGCAGCTGGTGAGGCCCGCGAGGAGCAGGGCGAGTACGGTGCCTGCGGCGGCGCCGAGCCTGCCTCGCCTCCGGCGGATGCTGGGTCGTGTCATGGCGGTGCCCCCTGGGGCGTGGTGTCGACATCGTTGTCAGAACTCAGGAGGGTGGTCCTCCGGCCGAGGGTGCGAGGTATGCAACCAAGAGCCCACGAACCGCCGTTGACGGTGGTCGTCGACCGAACGTGATGACAACGTTGCCATCACGACGAGCGGACGCCGGGAGGAAGATCGGAGTGTGCGCATCATCGCGAGGAGTTCTCCATCAGGCGGGTCAGGCCAGGTGCGGGAAGGTAGCCGATGGGGCTGCACGGGGTGAACGGTAGGTGACAGCAAGCGCTTTCGCCTCCGGGGAACCTAAGCGGCGTTCGACCAGTCGGTCAATGGGGCTGCAGGAAATGCCTGATCGGACCAGGTGAACAGGCGCATTCGATCGTCACGCGTGATCCGACAAGTGCCACAAGGGGCCCCAGAGCCTTGACGTGCACACAGTGCCGCCACAGAATGACCGCACACTCTGACAACGTTGTCGAAGGGTATCGCCGATGTCGCAGCACGTCGTGAGGTTCACCCGCCGTCAGGCCATACAACTGATCGGCGCCACCGGCACCATGGCCGCCTTCCCGCTCGCCCTGGGTTCGGGCCGGGCCTCGGCCGCGACAACCACCTCCACTCCAGGAGCGGACCCTGTCTCCGACACGTACTACCGCGTCCTCCTCACCCACACCCGCTGGTCGGAACAGCAGTGGGATGCGGCCCAAGGCCACTACACCGACCAGGACTTCGGCTTCGCGGTCGTGCTCGGCAACGCAGTCCTGCTGACCCGGGGCCCGTACGACGCCGAGCGCGCCGGAGTCGACAAGGACACCCTGCGCGCCCGCACCCTAGCCACCCTGAAGCACTTCGCGGCATCCAACCGGCTGACCGGCGGCACCCAGTGGGGACGCAAGCTGTTCTTCGACACCACCTTCCAGTCCTACTTCGTCCTGGCGGCCCGCCTGATGTGGGACGACCTCGACGAGGTGACGCGCCGCAACGTCGACACCATCGCCCGCGAACAGGCGCAGTACACCGCGCAGTTGGGCACGGCCGACGACCCCGACTCCGGCGGCTGGACTCCGCACGGCCTGGGCGGGGGCTTCGAAGGCGACACCAAGCTGGAGGAGATGGGGGTCTACGCCCAGTCACTGGCCCCCGGCCTGGCCTGGGCGGGCGACGATCCCCGCTACGAGGCATGGCGCGCCGCCTTCGGCCGGTGGAGCCGCAACGAGGCGGGCCTGCCGGCCGCCGACCTCGCCAACCCGGCCCGCGTGGACGGGATCGCCGTCAGCGCGAACACCGCGCAGAACCTGTACGACACGTTCATCGTCGAGAACCACGGCTCCTTCGGCCCGCACTACCAGGAAGAACTCTGGCGAACTTCGGGACGCAACAGCGCCCACTTCCTCGTCGCGGGCCGCGCCCTGCCCGAGGTGCTCACGGAGCAGCCGAATGCCGCGCCCTTGTGGCGCACCCTGCTCGGGGTGATGAGCGATGCGGGAGAGCCCCTGATGCCGATGGTCGCCGACCGCGAACACCTCTACGGCCGCGACGTCATCCCGCTCGCCTTCCTCGCGCAGGTGGTCGGAGATCGCGCCGCGGCCCGCTGCGAACTCGCCCTGGCCGAGCGGCTGGAGGCCTACCAGGCGTACCCGCCGCAGTACCGTCTGGCGAAGTTCTCGGGCGAGCCCAAGTACGAACCTGAGGCGCGCGCGGAACTGGCCATCAGCTATCTGCTCCACGAGTGGCGGGCCCGGTCGGGGCGAGCACGCGTGCGTCCCCTGTCACAGCGCGAGCTCTTCGAGCAGGCGAGCGGCGTCACCGACTACGGCTCGGGTCCCGGCCTCGTCTCCCATCAGTCGCCGGGTGCGTGGGCCGGTGTGGTCAGCAAGGCCGGTTTCGTGAAGTTCGCCTGGCAACCGGCCCATGATGACTGGCTGTTCGCGCTCAGCGGTACGACGCCGATGTTCCTGCCGCGTTCCGGGGCCGAGGTCACCGGACGGTCGGTCGTCGCGTACTCCCGGCTGCGGGACGGGTTCGACGGCAGCGCGAGCCTGCTCAGGCTGGACGCCGGGTACGCGGGCTTCACCACTCTGCCGTCCGGCGCCGTCGTGTACGCGACCTCCGGTACGGCCGCCGGGGAAGGCCACCTGGAGGTGCACAACCTGGACATGCCCGGAATGCCGGGGCTGGACGGAAGCCGCACGTACCGGACGGCCGAGGGAAGTACGGCGATCGCGGCACAGGCCGACACCTCGCCCCCCGCCGGTCCCCGGGTCGACGAACTCACCTTTCCTCGCGGCCGGTTCCGCCATCTGCGGATGCTCGGGGCACGCCCCGACCCCTCGTACGGCTATTCGCTGTACGCCTTCGAGATACGCGACGGGGCCACGGGCGCCGACCTGGCGCGCGGCGCCGCGGCGACGGCCTCCGCGTCCTCCTTCGACCCGGGCAAGGAGCCCGCACTCGCGGTCGACGGCGACGGCTCGACCCGCTGGGCGGTGTCCCGTGCGGACCGTCCCCGCGTGGACAGTTGGATCACCGTCGACCTGGGCGCGGCCCTGGACGTGGACCGGGTGACGCTGCGCTGGGAGACCGCGGCAGGCCGCGCGTACCGGATGCAGGGATCGCTCGACGGGCAGAAGTGGGCCGACCTGGTCGCCTGGCCGCAGGCGGACCTCACCAGCCGCGCCGGCTGGCTGGACATAGACGGCCGTGCCGGTCTCGTCGTGCGCGGCGGTACCAACCCGATCTCGGTGTACGGCGACACGGTCGTCCTCTCCGACGGACCGGCCGAGGGCCTTCTGGTCGAGGGACTCCCGGGCGCGACGCCTGAGCGGCTGCGCGCCGCAGCCGCCCGGAAGAGCCCCTCGGTGCAGTCCGCCCAGGTGAAGGCCGCTCTCACCGACGACTACCTGAGCCTGTTCAACCTCTCCTCGGATCCGGTGACCACCACAGTGACGATCGCGGGTTCACGCTCCGACGGAATCCGCCTGTACGAGGGTGTGCAGACCGTCACCGAATCGGGCACGGCCTATCAAGCCGAACTGTCCGCCGCTTCCGCCGTGCTGTTGCCTGCGCGCTTCGTCCTCTCCGGGGAGCGCGTTCCCGTCGGTCTGCGCGCCGAGGTGGTCGACGGCCGCACGGTGCGACTCGGCGGGCCCTCCTGCCACGTCAATGTCTCCGCTCAGGGCAAGAGCCTCGACGCCACGGTCCGTGCGGGCCGTACGACCACGGTCACCGTGCCGCGCGCCACGGCGTACCCGCTTGCCGATCTCGCACTCGGCCGCCCCACCTTCCCGACCGCACCGTTGCCGCCCGGCATGACGGACCCGAACGCCGCGGTCGACGGAGACGAAGGCACCGCGTGGACCCCCGGCCCGGACGGTCGGATGGTCGTCGACCTGGGTGCCGAGCAGCACATCACGGAGATCCGCACTCAGTGGCGGGGCGGGCACATCCCGGCAACCCAGGCCGAGTTCAGCAGGGACGGCCGTACATATACCGGAGCGGCACGGCTGACGGGGCGGGGAGTGCTGCGCACCGACAGCACGGCCCGCTATGTGGCACTCCGAGTCACCGCCCCGGCCGGAGGCCACACCGCACTCACGTCCCTCAACATCACCTCATGACCTGAGGAGCGCTCCCCTGAGGAGTGGGATGCCAGGAAGGAGACCAGAAGGAACGGTCTGGCTGTAGTCGCTGCGGTACGCCGTCCGAGAGACGAGCGCGTACGCCCGGGCCGAAGCCGTCGGCCACGACCTGCAACGTACCGATTACGTGGTCGTGGTGCACTGGCCGGGCAACGCCGCAGACGACTCCTTCACCCGTGCCGTCGAGCAAGTGACGGCCACCACCGCGACCCGTCCGCTGATCACCCGTCGCGGCGACCGGGTGGTCGTGCTGACCGAAGCGAGGCCCGACGACAATGCCGTGCACGCGGCGCTGGCCCATGAGCTGGGGACGCCCGACGGAGCGATCGGGGTGAGCACCCGCTGCGACTCCCCGGGCGGCGTTCCCCGCTGCTATCTCGAGGCACTACGGGCCCTGGAGGCGCGTCAGAACTCCCGCCAGCGCAGCGGGACGACATTCTTCGACGATCTCGGGCTGTACCGGATCCTGAGGCCCGGCAACGATCTCCGGGAGCTCGAAGGCTTCGTGCGAGAGTGGCTCGGCCAGCTGATCGACTACGACGCACGGCACGACACGGAGTTGGTGGAGACGCTCTCGCGCTACTTCGACTGCGGAGGCAACTACGACGATGCGGCCGCCGCGCTGACGGTCCACCGCAGCACCCTGCGCTACCGGCTGCAGCGTATCCGTGAGAGTGACACGCGATCAAGGTTCGGTGTCCCAGGACAACCTGCCCCTGGGGCCGGGCCGGTGGCGCTCGCCCGGGCGGCACCGGTAGCCAGGCGGTGGCTGCTGCTATCCGCACTGCTCGACAAGGGCTGCGGCTGCGGCGGCCCGCACGGTCGCCGAACCCTGCGGCGGCACGCCTGCTGGACGGAAGGCGTGTGAGATCAGCGAGACGTTCACGGCTGCCTCGCCCATGTCGTACGTCGTCGTCCCGTGCAGGGAGCCGACCGGGTCCTGCTGGAGCCTGACGTTGAGATTGCGGGCCCATGCGCCGAGCAGGGCGGCCTGGTCGGCGTCGGACCGGTCCGCGGGCGGGAGTTCGCCCTGGACGTGGCCGTCCGTGTCGACCGTCCAAGCGAGCGGTTCGTAGCCGTCTTCGGCCCCCTCGCCGGTCCAGATGTTCAGGAGGTCCAGGGCCGCGCGCTGGCGATGGTTCGTCATGGGCCGACCGTAGAGGCCGGCGGGGAGTGTGCGGGGCGGGATCGGAGGGTGCCCCTCCAAGGGATGACCGCGCCGTGGGTGCGGGCCGTCGCCCCGGCAATGATGCGGGCTGCTGGCGCGCACGAGCTGCCTGCCCTGGGGCGTATCGATCGATACTGTGGCTACGTATCGTTCGATACGCTCTGACGTGTCGGATTCGCGGCTCGGCTGCCTGGAGGCCCCTCCTGATCGCGGGCGAGGGCGGCGATGGACTGGCCTTCCAGGTATGCGGCGCGCACGCCCTCGGTCTTTCCGGCCGTGACTGCCGGGCGGCGTCCGCCCTTGTTGCCCTTCGCCTCGGCAGCCCGTAGTCCGTCGTACGTCAGCTCGCGCTGGAGGTCGCGCTGGAGTTCGCCAGCAGCAGCGAGGGTCTGCACCATGAACTTCACGGTGGACAGGAGCTCTCCGGTGCGCGGGTGGCGGGCCGTGAGATCCATGGCGGAGAACGCGCCGTCGTGGATGCGCAGGGCGAGGCGGTCGCGGTGCAGGACGTCGAGCACGTCGAGGATGTGCTGGGTGCCGCGTACAAGGCGGAACATCTCAGAGATGTGCACGGTGTCGCCCGGCCGCGCGTACGTCAGCAGGTCGCCGAACTTCGGGCGCTCCAGCGGGTGAAGGCGGCTGGAGGTGCCACCCTCTTCCTCAAAGACCACCGGCTCCTCGATGTCAGCCTCGTCCAGGACGAGGTTCTGAAAACCCTGTCGCCAGCCGTCATCGGATCTGATTAGATCCGCGCCTTCGTGAGGCCCCGGAAAGTACGGGTTCATTGGACGCCGCGGCGCCTGTCGTCATTCCTACGTTTACCGACAGGCGGTGGCGGCTGCGGTAGGCCATGGGGTTCAGGATTTCATCGCGGGTGATGTGTAGACGGCGGGGACGCGGATGCCTGCGAGCCAGGCGGTCAGTCGCTCCGCCTCTGTGAGCAACCGACGGAATTCGTTGACCAGTCGTAACGTGGCTTCCGCCGGGTTGGATTCCCGCGCAGGAGTGCCCACGTCCCCGCCCCTGAGCGTCGGCGCTGACGCGAACGCACACATCACCGATGGGGCCCGCCGAACCGACTGTGTTTCGTCATCTGGGGCGGCCCATTTCGTCGGTAACCCCAGGTTGCGGGCCTCCCACAATCCTCTGTGTCACACCCCAGTGGCAGACTGGCGGCACGACGAAGCTTCGGAAGGGCAGGGCGTTGCGGCAGGGGTCACCCGTCGAGCGCCACTGCTCGGGGGTGGCTGGTGCCACGGGGGAGATGTGCGGCTGTGATCTTCGACAGTCTTGATGTGTCTTACGGCGAGATGTGGGGTTCCTATCGGGTAATGACCCATCCGGAACCGCTGTCGCGCGCGGTTGCGGAGCGCAGACATGCTGCCGGGATGGAGTACGCGGTTCTGCTGTCCGCGCGCGAGCGACCGCTGGCACTGGTCGAACGCTGGCCGCGCGGGAAGTGGCGTGTGTATCTGTTCGACGACAGGTCCTGGCGCATGCAGATGACCGACCTCACGCCGCACCACACGGGGATGTTGCTGGTTCGCTGGAACACGCGATGGCAGTTTTCCAACGAGCAGGAGTACGCGTCCAGGAAGTGGACTGTCCAGGAGACCACGACCGTCTCGGCCGACGGGCAGGTCGAGGTGAAGTCCGAGTTCGCCGGGCCGAGGGGAGCGTCGACAGAGCCACTGCACGCTCGGACATCCGGCCCGTCGAGCGACCCCGTGCGGCGGTTCCCGGCGCCCGTCGAGGACTTCCTCTGCCCCGCACCGGAATTCGGCGACTGGCAGGTGTTCGCGCCGTTCCTCGCCCAGCAGGGCCACGAGCCCGCCACGACCGTAATCCTGCGCGACGCGTCGGTGGACGAAGGATCGGGACCGCTGCGCGCCACCGGTATCGAGCAACTGTTCAGTCCGAGCACGCGCGACACTTCGGATGGGCCGGCCGTGGTCGAGCCCGTCGACGCCGGCCTGCTGCGGATTACCTCAGGGCAGCTGGCGGTCTCGGACCCCGGCTCGATCGGAGAGACGCCGCGGATCGTCGCCGTGCCACCGGGCGAGTTCCCGGTCACGCTGTCGCTTTTGCGCACGACACGCGGGGCCGGTGTCGCCGCGGCCAGGGTGACGTTCCTGGACACCCCTCCCCGCGACTGGAAAATGGCCCTCAGGCCCGACGAGGATTTGGGGGTGCTCGGCGAGGGCCAGTTCTACGGGGTTGGCGTGGATACCGGCACAGCGGCTTTCATGGATGCGACTCGGACGGTGACCGAAGACCATCTGGACGAGGACCTGTTCATACCCCTCGACAGCCATTTCAGCGTCGAACTGCCCAGCACGGAGACCGAGCCGAACCTTATCGCCTTCCGTGCCGGCCGGGGCGACGGGGCCTACCCCGTCTGGATCGGCCGCACCGATGACGGGCAGGTTGGTTGCGTCGTCGTTGACTTCCAGCTTCATTCCGCCGACGGGGGAGAGTGAGGAGCCGCCCACCATCGGCGCGAGGCCGCGCTGCCCGAGACTGGGACCACGGCGAACCTCCAGATTACAGACGGCGATTGAGAAGCTCGACAACTCGATCACCGACTTCGGCCTGGTGGACGCCTTCCCGGAGGACGTCAGGGCTCGCCAGCGGTACTACGCATCGACGTAGCCGTGCCCTACAACGGCTCCCTGGTTGCCTTGCGGCCCGCATCTGGACCTGGCCCATACCTCACCCCGGCACGGCAGCCCCTTCCTCCTGGAGAGTCCGCGGGCTCGGTACGGCGCGGGTGACCAGGTCCAGATCCAGGCGGCGGTTCATATCCAGCTCGAACCGTCCGTACGGATTCACGTGCGTCCAGAACAGTGGGGAGCGCGCGCCGGTCCGCGTCGTGGAGGGTGTCGGCCCACTTCGGGTCGGCGAGGACCTGCTGCATCAGCAGTGTGTTGACGTGTTCTCTGAACTACGAGCTCGTAACACGGTCACGGCTGCGCTCGTCTGAGTGGACGTCAAGTCCGTTTCTGGTAGCGGCCTCGCCCGGGTTGGGTGAGGAAGCCTTGGCGGGTGAGGCGTCCGAGGCGAGCACGGGTGACGTTGACCGATGCCTCGTCGGTGGGCATGCCGAGGAGTTCGTGCAGCTCACGGGCTCGGAACTCCTGGTCGGGGTGTTGGTTGAAGGCGTTCACGATGGCCTGGTAGGCGGAGTTCGTTTCGGGCTGCTCGGGTTCATCTCTGGCCGGGGTGAGTTCGGCGATGACCTTCCGGGTAGTGACCAGGTCCGCGAGTCGTGCTTCGGTCTCGGGCAGGGTGGCGGTCAAGTGCTCGATCTGGTCGCGTAGTTCACCGGCTCGTGCTGCGGTCTGGTCGTGCGGGGCCTGGAGGTCTGCCAGGAGCTCGATGATGTTCACGCTGCCAGTCCGAGGGTGTCGCGCCAGGCCGGACTCGGCGTGGTGAGGCGGCGGGTCATGTTCGCGATGGACGCCCAGTAGACGCGCGAAGCCGAGGCGTCGGGGCGGTGGTCGTACTCGCGGGCCGGGCGGCGGTGCAGCATCAACGTGCCGTTGACCTGCTCCACGATCCACCTTTTCGGCTGTGGGACGAAGCCTTTGCCCTGGTCAGCAGGGTTGCGGCGGACGACCTCGACGTCGATGTCCAACAGGGCACCGTGGATGACGACTTGGTCCTTGAAGCCCTGGTCGACCAGGGCCTTCTCCAGGCGCATCCCGCATTTCTCGGCGGCCTGGTCGAGCAGGGCGGTGCCGGCGGCGTTGTCATGCGCGGAGGCGGCCAGCACGACAACCCCGATGATCAGCCCCAGAACATCCACGGCCAGCCCCCACTTGCGGCCCGAGACCTTCTTGTTCACGTCCAGTCCCGTCGTGATCTTCGGGACACCCGCCGCCGCGCGGACGGACTGGGTGTCGATGATCACTAGGGACGGGCCCTCTAATCGCCGGGCCCTCTCCCGTACTTGGCAGCGCAAGAGCTCCTGGATCCGCTGGTCAAGGCCGTCCTCGCGCCACAGGCCGAAGTAGTAGAACACCGCCGACCAGGCAGGTAGGTCATGGGGCAGATACCGCCACTGGCAGCCCGTCCGGTTCTGATAGAAGATCGCGTTCACCACCTCCCGCAGGTCGCAGGACCCGGGGTCCCCGGTCGCCGACCGCGCCACCCTCTCCCGCTTCCAGGCCGTGATCATCGGCTCGATCAACAGCCACTGCTCGTCCGATAAGTCGCTGGGGTACGGCTCTCGCTCCATGCCCCGCATCTCAACATGGACATGCCCAGCATGCGGCCCGCGAGACGACCAGTCCCACGATCGAGCGATCACGAACCCAGGAAGATCGGACTTAACGTCCACTCAGACGTCTTTCCACGCAGTGCAGGAGTAGCCCGGCATGGGAGGGAAGCTCCCGACCGTGAAGTAGTTGCACACCTTGATCTCATCGACGCGTACTCCCCAGCTTGCCGAGGCACTCAGGTTGGAGTTCGTACCGATGGAGGTTTCCTGGCCGTTGATCTTGAGGTACAGGACGGCTGCGGTGTTACTGCTGTCTGTCCATATCCAGGTCCAGGTGCGTGCGCCGTTTCCGGGGCACTGGTCGATCTGGACCTGTGTGCCGCTCCATCCGAAGTACTGGGTGCATGAGGCCGTGCTTGCGTCATCGGCCATGGCCGGTGCGGCCGTACCGGCCGTCAGTGCACCGACAGCCAACGCCAGAACCGTACTTGCCTTCAGAGCCTTGCGGAGCAGAGTCTTCATGCCGCCTTCCCACCTGCGTAAAAATTTCATCGAAAGTGATCACTTCCGAGGCAAGGACGAAGCGCGGCATTACTTTTGTTCAGCAGTCCATGTGAGATGTCGGTCACTTCGGCTGACCTGGGAACGGTGGCCCGACCGCTCCCAGCCGCTCCCGGCCCAATCAGGCCCAGTCGTGAACTCGTGCCCAACTGTCAGGCGCGAGTCACGAGGTATGCCAGATCTACGAGTCAGATCCCAACCTGCTTGGAGCAGTGGTAGAGCGGGGTCCAGCCGTCCCAGGCCCACTCACAGATCTGAATCTTCGAGATCTTCTTGCCGTACGTCGCAGAATTGCTCTCGCCCACGCTCGCGGTGATATTGGCGCCGGTGCCGTCATTGAAGGTGACGTAAAGCGTGCCGGTGTCGGCCCAGGGAGCGGCGCCGCCCTGGTGGGTGTAGAGTCAGGCCCAGCTCTGGCCGCTGCCCGGGCAGTTGTCGACCTGGATCTCAACGTGGGAGTACCAGATCGAGCCCGTGTTGCATCCCTGCGTGGTGGGTGTGCTGTCTGCCACCGCCGGCGCGGCGGCCGTGGCCGTCAGCGCACCCGCGGCAAGCCCCAGGGCGGCAAGCGCCTTGCCGAACTTCATTGAAACTCCAGAGTTCTGAGAAATTTATGGCTTCGGGCAACGGCAATTGGTGAAAACCCCCACCCAGACTGCACGGGTCGAAAGCGCAGCGCCCTGAAGCCGTTGATCACCGAGTGATCGCTTCAATGTGGGAACGCTGTGTGAGGAACCCCAGGTTCATCGATCTGGGTGAGATGTGGATCACCCTGCGCTGGTGTCGGCAGCGCACCGCATCGAGTGCGACCGAGGGCCATGCGGTGCACTTCCACCACTACCACGTGGAGGACATGAGCCGAGTGACGGTGCGGACGTTCTGCGAGGTCGAGGACCGCGAGGTCCGCTCGGACTAGAGCGGCAAGGGCTTTGAGCTGACGCAGATACAGGTCGTGCCCATCTCGGACGAGGATCTGAGCAACCTGCCGACGCCGAAGGCTTTGGAGATCCACGGGTCGTGCCGTGGAAGTCCATCGACGTTCTGCGGATCGGGGAGGGCTACTACCTCCAGCGGAGAAACATGCCCAAGGCCGTTCGCTTACCTGACCACCCGTCGGACAACGCGCTTCATGAAAGCGCGGGGTTAGTTCTCAGCAGGGGAGCGACAAAGAAAGCTCATCCGGATGACCTGAATTAGCCCACCGCTTCCCTTTCAGGGTGGGGGTTAACCACGATCTTTCGTGATGGTTCGTCGATTTGCCTGGTGGGCGTTTCGGCTTGTCTGAGTGGTGGTGGGCAGGCCGAGGGCCCGACTGTCGTGTCAGGTGGGCGCCGGGTTCCACGGTTCCGGAAGCGTTCGGGTGCTCGTCGGGATGGGGGGTTCGGCTGGTCAGCCGGGGTTCGGCAGGGCTTGCAGCCCGGTGAAGGCGCTGGTGATCACGTGGGTCCATGGCCAGTGGCGGGCGAGGCGGAGGATGCGTCGGCGGCCGGTGGTGACCAGGCGGGCGGCGGCGGAGAACAGTCGCAGGCGGAGCTTTTTGGGTTCCCAGCGACGGGCTTGACCGGTCAGAGCGAGCATCGGCATCCAGGCCAGCGGGTCCAGGGCGAGCTGGATGATCTCCAGCCAGAGCTGGTTGCTCGCCGTGTGGTGCAGGGGGAGGTTGCGCAGGCCGGTGTCGCGCGCATGACGGATGCGGTCCTCGGCGCGGGCTCGTTGGCGGTGCCGCAGTTCCAGGGCGGCGATCGGAGTCCTGGTGGTGTTGGTGGCCAGGCAGGTCAGCCGCATTCCGTCGGCGTCGGTGAAGCGCAACTGCGCACCCGGATGCGGCCGTACCTTCCGCACGATCAAGCGCATCCCCGCAGGCCAGCCCTTCAGGACGTCCCCGGCCAGTTCGGCGACCCAGGCGCCGTCGCGGACTTGCCCACCGGGTTCGACCGCCGCCGTCCAGGCCGAGGCCGGGATCTGCAGCACGGCGTGGTGGACGGCGTCGGTGATCGTCATCCCGACCGAGTAGGACAGCCACCGGCCACGTGCGGTGAGCCAGTCCAGGAACTCGTGGGTGCCTCCGGCCGAGTCGGTGCGAATCAGCGTCGATCTGCCCCGCCGGTGCTGCTTCGGTAGGCCCGCTCGCCACCCTCGCTGCCGTGGCCATCCCGGTCGTCACCGCGTGCGCCGCACCCGGCCTCGCCCGCTGCATCGCGATCCGCCGCGCGGCCTGCCGGCTGCTGCGCGGAGCGTGACGCGGCCCGTCTCGCAGTGGCGAGGGTCACTGCGTGCGGCTGGGGACGGATTGATGACCTGCGGGTTGCCGGGGTAAATGGTTGTCGTCCTGCATGTATTTGCCTGGCGGCGTCGGCTGCCTGGGCAGGGGAGAACCCTCGGAGTTGTGATCGCGATGGAGTACTCGGGGGACGGGCGTCCCGTGCCCGGTGATGTGCCGGGTCCGGTCCGGCAGGCGGACCTTGTCCGGCAGTTGGCTCAGCTGAAGCAGGAGATTGACCAGCTGCAGGAAGCGGTTGTCTCGCACGCAGTCGTCGACCAGGCCATCGGTGTGGTCATCTCGCTGGGCAAACTCTCTCCCGAGGAGGGGTTCGAGGTGCTGCGGATGGTCTCCCGGCACACCAACACCAAGCTCCGGAAAGTCGCCGGGCTGATTGTGAACTGGCCGGGCGGCGGGCCGCTTCCCGATGCCCTTCACAAAGCGCTGGAACAGGCCCTGACGGATGTACGCGCCCCCTGACGGGCGGCACGTCTCATACCCCGTGGGCGCCCGGGCAGCCGGGCGCCTTCACGGTGTTGCGGGCGGGGCGGCCACGGTGTCGGCGTGTTCGCCGGTGACGAGGTAGACCACGCGGCGGGCGATGGAGACGGCGTGGTCGGCGAAGCGTTCGTAGTAGCGGCCGAGCAGCGTGACGTCGACCGCGGTCTCCACTCCGTGGCTCCAGCGGTCGTCCATCAGGTGCTGGAAGATCCCGCGGTGCAGCTCGTCAATGCGGTCGTCGTCCTGCTCCATCTGTGCTGCCGCTTCCACATCGCGGGTGACGAGGACGTCGGCGGCCTGTGCCATCAGGCGCTGGGCGAGCTGGCTCATCTCCAAAATGGTGCGGCGCAGATCCTGTGGCACGGCCTGTTCGGGATACCGCCGCCGGGCCACCTTGGCGACATGCTGGGCCAGGACCGAACAGCGTTCCAGGTCCGCGCTCATGCGCAGCGAGGTGACCACCAACCGCAGATCGGTCGCGACCGGCTGCTGGCGTGCCAGGACGGCGATGGCCCGGTCCTCCAGGTTTCGTTGCAGGTCCTCGACACGGCCGTGAGCACCGAGCACACTCTCCGCGAGGTCGAGATCCGCGTCCAGCAGAGCACTGGTGGCCCGTGCCATGGCAGAACCGACCAGGTTCGCGATGCCGACCAGGCCCTCGCCGATCGAGTCCAGTTCCGCGTGATACGCGTCCCGCATTCCAGCCCTCACTCTCCAGTTGTCCGCCGTCTGCATCCGCAAGACTCCCACAACCACGCACACCCGAATCCGAGCATTCCAACGGCATGGACCACGACACACACCGGCGCGCCGATCCGTTACCAGCCGGGGCCGGCCCCCGCGAGCGGCGTACGCTCCGCGGGCGGAGGACGTCCGGAACGTGATGTGCCCATGGCGTCCTCCGCGCCGCTTCACCCGGCTGTGGCCCGTCCCGTGCTTTCGCGGTGCGGGCCACAGCCATGTGTGGTCGCCGCCGTCGCCACGCAGGTGCTTCACCCGTTCGGACTACGGCGGCTGTTACGCACTTTTGCGGACCGGACCTCCGGATCCCGGGGGCGCCGAGGCGTCGCCGACCACACCGAGGCCATCCGTACCGAGCTGGCCAAGGTCGTCGAACGCGTCGACGACTACCTGAACACGGCCCTGCCCCCGCAGACCCCTGCGCTCAAGGTGTCCTTCCAGGACCACGAGGCCCAGCTCGTCCAAGCCATGAAGCAGGAAGCCGCCCGCGCCGAACTGGCCCAGGCCATCTCCACCGCCCGGCAGAAGATCACCCTGCTGCGCCGCGGCTGACCGAAGGTCACCGCGGGCCGTACACCTCGACCCGTCCCAGACCATCTCCTCAACGGCACCGGATCCATCGCCACGGCCAGCATCCGCTGGACCGGATCCGGTGCCGTGCCGCTGCCCCGAACCCCACGATCCGTCCGTGGCATCGGAGCATGCTGGTGATCCGGTGGACGCGGCCGGTCAGGTCGTCGGCCCGGACGGTTCACCGCGCAGCAGGTCGGGGCGGGTGTCGGCCAGGGCGAAGGCCCGTTGGAGGCCGGTCACGAGCACGACGTCGATGCGGTAGTGCCGTGCTCGTTCGTCTCGTTGGAGGAGCGGGTCGGCGCCGTCCGGGCCGACGCGGCGCTGCACCGCCTTGATGCTGGTCAGAGTGCCGCCGATCTTCGACGGCGGGATCGGGTTCGTCGGGTGGTCGGCGAAGTGGTGCTGCACGTCCTCGTAGGAGGCGGTGCCGCCCAGCTCGGTGATCCGGCGCAGGACCGCCCGGGCCCCGGGCGCCAGAGAGGCGATCATGTGGAACAGCAGCTGGTCCGTCCAGCCGTCGACGAGGTCGTTGTCGGCGAGGTCTTGCGGGCCGGGACGCGGCTCTGCGGCCGGTGCGTCCGGCCAGGCGACAGAGACGCCCGGGCGCAGCCCGAACGCGGCCTGGACGGCGGCTATCGCCCGCTCGTAGGTATCCGTCTCGGTGTCGATCGTCAGCCGCACCCGCGCTCCTTATGTGACCGGTGCCCCATGATCCCCGTCGCCCGCCATCCTCTGTCTACAGGAGACCTGGCGGACACCTCCGCTCGCGCGGAGCCGACTCCCAGGCGGGCTGCCGGGTGCGGATCAGCTCCGGGACACCTCCCCTCGCGCGGAGGTGTCCCGCCACCGTGGCGACGCTGAAAAAGCGCGGCCCGGTCCGCTCCGCGCTCGCGGAGGTGTCCCGTGCGGCAGGGCGACGATCGGCACGAGCGCGATGTCCGCTCTGCGCTCGCGGAGGTGTCCCGTACGAGCCGTTCCCCGGCAGCGGGTTCTTCGTGTCCGTTCCGCGCTTGCGGAGGTGTTCCGCTGAACGCTGGGGGTCGTGGCGCCGAACGTGGTTAGGTCTGCTTCGTGCTCGCGTGCCTGAGGGAATGCCTGGGCGTCCCGCCGTGTTGGAGGAGGTGTGGTTGTGGAGGGGACAGTGTCCCCGGGCCTCACTTATTGCCCATGAGGATGATCGTTCGGCTGAAGCCTTATGGAGCCTTTCGCCGCGTAGGCGACCGCCCTTCACAACCACGCGCACGTCGACGACCCGCCCCCTGATCTCACGGGGCGGGCCGTCCGCGTGCGTTCTAGGACCAGCGCATTCCGAGCTGGTCGAGTTCGGCGCGGCGTTGCGGGCTGAGTTTGGCGGCGCGGCGGCGGGTGTTGTCGAGGAACGCCCCCAGCTTGTGCTCGATGCCGTCCACGATCTCCACCGCCTTGCGGGGCACGGTCAGGTGTCCCTCCCGCGCGTGGAACTGGCGGGCGGCGGCGAGGTTCGCGGCCCACCGGGCATCCTGCGACCGCGGTGCACCCTGCACCGGCTCGCCCCCCGCCGGGGGCTCGATGCCGACCGTCTCCAGGAGCCACTGCTGCGCGGGCATCAGCCGCTCCCATCCGGCCCGCTGCCCGGCCGCCCACACGCCCAGGTCCTCGCCCTGGACGATGAGTTCACCGGGGCGGGCCGGGATGGAGCCGCCTGCTTTCACGTGCGCGAGCGTGAGCCGATACGCGCGCTGCCATCCGATCTCCC
>NZ_JBICZJ010000017.1:0-261811 GCF_043201895.1 Streptomyces sp. NPDC048254
CGCCCCGCTGGGACCACCCCAGCGGGGCGATCTTGTCCTCGCTCATCGGCATCCTCAGTGCCCGCACCGTCGGCATTCTCAGCGTCGCCCAACACCCACAGGGCCAGCGGCCAGGTGGGGACAGTCTCGGCGAAAGCCGGCCAGTGGGCGCGGCCGTCCTTGGATACGTCCTTGCTGGTGAGCAGCTGCTTGAGGAGGGCCGGGTCGGAGACCGACCAGGCGCGCACGCCGAGGATGTCCACGAGGGTGGCGGGGCCGCGCTCGCGCAGGGCCTGGTGTTCGGCGTTCGGGTCGCTGCCGGTGGGGTCGAGGAAGAGTATCTGCTGTTCGGGCACGTCGGGGTCTCTTTCAGCTGGTGGGGAAGGTGACCGGCAGGGTCACCAGGGAGCGGTGGAAGGGGCCGGGGCGCCAGGTGAGGTCCTCGCGGCGGGTGGCGAGGTCCATCTCGGGCAGGGCGTCGAGGACGTGGAGGATGGCGGCCTCGGCGATGAGGTACGCGTGCGAGCTGGCCGGGCAGCTGTGCGGGCCGGCGCCCCACGCGAGGTGGGCGCGGTTGCCCAGCGGCGCGCGCCCGCCGAGGTCGGGGTCGTTGTTGCAGGCGGCGTAGCTGATGACCACCGGCTCGTCGGCAGGGAGCAGGTAGCCGCCGATGTCGGCCGGCCGGGGCGGGTAGCTCATGGAGAAGTTCGCCAGCGGCGGGTCGCGGTACAGGACCGTGTCCAGGGCTTCGCGGACGGAGGCATCGCCGGCGTGCAGATCCCCGGAGAAGTCAGGATTGGTGAGCATCTCCAGGAGCGTGTTGGTGATCAGGTTGGTCAGCGGTTCGATGCCCGCGCCGTAGAGGGTGATGAGCTGCTGGCCCATCTCGATGTCGTTCAGCCGCGCGACGTGGACGAGGAGCCTGCTGGTCACGTCGTCGCCGGGATGCGCCCGGCGCAGGGCGACGAGGTCGGTGACGGCCTGGGCGAGGATCTGGTTGCCGATGGAGGCGTTGACCCCGTCGAAGATCTTGGACATGCCGTCCGCGATCCGCCGCCCGACTTCGTCGGGGCAGCCGAGCAGGTGGCTGAGCGTCTGGAAGGCGAGCGGCCAGGCGTACTGGGCCAGCAGGTCCGCCTTCCCCTCGGCTGCGAAGGCGCTGACGGTCTGGGCAGCGACCTGCTCGACGTGATCGCGCAGCGCGTGCTGGTCGAGTGCCTGCAACGCGGCGGTGTTCGCGGCCCGGTAGCGGGCGTGCTCGGCGCCGGCGGAGCGCAGGGCGTTGGGCCGGTACTCCATCATCGGCCGAATCGGGCAGGTGTCCGGGACGGTGACCTGCCACCTGCGCGGGTCGGCGGGGAAGCGCTGAGGGTCGCCGAGGATACGGCGGGCCGCTTCGTAGCCGACGACCAGTGTGGCGGGCACGCCGGGCGCCAGGTCCACCGGGACCAGGGGACCGAACTGCTCGCGCATCCGCTGGTAGAAGGCGTGCGGGTCTTGGGCGAAGTCCGGCTCGTACAGGGAGATGCGAGGGGGCGCTGTGCTCACGGTCGGGGCTCCAGACGTGCGAGGTATTCGGTGAGCTGGATCAGGGCCTGCATGCACGACGCCCGCTGGCGGGCGTCGCACACGGTCAGCGGGGTGTGTCCGCCCAGGGCGAGCGCCTCGTGGATCTCGGCGAGTGGATAGCGGGGTGCGCCGTCGAACTGGTTGACCGCGACCGCGTACGCCACTTCGGCCTCTTCGAGGAGGGTGAGGATCTCGTGGGAGGCATCGAGGTCGCGGGGGTCGACCAGGACCAGGGCGCCGAGGGCGCCGACGATCAGCTCCTCCCACAGGAACCGGAACCGGGCCTGGCCCGGGGTGCCGAACAGGTACAGCACCAAGTCGTCGCCGAGGTGCTTGCGCCCGAAGTCGACGCCGATGGTGGTGGTGGACTTCTCTGGCGTGCGATCCAGTTCGTCGACCAGGGCGCTGGCCTGGGTGATGGTCTCTTCCATGTGGACGGGCGGCACTTCGGAGACGCTGCCGACGAAGGTCGTCTTGCCCACGCCGAAGGCTCCGGCGACCACGATCTTCGCGGTCGCCGTCACCGTTGGCGCGACGAACCGGTCAGGCGTGACGGCGGAGGCCATGAAGGACCCTTTCGATCAGTGAGGCGGGAGGGCGTTCGGCGTCGTGGCCCTGGGCGAGGGTCATCAGCCCGAGTCCGATGAGATCGGCGACGAGGATGCGGGTGGTCGAGGGCGGCAGGGCGAGTTCGGAGGCGATCTCCGCGACGGCCAGACCGCCGCCGCGGGCGCCGGCGAACAGAGCCAGCAGGCGGCGTCCGTCGGCATGGAGTCCGGGGTGGGTGCCGGTCGCGGCGAAGACCACGCTCTCCAGGCGCACGTCCGTGCCGGGGCGGGTACGTCCGCCCGTGCGGACGTAGGGCCTGACCAGGTCGGGATCTGGCCGCGGCCTGCTCATGCCGGTGAGGCTTCCACGCCGCTGGTCACCCGGGTTTTGACACCCAACTGGTCGCCCACGCTGCCCGCCAGCCGTAGGGCGGCCTCGCTGATCACGCCGACGTCGACGTGGGGGCTGCTGGTACGGACGGCGAGCATCGTGTTCTGGCCAGCCGGGATGAGCAGGGAGATGTGGTCGACCGACTCCATGACGAACTGGCGCACGCCTCCGCCGCCCGTCTCGCGGTCGAAGGCCCGCGACGCAGCCCACAGCGTCGAGGTGATTGCGGCGATCTTCTCCGCCGGCTCCCGCTGGAGGCGGGGCGTGTAGTCCGGGCTCATGCCGTCGGCCGCGACCAGCACGGCGTACTCCACGCCGTCGGTCTCCTCCAAGCGCTCCAGAAGCCAGCCAATGTTCTTCTCGCTCATGCCTCGTGTCCTTGCTCGTCAGGGGTCATGGAGGGGGCGGCGGCGTCAAGTTCGGCGCGTGCCGCCTGGGTGCCGCGGGCCCAGGAGGCGATCACGCTCGCGCGTCCCGGCTCCGCGTTGACCGGGCGACGGGCGGGAGCAGGTGCCGGGGTGCCGCGCCGGTTGCGCCGTGTCAGCCCGCTGGCCGTAGTGCCGGCCGCGGCTGGATCATCGAGGCGCTCCTCTGCCGGCGGGTGTGCAGGAACGGGGACGGGCTGCGGTTCTTGCACGGGCGGGGCCAGTGCCAGGTGGCTCTCCGACACGGGTGCGAGCGTGCCCTGCGGGACGCTGTGCGCGGTTGGTACGGCAGCGGGTGCCGCCTCGGCCAGGGTGGTGAGGAGGTCCTCGGGCAGGGTGAGGAGCGCGCGGGTGCCGAGCAGCGCGTTGGGCGCCTGGACGTCGACCCGGAAGCCGTAGTCGCGCGCGAGAGCAGCGGCCACCCGAAAGCCGGTCTTGGGAAGGGCGCCGAGCTGTGTGATGTCGTCGCTCTGCTGGCCGGAGAGGACGTTCCGGGCCTCGTCGAGCTGTTCAGGCGTCATCTGCAGGCCGCTGTCGTCCACGATGACGGTGACCCCGTGGTGGCCCTGCTCGAAGGAGACGTGGACACGGGACATCGGCGGGGAGAAACGCAGCGCGTTGTCCAGCAGGAGGGCGAGAGTGTGCACCACGGGCCCGACGACACGGGTCTTCACCGCGAGGGGCAGCTCCTGCGGTGCCACGCGTTGGTAGCCCTCGACGTAGCCCATCGCGGCCCGCACCACATCGGTCAGGGTCGTGGTGGTCCAGTGTCGGGACAGCTTGCCGCCGGCCAAGACGGTCCAGCCCTGTGCGACCAGCAGCGTCTGCTGGACGGTGCGGTCGATCCCGGTCAGCGTCTCGAAGGCGGCGTCGTCCTGGTGCGCCCGGACCCCCTCGCTGACCCTGCGGCTGGTCCGGGCGGCCATACCCACCAGCGCCGACGACACGCTGCGCACCGCAGCCTCGGTCGATCGCACGGCGTTCGCCTGCACGCGGGCGATCTCGGCCTGCGCGTCGGTATGCGAACGGCGCAACTCCTCCGCCCCGTGTGTCTTGACCTGTTCGATCTCCTGGTGCGCGGCGTACCGGATGTCACGGACGATGGCCTGGGCGAGGCCGGCAGTGGCCTTGGCCACGAGCTCCAGCCGCTCGCCGACCGCGGTGCCGGTCAACTCCGGCGGCAGAACAGACGGAGCAACCCGGCCGCTGGCCTTGTGGATCTGCGGCAGCACCTCGTGAACCAGCCGATCCAGGGCCTGCTCGGTGGCCTGCTGTTCTCGGGTCAGCAGATGTGCTTGGTGCCGTGCCGCGAGCCAGCGGCGACGGGTGACCCAGACCATTGCCGAGGCGATGACGGCCGCGAGGGTGAGCAGGACGAGCGTGGTGATGGCGGGCGTGTTCATCGGGCACTCGCCGCCACGAGGACGTCCGCGTCGGCCGTAGGCGCACTCGCGCCAAGCTGCTGCAGCAGGAGCGCGGATCCGATGACCCCGATGTGGCTGTACGCCTGCGGGAAGTTGCCCAGCTGCCGCCCGCTGGTGGGGTCGTACTCCTCGGCGAGCAGGCCGAGGTCGGTGCGCAGGGCCAGCAGCCGCTCGAACAAGGCGTGGGCTTCGTCCGGGCGGCCGGTCAGGGCGAGCGCGTCGACCATCATGAACGAGCAGAGGAGGAAGGTCCCCTCGTTACCGGTCAGGCCGTCGATCCCAGTGCGCTTCCCGGCGGTCCGGTACCGGTGCACGAAGCCCTCGGGGGTGGACAGTTCCCGGCGGACCGCTTCCACCGTTCCGACCACGCGCGGGTCGTCCGGTGGCAGGAAGCCCACCCGGGGGATCAGCAGCAGGGCGGCATCAACCTCCTGCGATCCGTAGGACTGGGTGAAGGTGTTGCGCTCGGCGTCGAAGCCACGGGTGCACACGTCGCGGCGGATGGCCTCGCGCAGCTCGATCAGTGCGAACATGTCGGCTTCCATGGCGCCGGCCTCGATCAGGCGGATGGTGCGGTCGACGGCCACCCAGGTCATGATCTTGGAGTGGACGAAGTGCTGTCGCTTTCCGCGGACTTCCCAGATCCCTTCGTCGGGCATCTGCCACCGCTCGGCGAGGTGTTCAACGAGTCGCTGGTGGAGGACCGCAGTGTCGCCGCAGTGGGCGACGCCGCTCTCGTGCGCGAGGTAGAGGGTCTCGATCACGTAGCCGTAGACATCGAGTTGCACTTGTTCGGCCGCGCGGTTGCCGATCCGTACCGGTGCGGAGTTCTCGTATCCGGGCAGCCACGCCAGCTCCCGCTCAGGCAGGTCTCGCTGGCCGGTGATGCCGTACATGATCTGCAGGTTCTCCGGATCGCCGGCCACGGCCCGCAGGAGCCACCGGCGGAAGGAGCCGGCCTCCTGGCGGAAGCCGGACCCGAGCAGTGCGGCCAGGGTGGTGGAGGCATCGCGCAGCCAGGTGTAGCGGTAGTCCCAGTTCCGTTCGCCCCCGAGTTCCTCGGGCAGCGATGTGGTCGGCGCGGCGACGATGCCCCCGCTGGGCGCGTACGTCATCGCCTTCAGGGTGATGAGCGAGCGGAGGACGGCGTCGCGGTAGGGCCCGGTGTAGGTGCACTGGCTCGTCCAGTCCTCCCAGAACGCCAGGGTCGCCTCCAGCGCGGCTTCGGCCTCTGGGATCTCGGGCGGGCTGCCGTGGGAAGGGCTCCAGCTCAGCACGAAGGCCACGCTGTCGCCTGCGGTGACCGTGAAGGAGCCGACGATAGCGCCGTTCTTCTCCCGCTGCTCAGTGGCCGTGTCCAGCCACAGCGCGTCCTCGCCGCCCTCGGCCACTATGCGCCCGCCCGCCTCGTGGACCCACGGACTGATGCGGCCGTAGCCCGGGCGGGCGCGCAGCGCGGACACCATGAAGACCTGACCGGTCGTGCCTTCCACGATCCGGATCACCTGCGGCGCTCCGTTGCGCGGCGGCATGAAGTCGGTGACCGTCACGCTGCCGGAGGAGGTCGTCCACACCGTCTCCAGCACGAGGGACTCGCCGACATAGCGCCGCTCGGCGCTTGCTGCGGAGCCCTCCTGGAAGGCGGCGGCGGGGGCTATGCGCCATGCCCCGTGCTTCTCCGAACCGAGCAGGGCCGGGAACGGGGCCGGCGAGTCGAAGCGGGGCAGGCACAGCCAGTCGATCGAACCGTCATCGCAGACGTGGGCGCTGGTCTGCATGTCGCCGATCAGGCCGTACTGCTCGATGCGCGGAAGCCGTTTCATCGTGTGGATCTCCGTGAGCCCCGCAGATCGGGGGCGGTATCGGGGCTGCCGTAGCGGCCGGGAATTGTGGGTCAGAGAGGCTCGGTGGCTACCGGAGCGGGGAGCGACTGTTCTGCCTCGGTGCGGAGTCCGGTACCGCCCCCACCCTGTCTGTTCGCGGCAACGCGTTGGCGGGCGTCTCGACCGGGAGGCAGCGGAAGCCACATGACACAACTCCTCTTCACATCAGACCAACTGGGCTTGGGCGTGATTGGGCCAACGGTGAATTTGAGCCTCGAAAGAGCTCTCAGTTACGCAGAGTTCGAAGGCGGGGCGTCTCATCAACAACCTCCTTCTGAAGGGTGTGGCTGGGCGAGTCCGACATGCCTGCGTTGCACTTTGTCATTGGTCGGTGGCTGATTGTGGGGCTTGTATTGCGGCCGCAGTCCACCAGTACGAACTCGCCTGGGTCTTAGGGGGCGATGGGCGAGCGGAGGTGCTGCCCAGTCGAATGGCGTGTGCCTGGCGTTGTGTGAAGCCGTGAATAGCGTTGCCCCTCGGGGGTGTTGCCGGTAGCGAAAACGGACCCCCACTTCTCCCCACTTCGGTGTCGGCGGATGTAGTCGGGAACCGCACACCCTCCGCTAACTCCACGGACAAAAGCGGTTGATTTGGCCATCAGTTGGCACGCTAGGGCTTGTGTGAGTGCCCGTCGCTAGAGATCAGCCGCGCTGTCCCCACTTCACCCCACTTCGCTAGAAGTGCTTGACCGGAACGTTCGAACGGTGATAAACGCGCTCGCGGCGTGATGGTGGGGTTGAAGGGTGCCCCTATGGCGTTCTGCCAGCTAAGAGCCGTTTTCGCGGTTCCTGTCGGCTTCAAGGCGTGATCGGAACCGGGGCGCAGAGGGCATCTTGGTTGATGGTCTCGGTGCTGCGGGAACTGCGTAAATCCCGAACTTTTATGCGGACCCTGCCCTCTATGGCTGTCGTCCGGTCTCGGGAGGCTCGTGTGCCTGGCCACGAAGTGGGGAGAAGTGGGGGGCGTTTTCGCTGTCGCCATCGCTGAGTGATGGGCCACGGTATTCACCAGGACTTGCCAGTCCGTCCCCCCCGGGCATCGTGAATGCAGCGAGGAGTGATCCCCGTGCTTGGTCCCACCAGTACCGCTTTGGCACGCGGCCAAGGCCGTGCCGCCGGTGGTCCTGTGAAGCATGCCGCGCTCGACCTTCGCGGCCTCGACGAGCCGCAGAGCGCCGCCCGCCGCATAGTCCGCAGCGCGTTTCCGGAGACCCCTGACGAGGAGTACAAGGACGACGTGGTGCTGGTGGCTGACGAGCTGGTTGGCAACGCCATCGAGCACGCTGGAGGGGCCCTCGGCATCTCTCTCGATCTGTACCCGTGGGGAACGGTGATTCAGGTCCGCGACGGCGGCCAGGACACGGCAGCGGTGCCACGGAATCCGGTGCGGGCCGCCGACGACGATGTGAACGGGAGAGGTCTGTTCCTGGTGGACGCGCTGGCGAGTGCCTGGCGGGTTCAGCACGACGATACGGGGAAACGAATCGTCGCGGTCTTCCTGCATCGAGCGGGTGACACATACTGATGCTGCCGAACGACCTCTCCCACCGCCTCGTAGCCCGGGACTTGCTACTGAGCCCTCTGGGTATTGGTACAGGCACCTCTCGGTGGGCTCCGACCGCCGCTCAGCCGGACGACGCGCAACTGCTCGACGGGCTGCGCCGCGCCGTGGAGTCCGGTGTGAACCTCATCGACACGGCAGACAGCCACCGGTATGGCCACGCCGAGCGGCTCATCGGCAAAATCCTCAAGGAGAACCCGGGCCACAATGTGCAGGTGTCCAGCACCGTCGGCCGGGTCTGCAGCTCCGCTCCCCACCCGTACGCCGGCCCTCGTGTGCGGCACCAGCTCGAACAGACTCTGGAGAACCTCTACCTCGACGAACTCGCCGTCTACACCCTTGAGTCGTACGACTTCGGAAACGGCGACCGCTACCTCGGCCCAGTCGCCGAGCAGATGCACGTGCTACGGGATCTCGGCCAGATACGAGCGATCGGTCTGCGCGGACCGGATGGCCATTCCTCGGTACGCTTTATCCGCCGCTTCCTGGACCTCTTCGACCAGATCCGCTCTGATGTGGTCTGGACGCAGGCGAGTGGCCTTCTCCCGCTGGCAGACATCGGAGACGGCGAGGACCTCGGCGCATTCACCGCACGCCGCGGCGCCAGCCTGCTGATCGCCTCTCCACTGGCCCATGGCGTCCTTGCTGGCTGCCGCCCACGGACGGAGGGCCTGGCGGCCGACCGAGCGGAGGTGCAGACAGCAGCTGTCACGCATGGGCTCGCAGTCCTGTCCCACCGGTTTGGCTCGTCCGCTGATGCCCTGCTCCGGGTGGCCTTACGGTTCATCCTTCACCAGGTGCAGAATGCCGTGGTGGTTGTCGGCGTGGGCGGTCGGCAACAAGTCGGCCGATACTTCGACTCTCTCGGCCAGCCCCTGTGCAGCAAGGAGTTGACGGTGATCGAGGAGGTATTCCACCGCATCCGAAGCACGATGAGTCCTATCGCGGACCGCACTTTCTCGACGGTGACCAGCCGAGACGGGCGCGCAGCCGTTCCCGTTCAGCAGGGCACCCCGTTGCGGAGGTAGCGCGGAATTCCGTCGTCGAGCACCTGCAGGGCTTGCTGCGCTCGGACACGCTGCCGGTCCGGCAGCAGACGCAGCGCTTCAGTGACGTCGAAGAAGCCGTGCTCGGAGATTTCCTCGTCGTAGGGCTTCAGCTTGGCGGCCTTTTCGGGCGACAGCACGCCGGCGTCGAAGACGAAGCCGAGGTAGTCGTCCCACGGGCCATGCGGTTCGACCCAGTCGACGCACAGGAACCGCAGGCTGGTGATGTCGAGGTCGAGCTCCTCGCGGAGCTCCCGGCGAAGAGCGGCATCGGGGGGCTCGTTGGCCTCGGCCATGCCCCCGGGAAGGTCCCACCCATCCTTGTATGTCGGGTTCACCAGAAGCAGTCGACCGTCCCCGTCTCGAACCAAGGCATCGGCAGCCGCTCGCTTCCGGGCCTGTTTGGCGTTGCCTTCGACCAGGTAGGCGTTGCGGCCGGGGTCTCCCGGCCTGGGAGCATCGTTCACTGCGGGCCTTCCGGTAGCGCGAGACTGCCGAGCAGCAATCTACGACGCTGAGCAGTGGCAGCCATACGCGAGAGCAGGTCTCGGACCTCGGGCACCTGGCGGTACCGATCAAATTCAGACTGCAACGAGTCGAGTTGACTACTCAGCCGCAGAGAGGTCACCGACTGGCCGGCGGTCAGCAACTCCACACCGATCTGGCAGGCCGCATCGACCTGCTCTTGCGCCAGTAAGACCCGCGCCAGCGTGACCTGCCCGAACGCCTTGCTCCGGACCCGGCTTGCGTCGCGTAGCGTTAGTGCCCGTTCCGCATCCTTGGCTGCGGCGTCGAGCGCGCCGAGATCCAGCAGCGCGGAGGCTGCCTCGCTGGCCAGCGCTGCTTCGTCGAACGGTGCCACCCAATGTGAAGCCGGTACGGAATGTGTAAGTGCCAAGGCATCGCGTGCTGAGTCGAGAGCCCGCTGGGCGTCGCGACCCTCGTTGAGCTGGGCGAGCGCGCGGGCCTCCATGGCGTGGAGGCGGGCTGAGAGAGCCGGGACCATGGGACCGGCGGCAAGCCGCGCCAGGCCGCTGCGGGCGAGGTTGGCGGCCGCGTTCACCTGCTTGGTCTGCAGAGCCAGGTGGCTCATGCCCGCCAGCACATTCGCGCCTGCGGTCACGTCTGCAAGGCTCTGCGCCAGACGCAGCGCGCGGTCAAAGTGCCCGGAAGCCAGGTCGTCCCGTCCGACATCGTGAGCCATCCACGCCGCCATCTCTGTGAGCACGACCGCAGCCCCGAACACCACCTCGCCGCTCTCACGCTGGTCCGCCGCGCTGAAGAGGGCCGGGGCGACAGCCGTGTTGAGATAGTGCACCACAGATCGGTAGACGTGGCCGCCGCCGAGCTGGCGGTCCGCGAGCCGAAAAGACTCCATAGCGGCGACGTGCGGTGACAACCCGACAATTCCCAGCGAGCCTTCGCCGTTTGCCGCTGCCCCGGTCTCGGCCCGTTGGTCGGCGTTCGGCTCGGCTGGCCCGAACAGTTGCTCGGCCGTCTCGTCGAGCAGGTGCTCCAGGACCCGGCATGTTGGGCGCCGCGGCAGCCCTTTGATGTCCCCGACCATCCACCGGTCCCAGGTGGACCGGGAGACATACACGGAGGCGAGAGTGGGGTCACCGTCCAGCCGGGCTACCTCCTTGGCAGCCCGCTTGAAGCGCACCGTGAACGTCTCGTAGACGCGCATGTGCCGAGCCTCGACCACCTTCGGGAAGCGGATCGCCCTGCGCATCGCGCTCTCCCTCCTCAGCTGCCCGTGCCGAAGCCGAGGAGAGGGACGTCGTACAGGTTCGGATCGCGGCGTCGGGTCAGCGCCGGGCTCGCCGCGTCGCCGACGATTTCAACGATGGGGATCTCGCAGATGAACTGCACCTTCGCGCCGAGGAGGTGAGATACCCGCCCGTCGGCCGATGCGCCCTTGATGCCAGCCGCGACGTGAATATGAGGTGCCAGGCAGTCTTTCTCCAAGTCCCACGCGAGTGTCCCGCCGCCGAGCGCCTCAACTGTCTCGACGGTGATCTCCTCCCACAACGGGGCCTCGGGCTCAGCGAGGGGCTCGCAGGAGCCCACCAGGCGCGCCGAGTGGAACCCGCCGACAAACGTCGGGATGTATCCGGACCGAATGCCCTGGTCCTCACAGAACCGCGTGAGTCCGGCGAGGAGGTCCTCCCCGTGGTCGAGGGCGAGAACGAACTGCCGGCCGGAACGGACCTGGGCGAAGCGCATCGTCGGGGACGTCCTTCATGCTGGTGGTGGGGGATCAGCGGTAGTCGAGGAAGGCTTTGGCGATCTCCGGGCGCGGTGTTCCTGCGGCCAAGTGGGCGATCAGGAGTAGCCGGGCCTTGTACGGGTCGAGCGTGCCGGCGGCGATCAGGCCCCGGGACAGCAGGTCGCTCTCAGAGCCCGGGAAGGCGTAGGTCGAGGTGAGGACGGGCCCGGTGCCGATGCGTGACGCGAGGACGACGGGCATCGAGGCCGCCAGCGTTTCGAGCCGTGGAACCCACGTCTGTGGGACGTGGCCGACGCCGAAGGCGGCCACGACCAGCCCGGAGACCTTGCCGTCAAGCCCTTCCAGCAGGATTCCGCTGCTGCCCAGGGACGCGGTGACGACCTCCACCTCGGATGGGGCGCTGAGCGGCAGCGAGACGGGCCCGATCCTTTGCAGCGGGTGTTGGAGCCGTGCTGTTCCCTCTACGAGGTGCCCGAGAGGGCCGGTCGCCGGGGAACTGAAGGCGGCCGGACTGGTGGTGTGCATCTTCCGGACGTGCCGGGCGGCATGGATCTCGTCGCCCAGGACGACGAGGACACCATGTTCCCGTGCCCTTGTGCACGTGGCTGTTTGCACGGCGGCCAGGAGGTTCGCCGGGCCGTCGGCACCTGCTGACGCGGCGCTGCGCATGGCCCCGGTGAAGACCACCGGCGCGCTGCCCCGGTAGTAGAGGTCGGTCAGGAACGCAGTCTCCTCCAGGGTGTCGGTGCCCTGGGTGACCACGATCCCGTCGACGCCTTCACGGTTGGCATGCTCCAGTCGGCATACCAAGTCGACGATGTCGCTGTTCGTCAAGGACGCACCGGGCAGTTTCCGGAAGTCCTCCGCGGTGACCGCAATGTCCTGGAGGCCAGGTATGGCGGCAACGAGATCGGAGCCAGTCAGAGTAGGAGTGACCCCGGACACCGAGGCGGTGGGTGTCATGGCGATGGTGCCGCCGAGAGCCAGGACGAGAACGGAGCGGTGCGGGGCACGGTCAGCGGAGGACACGAGGGGCCTTTCATGCCTGGAGGCGACGTGGACAGGTCTCAATGGTCGGACGCGAGCTTGCCGAGGAAGAGCAGGGTCTCATCGAGTGCGTCCACCGTCAGCAGGCGGCTACGCGGGCGAACGAGTCCGGCGACACCGTACTCACCGAGCGAGCGGCATCGGGACGTCAACCAGCCCCAGTTCAGGCCCAGATAGCCCGAGAAGGCCCGCAAGCGGCTCGCCGAGTCCTCGGCGCCCGAAAGGACATCGTTGCCCTGCGCGTCGGCGAAGGCAGCCGCGTACGTGCGCAGGTCGCCCCGAGTTGACGTGCTGTCGGCGGCCCAGAGCGCCCCGCCTGGAACCCGCACCCAGTTGGCCACGACGGCTCGCTGCCCGTGGACCAGGGCCACGCCGTCCACCTCCGCGTACTCCGGCTTCGGTATCACCCGCACCTGGATCCCGAAGCGTTCCATGAGAGCGACCGCCAACATGAGCAGGACTCTCTCGTACGGCTCGGATTGCGGGACTTCGGCTTCGGGCACGCAGAAGACCCGGATGGTTGGCGTCGTAGCGCTGCGGAAGCGGGTGAGTGCCTGGAGGTAGTCGAGCTTGTGCTTGAAGAACAGCCAAGGGGCTGCTTCCTCCCCACTCTGCTCGCGTGTCCAGAAGATCGGCACCTCCGTGGCGTTGGCCAGTTCCTGCTGGATGTGCTGGGCGCAGAACGCAGACCCCATCCAACTGCTGCCCGCTGCGGTGAGGTCGACGAGCAACTGGCTGGGCGCCGATCTCGGCAGGGAAAGGTAGGTACTGATGAGGTGCCACTCGCTGTCGAGGACTTGGTCGTCGGCCAGAAGGCCATCGTCGAGTTGAGTGAGTGCCCAGACGATGCCGTACGTGAGGTCGTCCAGGAGGTAGGCCGTGGGAATCGACAGGGTTCCGGCGGACTGCGATCCCGGCTGGCCCGGCCTGCGGGCGCACGCAGCTTCACGGACGTACAGTTCCAGATCGTCCTGTCGCTCCTCGACACCGACGATGAATCCCCGGCGCGCCGGCCGTAAGAACCCCTCCAGGTTGCGCTGGTCGTCCTTGCTCAGGTCGTCGGGGTTCACTTCCTCGCCCCGCCTCATGACTGGGAGAAGGTGCACCGCGGCGCTCGTCCCGTCAAGACGGTGGCGTCCGGTGATCTCCCAGGTGCCTGCCGGGCCGCCCGTAGGGATCAGCATGCAGGAGGTGGGCCAGTGGGATCCGATCTGCGTTCCCACGGACCCCACGGCCACCGGGGACTTTCTAGAGTCGGGCGCCGGGCTGAACAGAACATCAACGGGATACCCGAACATGCGTTCCAAGATCTGCGCCGCTTCACCGCGGGGCCGGCCGTACCAGCGGCCGGAGGACCATCGGTCGAACGTGGTGCGCCCCAGGCTGACCGTGGCGAGGCGACGGTTGCCGGTCTCGCGGGTGAGCTCCCGGCCGGTGGCCGTGTAGGGCACGCAGAACACTTCCCAGGTGGTGAGGTTCTGCTTCTTCAACAGGAGGCTGAACAGCGTCCGACGCATCGCGGCGACCCCTCCCTGGGCGTGTGCGGACAGCAGAGCAGCGGAACGACATCCACGCATGGCGACGGGCGCTGCACACTTCGTGACCCTGGCTAGGATGCTCCCAAGGGTGAGCGGTTAGCAATATGGTCGAGCAAATTGCGCGACCATATTGCTTGTAGGGAGCGCGGGGAGCCGTCAGACTGGCCACCATGCCAGAAGCGAAGACGCCGTGGTCGCTGACCCTCAGTGAAGTCGGCCTGCGCCTGGAGGACTTGCGAGAACGCCGGGACCTCACGCAGGGCGATGTCGCTGGCCACGAAGTGCTGCGCCGGCGCGGAGTCAAGATCGACAACAGTGGGCTGAGCCGACTCGAACGAGGGCAGCGTCGACGTCTGGCCCGGGATCTCGTCGAGGCGCTGCTCGAGGTCTACAAGGCCAGCGACTCCGAGCGTTCAGAAATCCTGGCGCTGCTGGGGGCGGACACCACTCCGGCCGGTCGACCACGTCCTGCTCTGTGGCGACGCAACGCCCACTTGCTGGGGCCCATGCAGTTCGAGGGCTTCCTGAAGATGGAGCGCCGGGCCGCTGTGCTGTCGAACTTTGAACGGGACATCTGGCCGGGTCTCTGCCAGATCGAGGACTACGCCTACACCGTCATCGCCCAGATGCGGCCCGATCTGCGTCCCTCCGAGGTCAAGGCACTCG
This sequence comes from Streptomyces sp. NPDC048254, assembly GCF_043201895.1. Classification (NCBI taxonomy): domain Bacteria; kingdom Bacillati; phylum Actinomycetota; class Actinomycetes; order Kitasatosporales; family Streptomycetaceae; genus Streptomyces; species Streptomyces sp. NPDC048254. The sequence continues at coordinate 14,307 of NZ_JBICZJ010000017.1, forward strand.
TCGACGTTCGCATGGACCGCCAGCAGCAGGTGCGAGAGGGTGCACTCGCTGAGTTCCGCGCCCTGGTGGACGAGCATGCACTCCACCTCGCTGTCGATGATCCCGTCGTGGCGAGGCGGCAGCTGGAGCGAGTTCTGGAGGAGTCCGAAGACCCTCGCACTACCATCCGTATCCTGCCGGGCACCGTCGGATTGCATCCGGGGTCTGCAGGCCCGTTCGTCCTGATGGCCTTCCCTGAGGCCGCCCGCCAGGTCGTGTGGGTTGAGACGATGGTCAGCTCGTTGTACTTCGACGGGGAGGATGATGTGCAGCGCTACACCGCGACTTTCACCAACCTGTGGGAGCGGGCGCTGGACCCCGACGAGACGCGCATGCGCCTCAAGAAAAGGATCAAGGAGCTAGAACAGTGACAGCGAAGCCGGACCCGTCCTCGTTCGACCTGTCGTCGGTCGAATGGACGGTGTCCAAGTACAGCGGCGGCGGCGGGAACTGCGTGCGCGTCGCCGTCAAGGACGGGTACGTCCTGATCGGTGACTCGCAGAACCCCGATCGCCTACCCCAGGTCTTCACCCCGGCCGAGGCCAAGGCGTGGCTGCTCGGCGCGAAGGACACGGACTTCGACTTCCTGCTCGATCTGTGATCCCGTCCTGAAGCACCGCACGACAATGGGCCAGCCCCACGGCAGATGGGGTCGGCCCGAACGTTTCTGCCCGCTGCCAGGGCCAGCCACACGGGAATCTTGTCCGCAGCCGGCGGCCACCCGTCTCCGCCGCATCGCCGCCATATGCCGTTCAACGGAGCACCGTTCGGCTGGGGGTGCGACGCGGCAGCCTGAGACCTGGCGGATCCGTGCGGCGGTGCACGCGGCGAAGATGACCATGTCTCCCCAGCCGTGGTGGTGGCCGTGGGAGGCGGCCACGAGCGCGTTGGCCAGTGCGAGGAGGGTCTCCCAGTCGGGCAGGGCCGGCGAGCGTGGGTCGATGAGTTGATCCTCGGCCTGCTTGTAGAGTTTCTGCCAGCCGGTCACCCGGGCGGGGTTGACCTTGATGATGCCGTCACGGACTGCCCGCTCTATGACTCGGACCAGGACGGCGATGGTGTTCTTCACCTGGAGACGCCGGCCTCGGCGGCGACGTGCCCGATCGGCCGGGTGCGGCAGCGCTCGACGAGTATTGGGCGGCCCTCGAAGCTCAATGGGGTGTTCGCAGGCGTCACTGGAGCACCTCGCTGCTCCGGCCGGCGAGCACCCCGCGCGAGGGGGGACGCGACCAGCGGCGCGGCAGTGACAAGGTGTCCGCTGGCCCACAGAGCCCCGAGATCCCCGATTGTGGCGCCGAGGCTGAGTGCTGCGGTGCGTAGAAGCCGGCCATGACGCGGGCTCCGGCCGCCTCGTACAAGCTTCGTCTCGGTGCAACCGAATCTGTTGGGCTTCCACAACGGGTCGACCAAAGGGAGTCCATGGGGCCTTGCCGTGCGTAAGGCGCTCGCTCACGGCTCCATCAGGTAGGTGCGCGCCATGGCCCACATCCGTCGCGATGCTCCTCCCGCAGTGGCCTTGGCGCCACTCACGGACCTGACAACCCATCAGGAAAGTCAGCATTAGGTCAGCATTGGTTCTGCTAAAGCTGCCCACAGATGCCCACGCGATGGAATCGATAGAGCCCCCGGAGGTGCCGTTTCGACAGCTTCCAAGGGCTCTTGCCGCCAAAGATCATCTTTAGGTGGAGGGCGGCCGCGTGGTCATCGGCTCTCGGCGGGAGAGCCAGCGTATTTGCAGGTCAGCGCGCTCGTCCGCGTGGTTTGAGTGGTGTCGGTGGCATCTCCGGTGCCGATAGCGGTGCCCCGTCATACCCCGTCACCTCGCCGAAACGGGCCCCCTTCTCCCAGTCCTCCCGGGCCTGTACGATCTCTTCTTGGGAACGGGCGATGAAGTTCCACCACATGATGAGCTCCTCCTCGAACGGCTCGCCGCCCAGGAGCATGATCGCCGCGTCCGACTCGGCGTGCAGCGGCAGTTCGGTGCGGCCGCAGCCGAGGTAGAGCATCGAGCCCGGGAGCACCGGTACGCCGTCGACACGCACCTCGCCGGACATCGCGAGCACGCCGTACTCGAAGTCCGTCTCCAGGGGCAGGCGCAGATCCGCTCCCCGCGTCAGCGCCAGGTCGGCCCCGACGATCGGGGTGAACGTCGTACCGGGCGAGGCCGCGCCGTCGAGGGAGCCGAGGATCACGGTGGCGGTGAGGCCGGGCGCGGTGACCGTCGGCAGGCCGGGGTGGTGCTCGAACTTCGGTTCGACGTGCCGGTGGGTGTCCGGCAGCGCGACCCACAGCTGGGCGCCGTGCAGATACCGGGCGTGCGACTTGGGGCTCTCCTCGGAGTGGCTGATCGCCCGGCCCGAGGTCATCAGCCCGAGCTCGCGCGGGCGGATCGTCTGCAGGCTGCCGGTCGAGTCGCGGTGCAGTACCTCGCCCTGGTGCAGCCAGCTGACCGTCTGCAGCCCCATGTGCGGGTGGGGCGGGACCTGCATCCCGGGCTCGTCGGCGATGTCGTCGGGGCCGTAGTGGTCGACGAACGCCCAGGCGCCGATCATGCGGCGGCCGAGGTTCGGCAGCAGCCGGCGCACCTCGGTCGACTCGCCGAGTTGCACGTGGCGGGGGCTCAGCAGCTCGCGGACGGGTTCGGCGACGACGAATCCGCGGCCACCGCACACACTCGGTACGGGCGCACGGTCAAGGTTGCTCATGCTGCCCAACTTAGCGGTCGAACGTTCCGGTTGCCGAGCGGTCAGCCGGTCGTGCGGAAGCCGTCCCTCACGTTGTCGAAGACCGGGCGGTACGTCGCCCATGCGGCGTCCGGCGCGGAGAGGTAGATGTCGTACTCCCGGCCGCCCTCCCTGCCATAGCCGAGGTCGACGGCGCGGAAGACGCGGACCCGGCCCCGGAAGGTGAACTCCCAGATCGCGGCGGGCTGCCCCCGGAAGTCGGTCCGCTGCATCCGCAGCTTGCGGTAGGTCGGGTAGTTGACCTTGGTGTTGGCCTCGATGCCGGCGAAGTGCGTGATCGGGTTCGCGCCGGCCGGTTCCACCGTTCCGATGGTGACGCCGGCCAGACCGGTCGGGTCCTTGTAGGTGACCTCGTCGGGGGCACGGGTGCCGGCCTTCCAGCCGTCGGGTACCGGGAAGGACACGCCGAGGGTCTTGTCGGTGACGCGGTGGTACCCCTGGGGGAGCGGGGAGGACGAGGGCGTGCTCGTCGGCGTCCTTCCGGCGGGCGTGTGCAGCAGCGTCACGGCGGTGCCCGCGGCCGCCGCCAGGGCGACGGCACCGGCGACCAGGGCGAGGCGCCCGCGCCGGGCGCGCCGTCTGCGCCGGGCGCGGGGAGCCGCCGGGGGAGCGGAGACCGTGGCGGGGGCGGAGACCGTCGGGGAGGCGGAGGCGGTCAGGGGAACCGGGGCCGGGGGCGGTACCACCTCCGTCAGGGCTCCCGACCAGGTGGCAAGCAGTGCCCGTTCCGTCTGCTCGGCCGAGGGCCGGTCCGCCGGGTCCTTGGACAGCAGCAGCCGGACGAGCGGCTCCAGCGGGCCGGCCTGCTTCATCGGCTCAACGGGGTCGGTGACGATGGCGTACGCCGTCTCCATCGCGGTCTCGCGCCTGAACGGCGGCCGGCCCTCCATCGCCTGGTACAGCGTGGCCCCCAGCGACCACAGGTCCGAGGCCGGCCCGGGCGTCAGCCCGCGCAGCCGTTCCGGGGCCATGTAGGGGATCGAGCCGACCATCTGGCCGGTCTGGGTGAGCGTCGACGAACCGGCGGTCAGCGCGATGCCGAAGTCGGTGAGGACGACCCGGTCGTCCGGGCCGAGCAGCACGTTGCCGGGCTTGACGTCCCGGTGCAGAACGCCGGCGGTGTGCGCGGACCGCAGCGCGGCGACCATGCCGAGCCCGATCCGGGCGGCCTCCTCGGGCGCGAGCGTCCGGCCGCCGTCGAGGAGGTCGGCGAGGGTGGTCGCGGGGACGTACTCCATGACGATGCAGGGGCGGCCGCCGTCGTCGACCACGTCGTGCACGACGATCACATTGGGGTGTACGACCCGCGCGGCGCTGCGGGCCTCCCGGCGGGTGCGTTCGTACAGGGTGGCCAGTTCGTCGTCGGAGAGCTGCGGGCGGGCGTGGATCTGCTTCAGCGCGACCTGCCGGGCCAGCACCTCGTCGTCGGCCCGCCATACGGTGCCCATGCCGCCGCGGCCGATCCGCTCGGTCAGCCGGTACCGCCCGGCGACCAGCCGCCCTTCCTCCGCCACCGCCCCGTCCTCCGCCAGCTCTGTCCGTGTTCGATCGGTCCGGTCACGATAGCCGCCCGTTTCTGATCACCTGTGGGGATGTTCGGGAGCCCCGGACGGCCGGCCTGTGAAGGCTCGGCCGCCTGGGCCCCTTCCGCTGCGAATCGACAGGGGAGACCGTTGCGCGGCTACGATTCCTGGCCCCGGCCGCTCCCGGGTGTGTGGTGGTTCACTGTCGGGTACGTCACCGCGCGGTCAGCTTCCACAGATGGTCGGCGGTGCCGTTGTCGTCCCACTGGAGGACCTGCGCGCCGGACGAGGTGCTCATGCCGGTCACCCCGAGCAGCAGCCCGCTGTTGTAGTTGGCGATCTTGTAGTAGCCGTCGCCGGACGGGATCGGCTGCCAGAGGTGGTCCGCGGTCCCGTTGTCGCCCCAGATCAGGGCGGTACCGCCGGCGCCGGTGCCCGCGTTGGTGATGCCGAGCAGCAGCCCGCTCGCCTGCTGCCGGATCTTGTAGAGGCCGTTGCCGGCGGCCACCAGGGTCCAGTTCTGGTCGGTGCCCGTGGTGGCGGTGGCCTGGACGACCGCGGTGCCCTGGGCGGTGCCCGCGCCGCTGGTGTCCAGCGCGAGGCCGCTGTTCCGGTTGGTGATCTGGTAGCGCCCGGCCAGCGAGGTCGCGGTGCCGCTCGGGGTGACGGTCAGGTGGTAGCCGTCGGAGGCGTTCATGGTCATCGGCACGGTGATCGAGCCGCCGCTGACCGGATAGTCGGCGTCCGAGATCGTGATCGGCCCGGACACGGCGGTCGTACGGCCCTTGGACGGGGTGTACTCCAGCTTCACGTGCACAGTGCTGCCGAAGGCCGGCAACGACGACAGTCCGTTGACGGTGACGGCACACGAACCGGTGCATCCGCCGGTGACCACGCTGACCTGGTCGGCCGCGCCGTTGCGGGAGGCGAAGCCGTCGACGCCCGTCTGTGCCGGGGGTGTGGTGACGAGCATGTTCCCGGACATGTCGCCGTACCACTTGTACAGCCAGTACGCCCCGTTCGGTGAGCCGCCGGTGTCGGTGAGGGTGTCGCCGAGGGTGCCGTAGTGGTTCCAGAAGGCGAGTTCGGCGTCGTGCACACCGGCCCGCTCGAACTTGGCGACATAGCCGGCCAGCGGTCCGGGGACGCCGACCTCGCTCGTGGTGCCGTACTCCTCGATGGCGACCGGGCGGGGGCTGATGTTGAGGCTGGTCTCCAGGGCGCGGTAGGCGGCGACATGGGCGGCGATGTTCTGCGAGCCCTGCAGCTCGTGCCAGGCGACGATGTCGGGGACGGTGCCGCTCGCCTTGGCGTCGGAGAGGAACGTGCTCATCCAGTTCTGGTTCCACGCCGAGTAACTCGGGCCCTGGATCGGGGTGTTGGCGTCCCTGGCCCGGACTTCCCGGTATGTCGTGGCCCATCCGGAGTCGAAGCTGCCGGCCGCCGAGGTGTTCCAGGTCCAGTCCGGCTCGTTCCACAGCTCGTAGGTGGCGATGTCGGTGGCCCCGGAGGACTTCACCGAGGCGACCTGCTTGTCCACGGCGGACAGCCAGTCGCTCCAGCTCACCCACTTGTAGGGGAAGTTCGGATACCAGTCCGGCATGCGTACGACGACCTTGGCGCCGGCCCTGGCCGCCTCGGGGGCGACGACGAGGGCATCGCCGCCGGGGCTGGGCTCGCCGTTGGGCAGCTGGCTGCCACCGGGCGCCATCTGTACGAAGGTGTTGGGCTTGAGCGGTGCGACCAGGCTGTCGGCCGGCACGCTCGCGGTGTCCAGGCCGTAGAGGCTGCCCGAGGCCACGTGGGTGACCGGGCGCAGGATCTGGTTGGCGTTCACCACGAGGGTGGTGGCGGAGGTGGGGGCGGCCCCGGCGGGGGTGGCGGTGCCGAGGGCGGCGGTCAGGACCACGGCACCGAGGGCGGCTCTGAGGGGGATGCGGCTCATGGCATGGATCTCCTCGAGGAGTAGAAGAGTGGGTGAGTCGGAGGGTTCAGTCCTTCACCGCGCCCGCGGTCACGCCCGCGGCCACATAGCGCTGGGCGAGGACGAGGAGGACGGCGGCGGGGACCGAGGCGACCACGGCGGTGGCCATGATCGCGTTCCACTCCTGGTTGTTGTTGCCGATGTACTTGTAGATGCCGAGCGTGATCGGCTTCCAACTGCCGCCGCCGTCAAGGGAGTTGGCGAAGACGAAGTCGGACCAGGCCCACAGGAAACCGAACAGCGAGACGGTGACGATCGCGTTGCGGCTCAGCGGGAGTACGACCGATCGGAAGGTGCGCCAGGTGCCGGCGCCGTCGATCCGGGCGGCCGAGATCAGCTCGCCGGGGATGCCCGACATGAACGCGGTGAAGATCATGACGCCGAACGGGACGGCGATGGTGGAGTCCGCGACGATCAGGCCCCACCAGAAGTTGAGCAGGCCGAGGTCCAGGAAGATGCCGTAGAAGCCCATCGCCATGACGATCCCGGGGACCATCTGCGCGATGAGGAGGGCCAGGCCCAGGGCGCCGGCCCCGCGCGGGCGCAGCTTCGCCAGCGCGTAGCCGGCCGGGGCGGCGAGAACGAGGGTGAGGGCGACCGTGCCGAGGCCGATGAGCAGGCTGGTGCCGAGGTAGGGCAACTGGTCGTCCAGGACGGCCCGGTAGCCCTCGAAGGTGGGGTGCAGCGGGAGCAGGTCCGGCGGGCTCTTGCGCATGTCCCGTTGCGGGGTGAGCGACACGTTGACCATCCAGTACACCGGGAACAGCATCAGCGCGGTGAGGAGCAGCCCGAGGGCGGTGTAACGGCGGTTCCTCGTGGGGGACTTCACGTCTCCTGCCTCCTCTGCACGCGGATGTACAGCAGGCCGAAGGCCAGGGCGATGAGGATCAGGATGTCGCCGACGGCCGCACCGGGACCGAACCTGGGCAGCAGCGTGCCGAAGCCGAGCTGGTACGACCAGGTGGCCAGGGTGGAGGAGGCGTCGCCCGGACCGCCCCTGGTCATGATCCAGATCAGGTCGAACACCTTGAGCGTGTAGACGAGCCCGAGCAGCAGCGTGATCGCCGACACCGGACGCAGGAGCGGGAAGGTGATCCGGCGGAACTGCTGCCAGGCGCCCGCCCCGTCCAGGGCCGCCGCCTCGTACAGCTCGCCGGGGATGTTCTGCAGGCCGCTGTGCAGGATGACCAGGTTGAAGGGTATGCCGATCCAGATGTTGGCGACGATCACCGACGTCAGTGCCCAGTCCGGCGAGGTCAGCCAGCCGACGGGGGCCACGCCGAAAAGGTGCAGGAAGTAGTTCACCACTCCAGACTCGCTGTTGAACATCCACGACCATGTCGACGCCGACACGATCAGCGGCAGCAGCCAGGGGACCAAGAACAGCGCCCGTAGCACGGTCGACAGCCTGAAGTGCCGGTTGAAGAAGACCGCGAGGGCCAGCCCGATCGCGTACTGGAAGACGATCGACACGAGGGTGAAGACCATCGTGTGCCGCATCGCCGGTCCGAACGTCGGATCGTCCAGCACCTTGCGGAAGTTGTCCCAGCCGGAGAAGGGTGCGTCGCCCGCCACGAAGGACCGGACGGTGTAGTCGCGCAGACTCAGGTCGAGGTTGCGGTAGAGCGGATAGACGTAGAAGGCACAGAGGTAGGCGAGCAGCGGGGTCACGAAGGCGAGCGCGGTCAGCCGCCGCCTGCGGCGCAGGGACCGGGCACCGGCCTCGCTCGCCTCCGCCGTGGCGGCCGGTGCGCGCCGCCGCTGGTCGACCCGGGCGACGGTCATGTCGGGCCTAGCCCTTCTGCGCGCTGGACTGGGCCGTGCTCAGCGCGTCCTGGGGGCTCTTGCCCCCCGAGAGCGCCGCCTGGACGGCCGTCCACAGGGGCTGGGAGATGGTCGGGTACTTGGTGCCGAGACCGCCGCTGGTACGGCCCCGGGCCGCCGCGACCGCCGCCACCCAGGGCTTCAACTCCGCGTTCTTCTTGACCTGTTCGGCCTGTACGGCGGAGGTGGGCGCCACGTACATGAGCGTGGTGTCGGTGGCCAGCAGACTGGAGTCGCTGGTCAGGCAGGTGACGATCTTCTTGCTCACGTCGTAGCGGGAGGTGTCCTGCTGCACGGGCACGGTCACGAACTCGCCCCCGGTCGGCACCGGCGCCGAACCACCGTTCTGGCCGGGGATGTTGATGACCCCGTACGGGAACCCGGCCTTGTCGGCGTTGCCGAGCTGCCAGGTGCCGTTCTCGCTGAACGCGTAGTCCCCGGTGGCGAACTCCTGCCAGCTGGTGGTCTGGGTGTTCTGCAGCACGTCCTTCGGCGCGTACCCCGCGTCCACCCACTGCTGCCACAGTGCCAGCGCCGCGACTCCCTTGGCCGAGTCGAGCCGGGTGAGGTCGCCGCCCGCGCCCCAGAACCACGGCAGGAACTGGAAGCTGCCCTCCTCCGTGTTGATCGCCGAGAAGGTGATCCCCTTCTTCCCGGCCGCCTTCACCTTCTTCAGCGCGGCCGTGAGCGACGCCCAGTCCCTGACCGAGGCCGGGTCGACACCGGCGGCGGAGAGGATCTTCTTGTTGTAGTAGAGCGCGAGGGTGTTGGCGCCGATCGGCACGCCGTAGGAGGCGTTGCCTATCGTGCCGGCGCCGATGATGTTCTTCTGGATCGACGAGGTGTCCAGACCCAGGTCGCCGGTCTTGTTGAGGATCCCCGCCTCCACCAGCGTGGAGACGACCGGGTTGTCGACCAGCATCACGTCCGGCGCGTTGCCCTGCTGGGCGGCCAGCAGCGCCTTGTTGCCCAGGTCGGTGGTGTCGTACGCGGTCCGCTTGAGCTTCACCCCGGCCGCGGTGCCGCACGCGGTGACCCGCTTGCCCCACTCCGAGGCGGCGTCGAACTGCGGATACGGGTCCCAGAAGGTGTACGTGCCGCCGGCCGGGGACGACGATCCCGAGGAGCCGGAACCGCCACCGCAGGCGGTGAGGGAGGCGAGGGTGCCGAGGGCGACGGCGGTGACCATGAGGGTACGGCGGGTGGGTATCACGGGGTGACCTCGTTGTCGTAGGACGGGGTGTCTCAGGAGGTGGGGAGCCAGACGCGCATGCTGCCGTCCTCGCGGTTGGCCCAGACGGGGTACGGGATCGCGGTCAACTCGACCGGCTCGCCGTCGGGTTCGGGACCGGTGTCGTCCGCGCTGGGGTACGGCCACCAGCCCCGGTCGGGGATGCGCCGCCGGTGTCCGGCGGCCACCACGGTGGTGATACCGCCGAGCAGGTCCGGGCGGTGCTTCACGGCCGGCGGACGGGACGGGTCGAGGACGATGTCGTCCAGACCGCCGCCCGGATGGTCGGCCTGCTCCAGGCAGTACACGAGCGGCCCCCGCTCGATCGCCACACAGCCGCGCACGGCGTCCACCCGCGGGTCGGCCGCGGTCAGCCGGGGTTCGAGGCCGAGTTCGAGGAGCACCCGGTCGCCCGGCTCCCAGGTGCGCGTCAGCCGCAACCAGCCCTGGTCCACCGGGGCGTCGGACCGGTCGTAGGTCTCCGTGCCGCACCGCACCCGGAAGTCCCGGCACCACTGTGGGACGCGCAGGGACAGCGTCCAGGGGGCGTCGGCCGGGGTCTGCTCGACGGTGAGCCCGATCGTGCCGTGCCAGGGGTAGTCCGTCTTGGCGCGCACCCGGATCAGGTCGGTCTCGTACGTCCCGGTGACGAACTGGTGGATCTGCAGGCCCTGTTCGTCGCTCGACGCCAGGTAGTGCTCCAGACTCGCCAGCAACCGCATCACATTGGGCGGGCAGCAGGCGCAGCGGAACCAGCGGGTACGGCGGGCCGACTGGTCGCCGCCGGTGTCGGTGTGGCCGTCGCGGACCTGGAGCGGGTTGACGTACAGCCACCGCTCGCCGTCCAGCGAGACCCCGGCCAGGAAGCCGTTGAAGAGGGTGCGTTCGATCAGGTCGGAGTAGCGGGCCGCACCCGTGAGGAGGGCCAGCCGCCAGCTCCACTGCACCGAGGCGATCGCGGCACAGGTCTCGCAGTAGGCCCGCTCGTTGGGGAGTTCGTAGGGGTCGCCGAAGTCCTCCTGGTCGTGGTGGGCACCGAGGCCGCCGGTGAGATGCGTCTTGGTGGCCGTCATCGCCAGCCACAACCGCTCACCGGTCGCCCGCAGTTCGGCGTCCCCGGTCTCCGCCGCCAGGTCCGCGGCGGCCGCCAGCAGATACAACTGCCGTACGGCATGGCCCTCGACGTTCGTCGCCGCGCGCAGCGGGACCCGGTCCTGGCAGTAGGCCTCGCCGCCGAGCAGGCCATGGCCGTGCCGGTCCACGAAGTAGGCGGCCAGGTCCAGATAGCGGCGCTCGCCGGTCTCCCGGTACAGCTCCACCAGCGCGGTCTCGACCTCCGGGTGCCCGTCGATCCCGTCGATGGGCCTGCCGCTGCCGGGGAGGCCGAAGACCGAGTCGATGTGGTCGGCGAACTTCCGGGCCACGCCGAGGAGTTCGGGTCGGCCGGTGGAGCGGCGGTGGGCCAAGGCCGCCTGGATCAGATGACCCGCGCAGTACAACTCGTGGCCCCAGCGCAGGTCCTGGTACCGCTCGCCGCCCTTGAGCAGCTGGAACCAGGTGTTGAGATAGCCGTCGGGCTGCTGCGCGGCGGCCACCAGGGCGACGATCCGCTCCACGTCGGCGGCCAGTGACGGGTCCTCCCCCTGGGCGAGTTGCCAGGACGCCGCCTCCAGCCACTTGTAGACGTCCGTGTCGACGAACGGGTACGCGCCCTGGAACTCGCCCTCATGCGCGGCGCCCGAGCGCGCGGAGGCCGCCAGCCGCAGGTTGTGCAGGTTCCCGGCGGACTCCAGCAGGTCCGGGCCCTGGGGGAGGGAGACCCGGGCGTTGGTGGCGCGGCGGTCGTGCCAGAAGCCACTCTCGATGGCGACGGTCGCCGGGCGCAGCGCGGTGCGGGCGCCGGGGGTGAGACGGACGGGGCCGGCGGGTGCGGGACGGGCGGCGCGGGTGCGGGGCATGGCTCTCCGAGGGTGGGGAGGGAGTGAGTGCCTGGGCGATGACGGCGTCGAAATACCGAACGCCGTCCGGGATGCAGGGCGCGATGCGGCGTGGAACCACTGTGCGCAACCGTTTTCTCGCCGAGAAGTACAGGACAGCCGAGGATAGGGGTCAAGACACCCGGCACAGATTTTTCAACTTGCCCGGCGGGTCTGGCTCTTCACGCCGGTGGCTGCGACGATGTCGGGCGGCTCTGTCGCCGGGAGGCCGGCGGCACCGCTGAGAAGCCGTCCAGGAAAAGGTTTGCCCGTGACCTCTGCGCCAGACTCTCCGCCCGTCGGCCGGGCCAGGCTCGCCGATGTCGCCGCGCTCGCCGGCGTCAGCGTGGGCACGGCGTCCAAGGCGCTGAACGGCGCCGGCCGGATGCGCCCGGAGACCCGGCAACGGGTGCTCGACGCGGTGGAGGAGCTCGGGTTCCGGCCCAACCAGCACGCGCAGAGCCTGCACAGCGGCCGCAGCTGGACCGTCGGCCTGATGACGACGGACGGCATCGGCCGCTTCAGCACCCCGGTGCTGCTCGGCGCCGAGGACGCGCTCGGCGCCGGGAAGATCTCCGTCCTGCTCTGCGACACCCGCGGCGACGCCATCCGGGAGCAGCACCATCTGCGCAACCTCACCGACCGGCGGGTGGACGGCATCATCGTCACCGGCCGCCGCACCGACCCCCGCCCGCCCCTGTCCGGCATCGACCCGGCGATCCCGGTCGTCTACGCCCTCTCGCCGTCGACCGACCCCGCCGACACCTCCGTCGTCACCGACGACCGGGGCGGCGCCCGGCTCGCCGTGGAACACCTGCTGGCCACCGGCCGTACCCGGATCGCCCATGTCACCGGGCCCGAGCACCACCAGGCCGCCCGTGACCGCGCCGCGCACGCCGTCCGGCACCTGGCCGAGAACTCACTCCAACTCGCCACCGGGCGGGTGCACTTCGGCGAGTGGAGCGAGGCCTGGGGGCGCCGGGCCGCCGACGCGGTACTGCGGACGGCACCCGACGCGGACGCCGTCTTCTGCGGCAACGACCAGATCGCCCGCGGGATGGCGGACGCGCTGCGCGAGCGCGGCAAGGACGTGCCGGGGGACATCGCCGTCGTCGGCTACGACAACTGGGACACGATGGCCCTCGCCTGCCGTCCGCCGCTCACCACCATCGACATGAACCTGGCCGAGATCGGGCGGATCGCCGCGCTGCGGCTGCTCCAGGCCATCGACGCCGAACCGGCGCCCGGGGTGCACACGGTGCCGTGCCGGCTGGTGGTGCGCGAGTCGAGCTGAGCGACCTTCACCTCCATCGCACCGAACCCGACTGTGCTTGCTTAAGTAAATCAAGTGACTTACATTCGGGAGGGTCGTGCAGACTCGAGTGGCCCTACGGAGGCTCGACCATGTCCTACGCACAGCCCCGGCCGACAGAGGCAGGGGAGTCCGCCGCGCCGCGGACCAACGCGGTCGTCGCGGTGCTGGCCTTCGGCGGGATCGTGGTCTCGCTGATGCAGACCCTCGTGATCCCCATCGTGCCCGAGCTGCCGAAGCTGCTCGACGCCTCGGCCTCCAACGCGGCCTGGGCCGTCACCGCCACCCTGCTCGCGGCCGCCGTCGCCACGCCCGTCATGGGGCGGCTCGGCGACATGTACGGCAAGCGGCTGATGCTGCTGACCAGCCTGGTCATGCTGGTCGTCGGCTCGGTCACCGCCGCACTGAGCGACACCCTCGTGCCGATGATCGTCGGCCGCGCGCTGCAAGGTCTGGCCGCGGGCGTGATCCCGCTCGGCATCAGCATCATGCGCGACGAACTCCCCGCCGAACGGCTCGGCTCCGCCACCGCCCTGATGAGCGCCTCCCTCGGCGTGGGCGGCGCGCTCGGCCTGCCCGCCGCCGCGCTGATCGCCGACCACTTCGACTGGCATGTGCTGTTCTGGACCTCGGGCGTGCTCGGCGTCGTCGCCGCCGTGCTGGTCATGCTGGCGGTGCCGGAGTCCAAGGTGCGCACCGGCGGCCGTTTCGACCTGCTCGGCGCCCTCGGGATGGCGGCCGGCCTGGTCTGCCTGCTGCTCGGCATCTCCAAGGGCGCCGACTGGGGCTGGGGCAGCGGCACCACGCTCGGTCTGTTCGGGGCGGCCGTGGTGGTCCTGCTCGCCTGGGGTTTCTACGAACTGCGCACCCGGCAACCGCTGGTCGACCTGCGCACCACCGCCCGCCGTCAGGTCCTGGTGACCAACCTCGCCTCGATCGCCTTCGGGTTCTCCATGTTCGCGATGTCCCTGGTGCTTCCGCAGCTCCTGCAGTTGCCTCAGGCGACCGGCTACGGGCTGGGCAAGTCGCTGCTCGACGCGGGCCTGGTGATGGCCCCGACCGGCCTGGTGATGATGGTGATGGCGCCCGTGTCGGCCCTCGTCTCCAGGAACTTCGGCCCGAAGATCACCCTGATGTGCGGCGCGGTGATCGTGGCCGCCGGGTACGGGCTCAACATCGTGCTGATGGACGCCGTCTGGCAGCTCGTCCTGGTCTCGTGCGTCGTCGGCGCCGGCATCGGCTTCGCCTACGGCGCGATGCCCGCGCTCATCATGGGGGCCGTCGACCCGCACGAGACGGCCGCCGCGAACAGCCTCAACACCCTGATGCGGTCCATCGGTACGTCGACCGCGAGCGCGGTCGCCGGGGTGATCCTGGCCCAGATGACGAACGTCTTCGGCGGTGTCACCGTGCCCTCCGAGAACGGCTTCAAGGTGGTCATGGCGGTCGGCTCCGGCGCGGCGGTCCTCGCCCTGCTGGTGGCCGCGTTCATCCCGCGCCGGAAGCCGGCCGCGGCGGCCGGCGTTGCGCCTGAACCCGCGCCCGAGTCACCGGGGGGCGCGCAAGGAGCCCCCGTGACCGTCTCCCTCACCGACGACGGCGTCCAGGTGCACGGACGGGTGCGCGGCGCCGACGGGACCGGGGTCGGCTGGGCGGCCGTCACCCTGATCTCCCTCGGCGGCCGCCAGCTGGGCCGCGCGGTCGCGGACGCCGAGGGCCGCTATGCCGTGGCGGCGCCCGGCGAGGGGACGTACGTCCTCATAGCCTCCGCCGACGGCTGCCGGCCGCAGGCCACCACCCTGGTGGTGAGCACCGAACCGGTCGCCTACGACGTGCTGCTCAGCGGCACCAGCGGCCTGGCCGGACTGGTGCGTGCCGCCGACAGCGGAGCGCCGGTCGCCGGGGCCGTGGTGGTCGTCACCGATGTGCGCGGGGACGTGCTCGCCACCCAGCAGACCGACGGGCTCGGCGAGTTCGCGGTCGGCGACCTGGTACCGGGCACCGTCACCCTCGCCGTCAGCTCGCCCAAGCACCGGCCGCTCGCCCTGCCCGTCGAGATCGCCGGAACCGGGATCTCCCGCATCGAGGTCGAGCTGCGGCCGGGCGCCCATGTGCGCGGCACGGTACGGGGCGCCGGGGGTCCGCTGGGCGACGCCCGGGTCACGCTGGTGGACGTGGCCGGCAATGTCGTCGCCACGACCACCACCGGGGCGGACGGCGGGTACGCCTTCTCCGACCTGGACACCGGCTCGTACACGGTCATCGCGACCGGCTACCCGCCGCACGCCGCCGGGGTGCTGGTCTCCGGCGCCGACATCCACGACCACGACATCGAACTCGCCCATCCCAGTGCGTAGTTCACCCGGCCCCGGCCGAACCGGCCCGCCGCGACGCGCCGACGCGTCAGAACGGATACGGCGCCTGGGCCGACCGGGCCGTGATCCAGCGGGTCTCCGTGAAGGCCTCGATGTTGGCGGCGCCGCCGAAACGGGCGCCGGTGCCGGAGCCGGCGACGCCGCCGAAGGGGGCCACCGCCTCGTCGTTCACGGTCTGGTCGTTGATGTGGACCAGGCCGGTGGGGATGCGCTCGGCGAGCTCCAGGCCGCGCATCACGTCGGCCGTGAGGATGCCCAGGGACAGCCCGTAGGGGGTGGCGGTGGCCAGGGCGACCGCCTCGTCGAGGTCGGTGAAGGTGCGCACCGGGGCCACCGGACCGAAGACCTCCTCCGCGTAGGCCGGAGAGGCGTCGGTGACGCCGGTGAGGACGGTGGGCCGGTAGAAGAGGTCCCGGTAGGTGCCCCCGGCCGCCAGTCGCGCGCCGCCGTCGACACTGGCGGTGACCAGGGCGTGGATCTTGTCCCGCTGGCCCGCGTCGATGACCGGGCCGAGCGCGACCTCCTCCTTGTCCGGGTTGCCGACCGGCAGCTGCGCGGCCTTGTGCGCGAGCCGCTCGACGTACTCGTCGGCGATCGAGGCGTGCACCAGATGGCGGCCGGTGGTCATGCAGACCTGGCCCTGGTGGAAGAAGGAGCCCCAGGCGGCGGTCGAGGCGGCACGCTCCAGGTCCGCGTCCGGCAGGACGATCAGCGCCGAGTTGCCGCCCAGTTCGAGGTGGGCGCGCTTGAGGTGCTCGGCGGCGGCCGCGCCGACCCTGCGGCCGGCGGCGGTGGAGCCGGTGAAGGAGATCACCCGCACCTGCGGGGCCGACACCAGTGCCGCGCCCGTGTCCGCGCCGCCGGGGAGCAGGTGCAGCACGTCCTCGGGCAGCCCGGCCTCCTCGAAGACCCGCATGACGGCGACGCCGCCGGAGACGGCGGTGCGCGGATCGGGCTTGAGCAGCACGGCGTTGCCCAGCGCCAGGGCGGGGGCGACCGAGCGGATGCCCAGGACGAGCGGCACGTTGAAGGGGGCGATCACGCCGACCACGCCCGCCGGCACCCGGCGCGCGAGGCTGAGCCGCGGCTCGGCCGAGGGCAGCACCTCCCCGAGCGGGCGGGAGACGAGCGCCGCCGCCTCGTAGCACTCCTGGGCCGCGGTCACCGTCTCGAAGGCCGCCTTGCCCGGGATGCTGCCGGCCTCCCGGATCAGCCACCGCTGGATCTCCTCGGCGTGCTCGGTGAACAGGTCGCCCGCGCGCCGCAGCACGGCGGCGCGTTCGGTGTACGGCAGCCGGGCCCAGGCGGGTTGGGCGCGCGCCGCCCGCCCGGCGGCGACCGGGACGTCCTCCGCGGTGGCCACGCCGATGACGTCGAGGACGTCACCGGTGGCGGGTTCGACGACCGGGGCCGTGCCGCCGGTGGGGGCCGTCCAGGTGCCTATGGAGGCCTTTCCGGACCAGAGCGCGGGATCGAGCAGGGACATGGCGGTCTCCGTAGAAGGGGGTGCGGGGACGGTCAGGGCCGGAAGTCGCCGTCGGCCGTGACGGCGACTTCGAGGACCAACGGCGCGGTCCGGCCGACCAGTTCGGGGCAGAGTTCGTCGAGCGTCGCGCACAGGTCGGCGTACGTGCCGATCCGGCGGGCCGGGCAGCCGAGGGACTCGGCGAGTCCGGCGACGCTGACCTCGCCGAACGCGGGCCACGGCGGCTTGCCGCCGTGCTGCGCGGCGAGCTTGTCCATGACGGCGTAGCGGCCGTTGGCGAGGATGACGAAGAGGGCGCCGACGCCGTAGTGGGCGGCCGTCCACAGCGCCTGGATCTGGTAGAGGGAGGAGCCGTCGCCGGCGACGGCGACGACCGGGCGCCGGGGCCGCGCCATCCGTACCCCGACGGCGGCGGGCAGTGCGAAGCCGAGCCCGCCCATCGCGGCGCTGAGGAAGCCGAGTGGCGCCCGGGCGGGAAGCAGGGCATGCAGGTCGGGGCGCGAGGAGGGGGTCTCCTCCACCACGACGGTGTCCGCGGGCAGCCGGTCGGCGAGCGCCGCCAGGACGTGGGCCGGGGTCAGCGACCCGTCGGGAACCGGGGCGCTTTGACGGGGTGCGGCGGTCCGCCGCGGCTCCCGCGGCGGGGTGCGGCGGGTGAGGCGGTCGCAGAAGTCGGGAAGGGGCGTGACGACGGCCAGTTCGGCGGGGGAGTGGTGGGCCTCGGCCGGATCGTCGGTGATCACGACCACCCGGGCCTGTGTCAACCTGCCCGGAGCGTAGGGGTATTGGCGCAGGAAGGGGGCGCCCACACACAGCACCAGATCGTGCGGGGCGAGTGTGGCGCGCAGCCGGGGCCGGTCGGCGGGCAGATGTCCGGCGAACAGCCGGTGGTCCTGCGGGAATCCGGCGCGGGCGCCGAACGGCTCCTGCCAGACGGGACAGTCGAGCCGTTCGGCCAGAGCCGTGAGAGCGGTCCAGGTGGCCGCGCTGTCCGCGCCCGCGCCCACGACCAGTGCGGGTGCGGACGACCGGGCGAGCAACTCGGCGACCTCGGCGACGTCCTGCGGATCGGCCGCGGCCGACCGCCGTACCGTGTCCGGGGCGGGCACCGGCAGATCCTCGGCCGGCTGCGACCAGTCGTCCATGGGGACGAGCACCAGCGCCGGGCCCCGGCCCGCACGGGCCGCGTGCACCGCCCGGCCGATCGCCCCGGGTACGTCCTGGGCGCGCACCGGCGACTCCACCCGTACCGGGTAGTCCCCGGCCAGCCCCTCCAACCGCCCGGCCAGGAAGGGCTGCTGGGCGAGATGCCGGCGGTCCTGCTGGCCCACCAGGACCACCAGGGGCGCCCGGTTCACGCGGGCCGTGGCCAGCGCGCCCACCGCGTTGCCGAGACCGGCGGTGGTGTGCAGCAGGACCAGCGCGGGCTGCTCGCGGGCCAGTGCCCAGCCGGTGGCCGTGCCGACCACGGAGCCCTCGTGGAGGGCCAGCACGAACTCCACGTCCTCGGGGAGGTCGGCGAGCACAGAGACCTCGGTCGAGCCGGGGTTGGCGAAGAGGGTCGTCAGGCCATGCAGCCGGAGCACGTCGAAGGCGGCGTCGCGCACGGTACGGACCGAAGCGGACGGTGCGGTCACGACAGGGTGCTCCGCGGGTTCGCGACCTGGCCGCCCAGGGTGACGTTGGACCGCAGCCAGGCGGTGAGCGCCTCGGTGAGACCGGCCTCGGAGAGGGGGGCCTCCCCCTCGGTCTCCCGGGCCTCGACGATCCGCTCGACGGCCACCCGGTGGTAGTCGCGGACCACGGCCGCCGCGTGCCGGGGGTCCCGGGAGGCGACCGCGGCCACGATCCGCATCCGCTCCGTGTGCAGCGCGCCGGCGACCCGCCCGAAGTCGCGGCCCTCGCCGCCGGACAGCCGCACGGCGAGCCCGACCTGCATCTCGGTGATGAACCGGCACAGGGCGGCGAGCAGCGGGTTGTGCGAGATCTCGGCGAGCGTGTCGAAGAAGCCGCGCAGCGCCGCCGCGGTCCGCTCCACGCCCTCGGCGGCGGGGACGGCCTGCGCCGCCGCCCGCAGCCGGCCGATCTCCTCGTCGGTGGCGTGCTCGGCGGCGAGTTCCGCGGCGTAGGCGTTGAGGGCGCCGAGCAGGCCGAGGACCTCCCGGCCGCCGACCTTCTCGACCTGCACCACGGAGGCGATGGACACCGCGAGCAGGGTGTCGCCCTGCGCGGTCACCGTCGCCCGGCTGCCGTTGCGGGTGTTGACCAGGCCCATCGCGGTCAGCACCCGGACCGCCTCACGGACGGTGGGGCCGCTCACGTCGTAGTACGCGGCCAGCTCCCGCTCGGACGGCAGGCGTGAGCCGTCGGGCAGGGTCCCGCTGAGGATCTGTGTGCGCAGGTCCTCGACGATCTGGTCGGCCACGCGGCCGCGGAAGATTTTCGCGGGGGTCTGAGGCACGGACATGTCACTCCCGAGCGTGTTCCGGACGTACGGCGCCCGGTTCTTCTGTGGTCTCTATCCAAATTAACCTACCTAGTAGGTTCGAGCAATGCTTATCCGCAGCCATTCGTTCGCGGGCCTGCGAGGTGCATGAGAGCTTCATGAAAGCTCATCACCTACCTTGACACAAACCTACTAGGAAGGTTTCTTGGAAGGGTGGCGATGACCGGAGGCCTTCGAAGAGGCGCGCCACGGCTCAGCCGACCGCCCGCCGACCGGCCGCTCGCCTTCGCACAACCCCCGCCCGCCCGCACCGGCCCACGCCGAGCCCCCGCGGGCGCACACCACACCCCACGACGGAGGACAGCGATGAAGATCGCACCGTTCGATCCGAACGCGTACAAGATGGACCACCCCAAGGGGACGGTCGCCTTCAACTACCTGCTCATGGGCGACCGGGACAAGCCGCTGGAGAACTACCGCTACATCCTGGGGCGCCAGGAGGGCGACTTCTCCATGCCCCGGCACTGCCACACCTTCGAGCAGATCCGGCTGCCGCTCGTCGGTGACATGAACCTCGGTGAGCAGGGCATCCTGCGCGAGGGCGAGGTCGGCTACTTCCCCGAGGGCCAGACATACGGTCCCCAGGACGACAAGCTCACCGACCCCAGGCAGCTCCAGTTGGTGCTGCAGTTCGGCGGGGCGTCGGCGCTCGGCATGGCCGCCGGGCGCGGCCGCGGTCCGGCCAACAAGGAGGCCCAGGCCGAGCGCCGCCCCCAGCGCGAGCAGCGGTTCCCCAAGCCCCGCTACAACGGGGTCGTCATCAGCAATCCCGAGCACTTCAACTGGCTGCCGGTCCCGGCGTGGCCGGGCGTGAAGCGCAGGCACATCGGGACGTACACCGAGCGGCGGTTCTGGGTCGAGTTCGTCAAGATCGAGGCCGGCGCGGAGTGGATCTCCGAGAGCGCGGACGCCAAGCGGCTGACCGTGGTGCTGTCCGGCACGGGCACGGTCGAGGGGACCGAGGTCGGCCGGCTCGGCGCGGTGGAGGCGGACGCCGGCGAGAAGGCACGGTACGTGGCCGCCGACGAGATGGTGCTGTTCGAGATCGGGCTGCCGCCGATCCAGCTGCCGGTGGAGCCGGACGAGGACAAGTTCGTGACCGTGGTGACGGACGGCGGGATCCGGTTCGAGGACCCCAAGGACGCGGACGGGAAGTGAGCCGACCGGAAAGGTCACCTCCGTGAGAATCGCTTCCCGGCGGACCCCGTTCGGCGACCGGCTCTGCTTCGCCGGCCTGGTTCCGCATCGACTCGTCGACATCCAGGGCGCCTTCGTACGACAGCTGGAGCTGGACGGCGTTCACCGCGACGACGCTCTCGCCCGGTCCCGGCTCGTCGTGCCCGGTGATCTTCCGGCGCTGCTCCGGTCGGATCCCCGACTCACCGACGTACGGCGGCTGTTCGATCGGATCGCCGCACGCCTCGACAGCGGTGTCCTCGACGACTGCCTGTGGTCCGACGATCCGCAGCGGCTGGGGGTCGTCGTCGGGCGGCCCCGCACCGTGTGGTGCATGGGAGGAAACTACCTGCGTCGGCGCCTCGCACCCGGCGAGGAGCCGCCGCCGCGGCGCGGTCCCGGTGGTGGACTCAAGGGCACCGGGGCCCTGGCCGGGCCGTACGACGAGCTGCGGTATCCCGCGATCAGCGAGCAGGTCGACTCCGAGACGGAGCTGGCCGTCGTCATCGGCTCCCGCTCCCGTCACCTCACCCCCGACGACGCCATGGCCGCGGTGGCCGGCTACGTCGGCTTCTGCGATGTCACCTCGCGGGACGTCGCGGAGCTGGACAACCGCCGGATGGACCGAGCCAAGGGCTTCGACACCTACGGCATCTGCGGGCCCTGGTTCGTCACCGCCGACGAGATCCCGGATCCGCACGCGCTGCGGATCCGCCAGTGGGTCAACGGCGAGACGTGCCGGGACGGCAGCACCGCCGAGATGTTCCACACCGTTCCCGAGCAACTGGCCTGGCTCACCGCCGCGCTCACCCTCGCGCCCGGCGACGTGCTGTCCACCGGAGCCCCGGCCGGACAGGGCGCAGTACGGCCCGGTGACGTCGTCCGTGGCGAGGTCGAGGGGCTCGGAGTCACCGAGAACAGGGTCGTCCCGGACGACTGAGCGACGAAAGGCCAGACATGCACCGACCCCGGCTGCAGATCATCATCGGCAGCACCCGTCCCGGCCGGCGCGGCCCCGCCGTCGCCGACTGGTTCCACGCCCTGGCGCAGAAGCACCCCGGCTTCGAGACCGAACTCGTCGACCTCGCCGAGGTAGGACTGCCACTGCTGGACGAGCCGCGTCCGCCGCAGCGTGGCCGGTACGAGCACGACCACACCCGGCGCTGGAGCGAGATCGTGAGCGCCGCCGACGCCTATGTGTTCGTGGTTCCGGAGTACAACCACAGCTTCAACGCGGCCACCAAGAACGCCCTCGACTACCTGGTCGGGGAGTGGGCCGGCAAGCCGGTCGGCTTCGTCGGGTACGGCGGCGTGGCCGCCGGTGCCAGGGCCGTACAGGCGCTGCTGCCCGTCGTCACCGCCCTCGGCATGGTGCCGGTGGCCGGCTCCGTGCACATCCCGTTCGTGCGGCTGTCGTTCACGGCGGACGGCGGGTTCGAGCCCGCGCCGGGGCTGGACGAGAGCGCCACCGGCGTCCTCGACGAACTGCTCCGCCGTACCGCTCCGGTCGGATGAGCGCGCCCCCGGCCACGGAACCCGCCGAGGCGGCACGGCACGGCGGGCGTGGCGTCAGCCAGAAGGTGGCCGTCTGCGTCGTCTACGTGGCCGGGCTGTTCCTGAGCACCCTCGACATGACGATCGTCAATGTCGCCCTGCCCACCATCGGCCGCGCCTTCGACGTCCCCGCCACGGCCGTCGACACCGTGTCGATCTCGTACCTGGTGAGCCTCGCGGTCTCGGTGCCGGCCTCCGGCTGGCTCGGCGACCGGTTCGGCGGGAAACGGACGCTGCTCACCGCCGTCGCCGTCTTCACGGCCGGTTCGGCCCTGTGCGGTACGGCGACGAGCCTCGGCCGGCTGGTGGTGTTCCGGGTGGTGCAGGGCGCGGGCGGCGGGATGCTCGCCTCCGTCGGCATGGCGATGCTGCTGCGCACCTTCGCCCCGCGGGAACGGGTGCGGGCCTCGGCGGTGCTCAGCATCGCCAACGGCCTGGCTCCCACCCTGGGCCCGGTGCTCGGGGGCCTCCTGGTCACCCAGGTCTCCTGGCGGGCGATCTTCTACGTCAACGTGCCGGTCGGGGTCTTCGCCGTCGCCTTCGGGGCGCTGTTCCTGCACAGCCGGCCCGCGCGGCCGGCCGAGCGGTTCGACCTGACCGGATTCCTGCTCGCCGCGTCCGGGTTCGGTCTCGTGATGTACGGCGTCTCGGCCGGGCCAGCGCAGGGCTGGCGTACCGCCCCGGTGGCCGGAGCCCTCGCCTGCGGTGCCGTACTGGTCGCGGCGACGGCCGCCGTGGAGCTTCGCAGCCGTACCCCGATGATCGACGTACGGCTGCTCGGGGACCGGCTGTTCGCGGCCGGCACCACGGTGATGACCGTGGAGTCGGTGACCTTCCTCGGCGCCCTGTTCACCCTCACCCTCTACCTGCAGGACGAGCGGGGCATGACCGCGCTCGCCGCCGGCCTCACCACCTTCCCCGAGGCCGTCGGCGTGGCCACCGGCTCCCAGCTGGCCGGCCGGGTGCTCTACCGCAGGCTCCGGCCGCGCCGGCACCTGATGCTCGGCGCGGGCGGGACCAGTGCCGTCATCGCCGTGCTGGGCCTGGTGCTGCCCATGGACCCCGGCCTGTGGCTGGTCGTGGTCCTGCTGTTCGGCATGGGACTCGCCGTCGGGCAGGTCTTCGTGGGCACCCAGTCCGCGTCCTTCGCCACGGTGTCCGACTCGTCCACGGGACGCGCCTCGACCCTGTTCAACGTCGGCCGCAGGCTCGGCGGCGCCGCCGGAGTCGCGGTGGCCACCAGCGTCCTGGTCACCGCCGGGACCGGTGGCCCCACGGCCGGTACCGCCGGCTACCGCGCCGCCTTCCTCACCCTCGCCGCCGTCAACCTGCTCGGCCTGTACGCGGCGACGCGCGTCAGCGACCGCGCGGCGGCGAGCACCATCCCCCCTCCCCGTGAGAAACACCGCGACACCCCCCACGACAACCCCCGCAAGAAGAACGAAGAGGAGTCACAACCATGAGTGCACTGACGCTCCAGCAGGCCTCCGAGATCGTGGACGCGGCCCTGAGTCACGCCCGCGAACTGGGCCTGCGCCCGCTGACCGTCACCGTCCTCGACCCCGGCGGCCACCCGCTGGTCGTCAAGCGTGAGGAGGCCGCCGGCATCCTGCGTCCGCAGATCGCCCATGCCAAGGCCTGGGGCTGCCTCGGCACCGGCCACGGCGGCGCCGCGGGAGCCCGGCACGCCGAGCGCGACCCCGCGTTCTTCGCCGCCCTCGCGTCGATCTCCGAGGGGCGGATCGCCTCCTCCAAGGGCGGCGCGCTGATCCGGGACGAGAACGGCACGCTGCTCGGCGCGGTCGGGGTGAGCGGCGACCGGCCCGACAACGACGAGACCGTCGCGGTCCACGGCGTGCAGAAGGCCGGGCTGGTCGCCGACGCCGGCTGACGGCCGCCGGCCACGGGGCCGGGACCAGGGACGGTCCCGGCCCGCACCGGAAACGGATGTAGCTCCCCCCAGCACGAGCCGCATTCCCCAGGGGGACACCCAGGTGACCCCCACGGCATCGGATTCCCCGTAACGACAGCCGATGGGAAACAGAGGTACGCCATGGCAAAGACGCCGGAAGACCTCAGCACGACCCCTGTGACGCCCCCACCCGCGGAACCGACCGGCGGCCGCCGTACCCGGGCTCTGGCCGTGTGCATCGCCGCCGCCTTCCTGACCCTGCTCGACGTGAGCATCGTGACCGTGGCGCTGCCCTCCATGGAGCGCCACCTGGACATGTCCTCGGCGCAGCAGACCTGGTCGATCGCCGGATACACCCTGACCTTCGGACTGGCGCTGATCCCGAGCGGCCGGCTGGGCGACGAGTTCGGCCGCAAGAAGGTCTTCCTCGTGGGGATGGCGCTGTTCACCGTCACCGGTGTGCTGTGCGGGATCGCCCCCGACGCCGGCTTCCTGGTCGCGAGCCGGCTCGCGCGCGGGGTGGCGGCCGGGCTGGTCGCGCCCCAGGTGGTGGGCCTGCTGCACCAGATGTACCCGCCGCGCGAACGCGGCCGCGCCTTCGGCTACTACGGTGCCACCGTCAGCCTCTCCACCGCTGTCGGCCCGCTCCTCGGCGGCGCGATCCTCCAGGGCTTCGGGACGGCCGACGGCTGGCGCTGGATCTTCTACCTCTTCATCCCGTTCGACCTGGCCGTCCTGCCGCTCGCCGTGCGGCTGCTGCCCGGGGGCCGGCGTGCCGAGCGGCGCAGCGGCCTGGACCTGGTCGGCGCCCTGGTCCTCGGGCTCGCTGTCACGGCGGTCATGCTGCCGCTACTGCAGAGCGGACCGTGGGCGGACCGCAGGTGGTGGCTGGCCTGGACCGGGATCGCCCTGCTGGAGGTCTTCGTCCTGTGGGAGACGGCGGTGGCGCGCCGGGCCCGCCAGCCCCTGGTCGACATCAACCTCTTCCGCGAACGCGCCTACTGGGTGGGCACCCTGGTCGCCGCCGCGCTCTACGGGGGCTTCACCGGCATCTTCATCGTCGTCGCCCAGTTCCTCCAACAGGGGATGCACTACTCGCCGTTCAAGGCGTCCCTGTGCACGGTGCTCTTCACCGTGGGCTCCGCGGTCTGCGGTGTCATCAGCGGCCGGGTCGTGCACCGTGTCGGGCGCCCGCTGGTGATCGCCGGCACCGCCCTGACCGCGCTGGGCCTCGCGGCCACCGCCCTGGTGGTGGGTGGCTCGGAACCCGGCGACAACATGTTCCTGCTGATGGCCCTGCCGCTGCTGGTGGCCGGCTGCGGTGCCGGCTGCGTCATCGCGTCCAACCAGACCCTCGCCCTCCAGCTGGTCCCACGCCGCGAGGGCAGCACGGCGGCCGGCGTCTACCAGACCGGCATGAAGATCGGCACCTCCGTGGGCACCGCCCTGGCGAGCTCCCTCTACTTCAGCCGGCTCCTCGCCGGCCACCACGACTTCCCGGCCGCGGCCCGCACCGGCCTGCTCGGCGCGGCAGCCCTGGCCGCCGTCGCCTTCCTGGTGGCCCTGCCCGGTCTGACCGTCCGCGGTCGCCGGGCCGCCACGCCGACCGTGGGCGTGCTGGAGGAGGCCGAACCGGCCAGGTGAGGCCGGCGCCGTGGCAGAGCAGGCACGGTGGGCGACGGATCACGGACTGAGAAACCCACCGGGTGCCGTCACCGTCCGCAGGTGACGGCACCCGGTCTGTCACACCGGCAGCAGCCGTGCGATCAGCCCGCTGAGCTGGCGGGCCGTACGGCACTCGTGCATCTCGACCAGCTCGGCGTAGTCGGGTGCCGCCGAGTCGCCGGTGCCCCACAGGGAGCGCGCCTCGGGGTTCAGCCAGTAGACGCGGCGCGCCTGCCCGGCGATCCGGCGGACGGCGGCGAGGTTCGGGTCGAGGTTGTTGGTGCGGGCGTCGCCGAGCACGAACACCGTGCTGCGCGGGCCCACCGCCGCACCGTACCGCTCCGCGAACTCGCCCAGCGACACCCCGTAGTCGCTGCTGCCGTGCCATCCGGTCAGCGTCGCCTCGGCGCGGATCCGGGCGCCGAGCCCCTCCGGGTCGGCCCGGCCGTGTTCGAGGAGACCGGTCACCTCGTCGATCCGGTTGACGAAGGCGAACACCCGGACCTTGCTGAACTGGTCGTGCAGCGCCTGCACCAGCAGCATCGTGAAGTCCGAGAACCCCGACACGGAGCCCGACACATCGCACAGCAGCACCAGTTCGGGCCGGACCGGCCGGCGCCGGCGCAGCACCGGCCGCATCGGCACCCCGCCCGTGGACAGCGAACCGCGCAGCGTGCGGCGCAGATCGATGGTGCCCCGCGCGGCCCGGCGGCGGCGCGCGGCCAACCGGGTCGCCAGCTTGCGGGCCAGCGGCTGAACAGCCCTGCGCAGTTCGGAGAGTTGATCCCGCCCGGCGAACAGGAAGTCCACCCGGTCGGCGCTCGGCGCCACCGCCCGCCGGGCGATCTCGTTCCGCCCGCGCCGCTCGGCCACCCGGCGCCGGGCCTCCGCCGCGACCATGCCCCGGAACGCCTCGATCCGCCGCCGGATCTCGTCGTCCAGCAGCCGGTCCGCGAACCCCGGGTCCGTGCCCCGCGCCCGGAGGTCCGCCCGCACCCGTGCCAGCAGCGTCTGCGGCCGCAGCCGGTCCAGTGTCTGGTACGACGACCAGCCGTCCGAGCCCGGCGAACTCCCGTACCCGCCCAGGCCGTCCACCGCCTGCGCCGCCAGCTGCCGCAGCAGCGCGGTGTCGTCGTCGGCCAGCGCGGCCGCGAGCCGCTCCCGCAACTCGTCCCGGTCGGCGGACTCCGCGCCGGGCCCGCCCACCCCACGCGGGAAGTAGAGGTCGAAGACCTGGTCGAACACGGCCCGTTGGCCCGTACCGTGCAGCAGGGTCGCCGCCAGTCCCTCGCGCAGCAGCTCCCGGTCCGCCAGGCCCAGCGCCGCCACCGCCCGGCCCGCGTCCACGGTCTCCCCGGTGCCGACCCGCACCCCGTGCGCCCGCAGCGCCCCCACCAGACCGGTGAGCCGGTCGGCGAGGTCGGCCGGAGCGGGTGCCGCTGCGCTCACAGCGCGTCCAGGTCCAGCTTGGCGGCCGCCTTCTGGATGTCGTCCTGGTGCTTGAGGATCACGCCCAGGGAGTCCCGTACGACCTGCTCGTCCAGCGTGTCGGCGCCCAGCGCCAGCAGGGTGCGCGCCCAGTCGATCGTCTCGGCCACCGACGGCACCTTGCGCAGGTCCATCGCCCGCAGCGCCCCGACCACCCGGACCACGGACTCGGTGAGCGCCTCGCCGAGCCCCGGCACCTTCAGCCGTACGATCCGGCGCTCCAGCTCCTCGTCCGGGAACCCGATGTGCAGGAACAGACAGCGGCGGCGCAGCGCCTCGGACAGCTCACGGCTCGCGTTCGAGGTGAGCACCACGAAGGGGCGGCGGGTCGCGGTGACCGTGCCCAGCTCGGGGACGGTCACCTGGAAGTCGCTGAGCACCTCCAGGAGCAGGCCCTCCACCTCGACGTCGGCCTTGTCGGTCTCGTCGATCAGCAGCACCTTCGGGTCGTCGCCCCGGATCGCGGTCAGCAGCGGGCGGGGGAGCAGGAACTCCTCGCTGAAGATGTCGGTGCGGGCCTCGTCCCAGGTCTCGTCCCGGCCGGCGCTGATGCGCAGCAGCTGCTTGGCGTGGTTCCACTCGTACAGGGCCCGGGACTCGTCCACGCCCTCGTAGCACTGCAGCCGTACCAGCCGGGCGCCCGCGACCTCGGCGACGGCCTTCGCCAGCTCGGTCTTGCCGACCCCGGCGGGGCCCTCGACGAGGAGGGGTTTGCCGAGCCGGTCGGCCAGGAAGACGGTGGTGGCGATGGCGGGAGAGGCGAGGTAGCCGGTCTCCGCGAGACGGGCGGAGACGTCGTCGACGGAAGTGAACAACGGGGCCTCCGGCTGAGCGGTGTGGAGCTGACCTTCCTATCTAAGCGCTTGTTCACCTCTCCTGCCACCCTGTATACCGATCGGTTTCCGAATGTGCTGCCGAGAGGTAACCTCGGCCCTATGGCCACCACCGACAAGGCGTCCCCCCGCGACCGGCTGCTCGAAGCCGCCGCCGAGCTCTTCTACCGCGACGGCGTCGCCGTGGGCGTCGAGGCGCTGTGCCGGTCGGCCGGGGTGTCGAAGCGCTCGATGTACCAGCTGTTCGACAGCAAGGACGAGATGCTGGCCGCCAGCCTGGAACGCCGCAGGGCCTGGTACGAGGCCCAGCTCGTGCCGGCCGAGGACGCGTCGGCGACGCCCCGCGAGCGGATCCGGCACGTCTTCGAGCGGCTGGAGAAGAGCTCCGGGGACCCCGAGTACCTCGGTTGCCCGTACCTCGCCGTCCTGGTCGAGCTGAAGGACCCCGAGCACCCGGCGAGCGTGGTGGCCCGCGACGCCAAGGACCGGATGGAGAGCTACTTCCGGGAACAGGCCGAACAGGGCGGCGCGACGGACCCGGCGGTCCTCGCCCGCCGACTGATGCTGATCTTCGACGGGGCCAGCGCCCGCGCCGGCGCCCACATCGAGCGGCTGGACGACGGGCTGGTCACCGGGACGGTGGACGTCCTCATGGACGTGGCGGGGATGAGCTAGCCGACCCGGACGGGTCAGCACAACGCGCCGGGCGGGTGGGCCGCCCGATGCAATGGACGCGTGACCGCGCCCCCGAACGACTGCCTCGCGCGCAACGAGTGGATCTGCGGTGCCTATCTCAGCAGCCGTCGGCAGATCCTCCTCGACGCGGTCGGCCAGCACCTCCGGCTCACCGCGGTCTCCGTGCTCATCGGCCTCGTCATCGCCGTTCCGCTGGCCGTGCTGGCCCGCCGCTGGCGCTGGTCGGCCGGGCCCGTCCTCGGCGTCACGACGATCCTCTACACCATCCCCTCCCTGGCGATGTTCTCCCTGCTCCTGCCGGTCTACGGCCTCTCGGCCACCCTCGTCGTCGCCGGGCTGGTGCTCTACTCGCTCACCCTGCTCGTCCGGAACATCCTCGCGGGCCTGCGTGCCGTCCCGGAGGAGACCCGGCAGGCCGCCCGCGGCATGGGCTACGGCCCGATCCGCCTCCTGCTCACCGTCGAACTGCCGCTCGCGCTGCCCGCCGCGATGGCCGGCCTGCGCATCGCCACCGTCTCGGCGGTCTCGCTGGTCACCGTCGGCGCGATCGTCGGCTTCGGCGGGCTCGGCAACCTGATCTACGCCGGCATGAACACCTACTTCAAGGCCCAGGTGCTCACCGCCTCCGTCCTGTGCGTGCTGATCGCCGTCGCCGCCGACCTGCTGCTGCTCGGTGCCCAGCGGCTGCTCACCCCGTGGACCCGGGCGGCCCGCGCATGACGACGCTCGCCGACGCCTGGGACTGGCTCACCGACTCCGCGCACTGGGCCGGCGACGACGGGATCGGGCACCGGCTGCTCCAGCACCTCGTCCTCACCGTCGTCTGCCTCGTCATCAGCTGCGCCATCGCCCTGCCGGTCGCGCTGGTCCTCGGCCACCTCGGCAAGGGCGGCGCACTCGCCGTGAACATCTCCAACGTCGGCCGTGCCGTCCCCACCTTCGCCGTCCTGGTCCTGCTGCTCCTCACCCCGATCGGCCGGTGGGGCGAGGGCCCCACGGTGGTGGCCCTGGTGCTGTTCGCGGTA
Source organism: Streptomyces sp. NPDC048254 (assembly GCF_043201895.1). Lineage (NCBI taxonomy): Bacteria > Bacillati > Actinomycetota > Actinomycetes > Kitasatosporales > Streptomycetaceae > Streptomyces > Streptomyces sp. NPDC048254. The sequence continues at coordinate 43,656 of NZ_JBICZJ010000017.1, forward strand.
CCGCCGCTGCTCACCAACGCCTACGTCGGGATGCGCGAGGTCGACCGGAGCATCGTGCAGGCGGCGCGCGGTATGGGGATGACCGGGCGACAGATGCTGTTTCATGTGGAACTGCCCCTTTCGCTCCCCTTGGTCCTCAACGGGGTGCGGATCGCCGCCGTCCAGCTCGTGGCCACGGCCACCATCGCCGCGCTGGCGGGCGGGGGAGGGCTGGGGCGGATCATCACCGCCGGATTCAATCTGGCCAGCACGCCCCAGGTGGTCGCCGGGGCGATCCTGGTCGCCGTCTTCGCGCTGCTCGTGGAGGGCGTCTTCGAGGTCGCCGAGCGGCTCGCCCCGGTCTGGGCGCGGGGCTCGCGGTGAGATCCCGTACGGCGGTACCGGCCGCGCTGCTGCTCACTCTCACCGCCTGCACCACCGGCCCCGCCCTGGAGAACCGCGGCGCGGTCACCGCACCCCCGGGCGACAGCCGGCATCTGACCATCGGCTCCGCCGGATTCACCGAGAGCGACCTGCTCGCCCAGATGTACGCGCAACTCCTGGACCAGGCCGGCTACCGGACCTCCCTCATCACCGTGGCCAACCGGGAGATCTACGAACCCGCCCTGGAATCCGGACAGATCGACGTCGTCCCCGAGTACGCGGCCACCTTCGCGGACTGGCTCAACGCCAAGGCCAACGGCCCCGACGCGCCGCCCGTGGGCTCGCCCGACCTCGCCACCACGATGAAGGCGCTGCGCCGCCTCGCCACACCGCGGGGCCTCACGGTCCTGGACCCGGGGCGGGCGGTGGACCAGAACGCCTTCGCGGTCACCGCCGCCTACGCCCGGCAGCACCACCTCAGGACCCTCAGCGACCTGGGCGCCTCGGGGCTGAAGGTGCGGCTCGCGGCAGGTGACGAGTGCGTGCAACGGCCGTACTGCGAACCGGGACTGAAGAAGGTCTACGGCATCGACATCACCGGCGTCGACCCCAAGGGTGTCGGCACCACCCAGGCCAAGCGGGCCGTGCAGAGCGGGCAGGACCAGATGGTGCTGACCACCACCACGGACGCGACCCTCGACCAGTTCGGCCTGGTCCTGCTCGCCGACGACAAGCACCTGCAGAACGCCGATTACATCGTCCCGGCCGTCAACCGGGCACGGGCGGGCAGCGAGCGGGTCACCAAGGCGCTCGGCAGGCTCAACGACGTCCTGACGACGGCCGACCTGGCCGCGATGAACCGGCAGGTCGACAGCTGGCGACGGCTGGCCCAGGACGTGTCCCGCACGTACCTGCGGGACAAGGGCCTGGTGAAGTGAGGGCCGGTGCCCGTTGTCAGCGCCGGGCGGTACGTTCCGGGGCATGGGGATCTATCTGGTGAGTGTCGCCGCGCGGGAGTGGTTCGGTGAGGACGAGGAGGAGGGCGGCAAGGGTGCCGTCGCCTCGGCCCTGAACGAGGAGTTGCGAAGGCGCGGACTCGCGCCGTACGAGTCGGTGCCCGAGGCGGCCGGTCTGGTGCGCGGCTCGGGGCAGTCGTTCGAGGAGAAGCTGGTGCCCGCCATGGACGGGTTCGGCGCGCTGTGCCGGAAACACCTGGCGCCGGGGGAAGCGGAGTTGCTGCTGAGCTGGTCGGTGCTGGTGCCGGTCTCCCTCGACGGGGAGATCCGGCTGCCCCTCGAATCCGCCTACACCGACGAGACGGTGATCGCCGGCGCTCCCGAGGTGCTCGCCCTCGCGGAGCGGCTGGCGGCGGCGATCCGGCTCCCCGTCGACGCGACACCCGAGGCCTGCGACAACCTCGATCTGACGATGTGGTTCCTGGAGGGCCCGGCGGAGGAAGCGGTCGCCGCCCGCCCCGGCCCGTGGGGGAAGGACCTGGACACCGCCTTCTATGTCGCGCTGTACCTGCGGGCCGCCCAGCACTCACTGCGCCGCGGCTGCCCGATGACGTACAGCTGACGAACGCCGGCCGGCGCCCCGCCGGTCAGGCGTCGGAGACCGAGTCGAACGGCACCTGGCCCCGGGAGACGCCGCGCGCGTCCGCGTCCACCGAGCGGCGCAGTGCCTCGTGCAGCTTGGCCGGGGTGAGGACGCCGAGGAAGCGCGAGCCGTCCAGGACCGCGACCCACCCGGCGTCGTACTGGAGCATCACCCCGAACGCCTGCTTCAGCGGGGCGCCGACCGGCACCCACGCGGTCATCCGGTGCGCGAGGTCGCCGACGGTGCCGCCGGCCGCCAACTCGTCCCGGCCCACCCAGCCGTGCAGGTCGCCGTGCGGATCCAGGACCACCGCCCAGCGGGCGCCCTCCGCCCGCAGCCGCGCGGCGGCGCTCTCGGCGGACTCGGCCGGGCGGGCGACCGGCGGCTGCTCCAGGTCGTCCGGCTCGATCTCGGTCACCGACAGCCGCTTCAGCCCGCGGTCCGCGCCCACGAACCCGGCGACGTACGGCGTGGCGGGAGTTCCCAGCACCGCACCCGGCGTGTCGTACTGCTCGACGCGCCCCTGTCCGTACACCGCGATCCGGTCGCCGAGCCGCACCGCCTCCTCGATGTCGTGGGTGACCAGCAGCACCGTCTTGCGCACGGTGGCCTGCATCCTGAGGAACTCGTCCTGCAACTGCTCCCGCACCACCGGGTCGACCGCGCCGAACGGTTCGTCCATCAGCAGCACCGGGGGATCGGCGGCGAGCGCGCGGGCCACGCCGACCCGCTGCCGCTGGCCGCCGGAGAGCTGGTCCGGGTAGCGCGGACCGAACGTCCCCGGGTCCAGGCCCACCAGGTCGAGCAGTTCGGCGGCGCGCTTGCGGGCCCTGGCCCGTTTCCAGCCGAGCAGGGCCGGGACGGTCGCGGTGTTGTCGAGGACCGTGCGGTGCGGGAACAGGCCCACCTGCTGGATGACATAGCCGATCCGGCGGCGCAGCTGAACGGGGTCGACCTGGGCGATGTCCTCGCCGTCGACGAGGATCCGGCCGGAGGTCGGTTCGATGAGCCGGTTGACCATCATCATCGTGGTGGTCTTGCCGCAGCCGGACGGGCCCACGAGTGTGACGAGTTCGCCCTCCGCCACCTCGAAGGAGAGGCCGTCCACGGCGGTCGTGCCGTCCGGATACCGCTTGCTGACCTGCTCGAACCGGATCATTCCCTCACGCTAGCCGCGCCCCTTCCGGACCGCGCGCCGAAGCGGCGGCGGCACACCTACGAAGTGACCTCCGCGCTCGGCCGACCGCCGCCGACCAGCACCACCTCCAGGGTGCGGGGACCGTGCACCCCCTCGACCCGGTCCAGCTCGATGTCGCTGGTCGCGGACGGCCCGGAGATCCAGGTCAACGGGCGGGCCGGGTCGAGGCGTTCCAGAGCCTGGGGCACGGACGACACGACCTGGCCGGGGACCCGCACCACACAGATGTGATGGTCCGGGACGAGCGTGATACGGCGGCGGCCCTGGTCCGGGCCGCCGTCCAGCACGATCGTCCCGGTCTCGGCGATCGCCACCGCACACCCGGTGACCACACTGCCGACCCCGTCGAGCTGGTGCGGTGTGCTCTCGGCGAGGTCCGGGAACACCTCGGCTTCGGCCGCCGAGAGCCACTCCGGGTCCAGCCCCGCCGGCACGACCACCGTCCCGGCTCCGCGCTCGGCGACCAACCGGCCGATCAGCGCGCCCAGTTCACCTTCCGTGCACCGATGCACGAGCGCTCGGTAGTCCGCCAGGTTCTCGGCGAGCAGCTCCACCGTCTCCGCGACGCTCCGCTCCCCGTGCTCACGCAGATACCCCCGCTCGACCGGCGCGTCCTCGCCCGGCACATCGGCCAGCGCGCGCCGCACCCGGCCCAGGATCCGTTCCCTGCTGCTCACTTCGCACCGCCCTTTCCGCCGTTGGTCCGCTGCCACCAGTCCCGGAACGGCTCCGGCGGCACGGCCGGCAGATCCCGGGTTTCGCTCCACGCTCTGCCGGGGCCGGGCAGCGTACGGGGGTGGAGGCGGCGGCTGCGGGAGGCGAGCCGCTGGCCGGTGCGCAGGGCGGCCGGGTGCGAGAACGCCCAGCGGGCCGCCCGCATCGCCGCCCGCTCGGCCGCATGCCCCTTGGCCGGCTTGAGCAGCACCTTGTTGCCGTTGCGGACCGCCTCGCCGCCCTCCACGACCCGCTCCCGCAGATGCACCAGCACCTCAGGGATGTCGATGGCGACCGGGCACACCTCGTAGCAGGCCCCGCACAGCGACGAGGCGTACGGCAGCGAGGCGTCGATCTCGCTCGCCGTCCCCCGCAGCTGCGGGCTGAGGATCGCGCCGATGGGGCCCGGGTAGACCGAGCCGTAGGCGTGCCCGCCCGCCCGCTCGTACACCGGGCAGACGTTGAGGCAGGCCGAGCAGCGGATGCAGCGCAGCGCCTGGCGGCCGACCTCGTCGGCGAGGGTGTCGGTGCGGCCGTTGTCGAGGAGCACCAGGTGGAAGGTCCGCGGTCCGTCGCCGTCCGTGGTGCCGGTCCATGTCGAGGTGTAGGGGTTCATGCGCTCGGCGGTGGAGGAGCGGGGGAGGGTCTGCAGGAAGACCTCCAGGTCCTGCCAGGTCGGCACGATCTTCTCGATGCCGACGACCGAGATCAGCGTCTCGGGCAGGGTGAGGCACATCCGGCCGTTGCCCTCGGACTCGACCACGACCAGGGTGCCGGTCTCGGCGACCATGAAGTTGGCGCCGGAGATGCCGACCTTGGCGCGCAGGAACTTCTCGCGGAGATGGAGCCGGGCCGCCTCGGCGAGTTCGGCCGGGGTGTCGGTGAGGCCCTCGGGCGCGGGGCGCCCCCACTCGCTCATCTCGCGCCGGAAGATGTCGCGGATCTCCCCCCGGTTCCGGTGGATCGCCGGGACCAGGATGTGCGAGGGCCGGTCCTTGCCCAGCTGCACGATCAGTTCGGCGAGATCGGTCTCGTAGGCCCGGATGCCCTCGGCCTCCAGAGCCTCGTTCAGCCCGATCTCCTGGGTGGCCATCGACTTGACCTTGACGACCTCCGACTCACCGGTCTCCTTGACCAGGTCGGCCACGATCCGGTTGGCCTCGTCGGCGTCCGTCGCCCAGTGGACCGTACCGCCGGCCGCCGTCACCGCCTCCTCCAACTGGACCAGATAGCGGTCGAGATGACGGAGTGTGTGGTCCTTGATCTGTTTTCCGGCCTCCCGCAGCGCGGCCCAGTCGGACACCTCGGCGACCGCCTTGGCGCGCTTGGCGCGGATGGTGTGCGTGGCGTGGCGCAGATTCCCGCGCAACGTCGGGTTGTTGACGGCTTCGTGCGCGGCCTTCGGAAAGGCCGGCATTCCCACGAACGTTCCGCTCATACGGCCGGCTCCTCCTCCGTGCTCGCCAGGATCTCCGCGATGTGCACCGGCCGCATGCCGGTGCCGAGCCGGGTCATGGTGCCGCCGATGTGCATCAGGCAGGAGTTGTCGGCCGCGCACAGCACCGCCGCGCCCGTCGACTCGGCGTTGCGCACCTTGTCGGCCCCCATCGCCGCCGAGACGTCGGCGTTCTTGACCGCGAAGGTGCCGCCGAACCCGCAGCACTCCTCCGCCCCCGGCAACTCCGCCAGTTCCAGCCCCTTCACGGCCTGGAGCAGCCGGCGCGGCCGCTCGCCGAGCCCCAGACTCCGCAGCCCGTGACAGGTCGGGTGATAGGTCACCGTGTGCGGGTAGTAGGCCCCCACGTCCGTCACCCCGAGCACGTCCACCAGGAACTCGGTCAGCTCGTACGTCTTCGGTACCACCGGCGCCAGCGCGATCCCGAGACCGCTCCCGCGCCCTTCCGCCCGGGCCCGCTCGCCCATCCTCGGATACAGCTCCCGCACCATCGCCCCGCACGAGCCGGACGGCGTCACGATCGCCTCGTACTCCCCGAAGACATCGGAGAAATGCCGGGCCAGCGGTTCCGCCTCATGGCGGTACCCGGTGTTGTAGTGGGCCTGCCCGCAGCAGGTCTGGGCCATCGGGAAGTCGACCTCGACGCCCAGCCTGGTCAGGAGTTTCACCACGGCACGGCCCGTGTCCGGATAGAGCGTGTCGTTGACACAGGTCAGGAACAGGGCGACACGCATCGCGGCTCCTAGAGATCGATCATCCGATGAGTGCAGGGTAATGGGCCGGTGCGATCCGCGGGAGCCCCGGTTCACCTGGTGGCGAGTCGTGCCTCGGCCGCCGCCCAGCTGGCGGTGTCGCCGCGCGGCGCGTACCGGGTGAGCGGCTGGGTACGGGTGACCAGCCGCCGGATGTCGGCGAGGTCGCCGACGAGACCGTGCGCACGGGCCTGGACCAGCACGTTCCCGAGGGCCGCGGCCTCCGTCGGACCCGCCACCACCGGCAGCCCGCAGGCGTCGGCGGTGAGCTGGCAGAGCAGCGCGTTGCGGGTGCCACCGCCCACCACGTACACCGAGTCCACCGGGTGATCGGCGAGCCGCTGTGCGTCGGTGACGGCCCGCCGGTGGGCGAGCGCCAGGGAGTCGAGAACGCACCGGGTGATCTCGCCGGGAGTCCGCGGCACCGGCTGCCCGGACGCCCGGCACGCCTCGGCGATCCGCTCCGGCATCCGGCCGGGGGCCAGGAACTGCGCGTCCCCCGCGTCCACCACCGAACGCAGCGCCGGCACGCCGGCCGCCTCCCGCAGCAGCCCGCCCAGATCCGGGTCGCCCCAGGCCCGTACGGACTCCTGGAGCAGCCACAGCCCCATGATGTTGCGCAGATACCGGACCGTGCCGTCCAGCCCCAGCTCGTTGGTGAAGTTGGCGGCCCGGCTCTCCTCGGTCAGTACGGGCGCGGCCAGTTCGAGCCCGGCCAGCGACCAGGTGCCGGTGCAGATGTAGGCGAACCGCTCACCGACCGCGGGTACGGCGGCCACCGCGGAGGCGGTGTCGTGCGAGCCGACGGCGGTCACCGGCACCGGCCCGGCCAGCCCGGTCTCCTCAAGGACCTCGGGCCGCAACACTCCGGCCGGGTCCCCGGGCCGCCGCAGCGGCGCGAACAACCCGAGGTCGATCCCCGCCCGCTCCGCCACCTCGTACGACCAGTCGCGCGTCCGGGGATCGATCAGCTGGGTGGTGGAGGCGTTGGTCAGCTCGGTGCCCTGCTCGCCGGTCAGCCAGTACGACAGCAGGTCCGGGATGAGCAACAGCCGCTCGGCACGGGCGAACTGGGCACTCGAACGCTCCGCCACCAGCTGGTAGAGGGTGTTGAAGGGCGCGTACTGGAGCCCGGTGCGGGCGTACAGCTCCGCCGCCGGCAGGGTCGCCCACACCTTCTCGGCGATCCCCTCCGTGCGGGCGTCCCGGTAGTGCACCGGGTTGCCGAGCAGTGACCCGTCGGCGTCCAGCAGCCCGTAGTCCACGGCCCAGCTGTCGAGCCCGACGGAGTCCACCCGCCCGGCCGCCCTGAGCCCTTCCAACACCCCGGCGTACAGGGCGAGTACGTCCCAGCGCAGCCCCTCCGGCACCCGCACCGGCCGGTTCGCGAACCGGTGCGCCTCGGCCAGCTCCAGCGAGTCGCGCCCGACGCGGCCGACCATGACCCGCCCACTGGACGCGCCGAGGTCGACCGCGGCATAGGACCTGGGGCCGGTCATCGCAGGAACGCGGCCGCCACACCCGCGTCCACGGGCACATGCAGCCCGGTGGTGTGGGTGAGCTCCCCGCCCGTCAGCGCGAACACGGCGTTCGCCACGTGCTCGGGCAGCACCTCACGCTTGAGGATGGTCCGCTGCGCGTAGAACTCGCCCAGCTTCGCCTCCTCCACGCCGTACACGGCGGCCCGCTGCGCCCCCCACCCACCGGCGAAGATCCCCGACCCCCGCACCACACCGTCGGGGTTCACCCCGTTGACCCGGATCCCGTACTCGCCCAACTCGGCTGCCAGCAGCCGCACCTGGTGGGCCTGGTCGGCCTTGGTGGCCGAGTAGGCGATGTTGTTGGGCCCGGCGAACACGGCGTTCTTGGAGGCGATATAGACGATGTCACCGCCGAGCCCCTGGGCGATCATCACCCGGGCCGCCTCCCGCGACACCAGGAACGAACCCCGGGCCATGATGTCGTGCTGGAGGTCCCAGTCCTTCGCCGAAGTCTCCAGCAGGGGCTTGGAGATGGAGATCCCCGCGTTGTTGACGACGAGGTCGACCCCGCCGAAGGCCAGCACGGCGGCCCGGGAGGCGGCGGCGATCTGCTCCTCGTCCGTCACGTCGACGGTGACGGCGACGGCCCGGTCGGACCCGCCGAGCTCCTCCGCGACGGCGGCGGCACCCTCGGCGTTGAGATCGGCCACGACGACACAGGCCCCCTCGGCGGCGAGCCGGTGCGCGATCGCCCTGCCGATCCCGCTGCCGGCCCCCGTCACCAGCGCCACCCGGGTCGCCAGGGTCTTGGGCCTCGGCATCCGCCGGAGCTTGGCCTCCTCCAGCGCCCAGTACTCGATCCGGAACTTCTCCGACTCCTCGATCGGCGCGTAGGCCGACACCGCCTCGGCCCCGCGCATCACATTGATCGCGTTGACATAGAACTCGCCCGCGACCCGGGCCGTCTGCTTGTCCTTCCCGAAGCTGAACATGCCGACGCCGGGCACCAGCACGATCGCCGGGTCGGCACCGCGCATGGCGGGGGAGTCGGGCAGGGCGTGCCGCCGGTAGTAGGCGGCGTACTCCTCGCGGTACGCCGCGTGCAGCTCCTTGAGCCGGGCGACGGCCTCGTCGAGGGGCGCGGTCGGTGGCAGGTCGAGGACGAGCGGCCGTACCTTGGTCCGCAGGAAGTGGTCCGGGCACGACGTCCCCAGCGCCGCGAGCCGCGGATGTTCGGCCCGGGCCAGGAAGTCGAGGACCACGTCGGTGTCGGTGAAGTGCCCGACCTGAGCCCGGTCCTGGGAGGCGGCGGCACGGACGTACGGCGCGATGGCGGCGGCCCGCTCCCGTCGTTCGGCCTCCGGCAGCGGACCGTACCCCTCGACGACGGGCCCGAAGGGCTCCGCCCTGCCGCGCTCGGCGAGGAAGGCCTCGGCGGTGCGGATGATGTGCAGCGAGTTCCGCTCGCACTCCTCGGAGGTGCTACCCCAGGCGGTGATCCCGTGCCCGCCGAGGACGCACCCGACGGCCTGCGGGTTGGCGGCCTTGACGGCCGCGATGTCCAGCCCCAGCTGGAACCCGGGCCGCCGCCACGGCACCCACACCACCGAGTCCCCGAAACACTCGGCGGTCAGCTTCTCCCCGTCGGCGGCACAGGCCAGCGCGATCCCGGAGTCCGGGTGCAGATGATCGACATGCGGGGCGTCGACCAGTCCGTGCATGGCCGTGTCGATGGAGGGAGCAGCCCCGCCCTTGCCGTGCAGGCAGTAGTCGAAGGCACCGACCATCTCGTCCTCGCGCTCGACGCCCGGATAGACACCGGCGAGCGCCCGGAGCCGGTCGATCCGCAGCACGGCGAGCCCCGATTCGGTGAGGGTGCCGAGGTCCCCACCGGACCCCTTCACCCACATCAGCTCGACATCACCACCGGTGACGGGATCGGTGGCGGTGCCCTTGGCGGAGGCGTTCCCGCCGGCGTAGTTGGTGTTACGGGGATCAGCGCCGAGCCGATGGGAGCGGTCGAGGAGAGCGGCGGCTTCGGGGTGGACGGTCATGGGGCTTCCTAGTGGGTCGCGTGAACTTGAATCGTTTCAGACCATGTCCCGGGGAACTTATCCGCAGCGCTCTGGCGACGTCAAGACGTCTGTGCGCCCGCGGCTGGGTCGACTCGTGATGGAGGGGTGCTCCGCGTCGGCACCCTTGATGAGGGGCGCGTCGGCCCTTGTGAAATCGTGAAACGATTCATCGCCGGGTCGTGCACCCCGCGCCTTCCGTCGGCCACCGCCCGGGGTGCGCCCCTGTCGCCGGGAAGCGGGTCGTCCGCTTCGGCTTCTGCCCGGCCCCTTGCCGGACCCGGCATGCGGACCGTCGGCCGCCAGGATCTCGAGCGCGTCTTCTGACGGATGTCCGGCACCACCTCGCTGGGCAGGCCGGAGACCACGACCCGGGTGATGGCCTCGGTCAGCAGCAGGAACTCGCCGAACCCGCCGGGGGCGTCCGGGTTCTGCCCGATGATCCTGCGCCCCACCGCGGTGGACAGCACCGGCAGCGAACTCACCCGGGTACCGACGGGGATACGGCGTTCGGTGCCGGGGCCGTAGCCGACCACCTCGGCGCAGTGCTCGTGGCCCATGACGATGTCGACGTCCTGGTCGTACGTCGACATCCCGCTGTCGTCGTCGGCGCCCGCCTCCGGATGGTCCATGAAGTGCAGGTCCGAGGCGCAGATCCCGCACGCGAGCGACCGGACCAGGAGCTGGCCCGGTCCGGGAACCGGGTCGTCGACGATCCGCGTCTCGACCGTCCCGCCTCGCAGCACAGCAGCCCGCATCGGCTTCTCCACTTCGCGAACCGAGGGCACGTCCCCGACCGGGGCCCGTCCGCCAGGGGACTCTGGCGACGCGTGGCCAGTTACAGAAGACCGTCTCCTGAAATTGCGGGTGCGGACCGGGAGCGCACCAGGTCACTACGATGGCCGGCATGACCGAGTCTCGCCGTCGCCCGGGCCGTCCACGGGACACCAGCATCGACGAACGGGCTCTCGCGGCCACGCGCGAACTACTCGTCGGGCGAGGCTTCGAGGCGACGACGATCCAGGCCGTCGCCGAGCACTCGGGTGTGCACGCGTCCGCCCTCTACCGGCGCTGGCCGTCCAGGATCGAACTGATCGAGGAAGCCACGTTCCCCGGGCTCAGTCCACTGGGCGTCCGGCCGGCGGGAGACCTTCGCGGCGACGTCCGCCGGTTCATCCGCGCCTATCTGGCCGCCTTCAACGCGCCGGCGGCACGAGCGGCCGCGGCCGGCCTCCTCGCGTACCACCAGACGTCGCGGCGCCCCCGTCCGCCTGAGCTGGATCTGCGGGTGTCGGCCCGGCCGCAGTTCGAGGAGATCCTGCGTGCCGCACCGCCCGGCAGCGTCGACCCCGCCGTGGACCCGGACGACGTCTTCGACATGCTTCTGGGCGCCGTTCTGGCCCGCACACTCCTGCTCAACGTCACCACGCGGCAGCGTCCCGCGGAGCGCACCGTGGACATGGTGCTCCGGCTGCTCCGCCCCCGCGGCACCGGAGGGGCCGCCGCGCCGGACGCGTGACCGGGTGCTCGACAGCGGCATCGGCCCTGGCGACGCCTCGGGGCGCCGTCGCGGACCGGCGCCGAGTGCGCGTCGCCCCGTTCCCCGGTGGTGACCAACTTCGCGTCGACGGCCGGCCGTTCGAGGCCGGTCCGGGCCACCGCAGCTTCCGGCGGCCCTACGCCCCCCAGCCGGCCTGCTGTCCGCCGACGCGTTCGGCGACGATCTTCTCGGCCCATCCGGACCGGGCGTAGGCGGCGAGGGGATCGGGGTCCAACCCCGTTTCCTCGCGTACTTCGCGCAGCAGCGGTCGTACGTCCGTGTTGTAGGCGTCCATGAGCACCGCGTTGGCCCCCAGGACGTCCCCGGAGAGCTGCGCCTGCCTCAAGGCCTCCCGGTCCACCAGCAACGCCTTGGCCGTGGCCTCCTGCACGTTCATCACCGACCGGATGATCGCCGGGATCTTCGCCTCGATGTTGTGACACTGGTCGAGCATGAAGGCCACCTCGGAGGCGAACCCACCCCCGCCCACGACCTCGCACATGATCCGGAACAGCTGGAACGGATCCGCGGCACCCACCATGAGGTCGTCGTCCGCGTAGAACCGCGAGTTGAAGTCGAAGCCCCCGAGCCTGCCCTCCCGCAGCAGCGTGGCGACGATGAACTCGATGTTGGTACCCGGCGCGTGATGCCCGGTGTCGACCACGACCTGCGCCTGCGGCCCCAGCTTCAGACAGTGGGCGTAGGCCGTACCCCAGTCCGGCACGTCGGTCGTGTAGAAGGACGGCTCGAACAGCTTGTACTCCAGCAGCATCCGCTGCCCCTCGCCCAGCCGCGCGTACACCTCGGCCAGCCCCTCCGCGAGCCGGTCCTGGCGCGCCCGGATGTCGTCCTGCCCGGGGTAGTTGGTGCCGTCCGCGAACCAGAGCTTCAGGTCGCGGGACCCCGTCGCGTCCATGATGTCGACGCACTCCAGCAGATGACCGACGGCCTTGCGGCGCACCGCCGCGTCCGGATGGCAGATGCTGCCCAGCCTGTAGTCGTCGTCCTGGAAGGTGTTGGAGTTGATCGCCCCCAGCTTCAGACCCTGCTTCTCGGCGTACCCGGCCAGGTCCGCGTATCCATCGGAGCCGTCCACCTTGTCCCAGGGGATGTGCAACGCCACCGTCGGCGCGGCCCCGGTCACCGCGTGGACCTGCGCCGCGTCGTCCAGCTTCTCCTTCACCGAGCGCGGCACGCCCTGCTGGGCGAACACCTTGAAGCGGGTCCCCGAGTTTCCGTACGCCCATGACGGCGTCTCGACGGCCTGGGTCTTCAGCGCGGCCTTCACCGCGGCGAGGTCGGTCACTTCGGGGCTCCTGGGGGTATGAACTGTGAAACGATTCAGAACGGCAAAGTATGAGCCCTCCGAAGGGGTGTCAAGCACTCCGGCCAACCAGGTTTTCCGTGACTCCGCCGTGACCTTTGGCTATCGAAATTTTTTCGATACGGACCCATTGACGTGACATGCCCCTGGTGCCTACGGTCCCGGCAATCCAGTTGAAACCTTTCACGACGCCGTGGAGCCGGGGCCGACCGTCTCGCCGGTGTCGTCGAGGAGCCCCCATGACCCACCCGTCCGACACGGGACCGGCCCCGGTGCTGGCGCTGAAGGGCGTCTCCAAGTCCTTCGGTGCCGTCCGCGCCCTGCGGGACGTCTCCCTGGTGCTGTTCCCCGGCGAGGTGCACGCCCTCGCCGGGGAGAACGGCGCGGGCAAGTCGACGCTGATCAAGACCCTCGCCGGGGTGCACCGACCGGACGCCGGTCAGGTGCTGCTCGACGGCGAGCCCGTCGTCTTCCACGGCCCCGGCGACGCCCGCGACGCCGGAATCGCCGTGATCTACCAGGAACCCACGCTCTTCCCCGACCTGTCGATCGCCGAGAACATCTTCATGGGCCGTCAGCCCCGGCGGGCGCTGGGCCGGATCGACCACAAGGCCACCCGCGCGGCCACGGCCGCCCTGATGAAACGGCTCGGCGTCGCCCTCGACCCCGACCGACCGGCCCGCGGCCTGTCCATCGCGGACCAGCAGATCGTGGAGATCGCCAAGGCGCTCTCCTTCGATGCCCGGGTCCTGATCATGGACGAGCCGACGGCGGCCCTGACCGGCAGTGAGGTCGCCCGCCTCTTCGGTGTCGTCCGCACCCTGCGCGACCAGGGCGCCGCCGTGCTGTTCATCTCGCACCGCCTGGAGGAGATCTTCCGGATCTGCCGCCGGGTCACCACCCTCCGGGACGGAGCCTGGATCGCCAGCGAGCCCGTCGACGGCATGACCGAGGACGACCTGGTCCGCCGGATGGTCGGCCGCGACCTGGACGAGCTGTACCCCAAACAGGACCTGCCGACGGGTGAAGTCGCCCTCTCCGTAAGGCGGTTGACCCGGGAGGGCGTCTTCACCGACGTCTCCTTCGAGGTGCGCTCCGGCGAGATCGTCGGCCTCGCCGGACTGGTCGGCGCCGGCCGGACCGAGGTCGCGCGGGCCGTGTTCGGCGTCGACCGCTGGGACGCGGGGGAGGTGGAGGTGCGGGGTCGCAAGCTCACCAACGGCGCGCCCTCCACGGCGATGGCTGCCGGACTCGCCCTCGTCCCCGAGGACCGGCGCGCCCAGGGCCTGGTGATGGACATGTCCATCGAGCGCAACATCGGCCTGACCGGACTGTGGACGACCGTCAGGGCCGGCCTGATGGACCGGGGCGCCGAGCGCAGCCGCTCCCTCGACTGGGCGGTGAAGCTCCAGGTGAAGTACGCCCGGATCGCCGACGCGGTCTCGACCCTGTCCGGCGGTAACCAGCAGAAGGTGGTCCTCGCCAAATGGCTGGCGACCGGACCGAAGGTGCTGATCGTCGACGAGCCGACCCGGGGCATCGACGTCGGCACCAAGGCGGAAGTCCACCGCCTCCTCGGCGAGTTGGCCGCCGACGGGGTCGCCGTCCTGATGATCTCCTCCGACCTGCCCGAGATCCTCGGCATGGCCGACCGCGTGCTGGTGATGCACGAGGGCCGGATCACCGCCGAGATCCCGCGCTCCGACGCGACCGAGGAAACCGTGATGGCCGCAGCGACCGGGAGGGCCGCCGCATGACGACCACCGCCGTGGGGAGGGCCGCCGCATGACGGTGACCACCTCCGAACAGACCTCCGTCGCCGAGGCGCCCGAGTCCAGCGGGACCCGGCTCGTCGACCGGGTCTTCAAGATGCGCGAACTCGCCATCCTGGTCGTCTTCCTGGTGATGATCGCCGTCACCCAGGCAGGCAACAGCGAGTTCCTCTCCGAGCAGGGCATAAAGGACCTGCTGCTCAACGCCACCATCCTGGTGCTGGTCGCCACCGGCCAGTCCCTGGTGGTGATCACGAGGAACGTCGACCTGTCCGTCGGCTCCACGCTCGGCATCACCGCCTTCGCCGCCGGCGACTATCTGCACGGCGGTGGCAGCACGGTCGTCGCCATCGTGCTGGCCGTGCTGCTCGGCATCGGCTGCGGACTGCTCAACGGCCTTCTCGTCAGCCTCGGCCAGGTGCCCGCGCTGGTCGTCACCCTCGGCACGCTGTACATCATCCGGGGCGTCGACTCCATCTGGGTCGGCTCCCGGCAGATCACGGCCGCCGATCTCCCCGGCGGGTTCAACGACTTCGGCTCGGGCGGGCTGTCGGCCCTCCCCTGGCTCGCGCTCATCGCCCTCGCGGTCCTGGTCGCCACCGCCTACTACCTCAGACACTTCGGCAGCGGACGGGAGTTGTACGCCCTCGGGTCCAACCCGGAGGCCGCCCGGCTGGCCGGTATCCCGGTGCGCAAGCGGATCCTCACCGCGTACACCTTCTGCGGCGGACTCGCCGGGCTGGCCGGGGCCATGTACCTGGCACGCTTCGGCAACGTCGACTCCGGCACCGGCAACGGCTTCGAACTCACCGTCGTGAGCGCCGTGGTGGTGGGCGGGGTGGTCTTCACGGGCGGCTCCGGGAGCGTGTACGGCGCCGCGCTCGGCGCGCTGCTGCTGACCTCCGTGAACAGCGTGCTGCCGGCCCTCGGGGTCAGCTCGGTGTGGGTCCTCGCCATCAACGGCTTCCTGTTGCTGCTCGCCATCGCCGTCGACCGGGTCGTGGCGCTGCGGGTGGCGGCCGCGCTGAAGAAG
The DNA here is from genome assembly GCF_043201895.1 of Streptomyces sp. NPDC048254. Classification (NCBI taxonomy): domain Bacteria; kingdom Bacillati; phylum Actinomycetota; class Actinomycetes; order Kitasatosporales; family Streptomycetaceae; genus Streptomyces; species Streptomyces sp. NPDC048254. Next base: position 58,960 of record NZ_JBICZJ010000017.1, read on the forward strand.
AAGTCGGCCCTCAAGAGGACCGCGACCAGCAAGGAGAGCACCAGCCATGCCTGAGTCCTTGACGCGTGCGATTCGCTGGGACACCGTCGTCGGCGCCCTGCTGGTCGTGCTGCTGCTGTTCTCCTTCGGCTTCGTGGACGGCTTCGGCAACTCGCTCAACCTGTCGTTCCTGATCGGCAACACCCTTCCGATCGCCCTGGTCGCGCTGCCGATGACCCTGCTGGTCGTCGCCGGGGAGATCGACCTGTCGGTCGCCTCGACCGCCGGGCTCTCGGGCGCGGTCATGGGCAGGCTCTGGAACGAGGGCATGGCGATCGAGACGATCATCCCGCTGTGCCTGCTGCTGGGGGTCGTCTGCGGGCTGGTCAACGGGTTGTTGGTGACCCGGCTGGGCCTGCCGTCGCTGGCCGTCACCATCGGCACGCTCGCGGCCTACCGGGGCATCGCGCAGATCGTGCTCGGCTCGGACGCGGTCACCGACTTCCCCACGCAGTACCTCGACTTCGCGGCCGGGCGGCTCGGCAGCACGTTCCTGCCGCGGGCCTTCCTGCCGTTCCTGGTGCTGCTCCTGATCGCGGTGGTGGTGCTGCACGCCACGCCGTTCGGGCGGTCGCTGTTCGCGGTCGGGGCGAGCGAGGAGGCGGCGCGGTTCGCCGGGATCCGGGTGAAGCGGAACAAACTGATCCTGTTCGTCGCCACCGGGTTGATGGCGTCCCTGACCGGGATCTTCTGGGCGTTGCACTACGCGAGCGCGCGGTACGACAACGCGACGGGGCTCGAACTGAGCGTCGTTGCCGCGGTGTTGCTCGGCGGTATCGACTTCGACGGGGGCCGGGGCACGCTGGGCGGTGCGATCGCCGGGGTGTTCCTGCTCGGGGCGTTGCAGAACGTGATGAGCCTGCTGAATGTGTCCGCGCAGTCTCAGATTGTTGTGACCGGTGTGCTGCTGGTCGTCTCGGTGCTTGGGCCTCGGGTTGCCCGGCAGATCTCGTTGGCTCGGCACAGAGCGGCGAAGACCGTCTGATCACTGCGGGCCGTGTGTGGCTGGTCGCGCCCACGCGGCGAAGCCGCAAATGAAATACAGTCCCGCGCCCCCAGGAGGGGGCGCCTCACGAACCCTCCGTCCAAAGGAACCCTCATGCGTAAGTCATCCCTTCGGCGTGCCTGCGTCGCGCTCGCCGCTGTCTCCTGCCTCGCTCTCGCCGCCACCGCCTGTGGTGGCACCACCAAGGACAACTCCGGCAGTGACAATTCGGCGGCGGCCACCTCCACCGCCAAGGCCGACCCGAACGCCGCTCTCAAGAAGGGCCTCACCGTCGGCTTCCTGCCCAAGCAGGTCAACAACCCCTACTTCACCTCCGCCGACAAGGGCGGCGAGAAGGCGCTCACCGAGCTGGGCTCCAAGTACAAGGAGGTCGGGCCCTCCAGCGCCACCGACACCTCCGGGCAGGTCTCCTACGTCAACACCCTCACCCAGCAGCAGGTGAACGCCATGGCCGTGTCCGCCCAGGACCCCGGCGCCCTGTGCACCGCACTCAAGCAGGCCATGAGCAACGGGATCAAGGTCGTCACCTACGACTCCGACACCAACGCCGGCTGCCGCAACGCCTTCGTCTCGCAGGCCAGCGCCGAGGACCTCGGCCGTACCGAGGTGCAGCTGCTCGCCGAGCAGATCGGGTACAAGGGCGAGATCGCGATCCTGTCCGCCGCGCAGACCGCGACCAACCAGAACACCTGGATCGGGTTCATGAAGGAGGAGCTGAAGGACCCGAAGTACAAGAACGTCAAGCTGGTCAAGGTCGCCTACGGCAACGACGACGCCCAGCAGTCCTTCCAGCAGACCCAGGGCCTGCTCCAGCAGTACCCGAATCTCAAGGGGATCATCTCCCCGACCACCGTCGGCATCAAGGCGGCCGCCCAGTACCTGTCCGGCTCCAAGTACAAGGGCAAGGTCAAGCTGACCGGCCTCGGCACGCCCAACGACATGCGTCAGTACGTCAAGAACGGCACCGTCGACGCCTTCGAGCTGTGGGACCCGGCCAGGCTCGGCGACCTCGCCGCCCGCACCGCCGTCGCGCTGGCCTCCGGGCAGATCACCGGCAAGGAGGGCGAGACCTTCAAGGCCGGCTCCACCACGTACACCATCGGCAAGGACGGCGTGATCAACCTCGGCAAGCCGACCGTGTTCGACGCGAAGAACGTCGACCAGTTCAACTTCTAGGACCTCAGGGGGCGTTGATGCAGCGGGTCTGTTTCCTCCTCAAGGTCCGGCAGGACCGCATCGCCGAGTACCGCGAACGCCATGCCGTCGTGTGGCCGGAGATGCGCGCGGCGCTCTCCGCCACCGGCTGGCACAACTACTCGCTCTTCCTGCGCGACGACGGCCTGCTGGTCGGCTATCTGGAGACCGAGGACTTCGAGGCCGCCCGGGCCGGCATGGCGGCCACCGAGGTCAACGCCCGCTGGCAGGCCGAGATGGGGCCGTTCTTCGAGTCGCCGGCCGGCACCCGGCCCGACGAGGCGATGAAGCCGCTCACCGAAGTGTTCCACCTCGCCTGACGACCCGTCCCCTCGACCAGGAGCCGCTCATGAGACGCCGTACCGTGCTCACCACCGCCATACTGGCCGGCGTGGCAACGCCGGGCATCGCACGGGCCGCCGACCCCGGCCCGTCCGTCACCAAGAAGAGCACCAGCCGACTCGACGCCCAGGCCGTCTACTTCGTCTCCTACGACGGCCTGGTCAACAACAACTCCTTCCAGAAGAGCGGCCTGTTCACCTACAAGTGCTACCAGTACGCCGGCTGGTACACCTCGACCGGCGCCGCGGTGATCGGGCGGCGGGTGCTGGGCGGGTCGTCATGGGCGACCGTGACCCTCGACCATCAGCTCAAGGCCGCCGACTCCCACAACGTCATCTCCCTGGGCGTCTCCAAGGCCGACGGCCGCCTCCACATCAACATGGACTCCCACAGCGACGGCTTCTTCTACGTCAGGTCGGTGGCCGGGCTGCTGGACAACCTCGGTTCCACGGCGTGGACCTCGGCCGTCTTCGGCACCGTACAGACATCGCTGGACGGGGTGACGCCGACCTCGCAGTTCACCTACCCGCAGTTCATCTCCACGCCCGAGGGGAGGCTTCAGCTGAGCTATCGGGTGGGGATCTCCGGGAACGGCCGCAACGCGCTGGCCGAATACGACGGTTCGCGCTGGACCGTGCTGGGGGAGTGGACCGGGGCCGGCGGGACATATACGAGCGAGCACGGCTCGTCGACCGCCCGGAACATGTATCTGCACGGCATCGACTACGACGTGAAGGGGCGGCTGCACGCCTTCTTCACCTGGAGGGAGCAGAGCAGCGCCGTGATGTGCAACAGCGGCGGCATCACCAACCACGACACCGGCTACGTCTACTCCACCGACCGCGGCCGCACCTGGCGCAACGACGGCGGCGCCCTGGTCGCCACCACCGGCACCTCGGACACGGTCACCGTCACCGACCCGGGCCTCGTCGTCGACCCGCTCGACCCGGACCACTCCCTGATGAACCAGGAGAGCCAGTGGACCGACTCCGCCGGCCTCCCGCACGCGATCATCAGCTACGTGCCCGGCCGCTTCGGCCAGTGCACCACGAACTACGTCGGCGACCGCACGGCGAACGGGCGCGCCTTCCACGTCCGCAAGAACTCCGCCGGCACCTGGCAGAAGACCGAGATCCCGGTCGCCCTGAACTCCAGCCAGCGCACCAAGCTGGTCCTGGACAGGTACGACAACGCCTACGCGGTGTTCCCCTACGGCCGGATCGCCGGTGCGTCCAAGGCCTCCGGGTACACCGACTGGGCCCTGCTCCACGACGGCAGCGGGCTGAACGCCTTCGGCGAGGTCGTGATCGACGAGTTGCGGGTCGGGGCGGACAACGTGCTGTCGTTCATGTACCAGGAGAAGTCGAGCGGTACGAACCCCTCGGCACTCCATGTCGTCGACTTCGCCCTGCCCGCCTGACCCGGGCCGGTGTCCGAGGCATGTCGTAATGTGAAGCCCTTCCGGATGTGCCCTTCCGTGCTGTGAAGGTGCCGTCCACGGTTCCCTGGAGGTCTCGCCCGATGGCCCAGTCGGTGGGTATCAAGGACGTCGCCCGCGCCGCCGGAGTCTCGGTGGGCACGGTCTCCAACGTCATCAACCGCCCGGACACCGTCGCCGGCGAGACCCGGGCGCGGGTGCAGTCGGCGATCGACCGGCTCGGTTACGTCCGCAGCGAGTCCGCGCGGCAGCTGCGCGCGGGCCGCAGCCGGATCATGGGCCTGCTCGTCCTCGACATGGGCAACCCCTTCTTCGTGGACGTGGCCCGGGGCGCCGAGCGGGCGGCGCGGCAGGCCGGGGTCGGTGTGATGGTCTGCAACAGTGCCCAGAACGCCGGTGAGGAGGCCGACTACCTCGCGCTCTTCGCCGAACAGCGGGTGCGCGGCGTCCTGCTCACCCCGGCGGACGCCACCGGCCGCAACATCGAGACCTTCCGCCGGCACGGCATCCCCTTCGTGCTGGTCGACCGGGTCGCGGAGGGCACCACCGAGTGCTCCGTCAGCGTCGACGACGTGGCGGGCGGGGCCCTCGCGGTCCGCCATCTCGTCGACGCCGGGCACCGGTCCATCGCCTACGTCAGCGGACCGCCCGGGCTCAACCAGGTCCGCGACCGGCGCACCGGCGCCCTGAACGCCCTCGCCGAGGCGGGCCTCGGACCCGACGCGCTGCGCGAGCTGCCCACGGAGCGTCTCGACGTCGCCGCCGGACGGGACGCCGGGGCCCGGCTGCTCGGCCTCGCCGACCGGCCCACCGCCGTGTTCTGCGCCAACGACCTGCTCGCCCTCGGTGTCCTCCAGGCCATGTACGCGGCCGGGGTGGTCGTCCCGGACGACCTGGCGATCGTCGGCTACGACGACATCGAGTTCGCCGCCGCGGCCGCCGTACCGCTGACCTCCGTCCGCCAGCCGGCCGTCACCATGGGGGCCATGGCGGCGGACCTGCTCCTGGACGAGACCGAGGACCGCGAGGGGCAGCCGGCGCACGAGCACCGCCGGGTGGTGCTCCAGCCGGAACTGGTGGTGCGCCGCTCCAGCCTCGCCGCCCGCTGATCGGTTATTCAGTAACGATTTCATGATCCCGGGGGCGAACGGGCCCCGGACGTGTGCTGAACTGGGTCGCGACCGTCCGTCCGTCCCGGGAGAAACGTTGAGCCTCAGCTACCGCCAGCCCGGCGTCGTCCTCACCGACCGCCACTTCACCGTCCCGCTGGACCACGCGGCCCCGGACGGCGAGACCGTCGAGCTGTACGCCCGGGAGGCGGTCGCGAGCGACAAGGCGGACGAGGAACTGCCCTGGCTGCTCTATCTGCAGGGCGGCCCGGGATTCGGGGCGAATCGTTTCGTCGGACGGCAGGCCTGGCTCGACCGGGCCCTGCGGGAGTACCGCGTGCTGCTTCTCGACCAGCGCGGCACCGGCCGCTCCACCCCGGTCAACCGGCAGACGCTGCCGCTGCGCGGCGGCCCGGCCGCCCAGGCCGACCACCTGGCCCGCTTCCGCGCCGACTCGATCGTCCGGGACTGCGAGGTGATCCGCCCGCAGCTCACCGGCGGCGCCCCCTGGACCACCCTCGGCCAGAGCTACGGCGGCTTCTGCACGGTGACGTACCTGTCGTTCTTCCCGGAAGGCCTAAAGACCTCCCTCATCACCGGCGGCCTGCCGTCCCTGGACGCGCACGCCGACGACGTCTACCGGGCCGCCTACCCGCGCATCGAACGCAAGGTCACCGCCCACTACGACCGCTACCCGATGGATGTCGAGCGGGTCCGGCGGATCGCCGAGCACCTCCTCGACCACCAGGTGGTCCTGCCGAACGGCTACCGGCTCACCGTCGAGGCCTTCCAGTCCCTCGGCCTGATGCTGGGCATGAGCGACGGCAGCCACCGCCTCCACTTCCTCCTGGAGGACGCCTTCGTCCGCACCCCGGCCGGCTCCGAACTCTCCGACGCCTTCCAGGAACAGGTCCAGGCCCTCCTGTCGTACGCGGGCAACCCGCTGTACGCCCTCGTCCACGAGCCGACCTACGGCCAGGACACCCGCCCCACCGCCTGGGCGGCCGAGCGGGTGCGCGCCGAGTTCCCGCAGTTCGACGCGGCCAAGGCGCTCGCCGACGACGCCCCGGTGCTGTTCACCGGCGAGACGGTCCACCCCTGGGTGTTCGAGACAGACCCGTCCCTGCGCCCGCTGCGCGAGACCGCCGAACTGCTCGCCGCCCGCACCGACTGGCAGCCGCTGTACGACCCGGCCCGGCTCGCCGCCAACGAGGTCCCGGTCGCCGCCGCCGTCTACCACGACGACATGTACGTCGACGCCGGGCACTCGCTGCGGACCGCCCGGGCCGTGCGGGGGCTGCGCACCTGGGTCACCGACGAGTTCGAGCACGACGGACTGCGCACCGGCGCCCCGCGGGTCCTGGACCGGCTCCTCGCACTCGCCCGCGACGAGGTCTGACACCCAGCGACGGAGACAGCGGACAGGAGGTGTCCGCACCTCCTGGTAAGACAGTGCGCGGGGAGGACGCCCGGCCGCGGCCGGGCGCCCCGGCCGACGAACGGGGAGAAGGATGAACGACACGGAACTGCTGGCCCGCCGCTTCGAGGAGCACCGCGACCGGCTGCGCGCGGTGGCCTACCGGATGCTCGGCTCGCTCGCCGAGGCCGAGGACGCGGTCCAGGAGGCCTGGCTCAAGCTCGGACGCACCGACGCGGACGAGATCCGCAACCTCGGCGGCTGGCTGACCACGGTGGTCGGCCGGGTCTGCCTGGACATGCTGCGCTCCCGTACGGCCCGGCGCGAGCAGTCGATGGACGAGACGTTCGTCCCGGACCCGGTGGTCAGGCCGTTGTCGGAGGTGGACCCCGAGAAGGAGGCGGTGGAGGCCGACTCCGTGGGGATCGCCCTGCTGATCGTCCTGGAGACGCTGGAGCCCGCCGAGCGGCTGACGTTCGTGCTGCACGACATGTTCGCGGTGCCCTTCGACGACATTGCGCCGATCGTGGAACGCGGTGCGGCGGCGACCCGTCAGCTGGCCAGCCGGGCCCGCCGCCGAGTGCAGGGGGCCACCCCGTCGGCCGACCCCGACCTCGGCCGGCAGCGCCGGGCACTGGAAGCCTTCCTCGCCGCCTCCCGGGGCGGTGACTTCGAGGCGCTGGTCGCGGTGCTCCACCCCGATGTGGTGCTGCGCGTGGACTCGGGCGCGCTGGTGCGGGGCGCGGCTGCCTCCAAGGTGCTGCGCGGGGCCCGGTCGGTGGCCGAAGGGGCCTTCACCTTCCGGCAGTTCTCGGTCTGGTCGCGGCTCGTGCTCGTCAACGGCACGGTCGGCGTGGTCACCATGCCCGAGGGACGCCCGTTGTCGGTCTCGGCGGTCACCGTCGTGGACGGCCGTATCACCGAGATGTACATCCTCGCCGACCCCGACCGGCTCGAACGCCTGGACCTGCCCGCCCTGGAGATGTGATCCACGTCGCACCCGGCGGCGGGATGTCACACTCGTCGCCGCCGGGCCCCTCCCAGATGGCAGAAGACCGCAGGAGAGGGGAAGACACGTGAATCTCGTCGTATTCGGGGCGAACGGACCGACCGGGCGGCAGGTCACCGCGCAGGCGATCGCCGAAGGCCACACGGTCACCGCCGTCACCCGCCACCCCGAGGAGTTCCCGCTCAAGGACCCGCTGCTGCGGGTGGCCGGCGCGGATGTGCTCGACCCCGGCGCGGTGGAACGCGCCGTGGCCGGGCAGGACGCGGTGATCTCGACGCTCGGGGTGCCCTACAGCCGGAAGCCGGTCACCCTGTATTCCGAGGGCATCACCCGCATCGCACAGGCCATGACGAAGCACGACGTCCGGCGCCTGGTCTGTGTGAGTTCGACCGTGCTCTTCGGCGTGGCGGCACCCGGTGAGACCTTCCTCTTCCGGAAGGTGCTCGAACCCACCATCGCGCGCACGGTCGGGCGCACCGTGTACGAGGACATGCGGCGCATGGAGGAGATCGTGCGGGACGGCGATCACCGGTGGACCGTCGTCCGGCCCGCCGGTCTCTTCGACACGGACGCGGTCAGCCCCTACCGGGTCGCCACTTCGCGCCTGCCCGGCCGGTTCACCGCGCGCGCGGATCTGGGAAACGCGCTGCTGCGTGAGGCGGTCGACGACCGTCATGTGCACGCCTTCGTCGACGTCCGTACCTCGGAAGGTGTTCCGGGCATCCTCGACGTCATCCGCAAAGAGGCGCTCGGGGGCAAGAAGTGAATCCGGATCCGACCGAGCCGCGCGAGGGGGCCACGCCCATGTCCCAGGACCGTTTCGTCCTGCTGGAGCCTGGTGCCGTCCGGCCGGGGCGGATCCCGCTGCCGCCCGCGTTCGCCGTCAAGGCGACGACCGACGACACCGAGGGGCGTTTCTCCGTGCTGGAGGTGACCCTCGTCCAGGACATCCCGCGCCATGTCCACCGGCACGCGGACGAATGCGTGTACGTGCTGGACGGCGTCCTGGAGATCGAGTTCGACGACCGCCGGCACCGGGCGCCCAGGGGAACCTTCGCGCTGCTCCCGCGTGGTGTCCCGCACGCCCTCCGCGGCGCCTCCGACCCGCCGCCCCGGGTCCTGCAGATCTCCTCGCCCGGCGGCTGGGAGAGGTATCTGGAGGACCTGATCGAGGCGGGGCCCGCCGTCTTCACCGAGGGGCGGCTGGACCCCGTCAAGGTCAACCCCATCGTGGCCAAGTACCACATCGGCTACGAGGAACAGAGCTGAACCCGACGGACCGGAGGCCGGAAAGACAGGAGGGCGATCCATGACAGCCGAATCCGGCGAGAGCCCGGCGACGGGCGGACCGGGACCGACCCAGGACGTGCCGCCGAGCGCGGGAGACCGGCGGGAGGTCGCTGCGGACGCCCCGACACGGGTCTTCGTCGACCACCGCGAGCTGCTGTTCTCCGTCGTCTACAACATGCTCGGCAGTGTCGCCGACACCGAGGACGTACTCCAGGAGACCTGGCTGTCCTGGTCCGGCAAGAACGGCCGGACGCCGCTGGGGGAGATCGGCAATCCGCGCGCCTATCTGGTCCGCATCGCGGCGAACCACGCGCTCGCCCGGCGGGCGGCCATCGCCTCCCGACGGGAGACGTACGTCGGTCCCTGGCTGCCCGAGCCCCTGGTCACCGACGCCACCGCCGCCCTCGCCCCGGACAGCGCCGACCACACGGTCCGCTCCGACACGGTGTCCATGGCGTTGCTGGTGGTCCTGGAGACCCTCACCCCGCTGGAACGGGCGGTGTTCGTCCTCCACGAGGTGTTCGGCTATCCCCACACCGAGATCGCCGGCATGCTCGACCGCACCCCCGCCTCGGTACGCCAGCTCGCCCACCGGGCCCGCGCCCATGTCCACGCCCGCCGCCCCCGCTACCGCGCCCACCCCCGCGTCCGGCGGGAGGCGACCGAGCGGTTCGTCGCGGCCGCCCTCGGCGGCGACATCCACGCACTCATGGAGATCCTCGCCCCGGACGTGACGGTCTGGATCGACGGCGGAGGCGTACGGCAGGCGGCCGGACTGCGGCCGGTCCACGGCCGGGAGAAGGCCGCCCGCATGCTGGCCGGCTACGCCACCCGGCGCGCCGGGGACCTGGACGTGCACTACCGTCGGGTCAACGGCGACGACGCGGCGGTGCTGTTCACGGGTGACTCCCCGTACGCCGTGATGGTCATGGATCTCACCCCGGACGGCGACCAGGTCTCCGGTGTCTACGTCGTCACCAACCCGGCCAAGCTCACCCACGTACGAGCGGACGAGGACCCGGATCAGTAGCGCGCGGTGCTCTCCAGCAAGGGCGGATAGACCGGACTCGGCACCCCGTCGACCGTGGCGCCCGCGTACTTGAGCATCGCGCCGACCTGGCGGTTGAGGTCGTAGGGGAAGCCGAGGGCGGGGGCCGAGGCCTCGTCCAGGCGTGCCGTCTGCTCCGGCGTCAGGTGTACGTCGAGGGCGGCGACGTTCGCCTCCAGGTGGCCGAGCGTGCGCGGGCCGATCAGCGTGGAGGTGACACCGGGGCGGTTCTGGACCCAGGACAGGGCCACGGCGGCGGGGCTCGCCCCGACCTCCTCGGCGACGGCGGCGAGGGCCTCGATCACGGTGAACTGGGCCTCGCCGGGCTGCCCGACGACCGCGGCCCGCCTGGCGTCGGCGGGTGCGGCCTGCCCCCTGCGGTACTTGCCGGACAGATAGCCGTTCTTGAGCGGGCTCCAGGGCAGCAGACCCATCCCCGCGTCCTGGGCGAGCGGGATCAGCTCGCCCTCGATGGTGCGCTCCAGCAGCGAGTACTCCATCTGGAGCGCGGTGACCGGCGTCCAGCCGCGCAGCAGCGCCGTGGTGTGGGCCTTGGCCGTGAACCACGCCGGGGTGTCGGAGAAGCCGACGTACCGGATCTTGCCGGCCGTCACCAGGTCGTCGAGGGTGCGCAGGGTCTCCTCGACCGGGGTGGCCCAGTCGTGGTTGTGCAGCCAGTACAGGTCGATGTAGTCGGTGCGCAGCCGGCGCAGCGAGTCCTCCAGCTGGCCGATGACCGCCTTGCGACCCGCGCCGCCGCCGTTGGGATCGCCGAGGTGGAGGTTGCCGAAGAACTTGGTGGCGAGGACCAGGCGGTGGCGCCGGCCGGGGCGGGCGGCGAGGAAGTCGCCGAGGATCGCCTCCGAGTGGCCGTTGGTGTAGAAGTTGGCGGTGTCGACGAAGTTGCCGCCGAGGTCGAGATAGGTCCCGAGGATCTTCTCCGACTCCTCGACCGAGCAGCCGAAGCCGCCGTCCTCGCCGAAGTTCATCGCGCCGAGGCAGAAGGGGCTCACCTTGAGCCCGGAACGGCCGAGACCGACGTACGAGTCGAGTGCCATGAAATGCTCCGTGGAAGCTGGGTGGGGATTCCGACTCTTCGAGCAAACCAGCCTGAGCTGCGGGAACGTTAGAGCGATCGCACCGATGGCTTGCACGATCCTGTCGGGTTTCGGGGTCGGACACGGTCCGGCCGCGCGGGGCCGGCGAGGGTGTCCGCCAGCGCCCGGAGCGCGTCCGAGCCGTGGTCCCCAGGTCAGTACGCTGGGCGGATGTCAGAACAGATATCCGAACGGTCCCGGCTGCGCGGGGACTGCGCCCGCTGCTTCGGCCTGTGCTGTGTCGCTCTGCCGTTCACCGCCTCGGCCGACTTCGCGGTCAGCAAGCCCGCAGGGAAGCCCTGCCGGAACCTCGGCGGCGACCACCGCTGCGGCATCCACACCGAGCTGCGGCAGCGGGGGTTCACCGGCTGCACGGTCTACGACTGCTTCGGCGCCGGTCAGCGGGTCTCACAGGGCACCTTCGGCGGGCAGGACTGGCGGACCGGGACAGCGGAGGACGCCCGCCGGATGTTCGACGTGTTCCCGGTCGTACGGCAGCTGCACGAGCTGCTCTGGTATCTCACCGAGGCGCTGGGCCTGCCCGCCGCCCGCCCGGTCCACGGCGAGTTGAGGCAGCTGCTGGACGCCACCGAGCAACTCGCCCTCGGCACGCCCGGGGAACTCGCCGCCCTGGACGTGGCCGCCCACCGGCAGCAGGTCAACGTGCTGCTGCTGCGCACCAGCGAGCTGGCTCGCGCGGGTGTGCGGGGCCGGGCGAAGGACCGGCGGGGCGCGGACCTGATGGGCGCCCGGCTCAGGGGCGCCGGCCTGCGCGGCGCGAGTCTGCGCGGGGCCTACCTGATCGCCGCCGACCTCACCGGCGCCGACCTGCGGGACACCGACCTGATCGGCGCCGACCTGCGCGACGCCGATCTCACCGGCGCGGACCTCACGGGCGCGTTCTTCCTGACCCAGCCGCAGGTCGACGCGGCCCGGGGGAGTGCCGGTACCCGGCTGCCGGCGTCAGCCACCCGCCCCGTGCACTGGACAGCCGCCGCCCTGTGAGGCGGGCGCGTCGTCCGGCACGGTCACCGGCGCCGGGGCGGGACGGCGCCGCTCCAGCCGCAGCCGCAGCCCGTCCGGCATCAGCGTCAGCCGTTCGGTCACCCCCAGCCGGTAGCCGGGGTCGGCCGTCAGGTCGTAGCGGCGCAGCAGCAGACCGAGGACCAGGGTCGCCTCGTGCAGGGCGAACTGGCGGCCGATGCAGGCCCGGGCACCCGTGCCGAACGGCTTGAAGGTGTGCGGGGCCCGGCCGCGTGCCGCCTTCGCCTCGAAGCGGTCCGGGTCGAAGCTCTCGGCGTCCGGGCCCCACACCTCGGGGTCCCGGTGCAGCATCGGGGTCAGCACCAGGGCCCAGGCGCCCCGGCGCACCGGATGGTCCCCGGCGAGCACGGTGTCCTTGCGGGCCTCGCGGGCGAAGGCGGGGGCCGTGGGCCACAGCCGCAGCGACTCGTCGAGGACCCGGCGGACGTAACGGAGCTTGGCGACCTGGTCGTAGTCCGGTGCGGGCGTGTCGCCCCAGACGCGGTCGACCTCGGCGGCGGCCCGGGCGGCGATCTCCGGGTGCAGGGCGAGGTAGTGCAGGGCGAAGGAGAGCGCGCCCGAGGTGGTCTCGTGGCCGGCCACCAGGAAGGTGATCACCTGCCGCCGTACGTTCTCGGCGGAAAGCCGCTCCCCGGTCTCCGGGTGGGCCGACTCCAGCATCCGGTCAAGCAGGTCGCCGTCCCCGCGGCCGGTCCTGCGGCGCTCGGCGACCAGGTCGTCGACCGTGCGGTTGAGGTGGTCGATGTCGGCCGCGTTGCGCCGTGCGGCCTGCCGCAGCAGCAGCGGGGCCAGCGGCGAGGGCACGCTGTTGAGGCGCTGGGCGTAGGTGAGGGTGCCGATCATCGCGGTCACGAAGGGGTGCGGCCGGTCCCGCTCGAACGAGCCGAAGTCGTGCCCGAACCCGGTGCGGGCGATCGTCTCCAGGGTCAGCTTGGTCATGTCCCCGGGCACGTCGACCCAGCGGCCGGCCGCCAGCTCCCGGTCCCAGTGGCCGGTCAGCCGGGCGGCCACCGACAGCATCATCGCGTGGTAGCCCTCCATGGCCTCCCGGCTGAACCCCGGGGCCAGGACGTCGTGCGCCAGCTGCCAGTTCGGCTCGTGGTTGTACGCCGTGAACAGGCCGTCGCCGGCGATCGGGCGCAGATTGGCCACCCCCAGGCCCACGTGCTTGGCGAACCGCGACTCGTCGGCCATGTCGGCGGCCAGTTCGGCGCCCCACACGAACACGAACTCGTTGCCGAACGCCCGGCGCCGGAAGATCGGGCCCAGCTGCCCGGCGAAGCGCATCGAGTCCTGGAGCGGCTTGCGCCGGTCGACCCCGAGGACGTCGCCGAGGAAGGGCAGCCGGCGCGGGGGGTGCGGTATTCGGTGCAGCTCGGGCCAGCCCTGCTCGGCGCCCCGGAACCCCTTGGGCAGCGGGCCGTCCGCCCCCGTCGCCGTCTGCGTGGCCGTCTCCGCCATGGCGCGATCTCCCTCGATGCTGCGGCAGGTTGAGCTAGTTGTACGTGGGTTCAATAGGCGGTTTCAGTCTCATCCTGTTGTTGAACCCACGTCAAGTAAAGTGCGGGCATGGTCGCGAACCAGGGTGAGCGCAGCCGCCGCAGACTCAGCACCGCGGAACGACGTGAGCAGCTCCTCTCGGTCGGCGCCAGGCTCTTCTCCGAGAGCCCGTACGACGACGTGTGGATCGAGCAGGTCGCCGAGATCGCGGGCGTCTCCCGGGGCCTGCTGTACCACTATTTTCCGACCAAACGTGATTTCTTCGCTGCCGTGGTGGAGCGGGAGAGTGAGCGGATGCTGCGGATGACGGCGGCCGAGCCCGGCGTGCCGGCCCGGGAGCAGCTCACCGCGGGCCTCGACGTCTACCTCGACTACGTCCACACCCACGCACACGGCTTCCGCGCCTTCCATCGCGCCGAGGCCTCCGGCGACCAGGCCGTGCGCCGTGTCTACCGGCAGGCCCAGGCCGCCCAGGAGCGCCAGATCCTGGCCGCCCTCGCCGCCGACCCCGAGTTCGGTCCCGCCCTGGAACTGCGCCCCGACACCCGGCTGGCGGTGCGCGGCTGGCTCGCCTTCACCACGCACGTCTGCCTGGAGTGGCTGCGCACCGAGGAGTTGACCCGGGAGCAGGTGCGGGACCTGTGTGCGCGGGCGCTGCTGGGCGTCATCTCCTGAGCGTCACGGCCCTTTGCGCGACCTGTTCCTCACGCTGTCCTTCACCTTGTTCTTCGCCTTGTTCTTCACCCGTGCCACGCACTCTGTGCTTGGCGTACCCCCCGATCTTCGATAAGTTAGGCGAGGCTTACCTAAGGAGGTTTCGGGATGGGTGACGAACAGGCAGCCTGGGCGGCCGGCCCCGGCGCGGCCGAACAGGCCCGGTCACTGCTGGCCACGGCATGGTCGTGCAGGGTGACCGCGGACGGCGGACCCGAGGAGTTCGTCGGCGCGCACGCCGTCGCCGACGACGGCCGGGTGCTGCTGCACGTGCCGGAGGGCAGCGCCCTGCTCGCGGCCGCGATCTGCGCCCCGCGCGGCGAGCCGTCCGCGGTACTGGAGTTCGCCGACGTCGCGCCGGTCCCGGTGCGCAACCGGATCCGGGCCCGGCTGTGGATGGCCGGCTGGTTCGTGCCCTCCGACGAACACCTCGTCTTCCAGCCCACCCGTGTGGTGCTGCGCCGGCCCTCCGGCGCGGTCGTCGTCGACCTCGACGAGTTCGCCGCCGCGCACCCCGACCCGCTGGCCGGCGCCGAGGCCCACCTGCTCACCCACCTCGCCGACGCCCACCCGGACGCCGTCGAACGGCTCACCAGGCTCGTAGAGCCCGAGAGCCTGCACGCCGCGACCCGTGTCCAGCCCCTCGCCGTGGACCGGCACGGACTGACCCTGCGCATCGAACGCACCCGCGCCCACGGCGACGTACGACTGGCCTTCCACGCGCCCGCCGACGACGTCTCCCAGCTCACCGAGCGCATGCACGTCCTGCTGACCCAGGCCAGTGCCGCCGCCTCCTGCCCGCGGACGCTACAGCGGCAGCGCGCAGACGGCGACGGGTGACGCGAACGGCTTGCCCGCGGGCCGGAGTTCCCCGCTTCGCGCGTCGACGGTGAAGACACTCACGGTGCCGGACCGCTGGTCGGCCGCGAACAGTAGCCGGCCGTCCGGCGAGAACGCGATCTGCCGGGGGAAGTCCCCCTCCACCGGCACCGTGTCCAGCAGCCGAAGCCGGGCCCCGTCGGCCTCGACCGCGTACCGCGCGAGCGTGTTGCCGCCCCGGTTGGCCAGGTAGGCGTAGCCGCCGTCGGCGGTGACCAGGATCTGGGCCGGGTAGTTGGTGGTGCCCGCCTTGCTGCCGGTGGATTGCGGTGCGCCGATCGAGAGCCGGCCGGCGGCCGGGTCGTAACCGCACACCGCGATCGTGTCGTCCACCTCGTTGGCCAGGTACGCGTACCGCCCGCCCGGATGGAAGGTCAGATGGCGCGGGCCGGCCCCTGGCCGGGTGTGCGCCTGGGCGGCCTCGGTGAGCCTGCCCTTCGCGAGGTCCAGGCGGTAGCTGTAGACCGTGTCGGTGCCCAGGTCGACGGCGAGGACATGGCCGCCGTCCGGGCTGGTGATGAACTGGTGGGCGTGCGGGCCCTGTTGACCGGGGCCGGGCGCCGGGCTGGAGTGCGTGACCAGGTCCGTGCGCTCGCCGAGGGCGCCCGTGGCGTCGATCGGATGGACGGCGACGCTGCCCGAGGTGTAGTTGGCGCTCAGCAGCCAGCGGCCGCTCGGGTGCACCGAGAGATGGCAGGGCCCCGCCCCGCCCGTGCTCCGGCTGCCGAGGATCTTCCGGTCCGCCAGGCGGACGGCGGTCACCCCGCCGTCCGCGCGCTCGTTCACCGCGTACAGCGTGTGGCCGTCCGGATGGGCGGCCAGATACGACGGGTCGGGGACGCCGGCGATCGTGCCGGTGCCGGTGATCCGGCCGGTGTCGGGGGCGTAGGTGGCGAGGCCGATGCCGGTGCCACCGCCGTCGACGGAGGTGTAGGTGCCGAGGTAGAGCGGGCGCGGACCGGCGGGCGACTTCGTCGGGGACTGGGCCGCCGGGCGCGGTGCCGGGCGGCTCTCCTCGGGCGGTGCCGCCGGTGCCGGGACCGCCACCACCGCCGCCGCGCCCGCCAGCGCACCGACGAACCGGCGCCTGCTCCAGCCGCCGCGCGTCGCTTCCGTACCACTGCCCATGCCCGCACCTCAGGTCGTCGGTCGCCTCGGTCGTCACAGCAACCTTGGCGCGGGCCTCCGGACAAAGGCAAGACGGGCAACGGTCGTTGCAGATGTCGCAACGGCTGTCACCAGTCGCCGTCCTCCACCGGCGTGCCCGGTGTGTCCTTCAGGGGGATCACCTGCCCCTGGGAGGGCTGCTGCCAGGGCTCCAGGTCGTCGCCGAGCCAGTCGCCGACCGGCTTGACCGCCGCCAGGGCGTCCGTGGGGGCGAGATCCTCGGCGTCCTGGTCGTAGTAGTCGTACCAGGGCAGCCCGGCGCGGGTGTACGCCGCCCGGTCCACCGGCGACGGCGGGGGCGCCTCGCCCGTGATGCGGCGCCACTCCGGGGGCGTGACCAGGTGCACGAAGACCCGCCCGGCAGGGCTGTCGGCCCAGTCCCGCGGTGGCCGGTCGTCCTGGTAGACCTCCTGGTGCATCGAGCCGCCGACCCCGAGGCCCATCCCGGCCGAGCGGGAGCGCGGGGCGGCCGCGGGCGCGGCGGGTGCCGAGGCCATCATGGGCAGTGCCGCGCCGTAGCCGCCGAGCGGCCCCGGCGCGGGCGTCCGCTCCCGCCGCAGCCGCTCCTCGTGCCGCCACCGGGCGAGCGGCTCCTCCTTGAGCGCGAAGGACTGGAGCTGCACCCCGCCCCACACCTCCTCGCCGGTGACCTGCCCCTCCACCGTGGCGCCGAGACCGAGCGGCACCGCCACGAACTGGCGGACGGTGCCCTTCCCGGAATTGATGCCGTCCAGCCAGGGCTGGCGGGGCAGTACCAGGTAGTTCTGCGGATCCCGGGACAGCCGGTCGCGCCACGGCTCGCCGGAGACCGCGCACACCTTGCCGACGCCGACCTGGAGGGCGGCCGGCTCCACCGTGCCCGCGAAGCTCAGCCACATCGCCTCGCGCAGATACACCGGCAGCATCACCCCGCCACGCGCCCGCCAGCCGGCCGGAACCGTGTCCGGAAAGTCGCTCACCCGCCGGACCGGGAACTCGCCGAGCCCCGGCGGCAGCGGATGCGTCCCCGTCTCCGGCAGCCGCAGCGTACGCACGAAGCGCACCGCCACCCCGCCCGGCAGCCGCAGCGTGTTCCCGTCGATCCGTACCGCCGTGTCCGTCACCGGTGTGCCCCCTTCTCCGTCCTGGACTGAGAACGACCCGCACCATCCGTCCGGTTCCGCTGCAGCCGCTCCGGTACGCCGATCCGCTCCCGCAGCCAGGTCAGCCGGGGGCGCCGGGCGCGCTGCTCGCGGGAGACGCGGTCCAGCTCCTCCAGCAGCCGGCGGGTGCGGTGCTCGGTGTCCAGCTCGTCGAGGAGCCGGTTGACCTCGGTCAGGACGGCACCCAGCAGCTGCCAGTTCCGGTCGTCGTGGCGGATCTCGTCCCGGAGCAGCTCGGCGAGCTTGTCGCGGGTGCCGGTCGCGGTGTGCAGCTCGGCGGAGAGCCGGGCCTCGGCCGACTCGGCGCTCTCGCTGATGCTGGTCGTCACCAGCACCGCGAAGCTCACCACGGCGTCGGCGATCTGGGACAGCAGCTGCTCCACGGCCGCCCCCGCGTCCGAGGCGAACAGCGCCTCGGGCTCGCGGGCCTTGGCCAGGTCGGTGAAGGTGCGGGCCAGCACGCGCAGCACGACCGTGCAGATCTCCAGGGTGTCCAGACCGGTGCGCAGCACCACCCGGTGCAGCAGGCCCTCCTTCACCCGCGGATTGAGCCGCAGGCTGTCCTCGGCCTGCCGCAGCGCCGCGTCCACCTCGACGATGGCGTGGTCGAGCCGGCGGGCCTCGTGCAGTCGCTCGGCCGCCTGCCGCCAGGGCGTCAGCCCCGACGCCTCCTCACCCATGCGGAGCATCAACTGCCGCAGCCGGCGGGCCAGGCCCTCGATCGACTCCCCGGCCTCGTCCACCCAGACCGGGGGAGGCAGCAGCAGGTTGCAGGCCATCCCGACGACCGCGCCGATCAGCGTCTCCACGATCCGCGCCCACGCCGTACTGCTGATGGTGGTGACCCCGAGCACCAGCATGGCGCTGATCGCCACCTCGGGGATGTACTCGTCGACCCGGACCAGGTGCCCCACCGCCAGCGAGGCCACGATCAGCAGCGCCAGGCTCCACCAGGTCAGGCCCACCAGCTGGCTGAAGGCGATGGCGACCAGCACGCCGGCCACCACCGCGTTGACCCGGCGGAAACCGTTGGTGAGGGTCGCGTACAGGGTCACCTGCACGACCAGGAGCGCGGTCAGCGGAGCGGTGAGCGGTGCCGGTTCCGGGCTCAGCCGGAGCGCGACGACGTAGGCGATCGTGGCCGCGGCGGCCGACCGCAGCGTCTGGACGACCACCGGGTCCCGATGGCGTCGCAGCAGCCGCGGCAGACCCCTGGCCCACTCCCGTACGTCTTGCATCCCTTGGCCTGTTCCCGCTCGCGGGTCACGTCGAACGTGTTTTCCGCGGATCACTCGCGCACGGGTGGCTGGATGACCAGGGTGGACTACGGAGGGTTTCCGGACGCCGTGCCCCGGCACCCGCAACCGAACACCAGGCCGACGCGTCTCCTGTTCCCGAGGTGTCGAACGGACTGGTGGGACGGAAGGGTTGGGACGTTGAACTTCGGCGCGGTGCTGTGCACGATGGTGGGCCTCGGGCTCCTCGGGTTCGCGGTGCGGGAGAGCGCGGTGGTAGGGCGCTTGTGCCGGCACGGGGTACGCACCTGGGGAGTCGTCGTGGACAACGTGCGCACCAACGACCGCGAGGGGCCGAAGTGGATCCCCGTCATCGCCTTCACGGACCGCTCCGGCCACCGGGTGGAGTTCTCGCCACGCCTCCAGGGCTCCGGCATGGGCCTGGCGACGGGACGCGAGGTGGAGGTGGTCTACCTGGCGGCGAACCCAGGGACCGCCCGCGTCCGCATGTGGCGCCACGTCGTGGGCCCACTGGTGTTCCTGATCTTCGGCGGGGCCGTCTTCCTGGGCGTGGGGGTGTTCATCGCCCTGACGAGCTGACGCCGCGCGCCCGCTTCGGCGCCCCGGAAGGCGCGGGTACGGCCTGCTCCGCCGGCTCGGGTGGCCAGGCGCCGGGGGTCAGTACGCCCAAGGCGTAGGCGCGGGCGACCAGTTCGGTGCGGTTGGCCGCGGACCAGCGGGCCGACAGGCGGCGCAGGTGGTAGGTGACGCCGTCCTTGGTGAGGCCCAGCTCGCGGGCGGCCTGGGCAGTGCCGGCGCCCCTGGCCAGCAGGGCGAGCACCCGCCCCTCGACCGGGGTGACCTTGGCCGGCTCCGCCGCGGGCGTCCCGCGCTCGCCGTCCACCCGCAACATCACCAGCAGCGACGGCGTCTCGCCCACGGCCTCGCTGACCGGGTCCGCCGTCAGCTCCCCGTACCGCTCGGCCCCGCCGGGCGCCCGCCACCGTACCGACACCTGGTAGCGCGAGCGGTGCCGCAGCCGCAGCGCCTCGGCGATCCGCTCCACCTGCGCCTCCTCCTGCGGGCGGAACAGCTCCAGCACCTCGCGGCCGCGCAGCCGTCCCGGGGTCGTACCGCACTCGGCGGCCATCGCCGGATTGGCCACCAGTACCAGCCCGTACACATCGCACACCGCGACCGGCACCGCCACCCGGTCGAAGAGCGTCAGCGCACGGTTGCGCCACACCACACCGTCGAGCCGGCCCGCCTCCATGCCCACCTCCGCTCCTCCGTCCTCCATCCAAGGCGACCACGCAGGTCAGAGGCAACCTGACGGCACGGCGCAAGGGCCGGCGGGCACTTTCGACTGCACGATCGTGTAGTGCGGCGGTGCCGTGCCGCACCCCCGGAGGACCACGCTTGATCGCAGGACTTCCTTTCCGCGAAAGGCAGTTGTCGCGCCATGCCCCCCACCGCGCCGCACCCCCTCACCGCAGACACCCTGCACGGCGTCCCCGTCGTCGACATCACCGCCACCGGACCCGGCCGCACCCCGATCCAGCAGGTCATGAACCTGATGCGGGAGCACGGGCCGGTCCTCGTACGGCGCCTGCACGGGCGGGACACCCTGTTCGTCTCCGACGCCGACCTGGTGGCCGACCTCGCCGACGAGCAGCGGTTCGCCAAGCACATCGGGCCCGCCCTGGAGAACGTCCGGGCCTTCGCCGCCGACGGACTGTTCACCGCGTACAACGACGAGCCCAACTGGGCCAAGGCCCACGACATCCTCATGCCCGCCTTCGCCCTCGGCTCGATGCACACCTACCACCCGGTGATGCTCAAGGTCGCCCGCCGGCTCATCGAGTCCTGGGACCGGGCCGCACGGGACGGCAGGCCGGTCGACGTCCCGGACGACATGACCCGGATGACCCTAGACACCATCGGCCTGGCCGGCTTCGGCTACGACTTCGGCTCCTTCGAGCGCACCGACCCCCACCCCTTCGTCGAGTCCATGGTCCGCTGCCTGGAGTGGAGCATGACCCGCCTGGCCCGCACGCCCGGCACCGACCACTCGGCGGCCGACGCGGCCTTCCGCGACGACGCCGACCACCTCGCCCAGGTGGTCGACGACGTCATCGCCTCCCGCACCGGCACCGACCAGAGCGGAGCCGAGGACCTGCTCGGCCTGATGCTCTCCGCCCGGCACCCGGACGACGGCACCACCCTGGACCCGGCCAACATCCGCAACCAGGTCATCACCTTCCTCATCGCGGGCCACGAGACCACCTCCGGCGCGATGTCCTTCGCCCTGTACTACCTGGCCAAGCACCCGACCGCGCTCCAGCTGGTACAGCGCGAGGCGGACGCCCTGTGGGGCGACACACCCGACCCGGAGCCGACGTACGACGAGGTCGGCCGTCTGACGTACACCCGGCAGGTGCTCAACGAGGCACTGCGGCTGTGGCCCACCGCGGCCGCGTTCAGCCGGCACGCCCTCGACGACACCCTGCTCGGCGGGCGGGTCCCGCTGCGGGCCGGCCAGTCCGGCACCGTGCTCGCCCCGATGCTGCACCGCCAGCCGGTCTGGGGCGACAACCCCGAGCTGTTCGACCCCTCCCGGTTCACCCCGCAGGCCGAGGCGGCCCGCCCGGTGCACGCCTTCAAGCCCTTCGGGACCGGTGAACGCGCCTGCATCGGACGGCAGTTCGCCCTCCACGAGGCGACCATGCTGCTGGCCATGCTGGTCCACCGCTACCGGCCGCACGACCACGCGGACTACCCGCTCACCGTCAAGGAGACCCTCACCCTCAAGCCCGAGGGCTTCACCCTGACCCTCACCCCGCGCACCCCCGCCGACCGCGTCCACCAGCCGCTCCCGGGGGCAGCGCCGACGGTCGTCCACGACACGCACGACACGGCCGCCCTCCCGGCCCGGGTCCGCACCGGCACCGGCGCCCTCCTCCTGCACGGCAGCAACTACGGCACCTGCCGCGGCTTCGCCGCCCAGCTCGCCGACGAGGCGACCGGCCTCGGCTGCGACACCGAGGTGGCCGCCCTGGACGCCTACGCCGGCGGACTGCCCACCGACCGGCCCGTCGTCATCACCGCCGCCTCCTACAACGGCCGCCCCACCGACGACGCCACCGCCTTCGCCGCCTGGCTCGACGGCGATCCCGACCTCACCGGGGTGACCTACGCCGTACTCGGCGTCGGCGACCGCAACTGGGCCGCCACCTACCAGCACTTCCCGACCCGGATCGACGCCCGCCTCGCCGAACTCGGCGCCACCCGCCTCACCGGCCGGGCCGCCGCCGACGCCTCCGGCGACCTGACCGGCACCGTCCGCGAGTTCACCGCCCGGCTGCGCACCGCCCTCCTCGACCACTACGGCGACCCGGACGCAACCCCGGCCGGACCGGAACCCACCGCCGCCTACGAGGTCCGCGCTCTGACCGGCGGCCCCCTCGACGCCCTCGCCGAGCGCCACGGACTCGTCCCCATGACGGTCACCGAGGCCCACGACCTCACCGCCCCCGGCCACCCCCGCACCAAGCGGTTCCTGCGCGTCGCCCTGCCGGACGGCGTCACCTACCGCACCGCCGACCACCTGACCGTGCTCCCCGCCAACGCCCCGGAGCTCGTCACCCGCGCGGCCACCGCCCTCGGCGTCGACCTCGACACCGTCCTCGACATCCGCGCCACCCGCCCGCGCCGCGACGGCCTGGCGGTCGACCGCCCGCTGACGGCACGTCAACTTCTCACTCATCACGTCGAGTTGCAGGAGCGCCCGAACGCCCACCAGCTGTCCCTCCTCTCCGAGGCCAACCCCTGCCCGCCGGAGAAGGCCGCGCTCGCCGCGCTGGAGGACGACCCGCGCACCCTCGTCGAGATCGTCGAGGACCACCCGGCGCTGCGCGGCGCCCTCGACTGGCCCCGGCTGCTCGACCTCCTGACCCCGCTGAAGCCGCGCCACTACTCGATCTCCTCGTCGCCCGCCACCGACCCCCGCCACGCCGACCTGATGATCTCCCTCCTTGAGGCCCCCGCCCGGTCCGGCAAGGGCACCTACCGGGGCACCGGCTCCGGCCACCTCGCCACCCTCCGCCCCGGCGACACGCTGTACGCCCGCGTCCAGCCCTGCCGTGAGGCCTTCCGGGTCGACACCGGCGCACCGGTCGTCATGATCGCCGCGGGCACGGGCCTGGCCCCCTTCCGGGGCGCCGTCGCCGACCGCACGGCCGCGCTCGCGGCGGGCGCCGAACTTCCGCCGGCCCTCTGCTACTTCGGCTGCGACGCCGCCGACGCCGACTTCCTGCACGCCGAGGAGCTCCGCGGCGCCGAGACCGCCGGAGCCGTGTCGCTGCGCCCGGCCTTCAGCACGGCGGGCACCTTCGTCCAGCACCGCATCGCAGCCGAGGCCGACGAGATCTGGGCACTGCTGGCCGCGGGTGCCAGGGTGTACGTCTGCGGAGACGGCGGCAGGATGGCGCCGGGCGTCCGGGAGGCGTTCCGCACCCTGTACCGGGAACGGACGACCGGCGGGAACGCCGAGGAATGGCTGGACTCCCTGGTGTCGGAAGGCCGTTATGTGGAGGATGTATACGCGGCCAACTGATCGACGCCCTCGCCCGTAGCGCCCCGTGAGGGGCGCTCTCGGTCCTCGCGGCTTCTCACGGTACCCTTCACTCACAGCGTGAACTAAGGGTTGGGAAAATATCGCTTCCCGCTGCCCGAAGGAGTATGTTGCAGGTCGGGCAGGGTTCGTGAAGGGAGCCACATGGCGGGGCGGAACGGGCGCACGGTACGCGACCTCAGGAGGGCCAACCGCACGGCCGTGCTCCAGCGGCTCTATTTCGACGGCCCCCTCAGCCGCTTCGAGCTGGGCCCGGCCACCGGCCTGAGCTCCGGCTCGGTGAGCAACGTGGTCGCCGACCTGGTCGCCGACGGCCTGGTCGAGGAGGCCGGCAGCGTCGACTCCGACGGCGGCCGCCCCCGCACCCTGCTGCGCGTCGCCCCGCACAGCGGTCACATGATCGGCGTGGACGTCGGCGAGACCCGGGTCCGGGTCGAGCTGTTCGACCTCACGCTCACCGAACTCGCCCGCGTCGAGCGTCCGCTGGAGCAGCAGGGCTACGACGTCGAAGTGATCGTCGGCCACATCCGGGACGGCATCGCGGAGGTCCTCGCGACCGAGGGGGCCTCGCCCGAGCTGCTGCTCGGCGTCGGTGTCGGTGTCCCCGGCATCGTCGAGCACACCGCCGACCGCGGTGCCCTGGTGCACGGCCAGACCATCGGCTGGGACGCTGTCCCGCTGGAGGAGCTGCTCCGCACCGGCTGCCAACTCCCCGAATCCGTGCGGTACTTCATCGACAACGGCGCCAAGACCCTGGGTCAGGCCGAGATGTGGTTCGGCGCCGGGCGCGGCGCGGACAACGCGGTCGTGGTGCTGTTCGGCTCCGGCGTCGGCGCCTGCCTGGTCACCGCCGAGGTGGAGCACGGCCGGGCCGTCGAGTGGGGCCATCTGACGGTACGGGTGCGGGGCCGCCGCTGCCGCTGCGGTGCGCTCGGCTGCCTGGAGGCGTACGCCGGCGCCGAGTCGCTGCTGGCCCGCTGGCGGGAGGAGGGCGGCCGGCCGGCCGAGGGTACCGACGAGGAGACCGCGCTCACCGCGATGCTCGCCGCCGCCTACCCGCCCGAGGGCACCGAGCCCGACCCGGTGGCGCTCGCCGTCCTGGAGGAGACCGCCGAGTACCTGGGCGCCGGGCTCTCCGACCTGATCAACCTCTTCCAGCCCGAGCGGATCCTGATCGGGGGCTGGGCCGGCCTCCAGCTCGGCGCCCGCTTCCTGCCCGCCGTACGCCGGTACGCCACCACGTACGCGCTGCGCCACCCCGCCGAGCAGGTCACCATCGACCTCGGCCGGCTCGGGCCGGACGCGGTCACCGTCGGGGCCGCGATCCTGCCCCTAGCCGACTTCTTCAGCCGTGGCGGACGCCGCGCGGAACCGGCGCCCGAGGACCGCCTTCCCGCCTGGCGGGCGGCACTGGAGGAGCGGAGCCCGCGCTGAGCCATCCCCGGTTTCACGGCTCCCGGGCGAGGTACCCGCATAGTGCCCGGACCGATGTGACGTGTGAGGGGAGCAGCCGTGGGTGACCAGCAGGACAGGGGGCCCGTACCCCGGGACATGCCGGACCAGCAGGCCCGGCCCGAAGGCCGAGACCCGTGGGACGCGGCCGAAGGCAGTGACCCGGACGCCCACGACGACGCCGACCTCCCCGACACCGACGAGGCCGGCACAGGACTCCGGGGTGCACCGCGCCCGGGGGTGGTGAACCCCGAGGAGCCGCTGCCGGAGGAACCGTCGGCCTGAGCGCGGCCGTGCTCAGGCGAACGCGTTGACGCCCGTCAGCTCCGCCGAGAGGTCCCAGAGGCGGGCGGCCTGGTCCGGGTCGATCGCCCAGTCCTTGACGCCGGTCGGCTCGCCCTCCACGGCGGGCTCGGCGATGTCGCAGTCCTCCAGGTAGACCCCGCCCATGTCCGCGAGCTGCGGAGAGGTGGCGGCCCAGGTCTGGGTGGCCGCACCCTGCGGGGGCGTCTTGAAGCCCTGCGGGTTCAGTGGGGTGCCCTGCTCGTCGATCCAGCCGCGCTCGATCATCTCCTCGCGGGGGATGTGCCGCTGGAGCGGGGTCATGATGCCGCCGGGGTGCAGCGCGAAGGCGCGCACGCCGGAGTCCTGGCCGAGCCGGTCCAGGTGCACGGCGAACAGCACGTTCGCGGTCTTGGCCTGGCCGTACGCCTGCCACTTGTCGTAGTCGTGCCGCCACTGGACGTCGTCCCAGCGCATCCCGGCGAAGTGGTGGGCGCGCGAGGAGACCGACACGACCCGCGCGCCGCCCGGTTCGAGGGCCGGCCAGAGCCGGTTGACCAGCGCGAAGTGCCCGAGGTGGTTGGTGGCGAACTGGGCCTCCCAGCCGGGCCCGACCCGGGTCTCGGGACAGGCCATGACGCCCGCGTTGTCGATCACGAAGTCGACGGTCCGGCCGGAGGCCAGGAACCGTTCGGCGAAGCCGCGCACGCTGTCCAGGTCGCCGAGGTCCAGCTCGTCCACCTCGACCCGGTCCAGGCCGGCCAGCGCCTCCCGGGCGGCCTCGGCGCGCCGCGCGGGGACGACGACGCGGGCGCCCGCCTTGGTCAGCGCCCTGGTGGTCTCCAGGCCGAGCCCGGAGTAGCCGCCGGTGACGATCGCGAGCCGGCCGTCGAGGTCGAGGCCCGCCAGGACGTCGTCGGCCGTGCTGTCCGCGCCGAATCCGGAACCGATCTTGTGCTGAGGAGTCGTAGTGCTCATGACCCGAACGCTACGAATTGGAGTGCGCTCGAAGTCAAGCCGAGGTCCGGGGGGCCGTGAACCGTCCCCGAACAGCGGAAAGCCCCGGCCGCGACGGGGGATTCGCGGCCGGGGCGGCCAGGTGGTGGGCACGGATGGCGGTCGCCTCTCGGCGAAAGGCTCCACAGGGCTTCAGCCGAACGATCGTCCCTGTGGGCAAAAGGTGAGGCCCGGGGACACTGTCCCATCCGCACCCACGATTGCTTCAACGGACAACAAACGCGGACTGTTCCGACCCCGTAAGTGATACGCGTCACCCGCCCCCGGTCCAGGTCGGCGGCCTGCACGCATCCAGGACTCGGCGCGCGAGCTCGATATCGGGAACTGGTCGCGTAGGCGAGGGTCGAAGAAGGCGCACGAGTGGGCGCGCTCGGCGGTGACGGCCCGGTCGGCGTTGATCGTTCCGACGGCGGCGGTCAGGGCCGCGACCACCGCCGGCGGTGTCGGGAGCGCCGCGGCCGTGTCACCGCCGAGCGGATGTGGTCCGTGAGTGCCGTCCGCTCCTGGCCGAGCGCGGCCGCGCTGCGGTCCGCCTCCTCGATCCGGGGCCGTCATCCGTCGTGGATTGGCCCGTATGTTTATCAAACGTGCGCAAATCTCCGGCCAAATCTCCGGCGCGTGATTCCCGGGCCACGTGGGCCGTCATCGGGCCCGCGCCCCGCGGTGATGCGAGGGCGCGGGCCCGGGCCCTGGTGGCGATCTCACCGGCGGGCAGGGCGGCCAGGACCCGTGCGGTGCCGCGGAAGGCCCGCGCCCGATAGACCGGTGCCAGGGCCTGTTTCCGCAGGCAGGCGATCCGTTCCGGCGCCCGGACGGGTTCCGTGGCCACCTCCGCCGTCAGGGTGACTCAGGCAAGTCACTTCCGCCCGGGGAGATCTACCCTCGATTGCATGACCGAGATAGCGAGCCCGTTCATCTCCCAGCCGCGGATCCTGGTGCTCGGGGTCATGACCGGCAAGCCGGGCACCCCGCCCTTCCGCATCGTGGAGATCGACGGTGAGGTGGTCGGTGAGGCGAGGGACATCACCGAGGTGCTGGCGGTCGCCGCGACCCACGGGATCACGGTCCACGACCTGGACGACCCGGCCGTGGTCTGCTGGGTGGGCGGGGACAAGTTCACCTGGATACCCCGCCACTAGCAGCGAGCCCCACTCTCAGCCGACGGTCCACTTCTGGTTGGCGCCGCCCGAGCAGGTCCAGATCTGCAGCCGGGTGCCGTTGGCCGAGTTGTTGCCGGTCACGTCCAGGCACTTGTTCGCCTGCGGGTTCACGATGTCGTTCGCCGCGGAGACGGCCCACTTCTGGGCGGCGCTGCCGTTGCAGTCGTAGAGCTGGACCGTCGTGCCGTCCGCCGTGCCGCCGCTGGTGACGTCCAGGCACTTGCCGAGCGCCCGGATGGTGCCGTCGCTGCCGACCGTCCACTGCTGGGCGGCGCTGCCGTTGCAGTCGTAGAGCTGGACGGGGGTGCCGTTCGCGGAGTTCGCCCCGGCCACGTCCACGCACTTGCCGGCCAGGCCCTTGATCGCGACGCCGGCCGCGGTGTCACTCGTCGTCACCGACACCGAGTCCACGACCAGCTGCGCCGGGAACGCCGTGGAGCTGTTGGGGTCGCCCGGCCAGTAGCCGCCGACGGCCAGGTTCAGGATCAGGAAGAACGGCTTGTTGAACGCCCAGGTGTTGCCGCCCACGTCGGCGGGGGTGCGGGTCTGGTAGGCGATCCCGTCGACCGACCAGGTGATCGAGTTGGGCGCCCAGTCGACCGCGAAGGTGTGGAAGGCGTCCGCGAAAGCCTGGCCGTTCGGCAGGGTGTAGCCGGCGCCTATCCCGGCCGAGCCCGAGTACCCGGGGCCGTGGATGGTGCCGTGCACCGTCGATGGCTCGAAACCGACGTTCTCCATGACGTCGATCTCACCGGAGTTCGGCCAGCCGACCGACCCGATGTCGGTGCCGAGCATCCAGAACGCCGGCCACATGCCCTGCCCGCGCGGGATCTTCATCCGGGCCTCGACATGCCCGTACTGGGCGCTGAACTTGCCGGAGGTGTTCATCCGGGCCGAGGTGTACTGACAGGTGCCGTACCAGCACTGGTAGTTGGCTGGGTTCTCCTTCTTGGCCGTGATGACCAGGTGGCCCTGGCCGTCGAGGGCCGCGTTGTTGGTGCCGGAGGTGTAGTACTCCCGTTCGTGGTTGTTGACGTTGTCGCCGGTCTCCAGGGTCCACTTCGAGGAGTTGACCGCCGAACCGGCGGCACCGTCGAAGGTGTCGGAGAAGGTCACGGCGGCCGCGCCGGCGTCGGCGGCGTCGGCCCGGTGCGCGGGACCGACCGCGACGGATCCGACCAGCGCGGCGGACAGGGAGGCGAACAGGCATCTGCGGATAAGGCGTGGGGAGGCCACGGCTCGTCCTTCCGTACGGCGGCCGGGTGCGGGGAGGCAGCCGGCCGGGGTGGGGGGGTGAAGGCGTCGCCTCTTGATTTAAGAGATGAGATAAGTGGTGCGTCAATACTTTGGTACGGACCAGTGTCGGACGATCGGGCGACGGCCCTCCCGGGCTCCCGAGCGGTGCGCTCGCGGGCGGGTCACGCCTTCGCCTTCTTCGGCTTGCGCGCGTGGACCGCCCGGCCGAGCCGCCGGCCCAGCAGCACCCAGCCGATCAGCGCCCCCGAGGTGTTGAGGATGACGTCGTCCACGTCGAAGGCGCGTCCTTCGACCAGCAGGCCCTGAGCCGTCTCGACCATCAGCATCACGAACGCGGTGAGCAGCAGCACCCCGAAGAAGCCCCGGGCGCGCGGAACGAGGACCGGCACGATGATCCCGAACGGAATGCCGAGCACGATGTTCCCGCCGATCTGCTTGACCGCGTCCCGCAGGGCGGGCTGGTCCAGATAGATCTTGAGGGAGCGGCCGGGATGCAGATTGGTGTGCGCGATCGACACGGACGCCGGAGACGGATCCAGCGTCAGCCGGGCCAGCACGACGGCGAACGCCACCATCACCG
This sequence comes from Streptomyces sp. NPDC048254, assembly GCF_043201895.1. Classification (NCBI taxonomy): domain Bacteria; kingdom Bacillati; phylum Actinomycetota; class Actinomycetes; order Kitasatosporales; family Streptomycetaceae; genus Streptomyces; species Streptomyces sp. NPDC048254. The sequence continues at coordinate 88,011 of NZ_JBICZJ010000017.1, forward strand.
CGAACGCGCACAGCATGGCCAGCACCCGCAACGGCAGCGGGAGCGGACGGCGTTCGGTTCCAGTGGCCCTGGCGGTGCGGCTCGCCCTGCCGGTGCCGCCGGTCTTCCCCGCGCCGCTCGTCCTGTCGGTACGGCCCGCCTTGCCGACGCGGCCCTTCTTCCCGGTGCCGCCCGCCTTTCCGGTGCCGGCCTTCGTGGGGGCGTCCGGCTCGGCGCGGCGAACGCCGACGGCGCGGGCGACCTTGGTCAGTACCCCGGTCTGTTTGCCGGTTTCCTCACCCGTGTTCGTCCCCTCGTTCTTCTCGGCCTTGGTCGTGCGCAGGCGCGAGGCGGCACTGGCCATTTGGTCCTCCCCTGGTGAACGGTCCCGCGTGCTAGCCCAGTTACCCAGGAACCGCCCGGAGATGCCGCCGCCCACGGCGGCGGCCGGAGCGGACCCGAGGTTTCCGTCCACGTTCCCCGGGCACTCCGGACCCGTTCCCGCGTGCCGTCGCTCCCCGAGACGGACGCGGTGCTTGGATGCCGGAGGCGGCGAAACGGGCATAGCGCCGCAAGGCGACCCAAGGAGGCGGCGTATGACCGGACGTACGGCGCTCGTCGCCGCGGCCGAGTTCCTGGCCTGGTGGACCGGACTGGCCCTGCTCTGGCTGGTGTTCATCGGCACCGTCGACACCCTGGAGCGGATCGTCGGCGCGAGCGCGGCGGCGGTCGGCGCCCTCGTGGCCCGGGTCGGCCGACGGGCGGTGACCTGGCGATGAACGGCTGGATCCTGGCCGCGACCGTGCTGCTGGCCGGGGGCGCGGGCACCGCCCTGTGGGCGGTCGCCACCGGCCCGCTCGGCCGCCGGATGGTCGCCCAGAACCTCGCCACCTCGGCGGTCTGCCCCAGCCTGCTGCTGCTCGCCCAGGGCTACGGCCGTACGTCCTACGTCGATCTCGCGCTGCTCCTCGCGCTGCTGGGCCCGGTCGGCACCCTGGTCTTCGCCCGGCTGCTCTCCGACGACCTGGCGGACGAACGGCCCGCCGCCTGGGGCCTGACCTGGACGGCGGCCGGGGTCGGCGCCGTGGTCGTGCTGGTGCTCTGCGCGGTGACCGGACCAGGGCGGGCGATGGCGAAACTGCTGGTGATCGGGGCGCTCCTGGTCGGCGGGAACGTGGTCGCCTCAAGGGCGCTGTCCGGCGGGTTCCGGGGGGTGCGCGGTGGCTGACGCCGTGATCGTCGTCGCGCTGCTGCTGACGGCCGCCTCGGCGACCGCGGCCGTGGCGACCCGTGAACCGGCCCGTCAGGCCCTGGTCCTGTCCCTGCTCGGTCTGGTCCTCGGTGCCCTGTTCACCGTGCTCCAGGCCCCCGACGTCGGCCTCTCCCAGCTCGCCGTCAGCTCCGCGCTCACCCCGCTGCTGATCATGCTGTCGGTCCGCAAGGTGAAACGGCGCGGCAAGGAGGGCGACAGGTGACCCGGTGCCTGCGGCTGTGGCTGCTGGCCGTCGGCGGCGCGGGCCTCGCCGCCCTGCTGGTCGCCGCCTGCCTCGACCTGCCGTCCTTCGGCGGCGGCAGCCACCCCTACGGCGACCGGGCCGTCCGGGCCGCCCTGGCCCGGCACACCGCCAACGTCATCTCCTCCGTCAACTTCGACCAGCGCGCCTACGACACCCTCGGCGAGATGAGCATCCTCTTCGCCGCCGTCCTCGGCTGCGTGGTCCTGCTGCGCCAGACCCGCGACGAACACCGGGCCCGCCCGCGGCCCGCCGAAGTCGACCCGCCCGTCCGCCGGTACGCCCTGCTGGTGCTCCCCGTCGCCCTGGTCACCGGCCTGTACGTCATCGCGCACGGCCAGCTCAGCCCCGGCGGCGGCTTCCAGGGCGGGGTCGTCGCCGCGACCGCCCTGCACCTGCTGTACCTCGGTGCCGACTACCACGCTCTGGAACGGGTGCGCCCGATCGGCGTCTTCGAGGTCGCCGACTCCCTGGCCGCCTGCGCCTACCTGGTGCTGGGCCTCTCCGGGCTGCTGGCCGGCACCGCGTTCCTCGCCAACACACTGCTGCCGTACGGGACGTTCAACACGCTGTCCTCCGGCGGTCTGGTCCCCCTGCTGAACGCGGCCATCGGCATGGAGGTGGCGAGCGCGGTCGTCGTCCTGCTCGCCGGCTTCCTCGACCAGGCCGTGGAGATCGAGGAGGAGAACGGGAGTTGAGCCGCCGATGATGCACGTATTCCCCTATCTGGTCGCCGTCTGGATCTTCCTGACGGGCTGTTACGGTCTCGCCACCAGCCGTAACCTGATCCACGCGGTCGGCTGTCTGGCCGTCGTCCAGTCGTCGACGTACGTCCTGCTGCTCGCGGTCGGCTACCGCGACGGCGGCACCGCACCCGTATTCTCCGATCTCAGGCCCGGCACCCGTCCGCTGGTCGACCCGGTGGTGCAGGCCCTCGCCCTGACCGACGTGGTCGTCGGCGCGACCGTCACCGCGCTGCTGCTCGCGCTGGTCCTGCAGATCGCCAAGCGGCACGGCACGGTCGATCCCGACGAACTGACGGAGCTGCGCGGCTGATGCACCACCTGCTGCCGCTGCTCGTGGCCGTCCCGCTGCTCGGCGCCACCCTGCTGGTGGCCGGCGGCCGCCGCCTGCACCGGCTCCTCGCCGAGAGCTTCGCCTGCGCGGTCTGCGCGGGCACCTGCGCCCTCGCGCTGGTCCTGCTGCTCAACTCCGCGCCCCCGCTCGTCGAGTGGGCGGGCGGCTGGCGGCCGGCCGGCGGGGAGAGCGTCGGGATCGTCCTGGTCGGGGACGGCCCGGCGCTCGGCATGGCCGCCCTCGCCTCGCTGCTGACCCTGGCCGCGCTGGTCTATTCCTGGCACTACTTCGCGGAGCCGCCGCGCCGGCACGCGGGCTCCTTCCCGGCGCTGATGCTGGTCTTCCAGGCCGGGATGTGCGGCTTCGCGCTCGCGGGCGACCTGTTCAACGCGTTCGTCTTCTTCGAGCTGATGAGCGTCGTCGCCTACGCGCTGACCGGCTACCGCATCGACGAGGCGAAGGCGGTGCAGGGGGCGCTGACCTTCGGCGTGGTCAACTCCCTCGGCGCGTACGCCATGCTGACGGGCATCGCCCTGCTGTACGCCCGCACCGGCGAACTGGGCATGGCGAAGATCGGCCACGGCCTGGACGCGCACGGCCGCCCGGACGCGCTGGTCCTGGCCACCTTCGTGCTGGTGCTCACCGCACTGCTGGTCAAGGCGGCCGCCGTGCCCTTCCACTTCTGGCTGCCGGACGCCCACGCCGTCGCCCCCACCCCGGTCTGCATGCTGCTCTCCGGAGTCATGGTCGAACTCGGCGCCTACGGTGTGTGGCGGGTGTATGGCACGGTCTTCGCCGGACCCGGCGGCATCCCGGCCGCCGACCTGGAACGGGCACTGGTCGTCCTCGGCACGCTCACGGCCATGCTGGGCGCGTTCATGTGCTGGCACCAGCGGCACATCAAGCGGCTGCTGGCCAACTCCACGATCGCCCACACCGGGCTGTTCCTCGTCGGCCTCGGCGTCCTGACCCCGGCGGGCGACTCGGGGATCGCGCTGTACCTGCTCGGGCACGCCGGGGTGAAGGCCGCCCTGTTCGCCTGCGCGGGGATCCTGCTGGACCGCTACGGCAACGTGGACGAACGCGCGCTGCACGGCCGGGCCCGGGAACTGCGCACGGTGGGCGTCCTGTTCACCCTCGGGGCGCTGGCCCTCGCGGGGCTGCCGCCGTTCGGTACCGCGCTCGGCAAGTCGGTCGCCGAGGAGGCGGTGGGCACTCCGCTGACCGTGCTGTACGTCATCGTGTCCGCGGTGACGGCGGGGGCGGTGCTGCGGGTCGCCGCCCGAGTCTTCCTCGGCCTCGGGGACCGGCCGCCCCGGGGCGACGCGTACGAGACCACCGGGGACGGTGAGGAGCCCGAGACCGAGGGCCGGCTCGGGCGGATCCCGGTCACGATGACCGCCGTCCCCGCCGTACTGCTGGCCGGCGCCCTCGCCTTGGGCCTCGCCCCCCGTTTCCCGGAGGCACTGGCCCGGGCCGTGGACAAGGGCAGGACCCCGGTCGACGTCCACTGGACGTCGACCGGGGTCCTGCTGGGCTGCCTCTCCACCCTCCTGGCCGTCGGCCTGGCCGCCCTCGCGGTCACCCGCCCCGGCCAGCTGGTGGCCCGGGGCCGGGCGCTGCCGCTGCGCCGCCTGCAGTCCGGGCACGTCGGGGACTACGTGGCCTGGCTGCTGGTCGGCGCCGCGGCACTCGGGGCGCTGGCCCTGCCGGGTGTGCTGGGCGGCTGATCACACGGTCCTGATCAGACCGTGCCGTAGGACACGTGCACCTCCGTGAAGCCGAGGGAGTGCAGCAGGCCCTCCAGCATGTCGGTGGTGTTGGTCTCGGCCCGGGTGGTCAGACCGCTGGTCTTGGCCGCGTCCGAGATGTGCTTCACGGCCAGCTTCTGCACCGCCTGCTCACTGTTGGGGTTGTCCGAGAACAGGTCGCCCAGCCGGTCCAGCAGACCGCGCTCCTTGGAGACGGCGTAGGAGTGGTCGGCGTCCAGGGTGGCCTTGCCCAGCTGCGCGTGCGGCAGCCGGATGGTGGCCTCGGTGCGGTCGTCGTTGACCGTCACGTCCTTCTGGCCGATCTTCCCGAGGTCGACATAGGAATCGACGTTGCCGGCTCCGACATACAGGGTGCGGGTGCCGCGGATCGCGCTCGGCAGGTACTTGGCGTCCTTCTCCAGGTCCACGACGACCTGGAAGTTGCCGGACGCGGCGTCGTAACGGCTCATGTCCTGGATGGACTTGAGCAGCGCGGGGCCCGTGTTGTCACGGGTCTCCGTGCCGAACAGGTCCTTGATGCCCGGTAGCACCGCCAGCTTGATCCCGGCGAACAGCACCACGAGCACCAGCACGAACGCGGTGAGCAGTTTCGCCCAACCGGGCATGCGCCGGGGCCGGGCCTTGACCGGAGTCTCCTTCTCGGAGGTCTCCTTGCTCTCCTTGGTGGAACTCGCCATGTGACGGTCCTCCTTTCCAACGAGACGAATGCCCGCCGAACGCCTTGCCAGACCGTGTTGTTGGCCGATTGAGACAGCTGACGCAGGACTGGTACACGCTTTAGCGTGGAGTGACCTCCCGTCGGCGTGCCAGGAGCCCCGGATGACCGCAGAAAGCACTTCCCGGCCCCTTTGTCCGATGCACCGTGTGACGTATCCCGAGTCCGGGCCGCCCCGGCTCACCACGCTGGCGACCGGCACCCCGGTATGGCTCGTGACCCGGTACCACGACGTCCGCCAGGTGCTCATGGACCAGCGTTTCGACCGCAGTTCCCTGCACGCCGAGGACGCCCCGCCGCTGCTCGTCGTACCGAACCTGCTCAGCGACCCCGACGGGCTGGTGAACCAGGACGGTCCGGGCCATCAGCGGCTGCGCGGCACGGTGCAGCGGGCGTTCACCCCGCGATCCGTCGCCCGCTGGCGGCCCTGGGTGGCGTCGGTGGTCGAGTCCCTCCTCGACGATCTCGCCGCCACCCCTCGCCCCGCCGACATCGTCGAGGGGTTCACCCGGCGGCTGCCCGTGTCGGTGATCTGCCGGCTGATGGGGCTCGACCACATCGACCGCGAGCGCATCCGGCACTGGGCCGACCACGCCCTGTCCGGAGGTGCGCACAGCGCCGAGGAAGTCGCGAGCGCCATGCGGGAGTTCGGGGCCTTCGGGGCCGAACTGGTGGCGCAGCGGCGGGCCCGGCCCGGCGACGACCTGGTCAGCGGACTGGTCGTGGCGGGTGACGCGCTCGGCATCGGGGAACGCCAACTCGTCCGGCTGGTCTGCGGTCTGGTGGTGGCCGGACACGAGACCACGATGTCCGCGCTCGGCAACATCGTCGTCTACCTCCTCACCGACGGGCATGCCGACTGGCCGTCTCTCGCGGTGGACGAGGAGGCCGCGGCGACGGCGGCCGAGCAGCTGCTGCGGACCGTGCCGCTCAGTGAGGGCCGGGTGCTGCCCGGGCTGCTGCGCAGGGCCGTCGAGGACGCCGTGGTCGGCGGCGTCCCCATCCCGGCGGGCAGCGTCGTCGCCGTCCAGACCAACGCGGCGGGCCGCGACCCGGACGTCCATCCGCCCGGCCCGCCCGATCTCACCGCACCCCTGCCCGTGCCGAGCGTCGTCTTCGGCGCCGGTCCCCACCACTGCCTGGGCGCCTGGCTGGCCCGCCTGGAGATCACCCTCGCGCTGCACCGGCTCGCCGTCCGCTTCCCGGGCCTGCGCGCCGAGTTCACTGCCACGACGATCGACTGGCGCGAGGGCCAGATGACCCGCAGCCCGAGGCATCTGCCCGTCTCCTGGTGACTCCCGGAGGCCAACGGCTCGGAGATCGACGGCTCACCGTCCTCCGGGCCGGACCCGGCCGTGGTCGAAGGCGAACACCACCGCGTGCACGCGGTCCCGCAGCGCGAGGTTGTCGAGCACCCGGCCGACGTGCGTCTTCACCGTGGCCTCGCCGACATGCAGCCGGCCGGCGATCTCCGCGTTGGACAGCCCGCGCCCCAGCAGAAGCAGCACCTCGCGCTCCCGGCCGGTCAGCCGGGCCAGCCGCCGCGCGGTCTCCGGGTCCGGCTCCACCGGGGTGGCGCGGGCGAGACACCTCCGACGCCTCACTCCTGTCCCACCGGCTACTGGGACCTGGCCACCGGATCCCGCCTCGCCTACACCCACCAGCCCGCCCGGGGCCGGGCCCGCCCCACCCCGGTGATCGTCCTGCACGGCGGCCCGGGTACGCCCGGCGACGGCCCGGACCCGCTGGAACAGCTCCTCACCCGGCAGAGGTACGACGTCTGGTCGTACGACCAGCTCGGCTCGGGCCGCTCCGGGCGGCTCGCCGATCCCACCGGCTACACCGTCGCCCGCCAGGTCGCCGACCTCGAAGCCGTCCGTGAGCGGATCGGCGCCGACCGGGTGGTGCTGCTCGGCGCCTCCTGGGGCGCGACGCTCGCCGCCGAGTACCTCGCCGAGCACCCGGAGCATGTGTCCCGGATGGTGCTCACCTCGCCGGGCGTGCTCTGGGCGCCGGCCTGGCAGGACCGTCAGAAGGGCGACATCTGGGACCGGCTCACCGACGAGCAGCAACGGCGGCTCGACGAACTGGAGGCCAGCCCGCGGCTGCTGGCCTGGTCGCTGCTGATGGAGGCCAACCCGCGGGCCGCCCACGTCCTGGTCCCGGACGCCGAACTCGACCCGGTCTTCGCCAAGTTGCTCGACATCGCCCCGCCGCCGGCCACCTGCCACCCCGGCCGCCCGCTGGGCGACCTGCCGGGCTCGCTCCCCGGCTTCTACTCCAACCAGCTCATCACCGCCGACCAGTCGAAGGTCTCCGACCCGCGTCCCGCACTGTGCCGCGTCCATGTCCCCGTCCTGGTGCTGCGCGGCGGCTGCGACTACAAGAACCCCGGCATCGCCCGCGAGTACGCCGACGTCCTGCCCGGGGCGCGGCTGGTCACCGTCCCCGGCGCCGGCCACCTGATCGACGTCGAGCAGCCCACCGTGTACCGGCGTACGGTGACCCGTTTCCTGGCCGACTAGACCCGCGCCGACAGCTCCGCGATCCGGCGTGCCGACACCGAGCCCGGATCCGCTGTCACGAGGACGACCTCCTGGTCGTCCTCCGGTACCAGCAGCACATCGCAGTTCAGCCGCAGCCGCCCCAGCTCCGGATGGTCGAGGACCTTCGCGCGATGCCCCGGGGCGTGCACCGGATGGGTCGCCCAGATGCGCCGGAACTCCGCGCTTCCCGCGTGCAACTCGCCCAGCAGATCGGCGAGTTGCACGTCGTGCGGATACCTCTCGGCCGCCCTCCGCAGCCGGGCCACCACGATGTGTCCGAATTCCCCGGTGCCGGAGCTCGGGTACATCCGGCCCTGGCCCAGGAAGCGCCGCCGCGCCAGGTTGGTCGTGCCGCGTCCCAGGTCCCCGCCGAACAGCAGTTGGGCCAGGGGGTTCCAGGCCACCAGGCCGTAGGAGGCGTCGGTGACGATCGCCGCGGTGTCGGGCAGCCGCTCCAGCATCCCGGCCACGTGCGGGCGCACCCGCCGGACCGCCGTGGGGGCGGGCGGCGCCGCGGCCGAGCCGGCCAGCCGGAAGAGATGGCTGCGCTCGGCAGGCGCCAGCCGCAGCGCCCCGGCCAGGGCGTCCAGGACGCGCGGGGAGGGCCGGGGACCGCGGGCCTGCTCCAGCCGGGTGTAGTAGTCGACGGACATGTGAGCCAGCTCCGCGACCTCCTCGCGGCGCAGGCCGGGCGTACGGCGCGGGACGGTGCCCGGCGCGAGCCCCACCGTCTGCGGGCGCAGTCCCGCCCGGCGCTCCCGCAGGAAGCGGGCCAGTTCCTGCCTCGCCATACCGCCGCCTCCCCGGTCCGCCTGGTACAGGTGGTCCCTGGCAGGACGGACGCGGCCGGGGAACCGTGACTGTCATGAACGATCGCACAGCACTCGTCACCGGTGCCAACAAGGGCATCGGCTTCCATGTCGCCCGGCTCCTCGTCGAGGCGGGCTTCAGCGTCCACGTGGGTTCCCGGGACATCGAGCACGGCGAGCGGGCCGCGGCGGAGATCGGCGGCGACGCGCGGCTCCTGGTCCTCGACGTCACCGATCCCGGCAGCATCGAGCGCGCCGCCGCCCGCGTCGACCGCCTGGACGTCCTGGTCAACAACGCAGGCGTCCAGCCGGTCACCGGCCCGCCCGCCGAGACCGGCGTCGACGACCTCCGGCGGACCTATGAGACAAACGTCTTCGGTGTCGTCGCGGTCACCAACGCCTTCCTGCCCGTCCTGCGCCGCTCCGCCCACCCCCGCGTCGTGAACGTCTCCAGCGGCACCGCGTCCCTCACCTGGAGCACTCACCCCAATCCGCAGTTCGCCCACGGCAGGCCCCGGTCCGCCGCCTACCGCTCCTCGAAGGCCGCGCTCAACGCGCTGACCGTCTTCTACGCCCAGGAGCTGGCCGCGGACGGCATCAAGGTGAACGCCCTCGCCCCGGGGCGCCGGGCCACCGACCTGGTCCCCGGGGCGGCCGAGGGGGGCGGCGATCCGGCCGAGGGGGCACGAGGGGCCGTACGGCTGGCGCTGCTGCCCGACGACGGGCCGACCGGCGGGTTCTTCTCCTGGGACGGCACACCCGTGCCGTGGTGAGAGCGCGGCGGTCCGTAGCATGAGCGCGTAGCCCGTATTGATCATGCGAGGAGCGGATCGTGCGAGACATCGCGGTCTTCAGCGGCAGCGCCCATTCCGAGCTGGCCGAGGAGGTCTGCGCGCACCTCGGGGTGCCGCTCAGCCCGACGCGGGTCAGCCGGTTCGCCAACGACTGTCTGGAGGTACAGCTCCAGGCGAACTGCCGCGAGCGGGACGTCTTCCTGATCCAGCCCCTGGTCCGGCCGGTGCAGGAGCACCTGGTGGAACTGCTGCTGATGTGCGACGCGGCACGCGGTGCCTCCGCGGGCCGGATCACCGTCGTCATGCCGCACTACTCCTACGCCCGCTCCGACAAGAAGGACGCCCCGCGCATCTCGCTCGGCGGGCGCCTCGTCGCCGACCTGCTGGTGGCCGCCGGCGCGAGCCGGGTCCTCGCCATGTCCCTGCACGCCCCGCAGGTGCACGGCTTCTTCTCGGTGCCGGTCGACCATCTGCACGCACTGCGGGAGCTGGCCGCGCACTTCCGGCGGTACGACCTGACGCGCACCACCGTCGTCTCGCCCGACCTCGGCAACGCCAAGGAGGCCGCCGCCTTCGCCCGGCTGATAGGCGCCCAGGTGGCGGCCGGCGCCAAGCAGCGGTTCGCCGACGACCGGGTCGTCATCAGCTCCGTCATCGGCGACGTGGCCGACCGGGACGTCATCGTGCTCGACGACGAGATCGCCAAGGGCAGCACGGTGATCGAACTGCTTGAACGGCTGCGGGAGTTGGGGCCGCCCCGCTCGATCCGGATCGCGTGCACGCACGGGCTGTTCGCGGCCGGGGCGCTCAAGCGGCTGAGCGAGCAGCCCGACGTGCTGGAGATCGTGTGCACCAACACCGTGCCGGTACCCGTCGAGGAGTACACGGACAAGCTGCGGATCCTGTCCATCGCCCCGGCACTGGCCGAGGCCGTACGCCGTATTCACAACGGTGAGTCCGTGAGCGCCCTGTTCGACGAGCCGCGCAACGTCTAGACAGGAAGGAGGAGTTGTAGCGCTGACCCGCGCTCGGCCCCACCGAGGCGGACGGGAGGCCCCCAGTGGCGAAGGCCAGGTTCGAGCGGACGAAACCCCATGTGAACATCGGCACCATCGGGCACATCGACCACGGCAAGACGACACTCACCGCGGCCATCACCAAGGTGCTGCACGACAAGTTCCCCGAGCTCAACCCGTTCACCCCGTTCGACCAGATCGACAAGGCGCCCGAGGAGCGGCAGCGCGGCATCACCATCTCCATCGCGCATGTCGAGTACCAGACCGAACGCCGGCACTACGCGCACGTCGACTGCCCGGGCCACGCGGACTACATCAAGAACATGATCACCGGCGCCGCCCAGATGGACGGGGCGATCCTGGTGGTCGCGGCCACCGACGGGCCGATGCCGCAGACCAAGGAACACGTCCTGCTGGCCCGGCAGGTGGGCGTGCCCTACATCGTCGTCGCGCTCAACAAGACCGACATGGTCGACGACGAGGAGATCCTGGAACTGGTGGAGCTGGAGGTGCGCGAGCTGCTCACCGAGTACGAGTTCCCCGGCGACGACGTCCCGGTCGTCCGGGTCTCCGCGCTCAAGGCCCTGGCGGGCGAACCCGAGTGGACCGCGGCCCTGCTCGAACTCCTCGACGCCGTGGACGAGTTCGTGCCCGAGCCGGTGCGGGACGTGGACCGGCCGTTCCTGATGCCGATCGAGGACGTCTTCACCATCACCGGCCGGGGCACGGTCGTCACCGGCCGGATCGAGCGCGGCGTGCTGCGGGTCAACAGCGAGGTCGAGATCATCGGCATCCACCAGCAGAAGACCAGGTCCACCGTCACCGGCGTCGAGATGTTCCGCAAGCTGCTCGACGAGGGCCGGGCCGGCGAGAACGTCGGCCTGCTGCTGCGCGGGGTGAAACGCGACGACGTCGAGCGCGGCCAGGTCGTCATCAGGCCCGGATCGGTCACCCCGCACACGGAGTTCGAGGCCCGGGCGTACATCCTCTCCAAGGACGAGGGCGGCCGGCACACCCCGTTCTTCCAGAACTACCGGCCCCAGTTCTACTTCCGCACCACCGACGTGACCGGAGTCGTCACCCTGCCGCCGGGCACCGAGATGGTGATGCCGGGCGACAACACCACCGTGCACGTCCAGCTGATCCAGCCGATCGCGATGGAGGAGGGGCTGAAGTTCGCGATCCGCGAGGGCGGCCGGACGGTCGGCGCCGGTCAGGTGACCAGAATCCTCAAGTAGCCGCCACGGCATCCGTCCGATGTGACGTCATAACGACCCGGACGTGGCCTCCGGCTGGCCGAGGGCCGCGTCCAGCGTCGCCAGCGGCGGCAGCAGCTGCGACAGTCCCGTCACCTTCAGCACGCGCACGGTCAGCGGGTGTGTGCACACCAGCTGGAGCTGTCCGCCGCGTTCCAGCACCCGGCCGCGCGCCCGGTACAGCAGCCGCAGCCCGGAGCAGTCGAAGAAGTCGACGTGCAGCAGGTCGATCACCACCCGGGCGCCCTCCCGCGCGGTCACCCGGTCCAGATAGGGCGCGATCTCGGTCGCCGCCGCGATGTCGATCTCGCCCCGGAACTCCAGCACCGTGCACCCGCGGTCCTGGTGGATGCGCAGGTGCCGGGTGAGCGGAGCGGGGTCCTGTCGGGGTTCCTGGCGCACGACGGCATCACCTCCCACCCCAGCCGGTCCAATTCCGTTCCCCGCCTTGCAAGTTACCCTCGGTGGAGGGAATTTGAGCATGTTCGATTGACATATGTCTGCTGCTTCGGTGCGCCATTTTCTGTGGCGTGCGCGACAGTCGGGGAACGGGCACGTCGGAGCGTTGCCGCTCCGGCTACGAAAGCGCGTGCCAGGCCTTGCCCAGCGCCTGGCGGAACTGCTCCTCCTGGTGCCCGGTGAGCTCGCGGACCATCCGCTCCTCCAGCTCCCGCACCGGCCCGGCGACCCCGGCGAGCAGCTCGCGCCCGGCGTCCGTGAGCAGGATCAGCAGCTCGCGCCGGTTGCGTGGATTGCGCTCCCGCCGGATCAGCCCACGGCTCTCCAGTGACCGTACGAGGTCGGCCATCGACTGGGCGGTGACGAACGAGTCGCGCGCCAACTGGGCGGCCGAAAGCCCGTCATGGCGCTCCAGGACGGTCAGGGCCGTGTACTGCAGCGCGGTGATCCCGGCGGGCCTGACCAGCTCGTCGAGGTGTGAGCGCACCACGAGCTCCAGCTGCTTGACCATGTACAGCAGCGAGGGACGTGTCTGTGTACCGACCATGCGTGCACCCTAGACCATTGACAGGAAACCTGTCTGTAATCAGACTGCGGACCAGATGCTGAACCAACAGGAATCCTGTTTGTTGAAAACTTGGCGATCAAGACGGCCAACGCCGGCCGCGCCATCGACGCTGGGGAGTGGGCAATGACGACCACCTTCGAGACCGGACCGGGGCAGCTGTTCATCGGCGGACAGTGGCGGGAAGCCGCCGACGGCGCCCGCAGGGAGGTGACCGACCCGGCCACCGGCCAGGTGATCACCACCGTCGCGGAGGCGGCCGCCGAGGACGTCGACGCCGCCGTGCGCGCCGCCCGGGAGGCCTTCGACGCGGGGGAGTGGTCGGGGCTCAGCGGCCGGGAGCGCGGCCGCGTGCTGCACCGGATCGCCGAGCTGATACGGGAGAACGCCGAGGACATCGCCGCCCTGGAGAGCCTGGACGTCGGCAAGCCGATCACGCTGGCCGGGGCCGTCGACGTCACCAACGCGGCCAACGACTACGAGCACTTCGCGGCCCTCGCCCACTCCCTGGACGGCGCCGTCCGCGACACCCCGCTGCACGCCCTCGCCTACACCCGGCGCGAACCGATCGGCGTCGTCGCCGCCATCACCCCGTTCAACTTCCCCCTCATCCTGGCCGGTTCGAAGATCGGCCCGGCCCTCGCGGCCGGCAACACGGTCGTCCACAAGCCCGCCGACGAGACCCCGCTCAGCGCCCTCTACATGGCCCGGCTGTTCCGGCAGGCGGGCGTCCCCGACGGCGTCGTCAACGTCGTCACCGGCGCCGGACCGGTCGCCGGCGAGGCCCTGCTGCGCCACCCGGGCGTCGACAAGGTCGCCTTCACCGGGTCCACCGCCATCGGCCGGCATGTGGCGAGCACCGCCGGGGAGGCGCTCAAGCCGGTCACCATGGAGCTCGGCGGCAACGCGGCCCACCTCGTCTTCGAGGACGCCGACCTGGAGAGAGCGGTCGGCGCGGTCATCAAGGCGTTCGTCTTCAACACCGGCCAGTTCTGCATGGGCGGCCCCCGGCTGCTTGTCGCCCGCCCCGTCCACGCCACCTTGCTCGGCATCCTCGCCGAGGCCGTCCCGGGCGTCCCGGTCGGCGACCCGCGCGACCCGGCCACCGTGGTCGGCCCGATGGCGGGGGAGAAGCATCTGCGCAAGGTCGAGGAGTACGTCGAGACAGCCCGCAAGGAGGGCGGCCGCATCGTGTGCGGCGGCGAACGCCTCGACCTGAACGGCGGCTTCTACTACCAGCCGACCGTCGTCGCCGACCTGCCGAACGACTCCCGGGTGATCCAGGACGAGATCTTCGGCCCGGTCCTCACCGTGCAGCCCTTCGACTCCGAGGACGAGGCCGTCGCTCTCGCCAACTCCACGCCGTACGGTCTGGCTTCGGGCATCCAGACCGGCAACCTCACCCGCGCCCACCGGGTCGCCGCCCGCCTCCGGGCCGGGATCGTCTGGATCAACGACTGGGCGATGCTCGACCCCGCCGTCCCCTTCGGCGGCGTCAAGGCCTCCGGCTTCGGCCGTGAGTACGGCCCCGAGTCCCTCGCCGCCTACACCCAGGTCAAGTCCGTCGTCGTCTCGCTCGACTGAGCCCGCGCCCATCAGGAGTCCGTACGATGCCCATCACCACCCGAGCCGCCGTGGTCGAGTCCGGCGGCGCGCCCTTCACCCTCAGCGAGGTCGAACTCGACGAGCCGGGGCCGTACGAGGCGGTCGTCCGCATGGTGGCCACCGGCCTGTGCCACACCGACCTCAGCGTGGCGAGCGGCGCCCTGCCCTTCCCACTGCCGGGGGTCCTGGGCCACGAGGGCGCCGGAGTCGTCGAGGCCGTCGGCTCCGCCGTCACCGCCGTGGTCCCCGGCGACCATGTCGTGCTGTCCTTCACCTCCTGCGGCAACTGCCGCAACTGCCACGGCGGACACCCCGCCTACTGCGCCACCTGGCTGCCGCTGAACCTGGTCGGCGGCCGCCGCGCCGACGGCACCGGCACCGTCGTCCGCGACGGCGAACCGCTCGGCGGCCACTTCTTCGGCCAGTCCTCCTTCGCCGAACGGGCGTTGGTGGACGAGCGCAGCCTGGTCAAGGTCGACCCCGAGGTCCCGCTGGAGACGATCGCCCCGCTCGGCTGCGGGGTGCAGACCGGGGTCGGCGCCGTGTGGAACGTACTGGAGCCGGCCACCGGCAGCACGATCGTCGTCCTCGGCGCCGGCGCGGTGGGACTGTCGGCGGTCATGGCGGCCGCGCTCACCCCGGCCACCACGGTCGTCGCCGTCGACCGGGTCGCCGAACGCCTCGAACTGGCACGGGAGGTGGGCGCCACCCACACCGTCGACGCGACCCGGGAGAGCGTGCCGGAAGCCGTCCAGCGCCTCTCCGGGGGCCAGGGCGCCGACGGCATCGTGGAGACGACCGGCAGTGTCGCCGTGCTCCGCCAGGGCGTCGACGCACTGGCCGCCCGGGGCACCCTGGTCGTCGTCGGCGCCCCGCCCTTCGGTACCGAAGTCCCGCTGGACGTCAACGGGTTGCTGGCCGGCAAGCGGATCGTCGGCCTGACCCTCGGCGACAGCGAGACCCAGGCCTTCATCCCGGCCCTGGTCCGGCTGGTCAGGGAGGGACGCCTCCCGCTGCACCGGCTGATCAGCACCTACCCGTTCGCCGAGATCGACCGGGCGGTGCGGGACATGAGCACGGGCAAGGCGATCAAGCCCGTGCTCACCTTCTGACCTCCGGGGCCGCTGCGGCCCCTGGGGGTCAGTCCACCACCAGGACCAGCTTCCCCGTGGTCCGGCCAGTGCCGCCCAGCTCATGCGCCTTGGCGGCATCGGCCAGCGGGAAGGTCCCGGCCACGGTGGCCCGCAGCTTCCCCTCCGCCACCAGGTCGGCGACCGCCCGCATCCCGGCCCGGTCGGCGTCCACCAGCATCCGCACCGCCCGCACGCCCAGCCGCTCGGCCTCCTCGTACAGCTCCGCGGAGCCCACCGGCAGGATCGACACCAGGACCCCGCCCGGCCGCAGCACCCGCAGCGAGTCGACGGAGGTGTCACCACCGATCGTGTCGAGTACGACGTCGACGTCCCGTACCACCTCCGTGACCTCCACGGACCGGTAGTCCACCGGCTCGTCCACGCCGATCTCGCGCAGGAAGTCGTGCTTGGCGGCGCTCGCCGTGCCGATCACGTACGCGCCGCGCGCCTTGGCGATCTGCACCGCCACATGCCCGACCCCGCCGGCCGCCGCGTGCACCAGCACCCGCTGACCGGGCCGGACGTCGGCGTTCTCCACCAGGGCCTGCCAGGCGGTCAGCGACACCAGCGGCAGCGCGCCCGCCTGGACGTGGTCGATCCCGGCCGGCTTCGGCACCAGGGCGCGGGCGGGGACGATCGCGTACTCGGCGTGGGTGCCGTGGCCGAACGGGTAGGACACCATGCCGAAGACCTCGTCGCCGGGCTTGAAGGCGGCGACACCGATCCCGGTCTCCTCGACCGTGCCGGAGACGTCCCAGCCGAGGACGAAGGGCGGCTTGCCCAGGAAGCCACCGTTCTCCCGGTGCTTCCAGTCGGTCGGGTTGAGACCGGCGGCCCGCACCCGGACCAGTACCTCGTTGGCGCGCGGCTGCGGCCGCGCCACCTCGATCACCTTGAGTACCTCGGGGCCGCCGAGGACGTCCTGACTGACCACACGCATCGTGTTCACATTGCTCATGGTCACCCAGCCTGCCGGGATGCGCCCGCCCGGGAAATGGCACGATGGCCAACCTTCGATGGAATCATGCCAGACCTGGCGGTGGCCCACACTCGCCCGCGCCGGAAGCCTCAGCGGCTCATGTGCAGGGCGACCAGCAGTTGCCAGACCTGGTCGGCCACTTCGTCGGGGCCGGCGTCCAGCAGGCCGTGCAGCCAGTCCGCCAGTACCCCGGCGAAGGTGGCGGCCACCGCCGAGGCCACCAGCGGGGCGTCCGCCGCGCCGGCCAGCTCGCGCTCGGACAGGCTGCGGGCCCGCAGGTCCCGGTGCAGCACCTGGCCCAGCGGGCCCCCGCCGCCCGGCGCGAGCAGCTCCCGGTACAGGGCCGTGTGCGGAACCAGCCCGGCGAAGAACTCCAGCAGCGCCGGCGGCGCATGCACCGGATCGGGCCGGCCCCGCCAGGCGTGCAGCGCGTCCACGGCGTCCCGTACGACGTCCGCACAGGTGTCGACCGCCAGCGCCTCCAGGCCGTCGTAGTGGACGTAGAACGTGGCCCGGCCCACCCCCGCGCGGCGCACCAGCGCGGCCACCCCCACCTCCGCCAGCGGCCGCTCGGCGCACTCCGCCAGCAGGGCCGCCCGCAGCCGCGCCCGGGTACGGGCGGCGCGCGGGTCCTCGACCGCGGGGCGGGGCACCGGGCCGGTCACCGGGCGGCGAGGACGGCGGCCAGGGCGAGAGCACCGGGCAGCGCCTGCGCGAACAGGATCCGCCGGTTGGCGGTGATCGCGCCGTACACCCCCGCGACCACCACGCACGAGAGGAAGAACACCTGGGCCCGGAAGCCCGTCGGGTCGGCCGCCACCAGCCCCCACACCAGGCCGGCCGCCAGGAAACCGTTGTACAGGCCCTGGTTGGCGGCCAACGGCGCGGTCCGCCGGGCCAGTTCCGCGTCGAAGCCGTGGAAGCGCATGCCCGGCCCCTTCTGCCACAGGAACATCTCCAGCACCAGGATGTACACGTGCAGCGCGGCTATCAGGCCGACCAGCACGTTCGCCAGGATTTCCATGATCGACTGACCCTTCCACTCACTTGGACAGGTGTCCACTATAGCTGGACAGGTGTCCAGGAGGCGATCCGGCCGCCCAGGGCCTGGCCTGGGGGCACATGTCGGCAAGTCGCAGGCAGGAATGGGTATTTGTTGATTTGCCACTAACTGGCGGAGCGTGACGGAACCCTCACTTCCTCTGACCGTCGAGGTTGATCCTTTCGGGTTCAAACCCGATAAGCTCCAGTCCGTCACAGCGAGTTGACGCACCCCACGCTGGATCCGTCCTGCCGTGCGCAGTATGGCTGCGGCCCTCGCACACTGCCCTTGTTCACTGTTGTTCGATTGTGTTGCTTCGAAGGATGCAGATGGAACTCGCCACTCCGCCGCCGGCGGCGCGGGCCCCTGTCGCCTGGTACAGCTGGTGGCTGATGCCGCTGGCCTTAGGGGGAGGGACTGTCGCCGCCACGTTCATGAGCTCCGAGCGAATAACCGCGGCCGTCGCAGGTGCCGCGGCCACCGTGGCGAGCACCGTGTGCGTGCGGCTGCTGATCCGCTCGCAGCGCCAACTGCGCAGCGCCGAGGGGTCGTTCCGCACCTCGCAGGCCGAGCACTCCCAGCACTGGCAGCAGCATGTCTCGGGCCTGGAGCGCAAGTTCTCCACCGAGCGCGCCACGCTGGAGAGCCAGCTCAACGAGCAGTCGGCCGCGTTCGACGCGCGGTTCGTCGAGCAGACGTCCGCCTTCGAGGCCCGGCTCGCCGACCGGACCGCGCACTACGACGCCCAACTGGCCGAGCAGGCACGGGCGTACGAGGAGCGGCTCGCCGACCAGCTGAAGTCCTCCGAGGCGCAGCTCGCCGACCAGGCAGAGGTCTGGCAGGAGGAGCTCACGCACCAGCGGGCCGCGATCTCCCGGCTCGCCGACGAGCAGCTGCCCGACGCGCTGAAGCGGCTGCGCGACGGCGATGCCATCGACGACCTGCTGCCCGTCACCGAGCAGTGCGCCAAGGTCGACAAGGACGTCCGGGCCGACCTGCGCCGCATCCTGCGCACGTCGCTGATCGGTGTGGAGGAGGAGTTCAACCGCTCCACCTCCGCCGAGCAGGCCGTGATCAGCATCGGCAACCGCATCCACGTCCTGACCAGCAAGCTGCGCGGCCGGCTGCACGAGATGCAGGGCGAGCACGGCCGGCTGCCCGCCGTGGCCCGCGGTCTCATGGAGCTCGACCAGGAGCTCGGCCCCGCCGACTCGCTCGCCGGCAGCATCGGCGTGCTGGGCGGCTCGGACCGCCCCGGCCGCCAGTGGCAGGAGCCGCAGCGCCTGCTCAGTGTGGTGCGCGGCGGCATCGGCCGGATCAAGGACTTCCACCGCGTCGAGGTCCGGCATCTGCCCGAACTCGGCGTCGACGGCGGTCTGGTGGACCACCTCACGCTGATCTTCGCCCACCTGCTGGACAACGCGGCCCGCTACTCGCCGCCCACCGAGCCGGTGGTCGTCTCCGGCAAGGAGGTACCGAACGGCGTCGGCATCGAGATCCAGGACTCCGGCAAGGGCCTGAGCGAGGAGAAGAAGCGCGAGGCCGAGCACTCCCTGGCGGGCACCGAGGCCGGACCCGGTATCGGGGGCATCTCCGAGGACGCCAACATCGGCCTGCGGGTCGTCGGCATCCTCGCCCGCCGCTACGGGATCCGGGTCACCTTCGCGGACTCGCCCTGGCTCGGTACCTCGGTGGTCGTC
This sequence comes from Streptomyces sp. NPDC048254, assembly GCF_043201895.1. NCBI lineage: Bacteria > Bacillati > Actinomycetota > Actinomycetes > Kitasatosporales > Streptomycetaceae > Streptomyces > Streptomyces sp. NPDC048254. Next base: position 106,972 of record NZ_JBICZJ010000017.1, read on the forward strand.
GTGGTCCCGCACAAGTTCTTCAGCCCGCTGCCCGCGGCCGGTCCGGCCCCGGTGTCCGCGTCGGCCGCTCCGGCCGCCGCGTCCCCGGTGCAGGCGCACGGCCCGGTCGCCGTCGAAACCGTCACTCAGCCGGAGTCCGGCGAGGCCCCGGACACCACCCCGGGCGGACTGCCCCGGCGGCGCAGCCGGCGCCGCGAGGAGGAGCAGCCCGAGGAGCGCACCGCCCGCACGGAGGGCGCCGCGTTCCCCGCGGTCCCGCCCGAGGAGTCCTTCGCGGGCCTGGCCGCCTTCGCCACCGCGGGCCGCGCGCCCGTGGCGGACGAAGCCGCGGACAGCGAGGCCGAGTTGACCGGAGACGTAGACGACGCGGCACCCGCGACCCCGGCCGGCGCCGATGACGCCGCCGCCGGACGCGAGTCCGCCGAGCACCGCACTGAAGAGAGCGACTAGTCCACATGACGCAACAGGGAACCGACGTGAGCTGGGCGCTCCGTGATCTGGTGGAGAGCATCCCGGAGATCCGCTTCGCCCTCGTGGCCTCCAGCGACGGCAAGGCCATCACCTCCTTCGGCGCCGAAGACCCGGACGACGTGGACCGCTTCGCGGCCGTGGTGGCGGGACTGCAGGCCCTCGCCCAGCCGGTCGCCGAGCAGTTCCCCAAGTACGCGGGGCAGCTGCGGCTGGCGATGATCGAGGTCGACGGCGGCCACCTCTTCGTCGTACGGGCCGGTGTGGAGACGTATCTCGGGGTCCTGGCCCGCGAAGGACTCGACCAGGGCCTGCTCGGGCACCAGATGAGGGACCTGTCGCGGCGGATGGGCGAGCTGCTCGGCACCTCTCCGCGTCTGGAGGAGCACTCTGGATGAGTGCTCCCCGTCGGCCCACGGACCCGGCCGGTCTAGAGCGTTATTACGTCCTCACCGGGGGGCGCAGCGGACCGGGCGGGTCGGCGTCGAGCCTCGACGTGGCGACCCTCGTCGTCTCCCGCACCGCCCCGGTCCCGGGGATGCAGCACGAGTACGAGGAGATAGTCCGGCGTTGCCGCGATCCGCTGTCGGTGGCCGAACTCACCGCCCATCTCGGATTGCCCTTCAACATTCTCGCGGTGCTGTTGGCGGATCTGCTGGACGCAGGCCGTATTGAAGCCCGTGATCCCATTCCGGCCCACCACGCCGGACGCGGGCCCGACCTCGCGCTCCTCCAGGAGGTACTCAGTGGACTTGAAAGGCTTTGACCATCCCGGCGACCCCGGTGCCGGGGGGACCCGCTCGGTCAAGGTGATGATCGCCGGGGGATTCGGCACCGGTAAGACCACCATGGTCCGCTCCGTCAGCGACATCAAGCCGCTCACCACCGAGGAGACCCTGACCCAGGCGACCGTCGGCGTCGACAACCTCATCGGCGTCGCGGACAAGGCCGAGACCACGGTCAGCCTCGACTTCGGCAAGATCAGCCTCAACGAGGGCCTGATGCTGTACCTGTTCGGCACCCCCGGACAGGAACGGTTCTGGTTCCTGTGGAACGGCCTGTTCAAGGGCGCGCTCGGTGCGATCGTCCTGGTGGACACGCGCCGGCTGGCCTCCAGCTTCCGGGCGATCGAGGAGATGGAGCGGCAGAACGTGCCCTTCGTCATCGCCCTGAACGTCTTCCCGGACTGCAAGGAACACCCCATCGAGGAGATCCGGGACGCCCTCGACATCTCCCCGCACACCCCGATCGTGGCCTGTGACGCCCGCGACCGGGCCTCCAGCCGTGATGTGCTGATCGCCCTGATACGTCATTTGAAGGAACGCTCCGCCGTCGCACTGGAGCCCCGATGAACGACCAGAGCCTCGACAGTCCCGACGCCCCCCGCGGCTGCCCGGTCGCGCACGGTTCGCCCGAACTGGCCCGGCTGTACGGGCCCGAGGCGGCGACCGACCCGCTCGGCATCTACGAGCGGCTGCGCAAGGAGCACGGCTCCGTCGCGCCGGTGCTGCTGGAGGGCGACATCAACGCCTGGCTGGTGCTGGGCTACCGGGACAGCCGGCGGGTGCTCGACAATCCCAGTCAGTTCCCCCGGGACGCGCGGACCTGGCGGGACTATCGGGAAGGACGGATCGCGGAGACCTCCGCGCTGATTCCGATGCTCGGCTGGCGTCCTGACTGCGTGTCCCAGGACGGCGAGCCGCACCGCAGGCTGCGCGGCGCCGTCAACGATGTGCTGCAGGCCGCTGTCAGCCGCGGTATCCGGCGCCACGCCACGCACTTCGCCAACAAGCTGATCGACGGGTTCGCGGACAACGGCCGCGCCGATCTCGTGGCGGACTACGCCGACTATGTGCCGATGCTCGTGATGTCCCGCATTCTGGGGCTCGCCGAGGCGGAGGGGCGCCGGCTGGTCGAGTCCTGCGCCCAGGTGCTCAAGGGCGGCGAGGACGCCGTGGTGCACGACGGCAGGATCAGGGAGATCTTCGGTGAACTCGTCGAGCGCCGGCGGTCCGAACCCGGCTCCGACCTCACCACCGACCTGCTGGCGCATCACGCGGCTCTCGACCACGACGAGGTCGTCCACCACCTGCGCGTGGTGCTGATCGCCGCGGCCGTCACGACCAACCTGCTGGCCCGGGTGCTGCGGCTGGTCCTGACCGACGCCTCCCGGCTCTCCGGGCTGATCAGCGGTCAGCTGAACATCTCGGCGGTGGTGGAGGAGGCCATGTGGAACTCTCCGCCGCTGACCGTCCTGCCGGGGCGCTTCGCCGCCAGCGACGTCGAACTGGGCGGGCACCGCATCGAGGCGGGCGACCTGCTCGTTCTCGGTCTCGCCCCGGGCAACCTCGACCCCGAGGTCCGGCCCGACCCGGGTGTCTCGGTGGAGGGCAACCATGCGCACCTGGCGTTCGGCGCGGGCCCTCACGAGTGCCCCGGGCAGAGCATCGGGCAGTCCATGATCGAGATCGCGGTGGACGTCCTGCTGCACCGGCTGCCGGGCCTGCGGCTGGCCGTGCCGGCGGACGAACTCACCTCGACCGCCTCCACCTGGGAGTCCCGGCTGGACCGGCTGCCGGTCGAGTTCCCGGTGTGAGTACGCTGCTGCCCGGCCGGGTTTCCGGCCGGGCAGCAGCGTTGCCGTCTCACACCACAGGATCGAGGCGTCAGCCGTCGAGCCAGTCGCCTGTCACGCCTGTGGGCCGGTATCCCGTGGCGTTCCAGATGAAATGCGGGTGGGCGCAGCCGAACATGTAGGCGATCAGGGCGGTGTCTTCCCTCCCGGTCTGAGGGTCGTACATGGTGTAGAAGTACTCGGATCCGACTGCGCCGGCGTCCTGCTGGATCTGACGTGCGCGGTCCGGGGACGGTTCGGCCATGGATGCCTCCACGGCGGCGATGTAGGTGCGGCGCAGGATCTCCCATGTCCGGTCGGTGTTGCCGTGCCAGGGGCCGTGCAGCGCTTCGAAGGCATGGAGCTCGGCGTCGAAGAGGGGCCATGCCCGGGGGGACTGGGCTCGGCAGCGTGCGGACAGCTCGGCGGTCCGGGTGCTCAGTGCCGGTGCGGTGGGCCGCGGGCTGATGGTGAGGGTGGTGCCGTGGGTGAGGATGCCGGTGCAGGCGTTGGGCTGCAGGTCGCAGAGCGGGCACTCCTCGGCCGGGGGGAGGCCCTGGGTGATGCCGTCGAACCACAGCGCGTGCCGGCCCGTGAGCCCCATCCAGACGATGGTGCTGGTCATCAGCCAGGTGTTCCACATCGAGGAGTGCGCCTCGGGCAGGCAGCCGTACTTGATGAGGGCGATGGTGCAGGCGGCGTAGAGGGCCTTGGTGTGGGTGGGTATGTCGGCGAGCCAGAAGTTGCTGATCTCGCCGGTGAGGGAGTCGACTCGTACGTCGGCCATGTCGTCGATGACGCGGCACAGCAGCAGGGAGGCGAGGTGTTCTTCCTGCCAGAGTTCGGTGTCGGGCGAGACGTGCCAGAACAGGCAGTCCAGCATCTGCAGGGCTGAGTAGGTGTTCTGGCTGAGCGGGTTGGTCTGGGGGAGAGCGACGTTGCCCGCGTGGTGCTGCTGGAGCCAGTACTCGTCGACGGACCGCTTGTGGGCCGCGTAGAGCCCGCAGACCAGGGCGCGTGCGCTGTTGGTGCTGAAACTCTCGGCCAGGCGGCCTTCGACGAGTTGGGTGACGTGCGTGGTGTCGATGGTCTCGATCACACGCTTGTACTCGTGGAAGACGAGGATGTCGTCCTCGAAGCGGTGGCGGAGGCCGAGGTCCCGTTCAAGGTCGTTCATCTGCCGGACCACGGACCATCCACCGGTGAGGACGCTGTCGAATTCCTCGCGGTACGGCCAGGTCTTGACCGTGAGGGGACGACCGGCGCTCTGCCGCCAACCGTAGTCACCCAGCGTGCGTGCGGGGGGCGTGGGCAGCCGGCGGCACAGCGGGCAGGTGCAGGCGGTTGCCGGCTCCTGCTCGCGCGGCGGGGTGTGTGCCCGGCTCCGCCAGGCCCCCTCCAGCATCGTGCAGGTCAGTCGGCAGATCTCGATATCGGTGCTGACCTGGGGGAAGGCTGCTTCGATCATGCGCAGGCTGGTGTCGAGCCGTTTCAACCTGGCGTAGCCCTCCTCGTCGGGCGGGAGGAACGCGCGTGGCGCCAGTTGGAGGGCTCCCTCCACATGCAGCGTGGTGCCGAGGTGGGGGGACCCGAGTGCGTCCAGCCGCTGCTGAGCGGCGTTCTGGGCCCTTCGGTACTGCTCCGTGGTCCCGTTGATGCGTTTCGCCAAGAGGCCGGCCAGGGCGTTCCCCGCCTCCGCGGGCTGGAGCCGGGCGCTTGGCTGCGCCGGGAGCAGGCTGTCGGCGGACGCCTTCTGAACAGCACCTACGCCTTGAGATGTCACACCGGTCTCCTTCGAGCTGTGGTCCTGGCAACGGAATCGACCGACCGTGGTCGTCGGCCGGTCGTGTCCGGGAATCTTCTGTTTCTTCCGCGACGGCCTCGCCGAACAGCCGGACGCGCACGTCCGGCTCCGGCTCCGGCTGCGAACGACCGCGAGGGGTACGACTGCTGCGCTGACGGCCCGCTCCGCCACGGCGGATTCAGCCTCGACACCGCGGGCTTCCATGAGCGGCCCGCCCTTGTCGAAGCACTCCTGCTACAGACTCCTGCTACAGGACGAGCACCTGCATCGCGGCTTCAGCTGTGTTGATCGGGAAGCACTCGCGGCCCGTCGGGCGTGGCGCGACCCCCGGACCGGGGGTGCGTGGCCGCTCCGGGCAGGCCAGAGGATCCGACGCCGGCCGCCCCGTATGCCCGATCGGCGCCGGCTTTGCCGTGCACCGGGTCCATGTCCCGGATCCGGCACGGATGGTGGGCGCGCGCGAACTCCGGATGCTCACTGACGGGGGTCTCGAAGGGCAGGTCGAAGGTGACGTCCTGAGGCATGTGTTTCCTTTCGGGCGACAGTGCGCAGAGTCCCCCCGTCCCTGCGAACGGGTGGCCTGTCGGCCACCCGTGCACTCGAACTGGCCTTCGTGGCTCGAAAGTTGAGCCGTGAGGCGCTACGAGGCTGCCCAGAGCGTAAATGATCTACGCGTGACCTGACCGTGACGTGTGTTACTGCTCACGCCTCCTGAGCTGAGTACACTCGCGCGCCCGCCACGTATGTATGCGCGACGCGTGTGTCCGCGATGCGCCCGGGGTCCCCGGCGAACGGATCGCGGTCCAGGACCACCAGATCCGCGAGCGCCCCGACCGCCACCCGCCCGGTGTCGTCGAGGTGGTTCACGTAGGCCGATCCGGCCGTGTACGCCGTGATCGCGTCCCTGAGCCCGAGCCGCTCCCCGGGCAGGAACACCGGCGCGTCGCCGCCCGGTTCGACCCGGTTCACCGCGACATGGATGCCCTGGACCGGGTCGGGGCTGCTCACCGGCCAGTCGCTGCCGGCCGCCAGCCGGGCCCCGGAGCGCAGCAGCGCCCCGAACGGGTACTGCCATCCGGCCCGTTCGGACCCCAGGAAGGGGATCGTCAGCTCGTCCATCTGCGGCTCGTGCGCGGCCCACAGCGCCTGGATGTTCGCGGTCGCGCCGAGCCGGGCGAAACGCGGTACGTCGGAGGGGTGCACCACCTGGAGATGCGCCAGGTGGGGCCGCGTGTCGCTGGGGCCGTTGGCGGCCCGCGCCGCCTCGACGGCGTCCAACGCGTCCCGTACGGCCCGGTCGCCCAGCGCGTGGAAGTGGCACTGGAAGCCGAGCGCGTCCAACTCGGTGACGTACGCGGGAAGTCGCGCCGGGTCGATGAAGCTCTTGCCCCGGTTGGCCGTGGCGCAGCCGCACTTGTCGAGGTACGGGTCGAGGAGCGCGGCCGTGCCGTTCTCGGCCACTCCGTCCAGCATCAGCTTGACCGTGCCCGCCCGGAACCGGCCGTGGCTCAACGCAGCCCGCTTCTCTACGAGTTCGGGGATCTGCTCGGCACCGCGCTCCCGGTCCCACCACAGCGCGCCGACCACCCGCGCGGTCAGCGAACCGTCCCGGGCCGCCGCCAGATACGCCTGCGACGGGTCGTCCATGCCGAGGAAGTCCCCGACCAGCGCGTCCTGCCAGGCCGTGATGCCCAGCGCGTGCAGATACCGCTGGGCGCGCAGCAGCGCCGCGACCCGGTCCGCCGGGGTGGCGGGCGGCGCGAGCCGGCCGACCAGCTGCATCGCCCCCTCCTGGAGCGTGCCGCTCGGCGCGCCGGACGCGTCCCGCTCGATCCGCCCATCGGCCGGGTCGGGCGTGTCGCGGTCGAGCCCGGCCAGCTCCAGGGCCCGGCTGTTGACCCAGGCCCCGTGATGGTCCCGGTTCGGCAGATACACCGGCCGGTCCGGTACGACGGAGTCCAGCAGCTCCCGCGTCGGCGTACCGCCCTCGAACGCCTCCATGGACCAGCCGCCGCCCAGGATCCACTCCCGCTCCGGATGCGCCTCGGCATAGGCACGTACGGCGGCCACGGACTCCCCGGCGGTCCGCACTCCCGTGAGATCGCACTGGCTCAACTCGAGCCCGGCCGGCACCGGATGGACGTGCGCGTCCTGGAAACCGGGCAGCAGTAGCCGTCCGGCGAGATCGACCACCTCGGTGCGCGGCCCGGCGAGCTCCCGCAGCTCCTCGGCGGAGCCGACGGCGGTGATGCGGTCACCGGTGACGGCGGCGGCCGTGGCCGTCGGGCCCTCGGGGGTGAGGACGGGGCCACCGGTGAAGAGCAGATCTGCGTGCATCGTTCCTGTTCCTTAGTTGGGGGTCGTGAGCAGCTGGGGTGCGTCGGCGTCCGTGCCCTCGCCGGTGCGGAAGTACGGCGAGCGGCGCACGTACTTCGCCCATCCGGCCGCGACGAACCCGGACGCGATCATCACCAGCGGGGTGGTCAGCAGGAACCAGCCGTTGTCCGCGCTGACCTCGAAGTGGTCGGCCGAGGTGTAGAAGGACCAGGCGAGGTAGCCGCCCAGCCCCAGCAGCGCGCAGGCGCTCAGCGCCGGGAGCACCACCGCCCGGACGCCCTGCCGCCGGTCCTCGCGCAGCAGCGCCCGGAAACGCACGGCGGCGGCCAGCGCGGTGAGCGCGTAGGACAGGGCGACGACGATGCCGACCGCGTTCACCGTCGCCATGATCATGTCGGCCAGCCTCGGGATCACCAGGGCGAGCGCGGCGACCGCCGTGGCCAGCGCCCCGATCAGCAGCGTCCCGGCCGCCGGAGTGCCGTACCGGGGACTGACCCGGGCCCACACCGGCCCGAGGGTACGGTCCCGGCTCATCGCGAACATGCCCCGCGCCGTCGGGATCACCCCGGCCTGGAGCGAGGCCATCGCCGAGAACATCAGCGCCACCAGGGGCAGCGCGGCCCACGGCTGGGAGGCGAGCCGGTCGCCGAAGAACGCCAGCCCCTCGGCCCCGTGCCCGGCCAGCTCCGGTTCCGACAGCACGCGTTGGAAGGCCACCGAGCCCAGCAGGAACAATCCCAGCATGGTCACCAGCGTGATCAGCCCGGCCCGGGAGGCGTCCCGGGGGTCGCGGACCTCCTCGTTGACACTGAACGCGGCCTCGAAACCCCAGTAGCAGAACACCGAGAGCAGCATGCCCTGCGCGAGCGCCGTCGCCGACGGGATCGCGAACGGGTCGAACCAGCTCAGGCTGAAGGGGTGCGGGCCGGTGACGATGCCGTAGCCGCAGAACCCGAGCAGCACCACGTACTCGAAGACCAGCAACCCGGTCTGGAGCCGGGCGGCGGTACGGATGCCGGTCACCGCGGTGAGGGTGACGGCGACCAGGACGACGATGCCGACGGCCGTGGTCTGCGCCGTCGAACCCGGGTCCAGGGCGAGCCCGCCGACGCGGTGCACCCCGGCCTCGCCCGCCAGTTGCAGCATCGCCGACCCGGTGACCGCCGTGGTGTACGCGAGAAAGGCGACCGTCGCCACGATGTTCACCCAGCCGACCATGAAGCCGAGCCACGGATTGAGCGAACGGCCCACCCAGACGTAGCCGTTGCCCGCGTTCGGCTCCACCCGGTTCAGCCGGGAGTAGGCGCCCGCGATGCCGAGCACCGGCAGGAACGCCAGCAGCATGATGGCCGGCAGATGCAGCCCGACCACCCCGGCCGTCACCCCCAGACCGATGCCGATGCTGGTGGTCGCGGCCGTACTGGACGCGGCGACCGCGACGCCGTCGAGGACGCCGAGGGACCTGCGCAACTCAGGAGGGTCGACTGTGTAGGGCTTGTCGGTCATGGCCAGCACTCCGCTCGCACCTGGGGGCCGGACCTGGTCGGCCCCGGTGACCGCACATGAAACTGCCGGTGGCCTTCACAGGTCAACGGTGTTGTCATAAGGTCCGCCACCAGGAGGGGAGGCCCCATGAGCGAACGAGTCGTCCCGGCCGCCGACCGGCGGCGCAGGCGCCCCACCAAACAGGGCGTGGTCCTCTCCGAGGAGCTGATCGTCGAGACCGCGCTGCGGCTGATCGAGGAGCATGGCGCCGAGGCCCTGTCGGTGCGCCGCCTCGGCCGTGCCCTGGGCGCCGACCCCAGCTCCCTCTACCGCTACTTCCGGCACACCGACGACCTGATGCTGGCCGTCGCCGACGAGCTGATCGGCCGTACCCTGCGGGTCTGGCGGCCCACCGGCGACTGGCGCGCCGACCTGCGCGACCTGGGCCTGCGCATGCACGCCGGCGCCCTCGCCCATCCCCGGGCGGCGGTGCTCAGCGCCCACCGGGTGACCGGGCGGACGTACGAGATCCAGGCCGTCGAGACCATCCTCGGGGTGCTGCGGAGCGCCGGTTTCCCGGATGCGGAGGCGGTCCGCGTCTATCACGCCTTCGTCGACCAGGCCCTCGCCTACAGCGCCCTCGACTCCGCGAACACCGCCCTGCCCAGGCCCGCCCGCGAGGCCGAGGCGGACGTGTGGCATGCGACGTACGCCCGGCTGCCCGCCGCCACCCACCCGAACATCGCGGCCACCGCCCGCCACCTCGTGGCCTCGATGCGGGGCAGCTCCTACCCGGCCGCCCTGGACCTGCTGCTCACGGCGGCCGAGGCCCGGCTCGCGGGGATCCGCGCCGCCGAGGACGTACGACGATGACTCCGACGGGAAGTGTCCGGCGGCCGACTGAATCCGGTGATCGGGGACAGACGCACCGGGAGGACCCCACCGAGGAGGAAGCATGGCACTGGTGACCGCGGCCGTCGTGGTGCTCGACTGCGCCGAGCCCGAGAAACTCGCCTATTTCTACCGGCAGTTGCTGGACGGTGAGCCGGGTGACACGTCCACCGGCCACGTGGAGGTCCGCCGCGCCGACGGCATCCGGATCGCCTTCCGGCGCGACGGCGTCTCGACCCCGGCCAGCTGGCCGCGCCCCGAGAACTCCCTCCAGTCCCATCTCGTCTTCCTCGTCGACGACATGGACGAGGCGGAGCGCCGGGTGGTCGGCCTCGGCGGACTGCCCACCGAGACCCGGGACCCGACCGGGCCGTACGAGGAGCGCGGCTACTCCGACCCGGCCGGACACCCCTTCACGCTGCGTCCGGCCCTGCCGGCGGCGGGCTGACCCGGTCCCGGCCGCCCTTGCGGGTCGTCGGCCATGCCCCGGTGGAGCGCTCTATGGCGGTGGCGCCGGTGCGGTCCACGGCACTGCGCACCACCGCGAAGACGGCGCCCTGGAGGGCCGCGGCCAGCAGCACCTCGCCCCAGCCGCGGTCCCGGTCCAGGGCGTCCGGCGCGTCCTCCTCGCCGCGCAGCGCCATCCAGGTCCGGCGGAAGGCCAGTGCGCCCAGCGCCCCGCCGGCCCAGCTCAGCAGAAAGCCGAGCGGCGCGTAGACGAGAGGGAGCTTCTGTTTCTTCCTGCGCTTGGCCATGCGTGCCTCCGCGTTGTCAGGGTCGCCCCGCGACCGCGACCTTCTCGGCCGCCGGCACCGGGCCGGGCGGTGTCCCGTCCCCGAAGGGCCGGCCGCCCAGCTGCTCCCGGTGATGGGGCGTCAGCCACCCGGCGAGATCCGGGCCGAGGGGAACGATACGGGTGGGGTTGATGCCGGTGTGCACCTGGTAGTAGTGCCGCTTGATGTGGTCGAAGTCGACGGTGTCACCGAATCCCGGCGTCTGGTAGAGGTCCCTGACGTACGCCCACAGCACGGGGTTCTCCGTGACCTTCCAGCGGTTGCACTTGAAGTGGCCGTGGTAGACGGCGTCGAACCGTACCAGCGTGGTGAACAGCCGGATGTCGGCCTCCGTGATCGTGTCCCCGACCAGATAGCGCTGCCCGGCCAGCCGCTCGGCGAGCAGGCCGAGCCGCCGGAACACCGCCGCGCACGCCTCCTCGTACACCGTCTGCTCGTGCGCGAACCCGGCCCGGTAGACACCGTTGTTGACGTCCTCGTAGACCTCGGCCATCACCGTGTCGATCTCGTCCCGGTGCTCGGCCGGGTACAGGTCCGGCGCCCCGTCCCGGTGCAGTGCCGTCCACTCGGTGGCCAGGTCCAGGGTCAGCTGCTGGTAGTCGTTGGTGACCAGCCGCCCGCTCGGTACGTCCACGATCGCGGGCACGCTCACCCCGCCCGGGTAGCCGGTCTCCCGGCGGTCGTAGGCCTCGCTGAGAAACCGGATACCGAGCACCGGGTCACGGTCGTCGGGGTCGAGGGTGAAGCGCCAGCTGCGGTCGTCCTGGATGGGGTCGGTGACGGCCAGCGACAGGGCGTCCTCCAGGCCGAGCAGCCGCCGTGACACCAGTGCCCGGCTCGCCCACGGGCAGGCACGGCTGGCCACCAGACGGTAGCGCCCGGCCCTCACCGGCCAGCCGTCCCGCCCGTCCGCCGTGATCCGGTCCGCGAAGTGACTGGGGGACCGTGCGAACGCCTTGTGCCCGAGCGAGGTGTTGCCGCCGTCACCGCTCATGGTGCCTCCTTGCCGATACGCGCCCGATGGACCGTGTTCCCCGATGCTGCCCGATTCGCTCCTCCCGTACGGTGTGATCAGCCCGTGCCGGGGCAGTCGGCCGTCGTGAGTGGGACTTCGCCGCACGAACAGTCGCAGGAACAGCCGGTGGAACAGCTGCGAGAACAGTCGGAAGGGCAATTGGAAGAGCAGCCGGAAGCACAGCCGGAAGGGCATTCGGAGCGGTCGGACGCCGATCGCAGGACACGGCTGACCGTGTTCGTGGCGCTCGCCGCCAATCTGGTGATCGCCGTGGCCAAGGCCGTCGGCGGTGTCGTCGCCGGCTCGCCCGCACTGCTGTCCGAGGCCGCGCACTCCGTCGCCGACAGCCTCAACGAGGTGTTCCTGCTGGCCGCCCTGCGCCGCAGCCGCCGCCTGCCCGACGAACGGCATCCCTTCGGCTACGGCAAGGAGCGTTTCTTCTGGTCGCTGCTCGCGGCCGTCGGGATCTTCGTCATGGGCGGCTGCTTCTCCGTCTTCCAGGGCGTCGAGGCGCTGCGCAACGGCGCGGACGAGAAGCTCAGCGGCTATGTGGCGGGCCTGATCGTGCTGGGTGTCGCCCTGCTCGCGGAGGGCGCCTCACTGGTCCGGGCGCTGCACCAGGCCCGCCGGGAGGACCGGGGTCTGCGGGATCCGGCGCTGCGTACGGTCGTCGCCGAGGACGGCACTGCGGTGCTCGGGGTACTGCTCGCGATGACCGGCATGGTCCTGCACATGGTCACCGGACAGGTCGCGTGGGAGGCCTCCGCCTCGCTGGCCATCGGCGTCCTGCTGGTGTTCGTGGCCTACCGGCTGGGCGCCGACGCCCGCGCCCAGCTGATCGGGGAGGCCGCGGACCCGGAGCTGAGCCGCACGATCCGGCAACGGCTGGCGGAGGAGCCCGAGATCGACAGCGTGGAAGCGCTGTTCACGATGAAGCTGGGCCTCGACTCGACCCTGGTCGCGGCCCGGGTCGACCTGGCGCCCGGCCTGGACAGCGAAGAGGTCGAGGAGGTCCTGGTGCGCATCAAGCGGTCTTTGGACCGGGAGTTCGGCGAGACCGACCAGATCTTCCTGGACGTGACCGACCGCTCGGCGCGGGAGGCAGCGGAAAGCCCCGCCGCGACGGGGGAACGCGGCGGGGCCTGACATTCGGCTGCCCGGCCGGATGCCGGTTCATGCCTCCGGGAAACAGATTTTTCTAAATTCCGACGTTCCCCGGCCGGAAAGGATTCCCGGAGCCGTCAGTTCCCCTGCTGCGGCTCCAGCACGAACACCGGGATCTCCCGGCTGGTCTTCTTCTGGTAGTCGGCGTACGGCGGATAGGCGGCGACCGCCCGCTCCCACCACTCGGCCTTCTCCGCGCCGGTGATCTCACGGGCGGTCATGTCCTGCTTGACCGACCCGTCCTGGAGCTCGACATGCGGCTGCGACTTGATGTTGAAGTACCAGACCGGGTGCTTGGGCGCGCCACCCTGCGAGGCGACCACCGCGTACTTCCCGTCGTGCTCCACCCGCATCAGCGGCGTCTTGCGGATCTTCCCGCTCTTCACCCCCAGGGTGGTCAGCAGGATGACGGGCATCCCGGTGTCCATCAGGGTGGTGCCCTTCGTCCCGCCGGAGCTCTCGTACAGCTCGACCTGCTCGCGCACCCAGGCTGTCGGGCTGGGCTCGTACTCGCCCTCAAGAGGCATGTGAGGTCCGTCCCCTCATCGCTTCCAAGACTGACGCCACGATTCAACACCGGGAGCGCCCCGGATCATCCACACGACACCGGCCCCTCCTTACCTCACGGGTAATCGCACGTACCGCACGCCGCGGGCACAGTCGTGCACACCCCCCGTCCGGCCGACACCCGAGGCAGGTCAACCCATGTCCCACACCCACGCCGTCGTCGAGGAACTCCTCCGCCGGATCGGCGCCGGCGACCCCGAGCGGATCGCCGAGCTGTACGCCGAGGACGCCGACTGGCGGCTGAACTGGCCGCAGGACGAGCACGACCGCCCGGACACCCCCTGGATCACCCACCGCACCGGCCGCGCCGGAGCCGCCGCGCACTACCGGGACCTCGCCGCGCACCACGTCCCCGAACGCGCGGACAGCCGGATCGAACGGGTGCTGGTCGACGGCGACGACGCGGTGGTGCTCGGCGAGATCCGGGGGAGGGCGAAACCCACGGGACGCTCGTATCACGCCAGGTTCGCCCTGCACCTCACCGTCCGGGACGGTCTGGTCGTACGGCACCACGTCTACGAGGACAGCCTCGCCGTCGCCCGTGCCTTCGCGCCCTGAGCGCGCCCGGGGGCCTCAGCCCGGCGACAGCACCATCCGGGCCGCCAGCCCCAGCATCACGCAGCTCGACAGCAGCGCCGTGACCAGGCGTCCCCGGTGGCCGGTCAGGCCCCGGCCGAGCAGTGCGCCGCCGCCCGCCAGCAGCAGTTGCCAGCTCGCGGAGGCGGCGAAGGCGGCGAGGACGAAGACGCCCTGTTCCAGCGGCCGTACCGGCTCGGCGGAACGCGTGCCGACCACCAGGGCCGCGAAGTAGATCACCGTCGTGGGGTTGAGCAGCGTGATCCCGAGCAGGCCGAGATACGCCCGTCCGGGACCCGGTACCGGCCGCTCGGCCCGGGTCGAAAGACGCCGCTCCCGGTACTGGCGCAGTGCCACCGCCGCTCCGCGTACCGCGAGGGCCACCAGGACCAGGGCCGAGAGCAGGCGCAGCGGCCCGAGTACCGGCACCAGCGCCGTCGCCAGCGCGGCGCCGCCGACCGCGGCGAGCAGAGCGTAGAGGCCGTCGGCGCTCGCGACGCCGAGGGCGGCACAGGCGCCGGTCCGCAGTGACGTGCGTGCCGTGAGGGACACTAGATAGGTGCCGACCGCGCCGACCGGGACGGCGATCCCGTACCCGGCGAGCAGGCCGGCGACGAGCGCGGCCGTCACGGGCGTGCGGGCTCGGGCCTCCAGGGGCGCCTCGGCTGCTGCTGGAGCCGCCCCCGACCGGCGGTCGCGAAGGTCAGCGGCACCACGGCGTCAGGAGTGTTCATGCGCAGATCCTGGGGTCCGCCTCGTCGTCCCGGCAAGCCAATTTCGGCGCGGAATCGTCCCCCGACCGCGTGCGGTTCGGCCAGATCACCCGATTCACCGATCTGGCTGAACTTGCGGTCGTCCCATAGGTGCCCCGGGCATCTAATGAAGATCGGCACGACGTACGACATTCGTCTGCGAGGTCTTCCATGAACGAACTGACGGACCTGACGGAACCCACTACTCCAGTCCACCAGCCCGACCCTGTGGCCTGGCCGCAGGACCGCACGTGCCCCTACCACCCGCCCACCGGCTACGACCCACTGCGTGACGGAGCCCCGCTGTCCCGTGTCACCCTCTACGACGGCCGCACGGCCTGGGCGGTCACCGGCCACGGCACGGCCCGGGCGCTGCTCTCCGACCCCCGGCTCTCCAGCGACCGCCGACGGGACGACTTCCCGATGCCGAACGCCCGGTTCGCGGCGGCCCGGGAGCGCCGCCAGGTCGCCCTGCTGGGCCTCGACGACCCCGAGCACCAGACCCAGCGCCGGATGCTGATCCCGGACTTCACCCTCAAACGGGCGACCGGGATGCGGCCGGCCATCCAGCGGATCGTCGACGAGCTGCTCGACCGGATGATCGCCCAGGGGTCGCCGGCCGACCTGGTGAGCGCCTTCGCCCTGCCCGTGCCGTCCATGGTCATCTGCGACCTGCTCGGCGTGCCGTACGCCGACCACGAGTTCTTCGAGGCGCAGTCCCGGCGGCTGCTGCGCGGTCCGGAGGCCGCCGACTCCCTGGACGCGCGCGACCAGCTGGAGGCCTATCTGGGCGACCTGGCCGACCGCAAGAGCCGGGACGAGGTGCCCGGCGACGGCGTCCTCGACGACCTCGTCCACGAGCGGCTCCGCGAGGGCGACCTGGACCGCGCCGAGGTCGTCGCACTCGCCCTCATCCTGCTGGTCGCCGGGCACGAGACCACCGCCAACATGATCTCGCTCGGCACCTTCACCCTGCTCCAGCAGCCCGAGCGGCTCGCCGAACTGCGCGCCGACCCCGCGCTGGTGCCCGCCGCCGTCGAGGAACTGATGCGGATGCTGTCCATCGCCGACGGGCTGCTGCGCGTCGCCCTGGAGGACATCGAGGTGGCCGGCACCACCATCCGCAAGGGCGACGGCGTGCTCTTCGCGACCTCGGTCATCAACCGCGACGAGTCCGTGTACGACGACCCCGACACCATCGACTGGCACCGCCCGGCCCGCCACCACGTGGCCTTCGGCTTCGGCATCCACCAGTGCCTGGGCCAGAACCTGGCCCGCACCGAGCTGGAGATCGCCCTGCGCACCCTGTGGGAGCGGCTTCCGGACCTGCGGCTGGCCGCGCCGCCGGAGGAGATTCCCTTCAAACCCGGCGACACGATCCAGGGGATGCTGGAACTCCCCGTGACCTGGTAAGAGGCTCCTGCCATGCACATCGAGATCGATACGGACATCTGCATCGGAGCCGGCCAGTGCGCCATGACGGCCCCGAACGTCTTCACCCAGGACGACGACGGCTTCAGCACCCTGCTCCCCGGCAAGGAGGACGGCGGCGGCGACCCGCTGGTCCGGGAGGCGGCCCGGGCCTGCCCGGTGCACGCCATCACCGTCAAGGAACCGACGGGCTAGCGACGGCCGGCGGCGCCCTCGGCACCGCCGGTTCCAGCCCGCGCCCGGGGCACCGCCCCGGGCGGCGGCCGCCGGCTCGTGCGCGCGGGCCCGGGCCGCTCTTCCGGTGCCCGCCGCGGCCTGACCTCAGCGGTCGGGCAGCAGCGCCCGGGCCGCCTCGCGCGCCTCGGCCGCGGGCTCCGTGCTCCCGGTGATGCCCGCGGTCACCATCGCCCCCTCGGCCAGCAGGAACAGCGGCCCGGTGAGCGCGGCGTCCAGCCCGGCGGCCGCCACCAGGCCCGCGAGATAGTCCCGGAAGGCCTGCTTGTGGCCCCGCACCTGGGCCACCACCCGCTCGGAGGTGGCACCCAGCTCGCCGTACGCGTTGATCCACGCGCACCCCCGGAAGTCCTCCTCGGCGGACCATCCCGCCAGCCAGTCGAAGACGGCGAGCAACCGCTCCCGGGGGTCCGGCCGCCGCTCGACATGCTCGGCCAGCCGCTGCCGCCAGCGCACGTCCCGGCGCTCCAGATAGGCCAGCACGAGCTGTTCCTTGGCGGGGAAGAGCTGGTAGAGCCGTTTGAGGGAGACCCCGGAGGCGCCGCGTATGTCGTCCATGCCGACGGACTGCACCCCCCGCCCGTAGAACAGCCGCTCGGCGGCGTCCAGGGCCTGCTCCCGTGCGACAGCGCTGTCCATGACCACTTCCGATGGCTCCTTGACGAGAGAACGTGCGTTCTCCTACGTTAGCAGCGACCCGGAGAACGCGCGTTCTCCGCTTGAGGAGGAGACCATGGCCGACCGTCCGCCCCTGCCGCCCTTCACCCGCGAGACCGCCGCCCAGAAGGTCCAGGCCGCCGAGGACGCCTGGAACACCCGCGACCCGCAGCGCGTGGCGCTCGCCTACTCCGAGGACTCGGTGTGGCGCAACCGCGACACCTTCGTCACCGGCCGCGCCGAGATCGTCGAGTTCCTCACCGCCAAATGGGACCGGGAACTCGACTACGCGCTCCGCAAGGACCTGTGGGCCTTCGACGGCAACCGCATCGCGGTCCGCTTCCAGTACGAGTGCCACGACACGGCCGGCCGGTGGTGGCGGTCGTACGGGAACGAACTCTGGGAGTTCGACGAGCACGGGCTGATGACCCGGCGCGAGGCCGGCATCAACGACGTCCCTATCGAGGAACGCGAACGCCGTCTGCACGGGCCGCGCCCGGAGTCCGAGCGGGGCCTGTCGTTCCCGCTCCGGTAGCACCCGCATAGGGTTCCCGGATGACCGATGCGCCCTCGAAGCCCTTTCTCTACCTCGTCGTCTGCGGGGCCGGCATCGCCGCGGGCGTCGGCAGGCTGATCGGCGCGGCCCAGGAACGCGGCTGGGAGGTCGGGGTCATCGCCACCCCGGTCGCCATGAACGGCTTCTTCGACACCGCCGAGGCCGAGGCACGCACCGGCCGCCCCGTCCGGTCGGCCTGGCGCCGACCCTCCGACCCGCGCCCCTTTCCGGCGCCGGACGCGGTGGTCGTCGCCCCCGCCACCTTCAACACCGTCAACAAATGGGCCGCCGGGCTCGCCGACACCCTCGCCGTCGGCACCCTCTGCGAGGCCCTGGGCCTGGGCGTTCCGATAGCCGTCCTGCCCTGCGTCGCCGACGCGCTGGCAGCCCACCCCGCCTACCGGGAGAGCCTGACCCGGCTGCGCGGGCTGGGCGTCCGCTTCGGCGACCCGCACACCGGCGGAGCCGAAGCGGACGGCCGGCGCCCCGAGTTCGCCTGGGAGCGGGCGCTGGACCTGCTGGAGCAGGGCTGACGCGTCCGATTACCGCCGTCGTCACGCGAGAGCGGACGGCGGGCCGACGTACGCTCGGCTCTGTACGACGTGATCTCGAATGTGGGAGACAACGATGGAGTACGTGAAGCTCGGCCGTACCGGTCTGGACGTGTCCCGGATCTGCCTCGGCTGCATGACCTACGGCCTGCCCGACCGCGGCACCCACGAGTGGACCCTCGACGAGGAGGCGTCCCGCCCGCTGATCCGGCAGGCGCTGGAGGCGGGCATCAACTTCTTCGACACCGCCAACGTCTACTCGGACGGCACCAGCGAGGAGATCGTCGGCAAGGCGCTGCGTGACTTCGCCCAGCGCGACGAGATCGTCCTCGCCACCAAGGTGCACGGCCGGATGCGCCCCGGCCCCAACGGCGGCGGTCTGTCCCGTAAGGCGATCCTCACGGAGATCGACCACAGCCTCAGCCGCCTCGGCACCGACTACGTCGACCTCTACCAGATCCACCGCTTCGACCACGACACGCCGATCGAGGAGACGATGGAGGCGCTGCACGACGTCGTCAAGGCGGGCAAGGCGCGCTACATCGGGGCCAGTTCGATGTACGCCTGGGAGTTCTCCAAGGCCCAGTACACGGCCGAGCGGAACGGCTGGACCAAGTTCGTCTCCATGCAGAACCACTACAATCTCCTCTACCGCGAGGAGGAGCGCGAGATGCTGCCGCTCTGCGCCGACCAGGGCGTGGGCGTACTGCCGTGGAGCCCGCTGGCCCGGGGCCGCCTCACCCGCGACTGGGGCACGGTCACCGAGCGCAGCACCACCGACAACTTCGGCAACCGCCTCTACCAGGACGGCGACCGCGCGATCGTCGAGGCGGTCACCCGCATCGCCGGCGACCGGGGCGTCCCCCGGGCCCAGGTGGCCCTGTCCTGGCTCCTCCGCCAGAACACGGTGACGGCCCCGATCATCGGAGCCTCGAAGCCGAACCACATCGAAGACGCTGTCGCGGCCGTGGAGTTGCAACTCAGCGACAAGGAACTCGAAGAGCTGGAGCAGCCCTACGTTCCCCATTCAATCTCCGGCCACTGAGACGCGCCCCAAAGGGGCGCGGGGAACTGCGCGAGCAACCACATCGCACCCGCCCCGAATCACGACCGCTCAGTCCCGCAAGGACCGCCCCCCTCACTCTCCAGCAAAGGAACCCTGTCCCCACCCATGCTCAACGTCCGGTAGTACCCCCCGATTCGCTCCGCCGACCGCCCGACGTAATGCCCGATGAAGGACCGCCGGAACCGCCCAGCGGAGCGATTCGGTTGTGACCCGTGCACCAGACTCCCGTTGAAGAACAGCACGTCCCCCGGCCCCATATCGACCGGCACCGCCACCAGCCCCTCCGGCGGTGCCACGTACTCCCGCGCGAACGACAGCTCCGCATCGGACTCCTCGGGGCAGAACAGCTCCATCCGATGCGTCCCCGGCACCACCTCGAGGCCGCCGTTCTCCCGGTCGATCTCCTCGCAGGCGACCCACGCGGCGACGCACGTCCCCGGCTCGACCCGCAGATAGAAGTTGTCCTGGTGCAGCGCCTGCCCCCGGGCGCCCGGCGGCTTGAAGTAGAACATGCTCTGCGCGGCCAGCACCTTCTCCCCGAACAGCCCCTCCAGGATCACCCGCAGCCGCGCGTCCAGCAGGAACCGCCGGGCGAGCGCGCTGATCTCGTGCGGCTGCATGACGCGGGGGTACCGGTGCAGCGGATCCGCCGTCGGCCCCGGCTGGAAGTGGCCCGGCACGGGCCGCCCCGCCGCGTGCAACGCCGCGAACTCCGCGCACAAGCGGTCGATCTCGTCGGACCCGAACAACCCTCGTACGACGGTGAACCCGTCCTCCTCGAACTGCCGCACCATGGTGGTGCCGATGCCCGTGACTGTCATACCCGCGCTCCTCGGTCCGGTGCCCTGGGCCTGTCACGCTAGGCCGGCGTGTTCGCGGAGAGGATGCCCATGACCGCTGAGGGATTGCCCGGGACCGCTGTCCCGGCACCACCGCCGGGCATGGTCGTCACCGGTCGCTACGACCAGGGACCCGGCTACCGGATCAACCGCCCCGAGGGGTCGAGCAGTTGGCTGTTCACCTGGACCACGGACGGCCGCGGCCTGCTCCGGCAGGGCACCGCGCAGGCCCTGGCGCGCCCCGGCGAGCTGGTCGTCCTCGCCCCCGGCGTCCCGCACCACTACACGGTGGCGCCCGGTGCGAGCCGCTGGCGCTTCTGGTGGACCCACTGTCAGGCCCGCCCCGGCTGGGCACAGTGGCTGGGCCCGTGCGCCGTGGGCGACGGCGTGTACGCCGTCGGCGCGCCGGACGACACACACGCCCGGATCGAGGCCGCTTTCCACCGTCTGCTGGCCGACTCCCGCTGGACCGGCAACGGCGCGCCGCCCGCGGCCGGGCCCGGCGAAACCCCCGTCGCCGTCGCGTACGGCAGCGCGGCACGCGAACTCGCCCTGTGCGCGCTGGAGGAGGTGGTCCTGCTCGCGACGGCCGGCGCGCACCGGGCGCCGCCCGGTCCGGACGCCCGGGACGGGCGCGTGCGCCGCGCCGAGGAACTGATCGCCGCCGACCCGGGTGCCCCGCACACCGTCGACTCGCTCGCCGCGCGTGTCGCGCTGTCACCGTCCCGGTTCGCCCACCTCTTCACCCGGGGGACCGGCGTGTCTCCGATGCGCGCCTTGCGCGAGGCGCGGCTGCGACACGCCGCCCGGCTGCTGGAGAGCACCGACCTGACCGTCGAGCGGGTCGCCGCCGCGTCCGGATTTCCCAGCCCGTTCCACTTCAACCGGGTTTTCCGTGAAAGATACGGTGTCCCGCCCGGCGCCTACCGTTCCGGTGAGCGTCCGTAATGCCCGCGGTCATTGGTTCGCGGACGCCGTCGGCCGGACGGCTTGCGCAGGTCGGGCCGTGGTTCAATGGTTGCTGCGGATGCCGGGGCGGTCGGCCCCGAATCCTCGCGCCAATTACGATGTCGATACAACGACAAGGCGCGAACGTTCTCATTGACGATTCGTCAAATTAGCGCAAGCTCCGGGCAATGCGGAAAACCCTGGGATCCCTTGTTCTGCCCTGCTGGCCTGTGCAAAAGTGTGCCGTGTCGGCATGCGGACAATTATTTTCACCCCGCATGCGCGAGGCCGCTCCTGTACGCCCCCCACGCTTCAAAAGAGCTGCCGACGGCGGACGTTCGAGCGCCGAACCCCCAACAGGCCCATCCGACCATGGTGTCGGCCGGGTCGCATACCGGTCACATACCCGACGGTATGGACTAAATTCCGCGTTGCGTCTGGAAGGAATGCCGCCGTGAATGACGCAGGCCTGGGGAATTCCCCTACCCCCGCCCGGCCGTTCGACGTCACCGACGAGCAGCTCAGCGCCGAGCTCAAGCAATGGACGGGCGCCGCGCCCGCGCTGCACCCCGTCGGTGAACTCCTCGACCGGCACTGGGAAGCGGCCTTCGCCTACGCCCGACTGTGTACCGACGGGTCCCGCGGCGCGGGAATGCTCACCACCGCCGCATTCACCCGGCTTTTCGGTGAATCCCTCCGCCAGACCGGCCCGACTGCTGCCTGGCGCCCCCAACTCCTTGTCACCGTCCGCCGTATCGCCGCCGAATGGGACAACGACGGCCGCAGCGAACTCCTGCACCCCGACCTGCGCGTCGGCGAGGGGGAGCGGGCCGCCTCCCGGCTGCTCCCGCCCACGAACCGGCGGCTGCTCTCCCGTGCCTTCCAGCGCCTGACCCAGTCCTCGCGAGCCGTGCTGTGGCACACCGAGGTCGAGTCGGAGCCGCTGTCGACACCCGCCGGACTGCTGGGCCTCGACGAGCAGGACACGCGGGTCGAACTGCGCCGGGCCCGCGAGCGGCTGCGCGAGGAGTGCCTCCAGGTGCACCGCGAACTCGCCCACGAGGACGAGTGCCAGCGGTACGTCCGGATGATCGACGTGACCTTCCGGCGCGGCGGCGTCGACATCGACCGGGACCTCCAGCTGCACCTCAACGGCTGCAGCCACTGCCGGTACACCGCCGACCAGCTCCAGCAGTTCAACGGCGGCCGCAGCCTCGGCCTCGCCCTGGCCGAGGCCGTCCTCGGCTGGGGCGCCCACGGCTATCTGGAGTCGCGGGCCGGCCTCACCGGGGAGCCCGCCGAGCAGGCGGCCACGCCGGGCGGCCGCCCCGCGGTCGGCGAGGACTTCGCCCCGCCGGCCGGGCCGGGCAAGGACCTGGTGGTGCACCCCGCCCTCTCCCGCCGCGCCAAGCAGCGGGCCGCCCGCCGGGTGCGCCGCCGCAACCTCGCCGTGGCCGTGGGTACGGTGAGCGGTCTGGTCGTGCTGCCGCTGGTGCTGTGGGCGGTGCTCGGCTCCGGCGACGACGCCGGCTCGACGGCTGCGAGCCGGCCCTCCGCCACGCCCGGCAAGGGCGCCCCCAGCTCGGGCCCGTCCTGGATCGGCACCAGCCAGACCACCCAGGGCACCCTGCGCGGACGCCTGCACAACATCGCCTCCGGCCTGTGCATCGGCGTGGTCGGCAACAAGCCCGCCAAGGGCGCCGAGACCGAGCTCGCCGAGTGCTCCTCGGTCGCCGGCCAGCAGTGGACGTACGAGAACGACGGGCTGCTGCGCAACGGAGCCGACCCCGGCCTGTGCCTCGACTCGCACCTCGGCTACTCCGTCCAGCTCGCCCCGTGCTCGGCCGCCGCCTCCGGCACCGGCGGCCGGAGCATCCGCTACGACTTCACCCTCCAGGGCGCCCTGGTGCCCCGCTGGGACCAGGACCTGGCGCTCGCCCCGGCCGCCACCGACGGCGGCGGCTCCCTGGTGGTCAAGACCCGGGCGAACGTCGCCGCCCAGCGCTGGGTGATGGACACCTCCCAGCCCGACCTGCAGATGCAGATCGTCAACTGGGACGCCGACACCACCCCGACGCCGACCCCCACCCCGTCGGCCACCCCCACACCCAAGGCCGCGAAGACCGCCACGCCGACGCCCACCCCGTCGGCGTCGCGGACGACAGCACAGCCCACGCCGTCGAGCAGCACCCCCGGCTACAACCCGTGCGAGGAGTACCCGGGCTACTGCTACGGCGGCGGCCAGTACGGCGGCGGCTACGGCGGCGGTGGCGGCTACGGTGGCGGTGGCGGTCACCACGGCCACTGAGCCGGTACGGGCTCAGGGGTGGTGCGGCGGCGGGGGCGGCATCGTCGTCAGGTCCGGCGCCCCCTCCGGCCACACCAGCAGCACCGGGCAGGGCGCGTGGTCGACGGCGAACCGCACCGCCTTGCCCAGGCTGTGCGGCCCCAGCCGGGACCGGTCGCCGTCCCGGGCCGCGATCAGCAGACCGGCGCCCTCGGCGACGGCCACCACCTCACGCTCGACGCGCCCGGTCCGCTCCAGCCGGGTGCACGGCCGTCCCAGCCGTGCCTCGGCCGCGTCCAGCAGTTCCGCCGCCGACGTGCCGCCGAGCTCCACCAGCCGCCGCTCCGGGTCCGGTTCCGAACCCGCCCGGCCCAGCAGCCCCGCGAACGCGCCGTGCGCCAGGCCGGCCATCCCCGGCTCGGTCACGTGCAGCAGCACCACCTCGGACGCGTCCCGCGCGTAGTCCCGCGCCGCGTCCACACAGGCGGGCCAGGTCCCCTCGACCAGCCAGACGATCATCCGCATGTCCATGGCCTCCCGCCTAGATCCCGACCACCTGGAGCGCCCCCCACAGTGCCACCACCGCGCCGGCCAGTGCGGTCGGCACGGCGAGCAGCCCCAGCCGGGTGAACTCCCCGAGGTCCACCCCGTGGTCGTGCTGGTGCACGATCCTGCGCCACAGCAGCGTGGCGAGCGAACCGGCGTAGGTGAGGTTCGGGCCGATGTTCACCCCGAGCAGCACCGCCAGCACCGCGCCCGGCCCGGTCCCCGCGGCCAGCGGCAGCAGCACCAGCACCGCCGGCAGGTTGTTGACGACATTGGCCAGTACGGCCGCCAGCGCGGCGATCCCGAGCAGGGCCGGCAACCCCGTCCCGCCCGGCAGGACATGCCCCAGCGCGTCGGACAGCCCGTTGTCGACGACCGCCCGCACCACGATCCCGAGCGCGAGCACGAACGCCAGGAACGCCGGAGCGGCCGCCTTCACGACCGACAGCGCGGTCGCCTGCCGCCGTACCAGCGCCGGCCCGGCGAGCACCAGCGCGCCGGCGAACGCGGCCCACGCGGGGTCGATCCCGAGCGCGGAGGTGACCACGAACCCGGCGAGTGTGCAGGCCACCGTCACCACCGCGAACAGCGGCAGCCGGGGCGGCTCGCCGGTGTCCTTCGCACCCGGGGCCGCCGTGGACAGGTCCCGGGCGAAGAACCGCCGGAACACCAGGTACTCGGCGCCGATCGCCACCAGCCAGGGCAGCACCATCAGCGCCGCGAACCGGGTGAAGCTCAGCCCGCTGGCCGCGAACGCCAGCAGGTTCGTCAGATTCGACACCGGCAGCAGCAGCGAGGCGGTGTTCGACAGATGCGTGCACGCGTAGACGTGCGGCTTGGCCCGCACCCCGGACCGGGCCGCCGTCGCGAACACCACCGGCGTCAGCAGCACCACCGTCGCGTCCAGACTCAGTACGGCGGTGATCACCGAGGCCAGCGCGAACACCGCGGTCAGCAGCCGCACCGGCCGCCCGCCCGCCCAGCGGGCCATCCACGCCCCGCAGGCCTGGAACAGCCCCTCCACATCGCAGAAGTGGGCGAGCACCAGGACGGCGGCGAGGAAACCGACGACGGGCCCGAGCCGTTCGGCCTCCTCCCGGGCGTGCTCCAGCGAGATCGCCCCGGTGGCGATCACCAGCCCCGCCGCCGGCACGGCGAGCACCGCCTCCGGCCAGCCGCGGGGCCGGATCACGGCCCACGCGAGGACGGCGGCGAGCAGCAGGACGGACAGGGTCTCGGCGAGCGGGGTGTTCAGGGCGCGTTCCTCAGCTCAGGGCGTGATCAAGTGCGGCCCGCCCATGAAAGCAGACCGTCGCTACGCGGACGGGGTACCCGCCGCGCCCAGGAATTCCGCCCAGCCGCCCGTCGGCTCCTGTCCCGGGTTCAGCGTGCGCAGGGTGCGCACCACCGCCGGGTCCTGCGCCTCCAGCCACGCCACCAGCTGCTTGAAGGAGACGAAGCGCACATCGTCGTACTCGGCCATCTTGCCGATCGCCTCCTCGACGGCGTCCATGTAGATGCCGCCGTTCCAGCGCTCGAAGTGGTTGCCGATGAAGAACGGCGCCCGGTTGGTGGAGTACGCCCGCTCGAAGCCCGCCAGATAGGTGTCACGGGCCTGGGTGCGCCAGGCGTCGTACTGGGACTTGTCGCCCAGCGGGTTGCCGGCCGACTGGTTGAACATCATGTTGTAGTCCATCGACAGGACCTGGAAGGAGTGCCCGGAGAACGGTATGGACTGCAGCGGGAAGTCCCAGATGCGGTTGCCCTGCACCTTGCCCGGCCAGATCTGCAGGCCGCCGGGGGAGCTGGCGTCGTACTTCCAGCCGAGCGCGGCCGCCGTGGGCAGCAGGTTGGTCTGGCCCTCCAGGCACGGCGTACGGCCGCCGATCAGCTCCTTGCGGTAGTCGAAGGGCAGCGGGTCCAGGTCGGTGAAGCCGGTGTTGGTCTTCCACTTGGTGACGAAGTCGATCGCCTGGTCGATCTCACTGCGCCACTCGGCCGGGGACCAGTTGCGCACGCCGTCGCTGCCGCAGAAGTGCCCGTTGAAGTGGGTGCCGATCTCGTGGCCCTCCAGCCAGGCGGCGCGCACCTGCTGGAGCGTGTTGTGGATGTGCCGGTCGGAGAGGTAGCCGATCGCCGAGGCGCCGACCTCGTGCTGCGGCGGCCGGTAGAGGTCCTTCTTGGACTCCGGCAGCGTGTAGATGCCGGACAGGAAGAACGTCATCTTCGCGCCGTGGTCCGCTGCGACCTTGCGGAAACGGGAGAACAGCTGGTTGCTGAGCTCGCCGGCGCCGTCCCAGGAGAACACCACGAACTGCGGCGGCTTGGCGCCGGCCGCCAGGCGCGTCGCCTTCGGCTGGTGCGGCTGGGCGCCGGTGTCGGCGGTGGAACCGTCCCCGATGAGCTTCAGCGGCTTGGCCGGTACGCCGCTGCTCTTGCCCGTGTCGGCGGAACTGCCGCCGCCCACCGTCCACTGGCCGTTCGAGCACCCCGACACCGCGCCCAGTGCACCCAGGGCGCCCGCCGTCGCGCCCGCCGTCAGGATCCGCCTGCGGGAGATGCCGCTCATGTCCGTCCCCGATTCCGTCGTCCCGGCCCCTCGCGGGGCCTTCTTCCTGTGTGGTCGACGGGTTCGATGGCGGGGCGGGCGAAAAAGATCGGAGCCGGGTCCGCGTGTTGCACGCCTGTGACAGTCGTGGCCCGGACATGACGAACCCCGCTGCCCGGGGGAGGGGGCAGCGGGGTCCGGGTGCGGGGTGATCGGGCCCCGGGCTGTCGGCGTCCCGGCCGGTCAGACGCCGGTTCCGGCGCTGAGCACGGTCAGCCGTACCGAGGAGGAGTTCCCGGAGACCGGGACCGTGCCGCCCTTCCAGGTGACCTTCAGCGAGTCACGCTCGTCCGGCGGGGTGACCTCCAGTGCGGCCGGGGTCGCCGTCTTGGCGCCGCTGATCTCCGGGTTGGAGAAGGTCAGCCCCGCCCAGGCGCTCTGGCCGGGCTTGAGGGTGACCGTCGCGGGGGTGCTCCCGGCCTCCCGCTTCGGGTCGGGGCCGAGCTGGGTGCCGGCGGCGTTCACGAAGGCGGCACCGGGGAAGCCGCGCACGGTGCAGGTGCGGCCCGACTTGTTGGTGAACACGATCGGGAAGTTCTCCTGACCGGCGCCGGGGTCGTTGCCGCCCACCGAGGCGGTCAGCTCCGAGGTGTGACAGCGGCTGCCGGACGCGGTGCCGGCGGTCGTCGTGCCACCGCCGGTCGAGGAGCCGCCGCCCGTCGTCGAGCCGGTGCTCTGGGACGTCGGCGAGGACGCCGTGCCGGACGGCGCGGCACCGGTGTCCGACGCGCTCGAACCCGCCGAGTCGCCGGTCGCGGGCGCGGCCGTGCCCGACACCGACTCCGGCGACTTGCCCGGGCTGTCGTTGCCGCAGGCGGTCAGGAGGCCCAGGGCGGCGACCGTGCTCGCGAGCAGGGCCGCCCCGCGCCGCAAGGACTGGGACGTGTGCGCCATGTCTCTCCACGCTCCTGGACGTTCGCGGCACGCTGCGAGGCGTGCCCGAGGCGCTCCGTGCGCCGTCACTCCCATCCGATGCGAGAAACGACGGAAAAGTTCGAGGGCACGCCGTGATTCATCGGGTCAGGTGACCCGGATCGACCGGAGTATGCCCTCCGTGGCGGTGTCGTCGGTGTTTTCGACGGATCCCTTCTGCCGTACCTGTACGTACACCTGGGGTTGGTCGTCCCCGTCGGCCGGGGCGAGGGCCACCTCCTGGACCGAGCCGCCGGCCCCGGAGCAGTCGCTCCAGGTCCGGACGCGGCCCTTCCAGGTGCTGCTCGTGAAGGCGCGGCTGCCGTCGTAGTGGCACTGCGCGTGGGACAGGGCGTTCACCTTCGCGGCTACGTCGCCGTGCTCGCTCAGGCCGATGAACACGCCGTTCACCGCGGTCGACAGGTCCTGCCACTGGGACACGTCGTCGGCGACCTCAAGTCCCGGCTCGTGCCCCGAGGCCAGCCCGAGCGCCTTGGGATTCCAGCCGGAGTTCCGCAGCTCGCCCGCCCATCCGGACGGCACCTGCGCCACCACCCGCCCGGTGGAGTCGGTGACCTTCGTCTCGTCGCCCGCCGAGCCGCTCCGGTCGACCAGCGTGACCGCGAGGGCCGTACCCCCGGCCGCGAGGACCGCGGCGACGGTCAGCGTGATGGCGTTGAGCCGTCTGCGGACGCCGTCCAGGCGCCGCGGCCGGCGCGCCGCCGCGGCCGCCGCCAGCCGGTCCAGCTCGTCCGCGAACGCCTGCGCGGACGGCCAGCGCCGCTGCCGGTCCGGCTCCAGGGCCCGCATCAGCGCCCGCTGCACGTCCTCCCCGAGGTCCGGCCGCAGCCGCTCCGGCCGCACCACGTTCCCCGGCGCCGCCGGCACCGTGCCGGTGACCAGCTCGTAGCCCACCGCACCCAGCGCGTACACGTCGGCACGCGCGTCGATGCCCTCCCCTGGCTGGGCCTGCTCCGGCGGCTGATAACCCGCCGAACCGGCCGCAAGGGTCAGCCCCGACGCCTGCGCCAGGCTCTTCGCCAGCCCCAGGTCGGCGAGCAGCACCCGCCGGGTGCCGTCCTGCGCGGTGCGCAGCAGCACATTGGTCGGCTTGATGTCCCGGTGCACGATCCCGGCCCCGTGCAGATCCGCCGCGCCGCGTGCCGCCAGCGCGGTCAGCAGCAGCGCGTCGGGGATCGGCAGCGGGCCCGCCCCGAGCAGGTCGGCGAGGGTGCCCGCGTCGGCGTACTCCATCACGAAGTACGGCCGCCCGTCCGGGAGTTCGCCGATGTCGTAGACCTGCACCACCCGCTTCGAGTCGGCCCGGCGCAGCAGCCGTGCCTCGGACAGGAAGCGGTCGTGGATGTCGAGACGGTGGGACCAGTTGTCGGCGAGCACCTTCACCGCGACCGAGGCGTCCAGCTGGTCGTCGTGGGCGAGCCAGACCGTCCCGAAGGCACCGGTGCCCAGGCGCCGTTCGAGGCGATAGCGGCCGATCCGCTCCAGGGGTTGCATACGACTATCATGCCTGGCCTGAGATCGACTTCGAGGGGGACCTCCCGTGCCGGACGCCGCGCTGACCGAAGACCTCGCCCGGCGGGCCGCCGCCGGCGACCAGCTGGCCCTGAACCAGCTGCTGACCGAGGTCTGGCCCGACGTCGTACGACGCTGCGGACGGTTCCTGCCGTGCCGGGAGGACGCCGAGGAGGCGGCCCAGGACGTGCTGCTCCAGATCTCCCGGAAGATCTCCACCTTCGAGGGCCGCAGCCGCTTCAGTACCTGGCTGTACACGGTCATCGCCAACTGCTCCCGGCAGAAGTACCGGGACCTGAAGCGGCGGGCGGCGGAGCAGCCGGCGGACATCGAACCGGCCGAGCATGTCGACCCGCGTACCACCAGCGTGATCGCCGGTTCCCGGATCGATCTGCTGGAGGCGCTGGACCGGCTGGAGCGGGAGCATCCGCAGCTGGTCGCGCCGCTGGTCTACCGGGACATCTGCCAGCTGGACTACGCCGAGGTCGCCGAACGGGTGGGGATCCCGCTGGGGACCCTGAAGTCGCGGCTGCACGAGGCGCGCAAGCAGGTCCGGCCCTGGCTGAGCGCGCCGTGACGGGAACGGCAAAAAGTTAGGGCAAAAAAATAGGGCAAGGAGTTCAGCCGCTCCTCGCCACTCTCAACTTATAGCGCACAGGGGGGCTTGCGGCAAGGCCCCCCTCGTCCCGCAAAATCGCAGGCCGAAGCCAGAACCAGCGGTATTTGGGGGATTCGCCACGTGCGTGTGTTGTTGATGGGATACGGGTCGCGCGGGGACGTCGAACCGTTGGCGGGACTCGGGCTGGCGCTGCGGGAACTCGGCGCCGAGGTGCGGGTGTGTGCCCCGCCGGACCAGGAGTTCGCGGAGTTGCTGGCCCGGGCGGGCGTGGCGCATGTGCCGTTCGGGCCGTCGGTGCGCTCGGTGGTGACCAGGCCGAACCCGCAGCCGTCGGACGCGTTCCGGCTCGCCGCCGACCTGGTCGCCGCGCACTTCGACGCGGTCGCCGCGGCGGCCGAGGGGTGCGACGCGGTGGTGGCGACCGGCCTGATGCCGGCCGGGGTGCGGTCCGTGACCGAGAAGCTGGGCATCCGGTACGTGTTCGCGTGCCCCCACCCGTTCGGGATGCCGTCCTCGCACTTCCCGCCGTCGGGCCGCCCGGGCCGCCCGGCCCCGCCGGACGCCGACCTGCGGACGCTGTGGAAGGTGGACGCCGAGCGGGTGGACGCGCTGTACGGCGAGGCCCTGAACACCCATCGGGCGGCGATCGGACTGCCACCGGTGGACGACGTCCGCGCCCACGTCCTCACCGGCCGGCCGTGGCTGGCGGCGGACCCGGTCCTGGGACCGTGGCAGGACCTGACGGACCTCGACCTGGTGCAGACCGGGGCGTGGCTGCTGCCGGACGAACGCCCGCTTCCGGACGAGCTGGCGGCCTTCCTGGCGGCCGGTGAGCCGCCGGTGTACGTCGGCTTCGGCAGCATGGCGATGCGCGGCGCGCCGGACGCCGCCCGGACGGCCGTCGAGGCGGTGCGCGCCCAGGGCCGTCGGCTGCTGGTCGGACACGGCTGGGCCGGCCTCGCCCCGATCGACGACCGGGCCGACTGCCTCGTGATCGGCGAGGTCAACCACCAGGCGCTGTTCCGTCGGGTGGCCGCCGTCGTGCACCACGGCGGCGCGGGCACCACGACGACCGCCGCCCTGGCCGGCGTGCCCCAGGTGGTCGTCCCGCAGATCGTGGACCAGCCGCACTGGGCCGCCCGGGTGGCCGAGCTGGGCATCGGCGCGGCCCACGACGGACCGACCCCGACCACCGACTCCCTCTCCGCCGCGCTCGCGACCGCCCTGGCCCCCGGGACCCGCGCCCGTGCGGCCGCCGTGGCCGCCGACATCCGCCCCGACGGCGCGACGGTGGCCGCGAGGCTGCTGCTCGAAGCGGCCGACCGGAAGCCGCCGCACGTCTCCGCATGACCAGCACCCGCCCGACGCCCTCTCCCGGCACCTCCGGACTCGGCGGTCCGGAGGACGCCGTCAGTCTGCGCGTGAACCGCGCGGAAGCAGAGCCGCCCGCACCCCTCGTGGCGCCCGGCGCCTCCGGGCGAGGTCGGCCGGAGAACGCCGTCACTCTCCGCGTGAACCGCGCGGAAGCAGAGCCGCCCGTACCCGTCGTGGCGCCCGGCACCTCCCGACGAGGTCGGCCGGAGACGCCGCCAGTTTGCGCGTGAACCGCGCGGAAGCAGAGCCGCCCGTACCATCCGCCGCCGTGCCCGGCGCCCCCCAACGGAGCTGATGCAGTGAACCCCCTGACCACCCGTGCCTTCGACCTTCCCGAACGGCTCTCCGCCAAGGCCGCCCCGGCCCTGATCGCCGACGACGAGCAGCACTTCGCGGCCATCGCGCGCTGCCTCGACGAGACGATCGCCGAGCTGTCCGACCGCCTCGACACCGAACTCAAGGCCCCGGGCGGCACCGGCCGGGCCGCGATGGACCGGGACATCGAGGTCCACCGGCTGACCGGACGGCTGCGCACCCTGCGCCGCTTCGGCCTGGACCTGTGCCTGGGGCGCATGGTCGCCGCGGACGACCCCGAGCCCGTGTACATCGGCCGGCTCGGCCTCACCGACAGCGAGGGCCGCCGGCTGCTGCTCGACTGGCGGTCACCCGCGGCCGAACCGTTCTTCGCGGCGACCCACGCCGACCCGAAGGGGCTGCGCAGCCGCCGCAGATACCGCTGGACGGGCGGCCGGATCAGCGACTACTGGGACGAGGTGTTCACCGCCGACGGGCTCGAAGGGCATGCCGCGCTCGACGACCAGTCCGCGTTCATCGCGAGCCTCGGCGCCGACCGGTCGGAGCGGATGCGGGACGTGCTCGCCACCATCCAGGCCGACCAGGACGCCATCATCCGCGCGGGATCCCGGGGCGCACTCGTCGTCGACGGCGGTCCGGGCACCGGCAAGACGGTCGTCGCCCTGCACCGCACCGCGCACCTGCTGTACTCCGACCCGCGCCTCGGCCACCGGCGGGGCGGTGTGCTGTTCGTGGGCCCGCACCGGCCCTACCTGAACTACGTCTCCGACGTGCTGCCCAGCCTCGGCGAGGAGGGCGTGCAGACCTGCGTGCTGGCCGACCTTGTGGACGAAGGAGCCGCGGCGACGCCCGAAACTGATCCGGAGGCGGCCCGCCTGAAGTCGTCCGCGGACATGGTCCGGGCGATCGAGACGGCCGTCCGCTTCTACGAGGAGCCGCCCGCCGCGGGCATGACGGTCGCCACCGACTGGGGCGACCTGTGGCTGAGCGCCGACGACTGGGCCGACGCGTTCCGGGCACCGGGGCCGGGCACACCGCACAACGAGGGCCGTGAGCAGATCTGGGAGGAACTCGCGACCATCCTGCTGGACAAACACACCGGCGACGACGTCCCGCCCGAGCGGTTCCGCAGGTCGCTCCAGCAGGACAGGGAGCTGGTCGACACCCTGAACGGGGCCTGGCCGCTGCTGGAGGCCACCGACCTGGTCGGCGACCTGTGGTCGGTGCCGGCCTATCTGCGGATGTGCGCCCCCTGGCTCGACCGCGACGACGTACGGCTGCTCCAGCGCGCCGATCCCCAGGCCTGGACGGTGTCCGACCTGCCGCTCCTGGACGCGGCAAGGCAGCGGCTCGGCGACCCGGAGGCGGCCCGGCGCAGGCAGCGGCAGGAGGCCGCGCTCGCCGCCCAGCGCGAGCGCATGGCCCAGGTCGTGGACAACCTGATCGGGGCCGCCGTCGACTCCGGCGCCGACGGGGACGACGGCGAGGGCCTGGTGCGGATGCTGCGCGGCGAGGACGCCAAGGTCAGCCTGGTCGATGAGTCCGAACTGCCCGCCCTCACCCCGGACCTGCTGGCCGGCCCGTTCGCGCACATCGTCGTCGACGAGGCCCAGGAACTGACCGACGCCGAATGGCAGATGCTGCTGCTGCGCTGCCCGTCCCGGAGCTTCACCATCGTCGGGGACCGCGCCCAGGCCAGGCACGGGTTCGCGGAGTCGTGGCGGGAGCGCCTGGAGCGGGTCGGATTCGACCGGATCACCCTGGCCTCGCTCGGCATCAACTACCGCACACCGGAGGAGATCATGGCGGAGGCCGAGCCGGTCATCCGGGCCGCGCTCCCGGACGCCAACGTGCCGACCTCGATCCGCGGCAGCGGCCTGCCCGTCGTGCACGGATCCGTCGACCGGCTGGCCCCGATCCTCGAGGGCTGGCTCGTCGCCCACGCCGAGGGCATCGCCTGCGTGATCGGCGACCCCGCCTTCACCGCGACGCCCCGGGTCCACTCGCTGACCCCGGAGCTGTCGAAGGGGCTCGAATTCGACCTGGTCGTCCTCGTCGACCCGGAGGACTTCGGCACCGGCGTCGAGGGCGCCGTCGACCGCTACGTCGCCATGACCCGGGCGACCCGCCAGCTGGTCGTCCTGACCAGCACCCCCTAGGGAACCCCTAGGGAACGTCCTCCGGGAACAGGGACAGCTCGGCCCAGATCGTCTTGCCCTCGCCGGTGTGCCGGGTGCCCCAGCGCTGGGTCAGCTGTGCCACCAGCAGCAGGCCCCGGCCGCCCTCGTCCCAGGTCTTGGCCCGGCGCAGGTGCGGGGCGGTGTGACTGGTGTCGGAGACCTCGCAGATCAGCCTGGTCGTGTCGTGGATCAGGCGGAGCCGGATGGGGCGGGCTCCGTAGCGGATGGCGTTGGTGACCAGTTCGCTGACCACCAGCTCCGTCGTGAAGGCGGCCATGGTCAGGTCCCACACGTCCAGCTGCTCCACGACCTGCTTGCGGATCGGCGCGACCAGGGCGGGGTCGGCGGGGATGTCCCAGGTCGTCACCCGGGACGGCGGCAGGCCCTGGGTGCGGGCCAGCAGCAGGGCGATGTCGTCGGCCGCACCGCCGGACGGCAGCAGGGCGTGCAGGATCCGGTCGCAGGTCTCGTCCAGCGAGTCGCTGTACGCCGCCAGCGCCTCGTGTAGGAGCCGGCGACCGGTGTCCGGGTCCTGGTGCCGGGAGGTGATCAGCCCGTCCGTGAACATGGCCAGCACGGTGCCCTCGGGCAGTTCGATCTCGGTGGACTCGAACGGCAGCCCGCCCAGGCCCAGCGGGGGACCGGCGGGCAGGTCCACCTCGTGGAGGCGGTGGCCAGGGCGCAGCACGACGGGGAGCGGATGACCGGCGCGGGCCATCGTGCAGTGC
The DNA here is from genome assembly GCF_043201895.1 of Streptomyces sp. NPDC048254. Lineage (NCBI taxonomy): Bacteria > Bacillati > Actinomycetota > Actinomycetes > Kitasatosporales > Streptomycetaceae > Streptomyces > Streptomyces sp. NPDC048254. The sequence goes on from NZ_JBICZJ010000017.1 coordinate 140,823, forward strand.
CGGGACACCGGGTCGTAGACGGCGTACAGGCAGGTGGCGCCGACCTCGCCGGGGCTGCCCTCGCCGCCCTGCTCCTCGGAGAGCCGGACCACCAGGTCGTCGAGGTGGGTGAGCAGTTCGTCCGGGGCCAGGTCGATGTCGGCCAGGGTGCGCACGGCGGTGCGCAGCCGGCCCATGGTCGCCGAGGCCTGCACGCCGTGGCCGACGACGTCCCCGACGACCATGGCGACCCGCAGCCCGGACAGCGGGATCACGTCGAACCAGTCGCCGCCCACCCCGGCCCGGGCGGCCGGCAGATAGCGGGAGGCGGCCTGCAGGGCGGCGGTGTGCGGCAGCGTCCGGGGCAGCAGGCTGCGCTGCAGGGCCAGGGCGGTCTCGCGCTCCCGGGAGTAGCGGCGGGCGTTGTCGATGCAGACGGCGGCCCGGGCCGTGATCTCCTCGGCCAGCAGCACGTCGTCCGGGCCGAACGGGTCGGGCCGCCGGTGCCGGGTCAGCACCGCGACCCCCAGGGTCGTCCCGCGCGCCTGGATCGGCACGGCCATCGAGGAGTGGACGCCGGACTCGCGCACCCGCTCCCCGCGGAGCTTGTGCCAGGTCAGCCACTGCGCCATCTCGCCGGACGCCAGCTGGGCCACGATGCTCTGCCCCGCGGTCAGCGAGTCGGCCTGCGGGGAGGAGGCCGGGTAGGACTCGCTGTGGCCGGGCTTGAGCACCGCCTCGGGGACGCCGGGCAGCACGGACTGGTGCGCGCTGCGGCGCAGCGTGACCGGCGCCGTCAGCCGGGTCGGGAGGTCGCCGCCGTTCTCCGGCGGGTCCAGCAGGTCGACGGTGACGAAGTCGGCGAGCGCCGGCACGAAGACGTCCGCCAGCTCCTGGGCCGTACGGGTGACGTCCAGGGTGGTGCCGATGCGTACGCTCGCCTCGTTGACCAGCTGGAGCCGCTCCCTGGCCAGGTAGTTCTCGGTGATGTCGTGCGCGGCCAGGCTCACCCCCAGCACGTGTCCCGCGGCGTCGGTGACCGGCGCCATCCGGGCCAGCCAGGCATGCGCCCGGGCCTCGCCGCCGGTGCGCATATAGGTCTGGACGTCCACCGGGCGGCCCGTGTCCAGCACCCGGAGCATGTTCCTCTCCAGCTCCTCGCTCTGCGGCTTGCCGCCGATCTCGGTGATCCTGAGCCCCTGGATCCGCTCCTCGGGCAACCCGATGACCTCGGCCATCGCGTCGTTCACCCGGCGCAGCCGCAGCTGCTCGTCGTAGATCGCGATCGCGCACGGCGACTGGGTCAGCGCGGCCGCGGCCAGCGGATCGTCCGGGGCGGCCGGGCCGCCGTCCGGCACCGGGGAGAAGACGAGCCAGCGCCCGGCACGCTCGTCGTGTGCCGTGCGGTGGTGGGCGACCAGCCAGACCGGGATCGTACGGCCGTCCCGGTGGCGGAGTTCGAGGGTGCCGTCCCAGCGGGCGCCGACGGGCACGGGGGGTGGGGCCCCGGCGAGCAGCAGCGCCGCGGGCCGGCCCACGACCTCCTCGGCCGGGTGGCCGAGGAGCCGCCGTGCGCCCTCGTTCCACTCGGCCAGTGTGCCGTCCTCGTCGATGACAGCCCGGGCCGTCGCCGCATCGTCGAACGGATAGACCCGGCTCATCTCGCCACTCCCAAGCGCACACTCACAGTCAACAGGTGCACCACAGGTGTTCAGCCTAGTGCGTCGGACCCGCCCGCGACCGCCGGTCACCGGCGGCCCGCTCGGACGGACCGGTCCCGTCCGGGGAACCGAACGGGGACCGGCCGACGGGACGAAAGTCATGGCTCACCGCCTCCGGACCCTTGACGACGGTAAGTGGCACGCCGTCAGAATCTGTTTGTTCGCGATCAGTTGTGAGTAGTTCTGGGCCCTGATGAGGGAGAGCCGCACCATGACGGTCACTCGCAGATCGGTTCTTGCAGCCGCCACGACAGCCCCGACGGCCGGCGCCCTGCTGGGCGCCCCGGGCGCCTGGGCGGCCCCGGAGGCGGATACGGCCACGCAGGTCACCGGGCGCCGCACGGTCGCCCTGCGCGACGGCTGGCGGTTCGCGCTGGTCGACCCCGGCGGGATCACCGACCCGACCGGCGCCTACGCGGGCGCCGCCGACCCCGGGTACGACGACTCGGCCTGGCGCCAGGTCGCCGTCCCGCACGACTGGAGCATCGAGCAGACCCCCACCACCGACCACGGCACCACCAGCGGCACCGGCTTCTTCCCGGGCGGCCTCGGCTGGTACCGGCTCGCCTTCACCCTGCCGCCCGGCTACGCCGGAAAACGGATCTCGGTGGAGTTCGACGGCGTCTACATGGACTCGTACGTCTACTGCAACGGCACCGAGGTCGGCCGCCACCCCTACGGGTACACCGGCTTCGCCTTCGACCTCACCGGGCTGCTGCACACCGACGGCAGTACCGAGAACGTCCTCGCGGTCAAGGTGCAGAACCAGTTGCCCAGCAGCCGCTGGTACTCGGGCAGCGGCATCTACCGCGAGGCCCGCCTGGTGGTGACCGACCCGGTGCACGTGGCGCGCTGGGGGACGTACGTCACCACACCGGACATCACCGCCGAGCGGGCCGTGGTACGGGTGCGGACGGCGGTCGTCGACGAGTCCGGGGCGGGCGCGGACGTCACGGTCGTCTCCCGGATCGTCGGCCCCGACGGCCGTACGGTCGCCCGCACGTCCTCCACGGTCACCGTCACCGAATCCGGCCCCGGCTCCGGTGAGACCGCCGAGACGCATGAACTGACCGTCGCCAGACCGAAGTTGTGGTCCATCGAGGCCCCGCACCGCTACACCCTGCACACCGAACTCCGGGTCGGCGGCGCCACCACCGACACCTACCGCACGGTCTTCGGCATCCGCGGCTACCGCTTCGACCCCGACGAGGGCTTCTCCCTCAACGGCGTGCACACCAAGATCAAGGGCGTCGACCTCCACCACGACCAGGGCGCCCTCGGCGCGGCGATCAGCGCCGACGCGGTGCGCCGGCAGATGACCATCATGAAGTCGATGGGCGTCAACGCCTTCCGCACCTCGCACAACCCGCCCTCGCCGCAGATGATCGAGGTCTGCGAGGAGCTGGGCATCGTGATGATGGTGGAGGCCTTCGACTGCTGGCGGACCGGCAAGACCACGTACGACTACGGCCGGTTCTTCGACGAGTGGTGCGAGAGCGACGCCACCGAGATGGTCCTCGCGGCCCGCAACTCGCCCGCCGTCGTCCTGTGGTCCATCGGCAACGAGATCCCCGACTCCACCTCCACCGCCGGCCTCGCCATGGCCGATCGGATCATCGCCGCCGTCAGGGCCGCCGACGACACCCGCCCCCTGGTCATCGGCTCCGACAAGTACCGCGGGGTGCCGAAGCAGGGCTCCGCCGCCGACCTGATGCTCGCCAAGCTCGACGGACTCGGCCTCAACTACAACACCGCCAAGTCCGTGGACGCCCTGCACGCGGCCTACCCGCACCTCTTCCTCTTCGAGTCCGAGTCCTCCTCGGAGACCTCGACCCGAGGCGCGTACCAGGAGCCGGAACACCTCAACACGGGGGAGAACCACACGCCCGGCCGCCGTGCGACCTCGTCGTACGACAACAACCTGGCCTCCTGGACGATGAGCGGCGAGTACGGTCACAAGAAGGACCGGGACCGGAAGTGGTTCGCGGGCCAGTTCCTGTGGTCGGGCATCGACTACATCGGCGAGCCGACGCCGTACAACGTGTTCCCGGTCAAGGCGTCCTTCTTCGGCGCGGTCGACACGGCCGGCTTCCCGAAGGACATGTACCACCTCTTCCGCAGCCAGTGGGTGGGCGAGCCCATGGTGCATCTGGTGCCGATGAGCTGGAACCACGAGGCGGGCGACACGGTCGAGGTGTGGGCGTACGCCAACGTGCCCTCCGTCGAGCTGTTCCTGAACGGAAAGTCCCTGGGGGTGAGGGAGTTCGACACCAAGACGACGACGGACGGCCGTACCTACCTGGAGACCACCGAGGCCACCGGCGACGACAAGACCTTCACCACCGGGACCTACCCCGGCAGTTACACCAGCCCGAACGGCAGCGCGGGCAAACTGCACCTGACCTGGAAAGTGCCGTACCGGCCGGGTGAGTTGAAAGCCGTGGCCCGGCGGGGCGGCAAGGTGGTCGCGACCGACGTCCTGCGCACCGCCGGCGCCCCGCACGCCGTGCGGCTCACCGCCGACCGCACGTCCCAGGCCGCCGACGGGCGGTCACTGGTCTTCGTGACCGCCGAGATCGTCGACGCGCACGGCGTGGTGGTGCCCGACGCCGAGCACCTCGTCTCCTTCGCCGTTTCCGGCGGCTCGCTCGCCGGGCTCGACAACGGCCGGGAGGAGAGCGCCGAGCGCTACCAGGCCGGCACCCGAACCGCCTTCCACGGCAAGGCGCTCGCCATCGTCCGCGCCGGCACGGAGCCGGGCGCCCTCAAGGTGACCGCGCGGGTGGACGGACTGCGCACGGACACCGTCACCGTACGCACCACCCCGTCGGCGTCGGTGGCCCGCACCCCCGCCCCCGACTTCGGGGCCGACCATCCGGCCCCGCCGAACTATCCCTACCCGGACGCCAGTTACTCCGGCCGTCCGGACACCCTCCCGGCCGCCATGCTCGACGGCGACGCGGCCACCGGCTGGTCCAACGCCTTCACCAAAGCGGCCACCGCCCTGCTGCCCGCGTTCAGCGGCGCCCGGACCGAGGACTGGGTGTCGGTCGACTTCGGACGCACCCGCACGTTCGACCGGGTGGACGTCTCCTTCACCGTGGACGCGGCCCACACGCTGCCCGCGTCGGTCGAGGTGGCGGTCTGGGACGGCAGGGCGTACCAGGCGGTGGAGGGCACGACGGTGGACTGGGCCGGCGCCTCGGACACCCCGACCGTCATCACCTTCACCCGGGTACGCGGCTCCCGGCTCCGGCTGACCCTGACCAGCGCCCACCCGGGGGAGACCTCGGGGGCGGTGCGGATCAGCCGGCTCGACATCTGACGACGACGGGTGCGGCGCGGCCGCCCGGCGGCGAGCCGCGCCCGTAGGAGGTACCCGGTACCGCAGGATTCTGCTCTGACCAGCGGGTATTTACGGGTGAGTACCCGCGCGGTACGGTGAAGGGCATGCCAGCTCTCAACGTGGAGTTCAGCGACCGCGAGCTAGAGGACCTGAGGCAGATGGCCAAGGAGCGCGGTACGTCCATGAAGGCCCTCGTCCGTGAGGCGGCCGCCGCCGGCATCGCCCGGCACCGGGCGTTGCAGGAGGGGGCGGAGGAGTTCCGCCGGTTCTTCGCCGCGCACGCCGCCGAGTTCGCGGCCGCCTTCCCCGACGACGAGCCGCCCGCGAAGGGCGAGGCCGCCTGAGCCATGCCGTCGGTCATCCACATCGACGTGCCCTGGCTCCTGCAGCGCCATGAGGAAGTGCTGCCGGACCAGCCCACCGTCGACGACTTCTCCGCACTGGTCGCCGCCGTCGCCCGGCACCGGGTCGACCCGCCCCGGCTCGGTGTGGACTCCGACCCGGCCTGGCGGGCCACCGCCCTGCTGCACACCCTCGCCCTGCTCAAGCCGCTGCCCGCGGCCAACGCCCGGTTCGCCTGCGCGACCGCCGTGGCCTACATGTTCGTCAGCGGTGTGGGCATCGACCCGCCCTACGGCGCCCTCGTCGACCTCGCCCGCGACCTGATGGACGGCAAGACCGACGTCTACGGCGCGGCGGACCGGCTCCGTTCCTGGCAGCTCTGACCCGCCCGGACCTGCGGGTAAAGCTGCCTCCGGCGCCTCGGGGGCCGCCGGCCACGGGCGGGAGGAACGGGGCCGGCGACCTGTTTCGCGCAGAAGAGCCGCCGTTCTGCGCGGGGCCGTACGAGGAGGGCCGGTCACCAGTGGACTACCCGCACGGGTGGGCCGGGAGCGTGCGCGCGGGACCGGAGTGGGCGCACCGTTCACACGGGGTGTGCGTAAAGGTGAATACGGCCGTGACAGGACAATGTCCGCGCCCCACTTTCTGACATTCTGTCAATGCTGTCGATGTTGTACAGGTGCCCTGTTGCTTGTGTGAGACTTGTGCGAGGGTGAAACATCCCCGCGGGGGGTAATGGCCAGGAACTATTCCGCAGTTGAGGAACGCGACCGACGCCATGCCGGTCAATTCCCGCTCCCCGCCACGCGCACCGAAGAGGTACGCACCACCGCACCAAAGGAATCCGCTCAGTGCCCACCCCCCACCCGCCTCGACCTCCCTATCCGCCGCCGGGCGCTGGTTCGGGGGAGTCCGACGAGTCCCTCGCCGCTCCGCTGCGCGCCGGATCCGACATCGAGGCCTCCCGGTCCGCCGCGCTGCTCATGGCCCGGCACTGGCGTCCCGTACAGGAATACGCGGTCATCTGCCTGGCCGCCTCCGGGCCCGTCGCCCACATGGTCGCGGCCGCCGCCTTCCACCAGGTCCTCGACCGGGTGGCCCTGGGGGAGACCGCCGACGCGCTCCGGCCCCGGCTGCTGGTCTCCGTCCGCGACACGGTCGCCAACTGGTCGGCCGAGGACCGAATAGCGGAGGTTCTTCCGGACCTCGGGAAACCGGCCGGCGGCCGCGGTATGCGCGCCACGAAGTCCATGACACCGGAAAACCGCACCCTCGCGGAGCGTTCATTCCTGGGGCTTCCGGCGCACACCCAGAGTCTGCTGTGGCACATCGAGGTCGAGGCGGAACCGATAACCGTACCGGCCGGTCTGTTGGGCATGGACACGGCAACCGCGGGCGCCGCTCTCGAAGATGCCCGGGAGAAATTCCGGGAGGGGTGTGTCCGCGCCCACCGGGAACTTGCGCCGTCCCAGGAGTGCCGCTACTACAACCGGCTGCTGGACGTCCCGCTGCGCCGCGGCGGCGCTCTGCTGCCGGATGTCCAGGAACATCTCGCACAGTGCCCGTACTGCCGGGCCGCCGCCGAACAACTCGGCCAGGTCGAGGGCGGCCTGGGGGCGCTGCTCGTCGAAGCGGTGCTCGGCTGGGGAGCCCGCCGCTACCTCGACTCGCGCCCGGGTCGCAAGAGCGGCGAGGGCGAGCCCCGTACCCGGTCCGCCTCCCGGCGTTCCGGCGGCGGCCGCCGCCGCGCGACGACGCGGAACCGGATCCTGGCCCGCATCACCGTGCCGGTGCGCCGTCCGCCGGGGTCCTGGTCGTCGAAGACGCTGCTGACCAGCGTCGGCGTCGCCGGGGCGGGCCTGCTGGCCTCCGTCCTCGCCGTCAGTGCCCTGTCGGGCGGCGGCGACGGCAGCGACGCCGTGGCCACCGCCGGCCTGGTTCCCGGCGATTCCGACCCCGAGGCGACGCCCACCTCCGGTACGGCCGCCGGGCTGCCCGCCGCCGACCACGAGACCCGGCTGCGCAATGTCGCCGCCCAGCTGTGCCTGGACATCAACGGCGAGCCGAAGGCCGGGGCCAGTGTCGTCCTGGCGGTGTGCTCCTCGTCCTCGACCCAGGAGTGGACGTACGAGAGCGACGGCGAGCTGCGCAGCGTGGCCGACCGCGGACTGTGCCTGGACTCGCACGCGGACGGCGGGGTGGTCATCCTCGGCACCTGCGCGGACGCCGGTACCGAGCGCGGGGACGACGTGCGCTACGACCTCACCGTCCAGGGCGAGTTGCTGCCCCGCTGGGACCAGACCCTCGCCCTCGCCACGGCGGGCGTGGACGCGGGCGCCGACGTCGTCGTGAAGGTCCGCGACCGCTCCAGCACCCAGCACTGGCTGACCGACCCGCCGTCCCCGTCCCAGAGCTCCAGCTCCCTCTCCATCGCCGGAACCGGCGGTCCCTCGGCCCAGCCGGCGGAGCTGTCCGGCAACTAGGCGCTTCGCTCATCAAGGCGCCGGGCCGGTGGTCGCTCCGGGCGGCCGTGCCGCCGGCCCAGCGCGGCCACGGACCCGGCACTGGCGCGGCCTGCGCACCCGTGCGCCGCCTACCGGCTGCCGTCGCGGCCCTCGTGGACCAGGCCTCCCGGCCGCATCCCGGCGCCGCGCAGCGCCGCGAGCGCGCGCGGCCACGGCGCGCCGTGGCGCCCCCGGCCGCCGGGAAGCCCGCCGTGGCCGGTCGGGCCCACGTGCCAGAGCCGCACATCGGTAGGGAGCGCACCGCGCCCCGGTGGGGCGCGGTCGAGGAGCCCGCGTCAGCTCGCGGCGGTCGCCGCGGGCCGGGTGGAGTCCGGTTCGGTGCCGGGCCCGGTGATCGGGGGCACCGGAACCTCTACGGTCGGGACCAGCCGGGGTCCCTGGGGACCGTAGGCCGCGCGCGGCTCGGGGAACAGCCGCAGCAGTGTCAGGAACAGTACGGCGGCCACCGCCAGGGACAGCGGCAGGCTGATGTCGACCCCGCCTGCGAGGTCGCCCAGCGGGCCGACGAACTGGCCCGGGATGTTGGTGAACAGCACGCCGATCACCGCCGAGACCCACCAGGCCGTCATCCCGCGCCAGTTCCAGCCGTGCGAGAACCAGTAACGGCCGCCGCGCTGGCGGCGGTTGAAGACCTGCAGGGCGTCCGGGTCGTACCAGCCGCGCCGGGTCCAGAAGCCCAGCATCATCACGACCATCCACGGCGTGGTGCAGGTGATGATCATCGTGGCGAAGGTCGAGATCGACTGCACCAGGTCCAGGCCGAACCGGCCGATGAAGATGAACGCGATGGACAGCACGCCGACGAGCACGGTCGCCTGGACGCGCGACAGCCTCGGGAACACCGAGGAGAAGTCCAGGCCGGTGCCGTACAGCGAGGTCGTGCCCGTCGACATGCCGCCGATCAGGGCGAGCAGACACACGGGCAGGAAGAACCAGCCGGGGGAGATGGCGAGCAGCCCGCCGACGAAGTCCGGGGCCGCCGGGTCGACGTACTTCGGCGCCTTCGCGGCGATGATGCTCGCGGTGGCCAGGCCGAAGACGAACGGCAGCAGCGTCGCGATCTGGGAGAGGAACGCGGCCCCGACCACCCGGCGGCGCGGCGTGTCGGCCGGGATGTACCGCGACCAGTCACCGAGGAACGCCCCGAAGGACACGGGGTTGGACAGCACGATCAGCGCCGCGCCGATGAACGACGGCCAGAACATCCCCTTCGTCGCCGCGTCCGCCGTGTCCGTGAACACGCCGGCGTACGAGGGGTCGAAGTCCCCGGCGAACGCGATCGCGCCGAGCACGAACAGCACGCTCGCCGAGGCCACCGCGACCTTGTTGACGAACAGCATGAACCGGAAGCCGTACACGCACACCGCGAGGACCAGCACCGCGAAGAGCGCGTACGCGACGACGTAGGAGAGTGTGGAGCGTTCCAGGCCGAACAGCCGGTGTGCGCCGCCGACCAGGGCGTCGCCGGAACTCCACACCGAGATGGAGAAGAACGCGATCGCCGTCAGGAGGGACAGGAACGAGCCGACCACGCGGCCGTGCACGCCGAGGTGCGCGGAGGACGAGACGGCGTTGTTGGTGCCGTTGACCGGGCCGAACACCGCCATCGGGCACAGGATCAGCGCGCCCGCGACCACTCCGAGCAGGGTGGCGGCGAGGCCCTGCCAGAAGGACAGGCCGAACAGGATCGGGAACGCGCCGAGCACACAGGTCGAGAAGGTGTTGGCACCGCCGAAGGCGAGCCGGAACAGGTCGAGCGGGCTCGCGGTCCGGTCCGCGTCGGGGATCCGTTCGACACCGTGGGCCTCGACTTCGGTGAGGGACGGCGCGGGGGCGGGGGCAGGCTGCGGGTGCTGCGGGTGCTGCGGGTGCTGCGAGGACAAGGGGGCTCCAGCGGGGGACGGCGGTGGAGCGCGGGGTGGCGCGGCGACGGGGCGGACGGCCGTCGGTGTCGCGGGGTGTGCGACGGACCGGTGGCCGTCCCCGAGGGGGTTCTGCCGACGCTAGAGCCCGGGTCAAGCCGGTGGCCAGAGGACTGTTCATCCAGCTTTCGCAGCGACAGTGGATGATTCGGCCATCGCCGGACGGTCTCAGTCCTGGTCGGCGTCCGGTCCCTGGGCCCGGACCCGCTCGACATGCTCCAGCGAGTCGCGGAGCTCGGCCAGCCAGTCGTCGGTGTGTTTCTGGACCAGCCGCACGCACCAGGCCAGTGCCTCGCTGCGGCTGCGTGCCACACCTCCGGCGATCAGCGTGTCCAGCACCTGGCGCTCGGGCTGACGGAGCCGGGTCATCACCGGCGCGGCCACGTGCGTGAACAGCGCCCGCTGCCCGGCGCACTCCACACCCCAGGACACCTTGCGCCGGAACTGGTGCTCGGCCTCCCGGGCCACCCCGACCCGGGTCTCCCGGGTGCGCTCCCGGAACTCCTGGATCCGGCCCTCCACGGAGGCCTCCCGCTCGGCGTCCGAGACGCCCTCCGCCAGCTTGGGCCCGGGGATGCGCCCGACGACGGTGATCTCCTCGCGGTCCACCGTCACCTCGACCAGTTCCTCGAACAGGTCGTCGGGCAGCCGGCCGGCGAACCAGCCGCGCAGCTTCTCTCGTTGCTCTTGAGTAATCATGTAATGACGATTACTCCGTTGCAGCACAAAGGCAAGGGCTTGCGGCGAAGTCCGCCGACAGCGGAAGCGGAATGTTTCAGGACGATTAACGAAGTGATGAGAACCGGCCATCCGACCGTTTCGAGCGATCAAGAACCGCTCTGTTGTGCGGTCGACGCGCGCGAATTCCGTGACTTCACGCCACTGATTCAATACGCAAGGTTACTGAAACCTGTGGGTTCGATGTGTGTTTCGACGGCGGACTCGGCAGAGTGGCGCCCGCCGCCCCAGCACCCACCGGGCCGTGGGCGGCACCCGTCGAATCAAGCGGAAGGATGCACACAATGCGAACCACCGCGCGCTGGGCAGCGACCCTCGGCCTCACGGCCGCCGCCGTCTGCGGGCCCCTGACCGGGGCCGCCGTCGCCGCCCCGAGCTCGCTCTACGCGCCCTCGGCCCTGGTGCTCACCACGGGCCACGGCACCGACGCGGCCAGCGCCACGCCTGAGCGCGCCGTCACCCTGAACTGTGCCCCGGCCGCGTCCGGCACCCACCCGGCGGCCGCCCAGGCCTGCGCCGAACTCAGCGGCGCCGGCGGCGACTTCGACGCCCTGGCGCCCAGAACCGACGTGTGGTGCACCAAGCTCTACGATCCCGTCGTGGTCACGGTCGAGGGCGTCTGGCAGGGCAAGCGCGTCTCCTACGAGCGCACCTTCGGCAACCAGTGCATGAGGGACGCCTACGGGGTCAGCGTCTTCTCCTTCTGAGCCCGGGATCGCACGGTCCTCGTGACTGCCGGAACAGGTCCGCAACTGGGGAGTGCGGCCCCTGGAACGGGGAACCTGCGATCTCGCACCGAGGGTCGGCGGGCGGTGTGGGGCTGCCCGCCGACCCTCGGCATCACCGCCGCTCCCCGGCGTTCCCGTCCCGGGGAAACCCGGGGAGCGGCGGAAATCGCCCCAGCAGGCCCGAGGCCCTGAGCAGCCGCGGAACGCGGGGCCCTTCGCACACCAGCCGCAGCCGCCCGCCCCGCTCCCTGGCCCGCGCCTCGGCGCGGCACAGCACCCGCAGCCCCGAGCAGTCGAGGAAGTCCAGCCGCCGCAGATCGACGAGCACCTCCGGCTCGGCCCCGGCGGTGGCCGCGAGCAGGTGCTCGGCGACCAGCTCCTCGGTGGCGATGTCCACCTCGCCGAAGACCTCGACGACGAGATACGTCCCGCACCGGCGGGTCCGCGCGCAGGAGTTGGCGGCGGGCAGCCCGGGTTCGTCGGCTTCCGGCGTCATCTCTGCTCCCCCTGGCACAGGGCGCGTACGGGACCGGTTGGTACCCGCCGGGAGCGCCTGCCATCCCTGATGCGGGCGGCGCAAGATCAGGTTCACTCGACTCGGTGAATTTCTCTCAAGTGGCTTGACTTGAAGCGGTTCGCGAAAGGCGAAGGGCCGCCGTCTCCCTGCTGACGGCGACCCCTCGGTCTTCGGCGGCTCTCCGAAGCTCACGTCACATGTGAACGACCGGCGCCGCGTCCGCGTCCTGCTGCGGAACTCCCTTGCGGAACAGCAGGAAGGCGATCACCGCACCCGCCGCGAACATGCCGGCCGACCACCAGAACGCGGTCGTGTAGCTCTCGATCGTCGCCTGGGCCTGCACCAGCTTGCTGGTCGCGTCCCGGCCGGTCAGGTAGTCCGTCGCCGCGCTCGCCGCGAGCGTGTTGAGCAGCGCCGTACCGATCGAACCGCCCACCTGCTGCATGGCGTTGACCGTCGCGGAGGCGACACCCGCCTCGTCGGCCGTCACCCCGCCCGTGGCCAGCTGCATGGCCGCCGGCATGACCAGGCCGAGGCCGAGGCCGGTGATGACCAGCTGCGGGAGCACCGCGCTGACGTAGCTGGAGCCGACGCCGATGTCGGTCAGCCAGGCCATGCCGACCGCGGAGACCGCGAAGCCCAGCGGGACGACCGCCTTCGGGCCGATCCGCGGTACCAGGACCTGGGTGCCGACCTGTGCCGTCACCATCAGGGCGCCGATCATCGGCAGGAACGCCAGACCGGTCTTGGTCGGGCTGAAGCCGAGGTTGAGCTGGAGGTAGTAGGTGAGGAAGAGGAACACGCCGAACATGCCGCCCGCGGAGATCAGCACGGCGAGGAACGAGGCCGCCCGGTTGCGCTCCAGCAGGATGCCCAGCGGCAGCAGCGGGTACTTGGCCTTGGTCTGCCACCAGGCGAAGGCCGCCAGGAGCACGACGCCGGCCAGCAGGAAGCCCCAGGTCAGCGGCGAGCCCCAGTCGTGCGTCTCGGCGTTGGAGAAGCCGTAGACCAGCGAGAACAGACCGGCCGCGACCAGGACCGTGCCCGGCACGTCCAGCTTCGCGTTCCCGGCGTCGCGGTGGTTGTGCAGCAGCGCCATGCCGCCCGCGAAGGCGACGACGGCGATCGCGACGTTCACGTACAGCGTCGAGCGCCAGTCGAACGTGTCGGTCAGGACACCGCCGAGCAGCAGACCCACCGCACCGCCGGCACCGGCGATGGCGCCGTAGACGCTGAACGCCCGGGCCCGCTCACGGGCGTCGGTGAACGTGGTGTTGAGCAGCGAGAGCGCGGTCGGGGCGAGCAGCGCGCCGAAGGCACCCTGCAGGGCGCGCGCGGTCACCAGCATCCCGAAGCCGTTCGCGGCACCGCCCAGTGCCGACACGGCGGCGAAGCCGACGACTCCTATGAGGAAGGCGGTCTTGCGGCCGAACAGGTCGGCGATCCGTCCGCCGAGCAGCAGCAGGGAGGCGAAGGAGAGGGCGTACGCGGTCACGATCCACTGGCGGTTGCCGTCGGAGAATCCGAGGTCGGCCTGGGCGGACGGCAGGGCGATGTTCACGATGGTGGCATCGAGCACCACCATCAGCTGGGCGACGGCGATGACCGCGAGGATCCACCACCGCTTGGAGGAGTCGGCGGCCGGCGGTGCCTCCGTGGCACCGACGCGGACGTCGTCGGTCAGGGTCTTCTCAGACATGGGGGAACCACTCCAGGGAAGTCGTTCGGGATTTACCGAGAAACCGCGTCGATACGACGGCCTGCCCGGCTGCGAACGAAACGGTTTCGTACACATCAAGCGTAAAGCACTTCCAGCGAAACGGCAACGTTTCGCAGGGACGGAGGTCGATCATGGTCAACGGCAGGCTCGCGGGGTACGGCGCGGAGCTCTACTACGAGGTACGGGGCGCCGGTCCGGCGCTGCTGATGATCAGCGGCGCGGGCGGGGACGCGGGCTACTACTCGGCGATCGCCGAGGATCTCGCGGACGCGTTCACCGTGATCACCTACGACCGGCGCGGCAACTCCCGCAGCACCGGCCGCACCGGCACCCCGACCACCCTCGGCGAACAGACGGCGGACGCGCACGCGGCCATCGCGGCCCTGGCCGACGGCCGCGCCCTGGTGTTCGGCAGCAGCGCGGGCGCGATCATCGGCCTCACCCTGGCCGCCACGCACCCGGAGGCGGTGTCGGGACTCATCGCCCACGAGCCGCCGGCCGTGAACGTCCTCCCCGACGGCGACCCGGCCCGCGCCTTCTTCCCGGAGCTGGCCGCGGCCTATGCCGAGGGCGGGGCGCCGGCCGCGGGTCGCCGCTTCGCGCGGGGGGTGCGCGGCGAGGGCACCTACCGCTGGCCGGACGAGCTCTGGAAACGCTTCCTCGGCAACCAGGACCACCTGTTCACGGCCGAGTGGCCCGCCTTCGCCGCCTTCCTCCCCGACGAGGAGGCGCTGCGCTCAGCCCCGTTCCCGATCATCCTGTCCGCCGGCAACGAGGACCGCGGCACGTACTACGCCCGCCCGTCGATCGAGATCGCCCACCGGATCGGCGCCCCTTGGGCGGAGTTCCCGGGCATCCACATGGAATACCTGCGCAACCCGGCTCCGTTCGCGGCGGCGGTACGGGTGCTGGCCACGCAACTGCGGGGACCGGTGGGCTGGGCGCGCTGACCGCGGCTCAGGTGGGCTCCGGCCTCACCGGTGCGTGAGCACGCGGAACTCGTTGCCGTCGGGGTCGGCCAGCAGCACCGCGCCGTTCTGGCCGTGGGCGGAGTCGAGGCGCTTCGCCCCCAGGGAGAGCAGGCGCTCCACCTCCGCCTGCTGATCGCCGTCCGCCGCGAGGTCGAAGTGCAGGTCCTTGCCGGGGTTCTGCATCAGCGGCGGACCGCCCCAGGTGAACTTCGTACCGCCGTTCGGCGACTGGATGGCGGTCTCCTCGTCCTGGTCCCAGACCAGCGGCCAGCCCAGTGCGGCGCTCCAGAAGTAGCCCACGGCCTGCGAACCGTCGCAGGCGAGCGCTCCGACGAAGCCGGCGTCGGCGAGGAAGTCGTTGCCCGGCTCGATGACACAGAACTCGTTGCCCTCGGGGTCGGCGAGCACCACGTGGGACGCGTCCGGTCCCTGGCCGACGTCGGCGTGCCGCGCGCCGAGGTCGAGCGCCCTGGCCACGGTCTCCCGCTGGTCCTCCAGGGAGGAACTGGTCAGGTCGAAGTGCAGCCGGTTCTGGGCGACCTTCCGCGCCTGGGTGGGACGGAAGCCGAGGCGGTAGCCGGCGGCGTTCCCGGATGCCAGGGAGACGTCGTCGTAGGAGACGTCCACCTTCTCCGACCTCAGGACCCCCGACCAGAACTGCGCCAGGCGCTCCGGCTGGTGTGCGTCGAAGGAGATTGCGATGAGCCGGCTGGTCATTGCGCCACGCTTCCTCGGTCTGTTGAGCGCCAACTGTCGGCAGGGCCATGTCTGCACCTCGGACGAGGGTAGGTGCAACCCCCCTGCGCGGATCCACTGGTTTTCCGGTCCGCGGTACGCAGGCCGGCGCCGATCGCTTCGGGCGTACCGCGCGGCAGGTCGTCCGTCGTCGGCCGGGTGGGAGTGAAAGAGTCGGAGGGGGAATACGGAAGCGACTGCACATTCTCCGGAGGACTGATCCCCATGCCCGCCGAACTCACCGGTACCTTTCTCACCCTCGGCGACGGCCGCCCCGCCGTCCGGTTCACCCGTACCTACGACCAACCCGCCGAGCGCGTCTGGAAGTTCGTGACCGATCCGGACACGTCGGCTCACTGGTTCCCGTCGCGCCTCGACATCGAGCCGCGCGACGGCGGCACCGTCCGGTTCAGCGGCGACCCCCGCCAGGCGAACGCCACAGGCACGGTGCTCGCCGTCGACGAACCGCGGCACCTGTCCTTCACCTGGGGCGGCGACGAACTGGACTTCGCCCTCGAAGCACTGGACGCGAAGCGCACCCGGTTCACCCTGACCCAGGCGCTGGCCGAGGAGAACGCGGCCGCCCGCAACGCCGCCGGCTGGGAGGTCTGCCTGCTCGCCCTCGACGCCCTGGCCCGCGGCGACGGACACGCGGGCCCGCATTCCGAGGACGCCGCCGACTGGCGGGAGTTCTACGACGCCTGTCTGGCCGCCGGATTCCCCTCCGGCGCCGCCATCCCCGGCCTGGACGCCTGACCGGTCACGCCAGCTGCCGTCGCACCAGCTCGTGCAGGCGCCCGCCGGTGTCGGCGAGCAGCTGGGCCGGCGGGCCCTGCTGGGCGACCTTGCCGTCCTCCATCACGACGACCCGGTCGGCGTCCATGACCGTCGACAGCCGGTGGGCGATGACGATCCGGGTGGCGTTCAGCTTGCGGGTGCTCTCGATGACCGTGCGCTGGGTGTCGTTGTCCAGGGCGCTGGTGGCCTCGTCGAAGAAGAGGATGCGGGGCCGCCGGATCAACGCCTGGGCGATCATCAGCCGCTGCCGCTGGCCGCCCGAGATGGCGCCGCTCCCGGCGACGATCGTGTGCAGCCCCATCGGCATCCGCTTGATGTCCTCGGCGAGACCCGCCATCTCGGCCGCCGCCATCGCCTCCTCGGCCGTGTACGGCTCGGTGCCGCAGATGACGTCCAGGATCGAGCCGGTGAACGGCTGCGCGTGCTGGAGCACCACCCCGCACTGCCGGCGCACCGCGGACTGGTCGAGCGCGCCCAGGTCCTGGCCGTCGTACAGCACGCTCCCCGAGACCGGTTTGTCGAAGCCGATCAGCAGCCGCAGCAGGGTCGACTTGCCGCAGCCGCTGGGGCCGACGATCGCCACGAACTCGCCCGGCCGCACCGCGAAGGAGACGTCGTCGAGGACGAGGGGACCGTCGTCGGCGTACCGGAAGGAGAGGCGGCGGGCCTCGATGCCGCCGGACAGCGGGCCGGGGCGGGTGCTGGCGGTGCGCACCTCAGGGGCGGCCTCCAGGACCGGCTTGATCTCCTCGAACAGCGGCAGCGCGGCCACCGCCGACACGAAGGAACCGGTCAGCTGGGTGACCGAGGTGAGCAGCATCGTCACCGACGTGTTGAAGGTGAGGAAGGCCGCCGCGTTCATGGCGCCCTTCGCCGGGCCCGCCAGCAGCATGAACATCAGCAGGGTGCAGACCGGGAGATAGACCGAACCCAGCACCGAGGTGAGGTTCTTGATCCGGCCCACCTTCTGCTGGAGTTCCCGGCTGCGTGCGAACTCGCCCGCCCAGGCCGCGTACGCGTAGTTCTCGGCCGCCGCCACCCGCAGCTTGGGCAGCCCCCGCAGGGTCTGGAAGGCCTGGTTGTTCAGCTTGTTGCCGAGCACCACGAGCTTGCGCTGCCAGCGCACCTGCCACAGCCCGAGCCCCAGGAACAGCGTGCCGATGACGACGAGCATGGCAAGGGCCGCCAGCGCCATCGGGACGCTGTACCAGAACAGCAGGCCCAGGTTCATCACCCCGACGGTCACCGACTGGGCGACCACCGGGCCGACGCCCGCCAGCAGCCGGCGGATCGCGCTGATGCCCATGGCCGCGCTGGCCAGCTCACCGGTCGAGCGCTGGGTGAAGAACTTCGTGGGCAGCCGCAGCAGCCGGTCCCAGACGGCCGGCTGGAGGGTCGCCTCGATCCGGCCCTCCAGGCGGAGGATGGTGAGGTTCTCCAGGAGGGTGAACGCGGCCGCCACCACCGCGCTGATCATCACCGCCAGGCAGACCTGCACGATCAGGTTCGTCTGGGCCTTCGGCACGTACTCGCCCAGCACCTTGCCGGTCGCGATCGGCACCAGTGAGCCGATCGCGACGGTCACCAGCCCGGCGAGGATCAGACCGCCGAGGTCGCCGCGGGTGCCGTGCAGACTGAACCGGAGCAGGCCGAGCGGGGTGAGCGCCTTGTCGGGCAGCGGGCGGTAGAACATCACCGCGCGCGGCTCGAACTCCTCGGCGTTCGCCTTCTCGATCGGCGTCTCCCGGCCGGTCGCCGGATGGACGGCGACATAGCCGCCACGCCGCCACAGCAGCGCGACCGGAGCGCCGGACAGGGCCCGGTGTCCGACGAGCGGTCCTACGTTGTCCCGCCACCAGCGGCCGTCCAGGCGTACCGCCCGGATCCGCACCCGGGACGCCAGGGCCACCCGTTCGACCGGGTCGACGCGGTCGCTCTCGGTGCCGCTCTGCGCGGGCTCGGCGAGGGTGATGCCGGCCGCCTGGGCGACGAGCTTGCAGGCCGCGTAGGAAGCATCGGCGTCGGCGGCGGTCGTCCGCTTGGCCGCCTTGCCGATGGAGGCCAGCAGCGTCCGGTCGGCCTGGGCGCGGACCGCCTCACCGGCCTTGATACCGGCCGCGGTGCGGGTCTCGTGGGTGTGCTCCAGCTGCTCGATCCACCGGTCAAGGGTGGTGAGCAGGCGGTACTGCTGGTCGACCACGCTCTGCCACAGCGCCGGGTCCATCAGCAGGTCGGCGGCCGCCTCCGCGCCGTACAGCGAGCCGTACTGCACGCTGCCCGGCGGCACCTGCATCCAGAACACGTCGTCGTCGGTGGGGGCGGCGGCCCGCTCACTGGCGGCCATCGGGGCCTGGAAGAGGATCGACAGGCCGCGGCCGACGCCGAGTGCGAGCGCGTACTCCAGGGGGCTCGTGGTCGGCGGCACGTACTGCGGATTGCCGTACTCGTCGTAGGACCAGGTCTGGGTGGCGGCGGGCTGGTACAGCTCGCGCAGGCCGATGCGGTGGACCACGCAGTCCCGCAACGGGCGGGCCACCAGGGTGTGCTGGGGTCCGGCGACCGGGCCGAGCAGAAGGGCACCGGCCTCCAGCCGGCCCAGATGGTGCCAGTGACCCTGCTCTTCGGCGTCCACCGCGAACAGGTCCAGGGCACCGGACACCACCAGCCACAGCACCTGCGGCCCTTCGAGGTCCAGCCGGTTGAAACCGGTGCAGTCGATCCGGGCGCCCAGTGAGCCGAGCGCGCCGAGAACGAGGTCGCCGTCGTCTGCGGTCGTCATCTCATCGCTCCCTGACCAGCGCGGCGTACGCCCCGCCGTGTGCCACCAACGCGTCGTGCCGCCCGCGCTCCACGATCGTGCCGTGCTGGAGCACGACGATCTCGTCGCTGTCGCGGACCGTGCTCAGCCGGTGCGCGATCACCACGCAGGCACAGCCGCGCCGGCGCAGGTTGTCCATGACGGTCAGCTCGGTCTCGGCGTCCAGCGCGCTGGTCACCTCGTCGAGCACGAGGATGCTCGGCCTGCGCACCAGCGCCCGCGCGATCTCCAGGCGTTGCCGCTGGCCGCCGGAGAAGTTACGGCCGTCCTGCTCGACTCTGCTGTGGATGCCGCCGGGCCGGCGCGTCACCACGTCGTACAGGGCCGCGTCCCGCAGCGCCTCCACCACCGCCTCGTCCGGGATCGACGGGTCCCACAGCGCCACGTTGTCGCGCACCGAGCCCTCGAAGAGGAAGACGTCCTGGTCGACGAAGGAGACGGAGGCGGCGAGCGCGCCGCGCGGGATGTCCTCCAGGCGCTGCCCGTCGATGCGGATCACGCCCTCCCAGGGGGCGTACAGGCCCGAGATCAGCCGGGAGACCGTCGACTTGCCGCTGCCCGAGCCGCCCACCAGGGCCACCTGCCGGCCGGGGCCGACGGTCAGGTCGAAGCCGGTGAGCAGGGGTTTGTCGAGCGGGCTGTAGCCGAATGTGATGTTCTCCAGCTCGACATGGCCGTGCAGACGCCGGGTGGAGTCGCCGGAGCCGGGGCGGGCGTAGATCGGGTCGGCCTGGAAGTTCTCCACGTCCTTCAGACGGGCCACGTCGGCCGCGAAGTCCTGGATCCGGCCCGCGACGCCGTTCAGTCGGGTCAGGGGCGCGGTGAAGCGGGTGACCAGGGACTGGAAGGCAACCAGGAGGCCGACCGAGATACCGCCTTCGATCGCCCGCATCCCGCCGATCCACAGGATCAGCGCGCTGTTGAGGGTGGCGAGCGTCGGTGCCACCACCCCGAGCCAGGCGCTCGGCACCCCGAGCCGTTGCTGTTCCTCCAGCGTGCTCGCGTGCTGCCCGGCCCACTTGCGGAAGTAGCCGTCCTCGCCGCCGGTCGCCTTCATCGTCTCGATCAGCTGGAGACCGGTGTAGGAGGTGTTGGTGAGCCGGGCGGTGTCCGCGCGCAGCTTGGCGGTCCGGGTCGCGCGCAGCCGTACGACGAACCGCATCGCCACGATGTTCAGCAGCGCCACGCCGATGCCGAGGAAGGTGAGCTGCGTGTCGTAGGTGTAGAGGAGCACCGCGTAGAGGACCACGACCACCGCGTCCACGCCGGCCGCCGCGAGGTCGCGGGCCAGGGTCTCGGCGACCTGGTCGTTGGACTGCAGGCGCTGCACCAGGTCGGCCGGGCTGCGCTGGGAGAAGAAGGTCACCGGCAGCCGCAGCAGATGGCGCAGGAAGCGGGCGCTGGACAGGGTGGAGGAGACGATCCGGCCGTGCAGCAGGTTCGCCTGCTGCAGCCAGGTCAGGGCGAGGGTGAGCAGCACGCAGGTGCCCATCGCGGCGAACAGCACGGTGAGCAGCGAGGTCTGGCCGCCGATGAGGAACATGTCGATGTACTGGCGGCTGAGCGCGGGCACCGCCGCGCCCACGACCACCAGCAGCAGGCTGGCCAGCACCGCCGCCGGCATGGTGCCCGCGGTGCCCCGCAGCCGGGCCGGCATCGCGCCGAGGACACCGGGTTTGCGGCCGCCCTTCTCGAAGCCGTCGCCCGGCTCCAGGACCAGCACGACGCCGGTGAAGCTGCCGTCGAACTCCTCCATGGGCACGAACCGGCGGCCCTTGGCGGGGTCGTTGACGAAGACGCCGCGGCGGCCGAAGCGGCGGCCCATGCCGTCGTAGACGACGTAGTGGTTGAACTCCCAGAACAGGATCGCCGGGGCCTGCACGTCGGCGAGGGCGGCCAGGTCCATCTGCATGCCCTTGGCGGTGAGGCCGTAACTGCGGGCCGCCTTCAGCAGGTTGCTGGCGCGCGAGCCGTCGCGGGAGACACCGCAGGCGATCCGCAGCTCCTCCAGCGGGACATGGCGGCCGTAGTGGCCGAGGACCATGGCGAGGGAGGCGGCGCCGCACTCGACGGCCTCCATCTGGAGCACGCTGGGGGTGCGGACCGTGCCGCCGCGCCCCTTGGGCACCGGTCGCTTGGGCGGGGCGGCACGCCGGCGGCCGCGGTTCTCCTGGGTCTCCTGGGCGGTGGTCACGGGAGCAGCCAATCGACGGGGTGCTGGTCGGCCAGCCGGATCGCGCCCGAGGCCAGGGTCATGGAGTCGAGCCCGAACGGCGGTCCGTCCGCCGAGGACCACTTGTAGCCGCTCTTCGTCTTCTTCGACGGGTCCAGCCGGACCAGGACCGCCACCGGGCGGCCCTTCCGGCTGAACTGCTCGCCGAGCTGGCTGTCCCCGAGGAACGCGGAGATCGACTGGGCCGACTGGGCGGCGCGGTCCACCGACTTCACATGGCCGCGCAGCACTCCGTACTCCTGTGTCGACACCGAGGACACGGTCAGGTCGACCGGGGCGTTCGCGGGGATGGCGGAGGCGTTCTCGGCGGGGACGTAGACGGTGGCGTAGAGCGGGTCCGAGGCGTGGGCGATCTTCTCCACGGCGGCGACGTTCGCACCGGTCTGGATGATCTGCCCGATGGTGGCGGCGAGCGCGCTGATCCGGCCCGCGGCGACCGTGCGCACGATCGAGTCGCCCTGGCTGGTGTGCACCTTGAGGACGGGGGCGTTGGCCGGCAGCCGTTCGCCCTGCTCGGCGAGGACGGCCGTGACCTGCCCCGCGACCGGGCTCTGCAGGATGTAACTGCCCTGTCCGTGGGTGAGGATGGCCTGCGCGCTCACCGTGGAGGCGACCGAACCGGTCACCGCCCACACCGAGGCCGCCGCCATCACGACGACCGAGACGGACAGCGCGAGCCAGCCCTGAGGGCGGGCGAAACGCACCGGAAGATCGAGCTCCTCCGGCGACTGGAGCTTGGCGAGGGCCTGTTGGCGGAACTGCACGGAACTTCCCTCACCTGTGGGAGAGACGCTGGTGAAAGGGGTGCTTCAGGGAGGTGTCCCAAAACACCCGAGAGCCCCGGGCCGGGGTACGGCTCCGGGACTCAGCGGCAACGAGGTGCGATCAGAGACCGGCGACCAGGTTGGTGACCGGCTGGGTGTTCAGGCCGGTGACACCCTCGACGGTGCCGACAACCGTGTTGACCAGGCCGGAAACCGGGGCAACGCCGTCCACCAGGCCGGTGACGGTGCCGAGAGCGTTCAGGGCGAGGCCGCCGGAGACGTTGTCGAGCTCGGCGTCGGAGATCTCGACGGTCTCAACCTGGGGGGTGGAGTTCATGATGGAACTTCCCTTCATATGGATATTCACAAGGGGGAGAACGGCCCCCCAACGGCCCTATGGGGACAGTACGGATGGCCGCTACCGCAGGCGCCTGGCGCCCGTCTCCGGAAGCCGTCGGCGACCTTGCGGTGCGATGGATCAAAGCACGCCCGCGGTCCGAGCATCCAATCAACCATGCGTCTCACCTGGGAACTTGAGCCTCAGGAGGGCCCATCCGTGCAGGCGTGGGCACGGCTTGTCGGCGACTCCTTCACACACCGCACGACTTCGCCCCAGCCGCACAGCTTGCCCCTCGGGCGGCGAATCCGGCACTCCGCGCCAAAGCCACGGCTCGGGCGTGCGGTTGTGCAGATCCGGCGCTCCCCGTGACCTGCTTGGGTATTGGATGTGCAGATTCCCTGAAGCAAGGATTCCGGTACGTGATCGCAACGGACCGTCGATGAACGATTGCTGACCGTGTCCGTCCGGGGTGCGGATCTTCATCCCAGGAGTGCCTGGACCGTGCCCGCCCGGGCCGCGAGCGCCCCCGACCGCCCGTCGCTCATCGTGATGTCGGCGAACGCGGTCCGGCTGCCGAGTCTGCTCGGCACCGCTCCGATCAGGACATCCGAACCGCTCACCGCGCGCATCGACGACGTCGACCGCCGCACCGCCGTCATCGACACGAAGCCGCCCCGGGCCGCCGGGGCCGCGATCACGGCCGCCGCCATCAGAGCCTGCCCCGACAGCCCGCCGCCCGCCCGGGACAACCGGTCTGACCAGGCAGACGCGGCAACGCCCGGTCCTCGCCCACCGCCTCGACGGAGAGCCCGAGACCGAGCACCCAGAGGGCGAAGCCGGCGGAGCGGATCTTGTCTCCTTCGACGGCGGTCATCGTCATATGGGGGATTGGTCCCGGGCCCGCGGCGCGGCACGCACCACCGCCGCGAGACCCGCGCGGCGTGGCCGATTCGCCCTCGGTCAAAGGAAGTTAAGAAACGGAACTGAACGCACCACGTGACCCGCCCGTACCTATGGCCATCCAGGCGCCGCTCACGAACGACTGCCCGAACACGGCAGACACTCCGTCCCTTGGAGGTCGAGAAGTTTGAGTCACAAGCGAATTCCGAAGCGCAAGGCCGCTATCGCGGTGGGCGGTGTCGCCGCGCTCGGAGCTGCGGCGTTTCTGCTGCCGATGGCCAACGCGTCTCAGGACAACGCCTCCGGCGCCACTGCCACCGCTCCCAAGACGCTCAAGTCGGCGACCGACGCCTCGGATCTGGCCGCGCAGCTCCAGGACCTGCTCGGCCAGGCCTTCGCCGGTTCCTACTACGACAGCGGCAAGCAGCAGCTCGTCGTCAACGTCATCAACGGCGACAACAACATAGTCGTCCAGGCGGAGAAGGCCGGCGCGGTCGTCCGCCAGGTGCAGAACAGCAACTCCGAGCTGGCGGCGGTCGCCAGCACGCTGAAGACCAAGGCGACCATCCCGGGCACCGCCTGGGCCGTCGACCCGAAGACCAACAAGGTCGTGGTCACCGCCGACAGCACCGTCACCGGCACCAAGTGGGACACGCTGGAGTCGACCGTGCAGGGCCTCGGCTCGGACATGGCGACCCTCAAGAAGTCGTCGGGCACCTTCAAGCCCCTCGTCTCCGGCGGCGACGCGATCTTCTCCCAGGTCGCCGACGGCACCGTCCGCTGCTCCCTCGGCTTCAACGTCACCGCCTCGGACGGCAGCCCCGCCTTCCTGACGGCCGGGCACTGCGGGGTCGCCGCCAAGGACTGGTCCGACTCCGAGACCGGCGAGCCGATCGCCACCGTGGACCAGGCCACCTTCCCCGGCGAGGGCGACTTCTCGCTCGTCAAGTACAACGACCCCGCCACCCAGGCGCCGAGCGAGGTCAACGTCGGCAACGGCCAGACCGTCGCCATCAACCAGGCCGTCGACGCCACCGTCGGCGAGACGGTGTTCCGGATGGGCTCCACCACCGGGCTGCACGACGGTCAGGTCACCGGCCTCGACGCCACCGTCAACTTCCAGAGCGAGACCGACCCCAACGGTGTCGACACCGTCACCGGCCTCATCCAGACCAACGTCTGCGCCGAGGCCGGCGACAGCGGCGGCTCGCTGTTCACCCAGGACGGCGGCGCGGTCGGTATGACCTCGGGCGGCAGCGGCGACTGCACCTCCGGCGGCGAGACCTTCTTCCAGCCGGTGACCGCCGCCCTCCAGGCGACCGGCGCGACCCTCGGCGACGCGGGCGCCGGTGACGCCGGGGCCACCGCCGACCCGTCCGCGACGGCCGGCGACGAGAACGGTGCCGGCGACCAGGCCGGCGGCGACCAGATCGGCGGCACCGCCGACCCGTCCGCGACGGCCGGCGACCAGAGCGGCGTCGGCGACGAGACCGGCACGGGCGACGAGACGGGCACCGGTGACGAGACCGGCACCGGTGACCAGTCCGGGACCGGTGTGAACGACGGCTCGGCGGTCGACGACGGTTCATCGTCGCACTGATTCACCACCCGCCCTGCCAGCGGTTCCGGCCGGTGGTGGACGGTCCGGCCCTCCGGCGGGAGGGCCGGACCGCATCGCACCCCGCGGCCGTCAGCCGACGGGACATGCTCTGAGCAAGAGCACCGCAACGTCGTCGACACGCTCCTGCGCCGCCGCACTGTGCCGCACGAGCGTGTCGGCGAGTTTGTCCAGCGGCTGGTCGCCGTTCTCCGCGAGCAGCTCGCCCAGATCGACCAGCGCGTCCTCGATGTCCACACCGGGCGATTCGACCAGCCCGTCGGTGTAGAGGGCGAGCACCGAGCCCGGCGCCAGCGACACCTCGGTGGTCGGGTACGTCGCCTCCGCGTCGATGCCGAGCAGCGGGCCGCCGGCCAGGTCGAGCACCCGCACCCGCCCGTCCGGGCGTCTCAGCAACGGCGGCGGATGCCCGGCCCGGGCCATCACCGCCCGCCCCCGCGCCGGATCCAGCCGCAGATACAGACAGCTCGCGAACAGATCCGACCCGAAGTCGATGAGGAGCCGGTTGGTGCTCCGCATCACCTCCTCCGGCGCCTGCCCGACGGTGGTGAAGGCTCGTACCCCGGTGCGGATCTGGCCCATCAGCCCGGCCGCCGTCACGTTGTGCCCCTGGACGTCCCCGATCACCGCCGCCGCCAGCGGCCGGGTCGGCACCAGGTCGTAGAAGTCGCCGCCGATCTCCATGCCGTGCATGGCGGGCAGATAGCGCGCGGCCGCCTCGATGCCGGGCGGCGGGGTCAGCGAGTGCGGCAGCAGGGCCGCCTGGAGACCGTGCGCCAGCTGGTTCTTGGCGTCGTAGAGCAGGGCCCGCTCCAGCGCCTGCGCGACAAGCCCGCCGAGACTGGTCAGCACGGCGCGCTCGTCCGCGGGGAAGGCATGCGGCTCGGCGTAGGCGAGGACACAGGTGCCCACCGGACGGCCCGACGCGATCAGCGGCAGATACGCCCAGGCGGCGAACCCGTCCGGGGCCTTGTTCCGGCCCGGATACAACCGTTCCAGCTGCTGCTTCGACTCGAAGAACGCGGGCACGCCAGTGTTGAGGACATGGGTGCCGGGCGTCCGTTCGGCCAGGGGCAGGCCGTCGAAGCGCTCCACGGTCCGCGGATCGTCGTACCCGCGCTGCCCGAGGACGTGCAGCCGTCCGCCCCGGGACCCGAGGATCACCAGCGCCTGGCTGCCGACGGCCGGGGCCACCTCGTCGGCGACCAGCTGCACCACGTCCTGCACACCGACGGCCTCCGTCAGTGCCCCGGCCAGGCTCAGCACCTGCGAGATGGTGACCAGCCGGGAACCGGGCGCCGCGTCGGCGCGCGGCAGCGCGCCCACCATCTCGGCGACCGCCCGCGCCCGGCTGATCCGGGTGGTCAGCCCGGTCGTGCTCGGATACATCCGGAACGAAAGCCAGTCGCCCGGCGGCTTCAGCGCCACGAACGACGTCACATGCTGGCTGATCAGCGCGCCTCGGTAGCGGTCCTCGTACATCGGGTCGTTCAGCCAGGGCACCGACACCCACGGCTGGGTGCCGAGCAGGTCACCGACCGGGACGCCGAGCAGCTCGGCCGCCGCCGCGTTGGCGAACGCGACCCGCCCGTGCAGATCGAGCGAGACCAGCCCGTACGGCAGCCGCGCCACCATCCGCGCCGCCTCCACCGTGCCCAGCGTGCCCGCCACCCCGGACGCCGGCGCCGCCAGCAGATCCGGCTCGGCCCGCAGCGCACCGTGCTCCCGGCCGGCCCGCTCCAGCCGCTTCGCCAGCCGGTCGGCCGCCGAGGTCAGCTGCGCCCGTTCCCGGTCGGACAGCACCGTCGGATGCGAACCGGGCCAGGTCACGTACAGCGCCCCGTACACGGTGTCCGCCGTCGCCACGGGCACCGCGGCGAGCGCGAACGGATAGGGCAGCACCACAGAGATCCGCGGATACCGGCGCGCCATCTCCTCCTCGCCGCCCACCCACACCAGCCGCCGCTCCCGCACCGCCTCCGCCACCGGGATCGGCGTGCTCAGCCCGACCCGCTCCCAGGGCGCCACGAAGGCCCGGGGCAGCCCCGCCGTCACCGCCATCTCCAGGACCGGCTCGTCGGCGGCGAGCAGATAGATCGCGCCGGAGTGCGCCTGGACCTCCTCCATCAACGAGGCCAGCGCGAACGACAGCAGCGGCGGCCGGCCGGACCGGGTGGCGTCGGCCGTTGTCTCCTGCGGGTCCGCCGTCGCCGGCGCGGGAGGGGCCCCCATCCTGTCGGACACGCCCGACCACCTCCTCGTCCGGCCGCGCGTCGCGTCCTCGGGGTCAAGACTCCCTCGTGGCGGCGAGGGGCGCACGGCGAGAGCAACACCGGTCGCCGTACCGGGCCGCCTCCGCGTACCCCCGTTCGCCCCGGCACATTCCGCGGCAGCCGGAAGCGCGCGGCGGCGATCGGGCGCCGGGCGTGCGCCCCCGCGCACCTTGCCGGCCGGCGCAGGTCGGAAAGGATGTACGGACGGACCCACGCCGGCTACGGCGGCGCACCGTCCGGGCCCACCGGCGTCATGGCCGGCCAGGCTCCGGAGCGCTGCGTGCCGGCCCTCCGGCACCGCGCGACGCGCCGTCGCGGACAGCGGCTTCGTCTGCGGGCGCGCCCGCTCCGAGCCGGTCGGTCGCGTCGTGGAAATGCCCGTCGACGAGCGCGTACACCTCGTACCGCCTGTCCATCCGCATCCCCCCGGTGGCCCGCCCCGACACTCGCAGGGCCCGCACGGTCGCGGACGGTCAAGCCGTCCCGAGGCCACCGTGCGGAACGCACGGGTCAAGACATGTCCGGTGCCTTTCGAGCGCAACGGACCCCCGGCTTCCACGGAACGGTCACAGGGGCTGCGCAGACGCCTCATAAGCGCTGTAATGGCGGCGTGGTCAGTGAGGGCGCTGCGGTACGCGGAATCAGAACGGAGCGCGCCGAAATAGCCCTCGAAACGCTCACGGGCGATCCCGGCGCACCCGACCGGCTCCGGCGTGTCCTCGAACAGGCGCTGGTGTTCGCCGGCGCCGCGTTCGCCGGGGTGTACACACCCGGCGACGACGGCACCGTGCTGCGGCTGGCCGAGTCGGCCGGACTGCCCCGCACCTTCTTCGGACTGCGTGACGCCTACCCGGCCGTGGGGCGGTCCCTGGCCGCCGAGGCCTACGGCACCGGGCGGCCCGTCTGGCTGGCACCCGAGGAACTGGCCGACTGCCCGGACGCGCGGCGGACCCCGTCCCAGGAGTTCTCGCTGGCCGTCCTGCCGGTGCCCGGCCGCGCCGGACTCCTGGTCGTGGTCGGCGAACGGGACGGCGGGTTCGGCCCCGAGGACCGCGCCTGCCTGGAACTGATCGCCGACGCGATCGCCCTGCCCACCCCGCTCCCCACCGTCTCCGACACCGGCGAACTCCCCGCCGACGCGTTCAGCCTCGCCATGGACACCGGCCGGATCAAGGTCGGCGACGGCATCCTCGGCCTCTTCGGCATGAGCCGGGACGACTTCGACGGCAAGGTCGAGACCCTGCTGGGCCGCACCCTGCCCGAGGACGTGCCCGCCCTGATGTCCGTGGTCGAGGCCGACCACATGTCCATCGGCGACCGCGAGCTGGAGTTCCGGATCCTGGAGCCCTCCGGCTCGCCCAGGTGGCTGCGGCTGCGCGGCCGCATGGTGCCTGCCGCCGAGGGGCGCCCCGCCCGGCTGGCCGGCACCGTCGCCGACGCCTCCACGCTCCGCTCCGACGTCACCGACGTGGCCCGGGTGCAGCGGCTCGCCGCCGCGCTGGCCACCGCCGGCACGGTCAAGGACGTCAGCCAGGCCGTCGCCACCGCCCTGCGCGGACCGCTCAAGGCCGACCGCATCGCCCTGGCCGAACTGGAGAACGAGCGTCTGGTCGTCACCGTCCTGGACCCGCCCGCCGCCGAGTCCTGGCCCGAGCTGTGGCGCACCGAATGGCGCACCGAATGGCCGGACGCACCGGTGCGCGCCATGCCCACCCTGGCCACCGCCCTGCGCGAGGGCCGCCCCCGGATCTGGCCCGTCACGACCGCCCTGGAACCCGCCCTCGCCGAGGTCGGCCCCGGCGGCCTCGCCGTCCTCCCGCTGCCCGCCGGCGGCCGGATGGCCGGGATCTGCCTGATCGGCTGGGACAGCCCGCACGACTTCGGATCCGACGAACGCGCCCTGCTCACCGCCGCCGCCGGCCTCGCCGGGCAGGCCCTGATGCGCGCCCACGCCTTCGACGCCGAGCACGAACTGGTCGGCATGCTCCAGCGCGCCCTGCTGCCCCGCCGGCTGCCCCGGCTGCCCGGCGCGCTCGCCGTCGCCCGCTATCTGCCCCCCACCGAGGGCCTGGAGGTGGGCGGCGACTGGTACGACGTGATCCCGCTGACCGACAACCACGTCGCCCTCGTCATCGGCGACGTCCAGGGCCACAGCGCCGCGGCCGCCACCCTGATGGGCCAGATGCGCACCGCGCTGCGCGCCTACGCGGCCGAGGGGCACACCCCCGACGTGGTCGTCTCGCACACCAACCGGCTCCTCATGGACATGGAGAGCGACCTCTTCGCCACCTGCTGCTACGTCGACGTCGACATGGAGGCCGGCACCGCCTGGTGCGTGCGCGCCGGGCATCTGCAGCCGGTCCTGCGGCACCCGGACGGCACCACCGAGATCGCCACGGCCGAGGGCGGCCCCCCGCTCGGCGTGGTGGACCAGGCCGACTTCCCCATGACCCAGCTCAGCCTGCGCCCCGGCACCCTGCTCGCGCTCACCAC
The DNA here is from genome assembly GCF_043201895.1 of Streptomyces sp. NPDC048254. Classification (NCBI taxonomy): domain Bacteria; kingdom Bacillati; phylum Actinomycetota; class Actinomycetes; order Kitasatosporales; family Streptomycetaceae; genus Streptomyces; species Streptomyces sp. NPDC048254. The sequence continues at coordinate 170,304 of NZ_JBICZJ010000017.1, forward strand.
CGACGGTCTGGTCGAGTCCCCCGACACCGACATCGACGACGGCATGGAACGCTTCGCCCGCCACCTCGGCGCCTCCGATCCCAGCCACCTCGGGCTGGTCGCCGACGGCCTGCTCGGCAACGCCCACCGCACCGACGACGTCGCCCTGCTGCTGATGCGCTACGACGGCATGGCCGTGCGCCCGCTGCGGGAGAGCTGGACGGTGTGGCGGGTCCCGGAGGCGGCCCGGCACGCCCGCCGCTTCAGCCGCCGCACCCTGCGCTCCTGGAGCGTCACCGACGACGCCATGGACACGGCCCTGCTGGTGGTCTCCGAACTCGTCACCAACGCCCTGATCCACACCGACGGCCCGGTCCGGCTCGACCTGACCCTGGTCGACCACCGGTTGCGGATCGCCGTCGCCGACGCCTCACCGCGCAGCCCGGTGAAGCCCGCCAGCATCGGCTGGGAGGCCACCGGCGGGCGGGGGATCCTGCTCGTCGAGGCCGTGTCGGCCGCCTGGGGGACCGTGCCGGTCAGCGGCGGCAAACAGGTGTGGGCGGATCTCGTCCTGGAGGACTGAGGGGCACGGGGGCGGTCACCCGGCTCTCTCGGGAGGCGCGGTGAACCGACCGTCCTTAATGTCCTTGATGTGGCACACACCTTCGAAGAACTCGTGGCGAAGCACCGCGCGGCCGACGCGGCCCACGACAAGGTCCTGGAACTGCGGGACACCTATGGACCGCCGGCCCTGCAACAGCCGGGCGGCGCCCAGTCCGAGACCTACGAGACCGCCCTGCGCGCCTGGCGCGACCTCGCCCGCGACGAACTGACCGCGTTGAGCGAGTACGCCCGCGACGAGGGCCGGGTGCGGTCCGAGGTCGAGGCGGAGGTGGAACGCGCGGCCGCCTGGCCGGAGGGCTCCTGAGCCGCGCCGGAACGTGCGCCGAAATCATCGTACAAAACGGACGAGATGCCACTTCGGGGCGCCTCGTGGCCACATGGCATCAGCACCAAGGCCATACTGTCGTAACCCAGCAGGAAAACAGAAGAACGTCTCAACCAGATGTTCACCTATAAGGTGTAGTGAATGAAGGCTTTGGTGCTCTCCGGCGGTGCCGGTACACGGCTGCGGCCGATCACCCATACATCGGCGAAACAGCTCGTGCCGGTGGCGAACAAACCCGTGCTGTTCTACGGGCTCGAATCCCTTGCCGCCGCCGGTGTCACCCAGGTCGGGATGATCGTCGGCGACACCGCCGCCGAGATCGAGGAAGCGGTCGGCGACGGGTCGAAGTTCGGCCTCGACGTCACCTACATCCCCCAGGAACGCCCGCTGGGCCTCGCCCACGCCGTGCTGATCGCGCGGGACTTCCTCGGCGACGACGACTTCGTCATGTACCTCGGCGACAACTTCATCGTCGGCGGCATCAGCGGACTGGTCGGCGAGTTCCGCGACACCCGTCCCGACGCCCAGATCCTCCTCACCCACGTGCCCAACCCGCGGGCTTTCGGTGTCGCCGAGCTGGACGCCGACGGCCAGGTGATCGGCCTGGAGGAGAAGCCGCAGGAACCGAAGAGCGACCTCGCCCTGGTCGGCGTCTACCTGTTCACGCCGGCCATCCACGACGCCGTGCGCGCCATCAAGCCGTCCTGGCGCGGCGAGCTGGAGATCACCCACGCCATCCAGCACCTCATCGACCAGCGCGCCGACGTGCGCTCCACGGTCATCAAGGGCTACTGGAAGGACACCGGCAACGTCGTCGACATGCTGGAGGTCAACCGGACCGTCCTGGAGGCGCAGGAGCCGCGCATCGACGGCGAGGTCGACGAGACCAGCCAGATCGTCGGCCGGGTGGTCGTCGAGGCGGGCGCCCGCGTCACCAACTCCCGGATCGTCGGCCCGGCCGTGATCGGCGCCGGGACCGTCGTCGGCGACTCCTACGTGGGCCCCTTCACGTCGATCGCCGAGAACTGCCGGATCACCGAGAGTGAGCTGGAGTTCTCCATAGTGCTGCGGGACTCCTCCATCGACGGGGTGGGCCGGATCGAGTCCTCGCTGATCGGCCGGCATGTCGAGGTGACTCCTGCCGCCGGTACCCCCAGCGCCCACCGCCTCGTTCTCGGAGACCACAGCAAGGTGCAGATCCGTTCATGAACCTCCTCGTCACCGGCGCCGCCGGCTTCATCGGCTCCACGTACGTCCGCGGCCTGCTCGCCGACAACGCCCCCGACGCGCCGCACATCACCGTGGTGGACAAGCTCACCTACGCGGGCACCCTCACCAACCTGCCCGAGTCGCATCCCCGCCTGACCTTCGTGCAGGGCGACATCTGCGACGCCGAGCTGGTCGACAGGCTCATGGCCGAGGCCGACCAGGTGGTGCACTTCGCGGCAGAGTCGCACGTCGACCGCTCCATCGACGGGGCGGGCGCGTTCGTCCGCACCAACGTCGTCGGCACCCAGACCCTCCTCGACGCGGCCCTGCGGCACGGCGTCGGCCCGTTCGTGCACGTCTCCACCGACGAGGTCTACGGCTCCATCGAGACCGGCTCCTGGCCCGAGAGCCACCCGCTCCAGCCGAACTCGCCGTACTCCGCCTCCAAGGCCTCCTCGGACTTGCTCGCGCTGGCCTTCCACCGCACCCACGGCCTGGACGTCCGCGTCACCCGCTGCTCCAACAACTACGGGCCGCACCAGTTCCCCGAGAAGGTCATCCCGCTCTTCGTGAGCAACCTCCTCGACGGCAAGAACGTGCCCCTGTACGGCGACGGCAGCAACGTCCGCGACTGGCTGCACGTCGAGGACCACTGCCAGGGCATCGACCTGGTCCGCACCGGCGGCCGGGCCGGCGAGGTCTACAACATCGGCGGCGGCACCGAGCTCAGCAACAAGGAGCTCACCGGCCTCCTCCTGGAAGCCTGCGGCGCGGGCTGGGACCGCGTCGACCGCGTCGCCGACCGCAAGGGCCACGACCAGCGCTACTCCGTCGACTGGAGCAAGATCCACGACGAGCTGGGCTACACCCCCAAGCACGACTTCACCTCCGGCCTGGCCGCCACCGTCGCCTGGTACCGCGACAACCGGGACTGGTGGGAGCCGCTGAAGGAACGCGCCGCTCTGGAGTCCCGCAAGGAGCAGGAGAAGCACTGATGAAGTGGCTCGTCGCCGGCGCGGGCGGGATGCTCGGCCACGACATGGTCGAGGAACTCACCCGCCGGGGCGCGGAGGTGGTGGCCCTGGGCCGCGCCGACCTCGACGTCACCAGCGCCGACTCGGTGGCGTCGGCACTCGCCGGGCACCGGCCCGACCTGGTGGTGAACTGCGCCGCGTACACGGCCGTCGACGACGCCGAGACCGACGAGGAGCGGGCCCTGCTGATCAACGGCGAGGGCCCGCGCCTGCTGGCCCGCGCCGCCGCCCGGCACGGCGCCCGCCTCGTCCATGTCTCCACGGACTACGTCTTCGACGGCGACGCCCGCACCAGCCCGTACCCGGAGGACCACCCCACCGCCCCGCGCACCGCCTACGGGCGCACCAAGCTCGCGGGCGAGCGGGCCGTCCTGACGGAACTCCCGGGCGCGAGCGCGGTGGTCCGCACGGCCTGGCTGTACGGCACGCACGGAAAGAACTTCGTGCGCACGATGATCGAGCTGGAGTCCCGCCGGGACACCCTCGACGTCGTCGACGACCAGCGCGGCCAGCCCACCTGGAGCGCGGACCTGGCCGCCCGGATCGCCGACCTCGGCCCCCGCCTCGGGCGGGACGCCCACGCGCACGGCGTCTTCCACGGCACCAACTCCGGCACGGCCACCTGGTGCGAGCTGGCCCGTGAGGTGTTCCGCCTCCTCGACGCCGACCCGGAACGGGTGCGCCCCACCACCAGTGCGGCGTTCGTCCGCCCGGCACCCCGCCCCGCGTACAGCGCCCTCGGGCACGACCGGTGGGCCGAGGTCGCTCTGGAACCGCCGCGGGACTGGCGTGAGGCCCTGGCGGAGGGGCTGCCGCACATCCGCAAGGAGATGTCCGCATAAGGCACTTCGCACCTACCCGCCTACCTGCCGCAGGGCGGCCGACGGTTCACCGAGCCTGTCGGCCGCCCTGCGGTGTATGGAAATTCCGGAGCCCGCCGGGCCTTTTTCACAGGCCGTCGCGTTAGCCCCTTGTGGATGGCCCCGGTTCACTACGATGATGCTTTGAATGTCTTGTGGGTCGGGTAGGGAAAGGATTTGTCCCGCGATGTCGATGCGAGCGACCGTAAAGTCCGTACTGGGTGAGAAGAATGTGCGGGTCCTGCGACGACTGAAGCGGCGCTTGTCCGCCCAGCCGGCCAAACCGGCCAAGCCGACAGGGCTGGACGCGATCTCCGGGGATCTCAACAAACTCGCCCAGCACTTCAAGACGGACAAGTGGGGAATACACCGCTACACCCAGCACTACCAGCGCCATCTCGGGCACCTGAAGAACGAGTCGTTCAACCTGCTGGAAATCGGCATCGGCGGGTACAACAGGCCAGGTCAGGGCGGTGCGTCCCTGCGCATGTGGAAGCAGTTCTTCCCGAAGGCGCGGATTTTCGGAATGGACATCCAGGACAAGTCATTTGTCGACGAGGACCGCATCACGACGTTCATCGGAGACCAGTCCGATCCGTCGTCCCTGAACGCCGTCGTCGACAAGATCGGTGAGCTGGACGTCATCATCGACGACGGCAGTCACCGTAGTCCGCATGTGCTCACGACGTTCGCCACGCTCTTCCCCCGGCTCAAGGACGGTGGCATCTACATCGTCGAGGACACGCAGTCGTCGTACTGGCCCGAATGGCAGGGCAGCGAGGATCTCGACGCCGCGCACACCAGTATGGGGATGCTGAAGCGGCTGGTGGACGGGCTGAATTACGAAGAATTCGTGACCGAGAACTATCAGCCGACGTACACGGACCTCAATGTCGTCGGCGTGCACTTCTACCACAACCTGGTGATCATCGAAAAGGGCAGGAATGCCGAGGGCAGCAACAAGCGCAGCGCGCTGAAGCAGCGCTACGCCAAGTCCTGACACCGCCCACCCGAGGGGGGCCGAGCCACGGCTCGGCCCCCCTCGGCGTGTTCAGGCCCGCAACCGCTCGTAGTACGCCAGGCAGTCCGCGTACGCCGGCAGCAGCCCGGACGCCTCCGCCTCCGCCAGGGACGGCGCCTCGGCGTCCTTCTCCGACAGCACCGGCTCGATGCCCTCCGGCCACTCGATGCCCAGCCCGGGGTCGAGCGGGTCGATGCCGTGCTCGCGGCCCGGCGCGTACCCGGCCGAGCACAGGTACACCACGGTGGCGTCGTCGGTCAGCGCCATGAACGCGTGCCCGAGGCCCTCCGAGAGGAACACCGCGTGCCGGTTCTCCTCGTCCAGCCGTACGGCCTCCCAGCGGCCGAACGTGGGGGAGCCGACCCGGATGTCCACGACGACGTCCAGCACGGCCCCGCGTACGCACTTGACGTACTTGGACTGGCTCGGCGGCACGTCGGCGAAGTGGATGCCGCGCAGCACGCCCCGCCGGGAGACCGAGCAGTTGGCCTGGGCGAGGTCGAGGTCGTAGCCGAGGGCCTCACGGAACTCCCCGGCCCTGAACCACTCGTGGAAGCTGCCACGGTCGTCGGGGAAGACCTTCGGCTCCTGGACCCAGGCGCCTTCGATGTCCAGCGGTCGCACGGTTCTTACTTGCCTTCCTGTCGTGCGGGCTTGCCCCTGCCCAGGACCCTGACCAGTGCGCGGCGCACCGGCAGCGGGAGCTTGCGGGCGAGACGGCGGGCCGCGCTCGGCCTGGGCTTCGGCTTGGCGGCGGGCTTGGGCGCGGCCGCCCCGGGCTTCTTCGAGGCCGGCTTGGCCACCTTCAGGCCCTCGGGGGAGTTGCGGACGACGAGCGGCAGCGTGAAGAAGCGCGGCTCGGGCGCGTCCGCGACCAGGCACAGCGCGAGCCGCCAGCGGCCCTCCTGGAGCGACCGCACCGGCAGCGGGGCGTCCAGCACCGCGCCGCCGCCCTCGGCGGGCGACAGCGTGGCCGGCACCTCCAGCACCTCGGTGGCGGGCTTCGGGCCGGTCAGCCGGACCGACCCCTTGACGTCACCGGCGACATGGAACGGCAGCACGGCGCGCAGCCGGTCGCCCGCGACGGTGAAGTCCTGGGGCTCGAACGCGCCGAAGCCCAGCCGCTTGCTCGCCATGTCGACGTCGAGCGCGAAGTTGTCCTTGACCGTCCAGTACGGCAGCACCCGGCGACCGCCGACCACGCCCGGGAACGGCATCGCGGGGAACGGCTCCCTGGACACCGGGAACAGCCGGTACTCCCGGGTCCAGCCGCCGATGGTCAGCCGGACGAACGCGTCCCACAGCCCGGCCGGCAGCGGGGTGCCGCTGGCGGCGGTGGCCGGGTCCACGGTGGCCGTGGCCCTGACCACGAGCCGGACACGGCCGGGCTCGCCCTCTACGGGCAGCGTCTCGCGGGTGATCTCGACCGGCTGGAAGAACTGCGCGTGGGTCTCGCGCTCCCGCATCATCAGGTCGACGTTGGCCTTCGCGAAGCGGGCGGCGGTGCCACGTTCCAGCCGCGCGACGGCGTCGGCGACGGTCTCCGGCGGCCCGTCGAGCGGGACGACGGCGGTGTCGGCCGGGTAGGTCTTGGGCGCGCCGTCCGCGCTGTACTCGGCAGTGAAGTCGACCTTCAGCGCGCCGCCGTCCCAGGTGATGCTCTCCAGGGCCGTCGAGGGGCCGATGGACGCCTCCCACTCGGCGAGCGCGAGCACGTCGTCGTAGCGGCCGGCGCCGGCCAGCTCGGTGACCACCCGGTGGGCCGGCTCAAGGAGGGCGAACACGGAGGGGCCCATGCGTTCGGCGATCACCTTGTGGATCTCGTCGAAAAGCTCCCTGCGGTAGTCGTCAGGCAGCTTCAGGAACCGCTTGCCGCGCAGCCGCTCGCCCATCTCGCTGCGCAGCCAGCGGCGGAACATGAGGTCGCGCCTGTGGCCGGGCTCGGTGTAGCGCTCGACGACGTCGAGGGCCTCACGGAGGTTGGCGAAGTAGCCGACCGGGTCGAAGCGCTGGAAGCCGGCGTTGGAGGCGTCGTCGCGCTTGAGGTGGTAGTAGCAGACGTAGTCGCCGAGCACGGAGATGTTCGACGCGCGCAGGTACGCCTCGGCGACGAAGACGTGGTCCTCCAGCCGCCTGCGGCCCTCGGGGAAGCGCAGCCCGATGCGGTCCAGGAAGGACCGGCGCAGCATCTTGTGCGGGGTCAGGCTGTCCATCAGCGGGGCGTTCTCGACGGTGGCCCGCGGGTGGTTGTGGCGGAACAGCTCCACCGGCACCGGGCGGCCCTTGCCGGCCATCTTGCCGATGATCAGGTCGGCCTCGTTCTCGACGCCGTAGTCGTACATCCGCTCCAGGGCTTCGTCGCCGAGGAAGTCGTCGTTGTCGACGAACATCACGAACTCGCCCTTGGAGGCCTCGATGCCGACGTTGCGCGGCTTGCCGGACCAGCCGGAGGGCTCCTGGTGGATGACGTGGACGTGCGGGTGCTCGGCGGCGAGCGCGTCGAGCCGGGCCGGGGTCCCGTCGCTGGAGCCGTCGTTCACGAAGATCACTTCGTACTCGTCGCGCGGCAGCGACTGCCGCAGCACCGAGGCGATGCAGTCCTCGATATAGGGCCCCGGATTGTAGACAGGGACGACAACACTGACCTTGACCGGCATCCGGCTTCCTAGCCCCCTGGGATAAGCCGCCCATTTGTCTGGACGGCATCTACATGTGGGCGAATGCTAACCCGGCCCTGTCCGCGGGCGGATCCCGCCTCCGGGTAAGACCGGGTTGTGAAGCGTCATCCGTGCGTCAAAAGACCTGCTCAGCAGCGGTCTCAGCCATGGGTCTTGGCGAGCAGCTCCAGAACCTCGGCCGTGCTGCCGGACTCGCCGAGCCGCGGGAAGACCCGCTCCACGCTGCCGCGGTGCGCCTCCGGGTCGGCGTCGGCCATGGCGTCCGTGGCGAGCGTCACGTGGTAGCCGTGGGCATAGGCGTCGCGGGCGGTGGACTCCACGCCGATGCTGGTGGCGATGCCGGTCAGGACGATCTGGGTGACGCCCCGGCGGCGCAGCTGGACGTCCAGGGCGGTGCCGTGGAAGGCGCTCCAGTTGTGCTTGGTGATGTGGATGTCGCCGTCGTGGCCGGAGAGCTCGTCGACGACGATGTCCCAGCCCTCCGGGAAGGCGAGACCGCGCGGCTGGCGCTCGGTGCGGCCCGGGACGGCGTCGGCGCCGTCGGCGGCGAAGGACACCCGGACCAGGACCACGGGCAGGTTCTGGGCGCGGAAGGCGTCGGCCAGCTCGACGCTGCGGGCCACGACCTCGGCTCCGGAGTACGGCTGGGTGGGCATCCCCACGATGCCCTGCTGGAGGTCGATGACGACAAGGGCGGTACGCGGGTCGAGGGTGCTCAGAGACATGGGGTGGATCAGGCCTTTCGGGGGGCTTGACGGGGTTGCGGGGTGAGCCGGGCCAGGGAACGGTCCGGCAGGGTGATCGCCAGCAGCAGTGCGGAGCCGGCGAGCATGAACAGGGCCAGGCCGTGCAGCCCGCCCGTGTCGGCGCGGTGCGGGAAGAACGTCGCGGTGGCGGCGGAGGCACCCAGCGCGCCGAGGTACATGAAGGTGCGCAGCAGCCCGGCGGCGGAGCCGATCCGCTCCGGGCCGGCCTGCCGGTAGAGCGCGTTCTGCGCGGCGAGGCCGAGCAGGCCCTGCGGTATGCCCAGCAGCACTCCGGTGGCGAGCAGCACCCAGACCGGGCTGTGGGCGTCGAACAGCAGCAGCGCGGCGCAGCCCGCGATCTGCAGCACGGAGCCGGTCAGCAGCTTGGCGCGGATCGCCTCGCGGCGGCCGGTGAGCGAGGCGACGACCAGCGCGGCGCCCGACAGCGGCAGCAGCACGAGCCCCGCGGTGGAGGCGCTGAGCCCGCGGCCCTCCTCCAGCCACTGCGTGTAGCCGTACAGGAAGGCGTAGGAGGTGACGTTGGCGAGGAACTGCCGTACGTAGGTGGCGATGAGCGGGCCGTTGCCGCCGAGGACGCGCAGGTCGACGAACGGGTCCGGGACGCGCAGTTCCCGGCCCGCGAAGGCGGCGGCCGCGAGGAGGGTCAGGGCCGGCAGGTACCAGCGGTCCAGCCGCGGGTCCATCAGGAAGAGCATGAGGGAGACCAGCAGGAAGGCGAAGAGGGCCATGCCGGGAAGGTCCATGCGCTGGTGCCGCTCGGCGGGTTCGGCCTTCGGCAGCCACAGCACGCCCAGGACCAGACAGGCCGCCGAGAGCGGCACGTTCACGGTGAACACCAGGTGCCAGCCGCCGGCGCCGATCAGCAGCCCGCCCAGCGTCGGGCCGATCACGGCCACGGTCTGCGCGGACACGGCGAGCGCGGTGAGCACCCCGGCCGGGCTGTCCTGCCCGGTGCGTTCGGCCTCGCTCCGGGTCAGCCGCATCGCCGCCGGGAACGCCGCCGACGTGCCGAACCCGAGCAGCACCCGGGAGGCGATCAGCACGCCCAGCGAGGGTGCCAGCGCGCCCATCAGGCCGGCGACGCCCACCAGGGCCGTGGCGGCGAGGTAGAGCCGGCGCGGCCCGTACATGTCCACCAGCCGCCCGATCACCGGCTGGCCCACGGCCGTCGCCAGGTAGAGCGCGGAGACCAGCCACACCGTCTCGGCGGGCGGGGCCCCGAAGGTGATGCCGATCGGCACCAGGGCCACGGCGATCATCGAGGAGTTGATCGGGTTCAGTACGGAACCCAGGATCATCGGCGCGATGAGCCGCCGGTCGAAGCCGTCGGGGGCGGGGCGGGTTTCCTGCGGGGTGCGTCCGGCGAGCCTCGGTATCACGGCCGCGAGAGCCGTTCCAGCAGTTCGAACGCGGTGAGCATGGTCTGGCGTTCCTCCTCGGTGTAGCGCTCCTGGAAGGCGCGGGCCAGCCACTCGTCGCGCACCTGCCGGTTGCCCTCGACACGGGCCTGCCCGGCCTCGGTCAGGGTGACCAGCTGGCGGCGGCCGTCGGTGGGGTCGGGGCTGCGGCGGATCAGTCCCTGCTGGTCGAGGGCGGCCAGTGTGGTCGCCATCGACTGCGGCCGCACCCCCTCGGCGGAGGCCAGGGCGCTGGCCGTGGCGGCGCCGTGCTTGGAGACCAGGGTGAGCGCCGATTCCTGGGACGGGGTGAGGTCCGCGTCCTGGGCGACCTCCCGGATGCGGCGGCGCAGTCTGCTGAACACCACGCGCAGGTTGCGCGCCGTGCGCGTCGCGGAGTCGGAGATCTGAGCCATGCGGGCCACCCTAGGACCGTCAGCAGAAACTGTCCAGCTGGAACTGTTAAGTTCAGGCTGAAGATCTCGTGCGGTCGTTAGGCTGGCCCCGTGCGTCTGCTCCTCACCTCCGACACGCACCTCCCGGTGCGCGCCAAGCGGCTCCCGGACCGGCTCCTTGCTGAACTCCCACGCGCGGACGTCGTCCTGCATGCCGGCGACTGGGTCGACGAGGCCACCCTCGACCTGCTGGAGAGCCACAGCCGCCGACTGATCGCGGTCTACGGCAACAACGACGGCCCCGGCCTGCGCGCCCGGCTCCCCGAGGTCGCCTACGCCGACCTGGGTGGCCTGCGCTTCGGCGTGATCCACGAGACCGGTCCCGCCCAGGGGCGCGAGGCCCGCTGTGCCGCCCGCTTCCCGGACCTGGACGTCCTGGTCTTCGGGCACAGCCACATCCCCTGGGACACCACGGCCCCGGCCGGCCTGCGCCTCCTCAACCCCGGCTCGCCCACCGACCGCCGCCGCCAGCCGCACTGCACGTACCTCACCGCGACCATCGCCGACGGCGCGCTGACGGAGGTGACACTCCACCGGCTGCCGCAGCGCCGGCCGGCGCCGTGAAAGGGCGCGCGGAGGATCTCCCGGGATCCGTCAGGGTGCGATCCCCACCCCGTCGGTCCTGCTCCACCGCTTCTCCTGCGCCGCCGTCATGGCCGGCCAGCGCAGTCCGCCCGGCCTCGGGCGGACCCGGGAGGCGTAGGAGGCGGGGTGGAAGTCCGGGTCGTAGAAGCAGCCTGTGGCGTAGACCCGGTCGAACGCGGCGCACGAGTCCGCGATCGTCCTGGGGGTCGGCTTCCGGCCCGTGCGCACCCAACCGTCCAGTGCCGCGATCGAGTTGGCGTACTCCGCGTCGCTCAGCGCACTGTGCTCGGACTCGTGGGTGAACGTCTGCACGAGGTGGCGGTCCCGGTGCGCGCCGCGCAGGGTGGCCAGGTAGGCCGCCTCGTGCTCCACGAACGCCGTCGGATCGTCGATCGCGTGCATCGTGAGCACCGGGATCGCCACCTTGCCGGTGAGATCGCTGTCGTAGGACAGGTCGCGGACCGCCGTCGGATCGGCGCCGAACCGCTCGACCCCGGCGTTGAGGGCCTTGTCGTCGTGCGACCCCGAGTACCGAACACCCTGGTTCGAGAACGGATTACGGCCGCCGAGCCGGTCGCGCACGATGTCCCGGAACGTGAAGACCGCGAACCGCAGATGCGACTCCAGGGTGCGCTCGGGAACGCCGGTGACGGCGAGGATGTCGTCGAGGTTGTGCTGCTGGAGGGCGGTGCGTTCCTGCGGGGCCGAGGCGTAGCCCGTGCACTCCTGGAGCCGGGCGCGCAGTCCGGCCGTCGTCAGCGTCGAGTCCGCGCGCAGCCCCTGCCACAGCGGGTACTGGGGTTCGGTCGGCCGGGGCATGTTGTGGCAGTAGTACTGGTAGACGACGCGGAGGTCGACGCGGTAGTCGTAACCCCGGGACCCGCCGCCGAGGACACCGCTGGTGAGCAGTGCCCCGTCGTACGGTCCGCCCCGCCTGCCGTACACCTCGACGACCTTGGCGGCGACGTCTCCGCCCCAGGACTGGCCGTGCACAAACGTCCGCCGCGGCTTCCCGAAGTTCCCGACGAACAGCCGGCGCACGTTCTCGGTGTCCTCGGCGGCCATGCGGGTGCCGTAGCCGCCCCTGCGGTAGGACGAACCCGCCCAGGCGTAGCCCTCCTTCACCATCACCGACCAGCGGGCCAGGTCGTCGACGCTGCGCGCCGGGTCCGAGCCGGTGCCGAGGTCGGGGCCGCCGTGGGCGTGCACGACCAGGGAGCCGTTCCAGTGCTCGGGGACGGCGATGGCGTAGTAGGCGCCGTGGGTGTCCTGGCCGGTGTAACAGGTGGCCTTGCCGTCGAGTTCCGCCGGGCACGAGACGGCGGCCGGCGGTGGCGTCTCCGCCTGTGCGGGAGGGGCGCCGGCGAAGGCGGCGGTGAGGGCCGCCGCCAGCGAGGCGAGCAGTCCGGTACGCCGGCGGCTCGCCCGGCGGATCCGTGCGGGGGTTCTCGACCTGTCCAAGGCGCGGCTCCCTGTCCTCGTCGGCGCTTCGTCGCGCCGTCCGCGGCGATGCTAGGGAGCGGGCCGGGACCGGAACCATGGCCCGGGCGTTGTGTTCATAGTGTTCGACGGACGGAACAGGTCTTTCGTTGAACGTTAATCCGTTGCCGTCGGGTGAGGCGCCCTGCTGCACTTCCCACTGACCTGATGCCCCGACAGCTCACCGAGAGGACCACCGATGCGCACTGCGTGCATGTCCACCCAGGAAGGAACCCCACCCATGCCGAAGGACATCACACTCAGTGCATCTGCTCAATCTCGGAATTCTCGCGCATGTCGACGCAGGTAAGACCAGTCTGACCGAACGGCTGCTGCATGCGGCCGGGGTCATCGACGAGATCGGCAGTGTCGACGACGGCAGCACCCGGACCGACACCCTCGCCCTGGAGCGGCAGCGCGGCATCACCATCAAGTCCGCGGTCGTGTCGTTCCCCCTCGACGGCGTGACCGTCAACCTCATCGACACCCCGGGCCACCCGGACTTCATCGCCGAGGTGGAACGGGTCCTCGGGGTGCTGGACGGCGCGGTCCTGGTCGTCTCGGCGGTGGAGGGCGTCCAGGCGCAGACCCGCGTGCTCATGCGGACACTGCGGCGGCTGCGCATCCCCACGCTGGTCTTCGTCAACAAGATCGACCGGCGCGGCGCCCGGCACGAGGCCGTACTCGCCCAGCTCGCCCGCAGGCTCGCCGTCCCGCTCGTCCCGATGGGGCGACCGGTCGCGCTCGGCACCCGCGCCGCCCGCTTCGAGCCCGGCCTCGACCCGGGTGCGGTGGATGTGCTCGCCGACCACGACGACGCGTTGCTCGCCGCGTACCTGGACGGCGAGGTCCCCGACGGCCGGCTGCGCGCCGCGCTCGCCGACCAGACCCGTCGGACCCTGGTCCACCCGGTCTACTTCGGCTCCGCCGTCACGGGCGCCGGGGTACCCGACCTGATCACGGGCGTCGAACGGCTGCTCCCCGCCGCGGACGGCGACCCGGCCGGACCGCTGTCGGCCACGGTCTTCAAGGTCGAACGCGGCCCGGCGGGCGAGAAGATCGCCTACGCGCGCATCTTCACCGGCGCCCTCCGGGTCCGCGACCGGATCCCCTTCGGGGACGGCGGCCGGGAGGCGCCGGAGGACGGGGCGGTCGGCCGGGGCGGCGGTGCCCGTGAGGAAGGCCGGGCCGTGGGCGTCCGCGAGGGGGGCCGGGCGGGCGGTGGCGGGGTCCAGGCCGGGCGGCCGGAGGGGCGGGTCACCGCGCTGAGTGTTGCCGAGCGGGGTGCGGAGCTACGGCAGGACAGTGCCGGTGCCGGGCGGATCGTCAAGGTGTGGGGGCTCGGAGGCATCCGTATCGGCGATGCGCTCGGCGCGCCGGGACGGGCTCCCGAGCACCACTTCGCGCCCCCGACCCTGGAGACCGTCGTCGTCCCCGGACCGGCCACCGACCGCCGCGCCCTGCATGTCGCGCTCACCCAGCTCGCCGAGCAGGACCCGCTGATCGACGTCCGGCACGACGAGGTACGGCAGGAGACCTCCGTCTCCCTCTACGGCGAGGTCCAGAAGGAGGTCGTCCAGGCGACTCTCGCCGACGAGTACGGTCTCGACGTCACCTTCCGGGAGACGACCACCATCTGCGTCGAACGCCTCACCGGCAGGGGAGCCGCCGTCGAGTTCAACAAGAAGGACGGCAACCCCTTCCTGGCGACGGTCGGCCTGCGGGTGGAGCCGGCCCCGCCCGGCACCGGCGTCGGCTTCCGGCTGGAGGTGGAGCTGGGCTCGATGCCGTACGCCTTCTTCAAGGCCGTCGAGGACACCGTGCGCGAGACCCTCGGGCAGGGGCTGCACGGCTGGCGGATCCCCGACTGCACGGTGACCATGACCCACTCCGGTTACTCGCCTCGGCAGAGCCATGCCCACCAGGGTTTCGACAAGAGCATGTCGAGCACGGGCTACGACTTCCGGGGGCTGACCCCGCTGGTGCTGACCGATGCGCTGCGGCGGGCCGGTACCCGGGTGCACGAGCCGATGCACCGGTTCCGGCTGGAGGCCCCGGCGGACACGCTGGGCGCGCTGCTGCCGGTGCTCACCCGGCTCGGCGCGCTGCCCCAGCAGACAGTGGCGCAGGGGCCGCTCTGCCTTCTGGAGGGTGCGGTGCCCGCCGGCCGGGTGCACCGGCTGGAGCAACTGCTGCCAGGGCTGACCCGGGGCGAGGGCGAGCTGGAGAGCGCGTTCGACCACTACGCGCCCGTCTCGCACGGAACGGTCCCCGAACGCGCACGGACCGATCACAATCCGCTCAGCCGGAAGGAGTACCTGTTGAACGTGACGGGCCGGGTCAGCGGCTGAGCCACAAGTGCCAGGCAGGTATTCAACTTACTCATGAGTCAGAAGTATTGACGGTGTCCGGAAATCACCAGACTGTAGTGGACATGACTACTATCCGGGCGCGTTTGATCGTTGTCCTGGTTGTCCTCTGTGGATTCCTCGCGGTGGCGGGCACCCCGTCCGCCACCGCAGCCACCCCGTCCGACTCCCTATGGTTCGACGGCACCTCGCTCACCGTGCAGAACGGCCGGTTCGTCGACGGCCAGGGCCGTGAGGTGGTGCTGCGCGGCTACAACGTCTCCGGCGAGACCAAGCTGGAGGAGAACAGCGGCCTGCCGTTCGCCTCCGTCACCGACGCGAAGAAGTCCGCCACCGCACTGCGTGCCCTCGGCGGCGGCAACGCCGTGCGCTTCCTGCTCTCCTGGGCGCACGCCGAACCCGCCAAGGGCCAGGTGGACACCGCCTACCTGGCCGCCGTCACCGCGCAGATGCAGGCGTTCCTCGACGCCGGCATCCGCGTCTTCCCCGACTTCCACCAGGACCTGTACTCCCGCTACCTGTTCAACTCGGGCAGCTGGTACACGGGCGACGGCGCTCCCGCGTGGGCGGTGGAGCTCGGGGACTACCCGACCGAGTACTGCGGCATCTGCCTCCTCTGGGGTCAGAACATCACCCAGAACGCGGCAGTGCAGGAGGGCCAGTACGACTTCTGGCACAACAACTACGGCCTCCAGGACGCCTTCCTGGCCACGGCTCAGACCACCATGACCTACCTGGCCCAGCACCTGACGTCCGACCAGTTCGCGGGCGTGGTGGGCTTCGACCCGTACAACGAGCCGTACGCCGGCTCCTATGACTCCGGTGAGACCTCCCGCACCTGGGAGCAGAACCGGCTGTGGCCCTTCTACCAGAAGTTCCGGGCACGGATGGACGCGGCCGGCTGGAGCAGCAAGCCCGCCCTCGTCGAGCCGAACCTCTTCTGGAACGGCAACGTCACCAAGGAGGAGGGCGGACTGCTCGACGCGGGCACCCTCGGCTCCCGCTATGTCTTCAACACCCACTTCTACGACCAGAAGGCCATCTCCGGCATCCTGATGTGGGGCAACGCCTCCGACGGCCAGTACAAGACCGACTTCGGCACCGTCCGCGACCGCGCCTCGGCCGCCGGAACCACGGCGATCGTCAGCGAGTTCGGGCATCCGCTGTCGGGTACGACCGCCGGCAAGGCGCCGACCGTCGACAAGGCCATGTACCAGGCCCTCGACTCCCGCCTCCCCGGGTCCACCTGGTGGTCCACCCCGGCGTCCTCCGGCCCGGTGCTCTCCGGCACCCAGTGGCAGTGGGACATCTACAACGGCCGCCACCACGAGCTGATGAACGACAACCCCGACAAGGTCCTCACCTCCGGTGACGCCTGGAACGACGAGGATCTCTCGGCCGTCGCCATGAACGACTCCGGCACGGTGACCCTCCGGCAGGACGCCAGGCTCCTCGACCGGATCTACCCGGGCGCCACCTCGGGCTCCACCCTCGCCTTCACCTACGAGGACCGCTCCCGGGACGGCTCCACGACCCTGACCTGGAACCCGGTGCCCAGCTCGCTGCCGAACGTGGCCGCGCTGGTGGGCTCCGGGCAGTACGCCGTCCAGGTCTGGCGCTCCGGCAGCGCCACCGCACCCACCGAACTCCACCTCCCCGCGTCCTTCCCGACCGCGTCCACCACGGTCGTGTCCGACCTGGGAACCGTCTACGCACCCCCGTCGTACACGTCCTCGACTCCGGTCGGTGTGGCGGCCGAACCGGGTGGCACGGGCAGCCGCCGACTGCTGCTCAGCGACTCGGACTCCGGCGTGCTGCACTTCGCGCTGGTGACGAACGGGGCGACCTCGCCCGGCTCCACCCTGCTGAACGCGGCCAGGTCCGAGCTGGCCGCCTGGGTGGCGGCGAAGTTCTGAGTCATGCCTCGGCCTCCGGTTGCGGTACCGGTCCGGAGGCCGAAGGTGCGACACAGGTGCGTTCACCGAGGACTTACTGGAAAGCAAGGAGGGGGCGGTTCGCCGAACAAGAGGCGTACACGACAAAATTGGTCATCGGGCGGATGACGGAGGGGGCAATCTTGCCGGGCAGGATCAAGGCACCGACGGGACGCTACGGCGGCCGGTCCGCCGAGGAACGCAAGGCCGAGCGGCGTCGGCGCTTCCTGGACGCGGCGCTCCGGCTCTTCGGCGACACACCGGGATATCGCGCCACGACCGTCGCCGCGCTCAGCCAGGCGGCCGGCCTGTCGACCCGGCAGTTCTACGAGGAGTTCCACACACTGGAGGACGTGCTCGCCGCGCTGCACCTGGAGGTCAACGGGTGGGCCGAGGAAGCGGTGCGGGACGCGTTCCCGGAGGCCAAGCCGCTGCCGCTGGTGGAGCGGGTGACGGTGCTCTTCCGGGCGTACGCCAGGGACGTCACCTCGGATCCGCGCCGTATCCGGATCGCCTTCGTCGAGATCATCGGCGTCAGCCCGCGGCTGGAGGAGCAGCGCCTCGCACGGCGGGCGCGGTGGGTGGAGCTGATATGCGGCGAGGCGAACGCGGCGGTGGCGCGCGGTGATGCGGCGCCGCGGGACTACCGGCTGGCGGCGACGGCCTTCATCGGCAGCGTGAACGGATTGCTGCACGACTGGAGTGCCGGGTGGGTGGACGCGACGCTGGACGACGTCGTGGAGGAACTCGTGCGGTTGTTGGTGGGGATGTTGCGCCCGGAGGACTGGACGTCGAGCGGCGCCCGGTAGCCGGGTGAGCCCGGGTACGCGCGCGGTCGGCATGGGGTGAACGGCCCGTGGAGCGTGGCGAGTTCACCCCTGTCACATCCGTTGACTTCACCCTCCGCCGGCTCTACGGTCGGCGCGACATGTTCGGAAGGCCGATCTCCGTTCGGAATTTCGAACATGACGGAGCCGTAGACCCTCGTGCACCCCCCGTGGAGGAGCCGCATGTATCCCCCGCCCAGACCGACCGACAGCGGTCTCGTACGCCACCTGTGGGCCACCGCCGTACGCGCCCTCGCCCTGGCCCTGACGGCCGCCGCCGCGCTCCTCTTCGCCACCGCCGGACCGGCCCAGGCGGCGACGACCCGGCAGATCTCCGTGCCCACCGCCCCGATGGGCTGGGCCTCCTGGAACAGCTTCGCCGCGAAGATCGACTACGACGTCATCAAGCAGCAGGTCGACGCGTTCGTCGCGGCCGGGCTGCCGGACGCCGGATACAAGTACATCAACATCGACGAGGGCTGGTGGCAGGGCACCCGGGACAGTGCCGGCAACATCACCGTCGACACCGGTGAGTGGCCCGGCGGGATGAGCGCCATCGCCGACTACATCCACAGCAAGGGCCTGAAGGCCGGTATCTACACCGACGCGGGCTACAACGGCTGCGGCTACTACTACCCGACCGGCCGCCCCGCCGCCGCGAACACCGGCAGCGAGGGCCACTACGACCAGGACATGCTCCAGTTCTCCGAGTGGGGCTTCGACTTCGTGAAGGTCGACTGGTGCGGCGGCGACGCCGAGGGCCTGGACGCGGCGACCGCCTACAAGTCGCTGAGCTCGGCGGTCACCAAGGCCACCGCCGCCACCGGCCGCCCGCTCACCCTGTCCATCTGCAACTGGGGCTACCAGAACCCGTGGAACTGGGCGCCGGGCCTCGCCCCCATGTGGCGGACCAGCACCGACATCTACTACTACGGCGGTACGGCGTCGCAGGCGAGCGTGCTGTCCAACTTCGACCAGACGCTGCACCCGGCCGCCCAGCACACCGGCTACTACAACGACCCCGACATGCTGACGGTCGGCATGACAGGCCTCACGGCGGCCCAGAACCGCACCCACATGGCCCTCTGGGCGATCTCCGGCGCCCCGCTGCTGGCCGGCAACGACCTCACCACGATGACCAGCGAGACGGCCGCCATCCTCAAGAACTCCGACGTCGTCGCCGTCGACCAGGACCCGCGCGGCCTGCAGGGCGTCAAGGTCGCCGAGGACACCACCGGCCTCCAGGTCTTCGGCAAGGTCCTCTCCGGCACCGGCAACCGCGCGGTCGTGCTGCTCAACCGCACCTCCGCCGCGCAGAACATCACCGTCCGCTGGTCCGACCTCGGCCTGACCGGTGCCTCCGCGACGGTCCGAGACCTGTGGACGCAGTCGAACGTCGGCTCGTACGCCACGAGTTACACTGCCAGCGTCCCGGCCGGCGGCTCGGTGATGCTGAAGGTGAGCGGCGGTACGGAGGCGTCGAGCACCGGCTACAGCGCGTCCTCCACCGGCAAGTACACCGGCGTCAGCGCCGCGAGCACCGGCCTGAACGTGGTCGACGTCGCGTACACCAACACCGGCTCCACCGCCGTCACCGGCACCCTCCAGGTCAACGGCCAGACCTCGACGACGGTCTCCTTCCCGCCGACCGGATCCTCGCAGGGGACCGTGTCGGTGCAGGTCGACCTCAGCAAGGGATCCGGCAACTCGCTGACCTTCACCGGGAGTTCGCTGCCGGCGCTCGGTTCCGTCGCGGTGAGTCCGGTGCCGGGCACCAACGGGACGCTGCTCGTCGGCAAGCAGTCCGGCCGGTGCGCCGACGTCTACAACAACACCATCACCAACGGCACCCAGGCGGAGCTCTGGGACTGCAGCGGCGGCCAGAACCAGGCCTGGACGTACACCTCCCGCAAGGAGCTGGTGGTGTACGGCAACAAGTGCCTGGACGCGTACAACCTGGGCACCACCAACGGTACCAAGGTCGTGATCTGGGACTGCAACGGGCAGAACAACCAGAAGTGGAACGTCAACTCGGACGGGACGATCACGAACGTCAACGCCGGGTTGTGCCTGGACGCGTACGGCGCGGCGACCAGTAACGGGACGTCGCTGATGCTGTGGGCCTGCAATGGCGGGACCAACCAGCAGTGGAGCCAGAGTTGACGCGGTAGTTGTTCGGGCGCGGGTGGGCTGTGGCTGGTCGCGCACACGCGGCGGTAGCCGCATATCAGACACAGCCCCGCGCCCCTTTCAGGGGCGCTCATGCCAACGGTGTCAGCAGTGCTGTTGCCGTCAGGAAGGCGCAGAGCAACAGGAACCCTGCCAGAAGACGTCGCCGAAGCATTCGGTACCGGGACTCGTACGCCAGGCTCAGTTCCTCGGCGCGCTTCGCCGTAAGGCGCCAGGAGGTGCGCGCCAGCGCCAAGTACTCGACTTCGAACCGGCCCTCCAGATCCTCCCGTTGGCTGTCCGTCAGCCACCCCATTCGGTCCGCCACCCGGGCCGCCGCCCTCCGGGCCTCCTCGCGGGTCGCCGCCAGCAGCAGGTGACCCTCGATCTGCGTGACCAGTGCCCGTTCCCCCTCCCGTGCCGTCATCGCGTGCTCAACTCCCGTTCCACGGTGTGGTGCAGGTCGAACGCCGGTGACTCGCTCCGTATCTGGGGGAGCGACACGAAGTTGTGGCGCGGGGGCGGGCACGATGTCGCCCACTCCAGGGAACGCCCGTACCCCCACGGGTCGTCCACCTCGACCTTCTCGCCGTACTTCGCGGTCTTCCACACGTTGTAGAAGAACGGGAGCAGCGACGATCCCAGCAGGAACGAGAAGATCGTCGAGACCGTGTTGAGCGTGGTGAGGCCCTCCACCGCCAGGTAGTCGGGGATCCGGCGCTGCATGCCACCCGCGCCCAGCCAGTGCTGGACCAGGAACGTGCCGTGGAAGCCGACGAACAGCGTCCAGAAGGTGATCTTGCCGAGCCGTTCGTCGAGCATCTTGCCGGTGAACTTGGGCCACCAGAAGTGGAAGCCGGCGAACATCGCGAAGACGACCGTACCGAAGACCACGTAGTGGAAGTGGGCCACCACGAAGTACGAGTCGGAGACGCTGAAGTCGATCGGGGGCGACGCGAGCATCACGCCGGTCAGACCGCCGAAGACGAACGTCACCAGGAAGCCCAGGGTCCACAGCATGGGCGTCTCGAAGGACAGCGAGCCCTGCCACATCGTGCCGATCCAGTTGAAGAACTTCACTCCCGTCGGGACCGCGATCAGGAAGGTCATGAAGGAGAAGAAGGGGAGGAGCACGCCTCCCGTGACGTACATGTGGTGCGCCCACACGGTCACCGACAGGCCGGCGATCGCGATGGTCGCGGCCACCAGACCCATGTACCCGAACATCGGCTTGCGGGCGAAGACCGGGATGACCTCGCTGATGATGCCGAAGAACGGCAGGGCGATGATGTACACCTCTGGATGGCCGAAGAACCAGAAGAGGTGCTGCCAGAGCAGCGCTCCGCCGTTGGCCGCGTCGAAGACGTGGGCGCCGAACTTGCGGTCCGCCTCCAGTGCGAACAGTGCGGCGGCGAGGACGGGGAAGGCGAGCAGGACCAGGACGGCGGTCAGCAGGACGTTCCAGACGAAGATCGGCATCCGGAACATGGTCATGCCCGGGGCACGCATGCAGATGATCGTGGTGATGAAGTTGACCGCGCCGAGGATGGTGCCGAAGCCGGAGAAGGCCAGACCCATGATCCACATGTCGGCGCCGACGCCCGGCGTGCGCACCGCGTCCGAGAGCGGGGCGTAGGCGAACCAGCCGAAGTCGGCCGCGCCCTGCGGGGTGAGGAAGCCGCCCACCGCGATGGTCGAGCCGAGCAGATAGAGCCAGTAGGCCAGCATGTTCAGGCGCGGGAAGGCGACATCGGGTGCGCCGATCTGGAGCGGCATGATCCAGTTCGCGAAGCCCGCGAACAACGGGGTCGCGAACATCAGCAGCATGATCGTTCCGTGCATCGTGAACGCCTGGTTGAACTGCTCGTTCGACATGATCTGCAGGCCCGGCCGGGCCAGTTCGGCTCGCATGAACAGGGCCATCACGCCACCGACGCAGAAGAACGAGAACGCTGTGACCAGGTACAGCGTGCCGATCGTCTTGTGATCCGTGGTCGTGAGCCACTTGAGGTTCCTCATACCCCGCCTGTGTCCGGGCTGAGCGAGGCGGTCACACTCGACGGATGCGACGAGCGTCACGGAAAGGGGTGTGACGATCGGGAAGGTGCCGGACAAGAACCGAACATGAGCAACGACGAGATCTTCGCCGCTGCCTATCGCGAGCACTACTGGGCGGTCAGCCGTTATGTCGCGCGGCGACTGGACGGGCGGACCAGCGAGGTGGAGGAAGTGGTGGCGGAGGTGTTCACGGTGGCCTGGCGC
Source organism: Streptomyces sp. NPDC048254 (assembly GCF_043201895.1). Taxonomy (NCBI): domain Bacteria; kingdom Bacillati; phylum Actinomycetota; class Actinomycetes; order Kitasatosporales; family Streptomycetaceae; genus Streptomyces; species Streptomyces sp. NPDC048254. The sequence goes on from NZ_JBICZJ010000017.1 coordinate 192,278, forward strand.
CGCCGCGCCGACCTGCCGGCGGTCCCGCTGCCCTGGCTGTACGGCGTGGCGCGCAACTGCCTCGCCAACGCGGTACGCGGATACGGGCGCCGGCGCCGGCTGGTGGACCGGCTGGGCAACGACGAGACCGCGCACGGACGGGGGACCGTGGCAGGCCCGGACACCGACCGGCCCGGCTCCTGGGTGCACGAGGCGCTGGGCCGGCTCTCCCCGGCCGACCAGGAGGTGCTGCGGCTGACCGCGTGGGAGGAACTCGGCGTCGACGAGGTCGCGGTCGCCCTGGGCTGCGGCAGCCGGGCGGCGGCGATGCGGCTGCACCGCGCCCGGCGCCGGCTCAGAGCCGAGATCGACCGACTGCGACCCCCTGCCGCCGAGGCTCTCCCCGAGGAACACCGCCATGGCTGACGATCTCGACCTGCTGCGCGCCGCCGACCCCGTGCCCGCCGACGCCCCCCACTTCGGCGACGGCCCCCTGGACCACACCGCCGAACGGCACCTCGCCCGGTTGCTGCACGGCGCCCCTCACCCCAGGCGCCGGACCCGGCCGCGACTGGTGTGGTCGCTCGCCGCGGCCCTCGTCGCCGTGGCCACCGTCCTGACCGTGCTGCTCGGCGGTCCCGCCGGCACTCCGGCGGTCGCCGCACCCCGGCCGCTGGCCGTCCGCGTCCACTCCACCCCGGTGCCCCTCGCCGAGGTCGCGAAACTGGCCGCCGTGGCGGCCCAGGACGGCTCCCCGGCGCTGCTTCAGGGCACCCATGTGCAGTCCTGGAGCCTCGGCATGAGCGACGGCAGGCCGCCGGTCACGCTGCCCGAGGAGCGGGTGGTGCGCTGGGCCGCGGACGGCAGCCACACCGAGGTGGTCGTGGCGACCGACCCGGCCCACCCCGGCCGCCCGGTCCTGACCGACGACGGTGACCGGTCGCGGCTGGTCGAGGACGGCCATGTGCTCAGCCGGCGCACCTTCCCCCCGATGTGGGGGGACGCCCCGCCGCTCGCCACACCCCCGCACGACCCGGTGAAACTGCGCACCTACCTGACCGAGCTGATCTACAGCCACACCCTCACCACGTCGGAACTCCTGGACGCCACCGGCGAGTTGCTCGACAACTGGACGCTCGGCGCGCGGGAGTCGGCGGCCCTGGCCGATCTCCTCGCCGACGCCGAGGGGCTGCGCCCGGCCGGCCAGGTCACCGACCGGCTCGGCCGCACCGGGCAGGCGTACGTCCACGACGACGCCTCGGGCGCCCGGCGAATGCTGATCCTGGACCCGGCCACCGGTGCCGTACTCGGCCTGGAGACCACGTTCACCCGGGACGACCCCGAGTACGGGGTGCGGGCCGGTGACGTCATGGACTACAGCGCCTGGATGCGCTGATCACACCGCGAGCTGCCGGGCCGCCGCGGTCACCGTCTGCTCCAGCAGCACGGCGATGGTCATCGGGCCGACCCCGCCCGGCACCGGCGTGATCAGCGAGGCCCGTTCGATCGCGGTGTCGAAGTCGACGTCACCGACGTTCCCCTCGTTGTAGCCCGCGTCGAGCACGACCGCCCCCGGCTTGATGTCCTGGCCCCGGATCAGCCGGGGGCGGCCGACGGCGGCGACCACGATGTCGGCCTCGCGCACGGCCGCCGAGAGGTCGGCGGTGCGGGAGTGGCAGTAGGTGACGGTGGCGTCACGGGCGAGCAGCAGCATGCCGGCCGGCTTGCCCAGGATCGCGCTGCGGCCGACGACCACCGCCCTCCCCCACGCTCGGCTTCGCTCGCGCGGGGGGACCCCCATCCGGCCGGATCCACGTCGTACGCGTCGAGCAGGCGCAGGATGCCGCCGGGCGTGCAGGAGACGAAGCCCGGCAGGCCGAAGCTCATCGTCGCGAACGACGCGAAGGTCACGCCGTCCACGTCCTTCTCCGGCGCGATCGCCTCGAACGCGGCCCGCTCGTCGATGTGTTCGCCGACCGGGTGCTGGAGCAGGATGCCGTGCACCGTCGGGTCGGCGGACAACGCCCGCAGGGTGCCGACGAGTTCCTCGGTGGTCGTGGTGGCGGGCAGCGCCACGTGCCGGGCGGCGATACCCGCCTTGCGGCTGCGGTTCTGCTTCATCCGGACGTAGGTGACGGAGGCCGGGTCCTCGCCGACCAGCACCGTCGCCAGGCACGGCGTGGTGCCGGTGCGTGCGGTGAACTCGGCGGCCCGCTGTGCGGTCTGCTCGACGATCCGGCGGGCGACGGCGGTTCCGTCCATGAGACGGGCAGGGGTCATGCGGCACGCTCCTGAGCTGGTTCGACCTTGATCGCCCAGGCGCACGGCATCGACAGTGCGGGCCGCTCCCCGGTGGGGCTCCACCTCAGCGCCAGTCACGGCCCGCGCCCAGGGTAACCGAGGCGCTCAGCGTTTCCCACGGCGGTGCCGCCCGCAGGGCCGTCCGCAGCAGTACGACGGACGCGCGCGGAGGCGTGCGGCGGCTGTGCCCCAGTCCGGCCCGTGCCGAGAAGGTCCAGGTCAGCCGCGCGCTGACCTGGACCCTCGCGGTCCTTCCGGCTACTCGTCCCATGCCTGGATCATGATCTGGTCGGCGATCTTGCCGTCGCGCAGCGTGATCATCGACTCGGCGAGCACCCGGACGCCGTCCTCGTACTCGCAGGACTCGCTGTAGGCGGCCTTGTCGCCCTGCACGATGCACTGGTCCAGCTTGTGCGTCATGTCCCGGCTGTAGACGTCGTCCAGCATCGCGGCTATGTCCCTGCGGCCGTGCAGGACCTTGGGGTGGCTGGGCTGGGCGGTGCGGTCGACGATGCGGATCTCCGCGTCGTCCGTGTAGAGCGCCAGCAGGGAGTTCCCCGTGTTTCCCTCCACGGCCCGGCGCAGTGTCTCGGTGTCGAACGTGGAGCCTGTAGCGGTGCCCATGGTGACCTCCTGCGGGAGCCCGCGGCCCGATGCGGAGCGGGCCGCGAGAGCCCCACCTTCGAGCGTCCTCCGCCCCGCCGGGCTCGGCAAGCGCAGGCCGGGCGCTCCGCCTGACGGGTGAGGGGGACCGGCCGCCCGTGTCCGCCCGCACGTCCGGGCCGTTGCTGGAGACATGATCTCAGCACGACGTATCGTCGCCGCCGTCGGCCTCGCGGTCGGGGTCACCGGCCTCGCCGCGCCGCTGGCGAACGCGGCCGCCGCGGACGCGCAGCATCCCGGGAAGCTCAGCCCGCTCGGCGTGCTCGACTCGCTGGCCAGCAGTGACATCCCGGCGGAGTACAAGGACGAGATCCCCAAGGTCTCGGAGCAGCTGCAGGGACTGAACGGACTCCACAAGCTGGGTGAACTGCACCAGCTCACCGACCTGGCCGCGCCCGCCATGGGGCTGGTGCCGGGCATCGAGTCCTGACCCCCGGCAACACCCCCGAGGGCCGTCCCGGAAAGGGGCGGCCCTCCGCCGTACCCCGGCGGCTCGGCGGCCGGGTACCGGGTGCTCAGTGCTCGGCGGCCAGGAACTGCGTCGCCGCCAGCTCCGCGTAGAGCGGGTCCGCCGCCACCAGCTCCCGGTGCGTGCCCACCGCACGGACCTGGCCCGCGTCCATCACCACGATCCGGTCGGCCATCGTCACCGTCGACAACCGGTGCGCGACCACCAGCACCGTCGTCGTCCGCGCCACATCGGCGACCGTGTCCCTGAGCGCCGCCTCGTTCACCGCGTCCAGCTGCGAGGTCGCCTCGTCCAGGAGCAGCAGCCGGGGCCGGCGCAGCAACGCCCGCGCGATCGCCACCCGTTGCCGCTCCCCGCCGGACAGCTTGGTCCCGCGGTGCCCGACCAGCGTCTCCAGGCCCTGCGGCAGCCGCGCCACCAGACCGTCCAGCCGCGTCGTCTTCAGCACCCGCGTCACCGCGTCCTCGTCCGCCTCCGCATTGCCGAGGAGCAGGTTGTCCTTGAGCGACCCCGACAGCACGGGCGCGTCCTGCTCGACGTATCCGATGGCCGAGCGCAGCAGGGGCAGGTCCCAGTCGGCGAGCGGGCGGCCGTCGAGGGTGATCGTGCCGGACTCAGGGTCGTAGAACCGCTCGATCAGCGAGAAGACGGTGGTCTTGCCCGCGCCGGACGGGCCGACGAACGCCGTCATGCCCCGGGCGGGTATCGCGAAGCTCACTCCGTGATGGACGTACGGCAGGTCGTCGGCGTAGCGGAAGCGTACATCGGTGAAGGTGACGGCGGCCGGTTCGGCGCCGGCGGACGGCAACTCGGCGGGCGCGGACGGGGGTTCGGCGGGCAGCCGGAGCGCCTCCTGGATGCGGGCGAGCGCGCCGGCACCCGTCTGGTACTGCGTGACCGCGCCGACGACCTGCTGGATCGGCGACATCAGATAGAAGACGTACAGGAGGAAGGCCACCAGGGTGCCGATGCCGATCGCGCCGGTCGCCACCCTCGCCCCGCCCACCGCGAGGACCGTGATGAACGCCAGCTGCATCGCGAGCCCCGCCGTGTTGCCCGCCGCGGCCGACCACTTGGCGGCCCGCACGCTCTGCCGCCAGGACTCCTCGGCGGCCTCGTGCAGCGCGCGCTCCTCGCGGGGCTCGGCGCCCGAGGCCTTCACGGTGCGCAGCGCGCCCAGCACCCGCTCCAGCGAGGCCCCCATCACCCCGACCGCGTCCTGTGCCCGCCGGCTGGCCCGGTTGATGCGCGGCACGATCGCGCCCAGCACCATGCCCGCCCCGGCGATCACCGCGAGGGTGACACCCAGCAGCACGGGGTCGACCACGCCCATCATCACCACGGTGGCGACCAGGGTGAGCCCGCCGGTGCCGAGTGCGACCAGCGAGTCCGTGGTGACCTCGCGCAGCAGGGTGGTGTCCGAGGTGATCCGCGCCATCAGGTCACCGGGTTCGGTGCGGTCCACGGCGGTGATCCGCAGCCGCAGCAGGTACGACGACAGGGTGCGCCGTGCCCCGAGCACCACCGACTCGGCGGTGCGCCGCAGCACATACGAACCCAGGGCGCCGACCACGGTGTTGGTGACCACCAGACCCGCCATCGCGAGGAGCTTCCCGCCGATGGAACGGTCGTGGGACAGGTCCTCGATCAACCCCCGGGCCACCAGCGGCAGCAGCAGCCCGGTCGCCCCGGTCAGCAGCGAGAGCACCGCACCCGCCAACAGGGCCCAGCGGTGCGGCCGTACATAGGAGAGGAGCAGCCGGAACGTGGACGGACCGGTCCGGTCTCCCGTCCGTCCCGGCGGAACTGCGTCTGCGGTGGTCACGGTGCTCCTCGTCCGGGCGGTGGGCGGCGCACCAAGGCTACGTCGGGCCGCCCCGCCATACGGCGGCACTCCTTTCCCCGACCCCGGTCGCATTACCCCTGTGGGGTATCCGCCCCGGAAAGATCCGCGACGATCGACGTGCTCCGTGCCGTTACCGATCGGTCGCGCGTAGGGTCGGAAGACAGGCACGTCAGCACAGCGACGAAAGGGTCAGGTCCATGGCGCAGGAAGTACGCGGCGTGATCGCACCGGGCAAGGACGAGCCGGTGCGGGTCGAGACGATCGTGGTGCCGGACCCGGGGCCGGGCGAAGCCGTCGTACAGGTACAGGCCTGCGGGGTCTGTCACACCGACCTGCACTACAAGCAGGGCGGAATCAACGACGAGTTCCCGTTCCTGCTCGGTCACGAGGCCGCCGGAGTGGTGGAGTCGGTCGGCGAGGGTGTCACGGACGTGGCGCCCGGGGACTTCGTGATCCTCAACTGGCGTGCCGTGTGCGGGAACTGCCGGGCCTGTCTGCGCGGCCGCCCCTGGTACTGCTTCAACACCCACAACGCCAAGCAGAGGATGACCCTCGCCTCGACCGGACAGGAGCTGTCCCCGGCGCTGGGTATCGGAGCGTTCGCCGAGAAGACGCTGGTCGCCGCCGGACAGTGCACCAAGGTCGACCCGGCCGTCTCCCCGGCGGTCGCCGGACTGCTCGGCTGCGGGGTGATGGCCGGCATCGGCGCCGCCATCAACACGGGCAACGTCGGCCGGGGCGACTCGGTCGCCGTGATCGGCTGCGGCGGGGTCGGCGACGCGGCGATCGCCGGGTCCCGGCTGGCGGGCGCCGCGAAGATCATCGCCGTCGACATCGACGACCGGAAGCTGGAGACGGCGCGCACCCTGGGCGCCACCCACACGGTCAACTCGCGCTCCGGCGACCCGGTCGAGGCGATCCGCGAGCTGACCGGCGGCTTCGGCGCCGACGTCGTCATCGAGGCGGTCGGCCGCCCGGAGACCTACCGGCAGGCCTTCTACGCCCGCGACCTCGCCGGCACGGTGGTGCTCGTCGGCGTACCGACCCCCGAGATGAAGCTCGAACTGCCGCTCCTCGACGTCTTCGGCCGCGGTGGCGCGCTCAAGTCCAGCTGGTACGGCGACTGCCTGCCCAGCCGGGACTTCCCCATGCTGATCGACCTGCACCTCCAGGGCCGGCTGCCGCTGGACGCCTTCGTCACCGAGACCATCCAGCTCGACGAGGTGGAGAAGGCGTTCGACCGGATGCACCAGGGCGACGTGCTGCGTTCGGTGGTGGTGCTCTGATGACCACCCGCATCGAACGCCTCGTCACCTCCGGGCAGTTCACCCTCGACGGCGGCACCTGGGACGTCGAGAACAACGTGTGGATCATCGGCGACGAACGCGAAGTGATCGTCATCGACGCCGCCCACGATGCCCAGGCCATCGCCGAGGCGGTCGACGACCGTGTGCTGAAGGCGATCGTGTGCACCCACGCCCACAACGATCACATCGACGCCGCGCCCGCCCTCGCGGACCTCACCGGCGCCAAGATCTGGCTGCACCCCGACGACCTGCCGCTGTGGAAGCTCACCCACCCCGACCGCGAGCCCGACAACCATCTGACCGACGGGCTCGTCATCGAGGCGGCCGGCGCCGACCTGACCGTGCTGCACACACCCGGCCACGCGCCCGGCGCCGTCTGCCTCCACGAGCCCGGCCTGGCCGTCGTCTTCACCGGTGACACCCTCTTCCAGGGCGGACCCGGCGCGACCGGACGGTCGTACTCCCACTTCCCGACGATCATCGACTCCATCCGGGACAGGCTGCTCACCCTCCCTCCGGAGACGAAGGTCCTGACCGGCCACGGCGACCCGACCACCATCGGCGCCGAGGCCCCCCATCTGGAGGAGTGGATCACCCGCGGCCACTGACGTGAGGACAGCCGGCGGGGGCCGTCAGGCCTCCGCCAACGGCAGGCGTCCCGAGTGACCGGGCGGCAGCGCCAGGTCCTCGCGGACGGCCACGTAGAAGTCGTCGCGGCCGTCGCGCTGCCGCTCCAGCAGAATCCGCCACGCCTCGGGATCCCGCCGCTCCTCCCGCAGGAACCGCTCCATCGCCATGACCGCGAGCACCCACTCCTGGCCCTTCGCGACCACCGCGGGGCTGCCCAGCATGATGAGCTTCTCGCCGTACGGATCACGGGCCAACTGGGCCGCGGCCAGCAGGGGTTCGGCCTCCTGCGGGGAGAGCGGGTGGGGATGCGGGTCGTTGCCCAGATGGGCGGCCACCCGGTAGTCGACGGAGACGGTCTTCTTCAACGCCTGCGCCCACTCCGCGTACACGGTCAGCCGGCGCTCGTCCCAGCGCGCCTCCTGTTCCCGCCGGAACCGCACCCGGTCACCCCGCACCACGGCGAGATAAGAACCGAGCGCGCCGATCACGACGCCTATGAGGGCGGGGAGTTGCTGCAAGAACGCGGACATGCCCGCACGCTATCTGTCCTGTTGATCCTTCCGCCCGTACGGTCGTTGCCATGACCGGACTCAATCGCTTTGCGGGACACGGGGTTCTCGTCACGGGCGCCGCCCGCGGCATCGGCGCGGCCGTCGCCCGGCGGCTGGCCGAGGAGGGCGCACGGGTGCTGGCTACCGACCGGGACCTGTCCGAGGCCGAGCGGACGGCGGCCGCGCTGCGCGAACTGGGGCTGGCCGTCGAGGCGTTCGGCTGTGACGTGGCCGACCGGGACTCCGTGGCGGCCGCCGTCGACCGGGCCGTCGGCTCCTTCGGCGGACTCGACGTGCTGGTGAACTGCGCCGCGCACTGCACCCCGGACGTCCCGCTCTTCGAGGACCAGCCGGACGACGGCTGGGACCTCGACCTGGACATCACCCTCACCGGCGTGCACCGCTGCTGCCGGGCCGCCCTGCCGCACCTGGCCGCCTCCGGCCGGGGCGCCGTCGTCACCATCGGCTCGGTCAACGCGGGGGCCGACTTCGGCAACCACGCCTACAGCGCCGCCAAGGCCGGCCTCGGCTCGCTGACCCGCACCCTCGCCGGGCACGCGGCCGCGCGCGGGGTCCGGGTGAACCTGGTGGAGCCGGGCACGGTCCGCACCTCGGCGTGGGCGGGACGCGAGGACGAACTCGACGCCCTCCGGCCGCTCTACCCGCTCGGCCGGGTCGGCGAGCCGGCGGATGTCGCCGCGGCCGTCGCCTTCCTCGCCTCCCGCGACGCCGCCTGGATCACCGGCACCACCCTCCGCGTCGACGGCGGCCTCACCGCCGTCCACAGCGGTTTCCACGCGGCGCTGCGGCCGCACCGGGAGGCCCGGCATGCGCCGTCACAGGGCCGTTGACGCGGCCGCGACCGCGGCCAGCACCCGCCGGGTGTCGTCCTCGGTGGTCCGCCAGTTGCTGAACGCGGCCCGCAGCGCGGGCACCCCGCCGAACACCGTCGGGGTGAGGAACGTCTCCCCGGACGCGGCCAGCGCCCGGGCCAGGGCGTCCACCCGCTCCTGCGTGGGGTTCTCGGCGAGGGTGAAACAGACCACGTTGAGCCGGACCGGGGCCAGCAGGCGCAGGTCCGGGAGGGCGTCGATGCCCGCGCCGAGGCGCCTGGCCTCGGCGACGTTGCGCTCGACGATCTCGCGGTACCCGGCACGGCCGTACGCCGTCAGGGAGAACCAGGCCGGCAGCGCCCGCAGCCGGCGGGAGGTCTCCGGGGTCAGGTGCAGGAAGTCCGGTTCGCCGGTGGGCGGACCCAGATAGGGGGACTCGTTGTGGAAGACGGCCACCTGGAGGTCGCTGCGCCGGGTGAACTGCACGGCCGCGTCGTAGGGGACGTTCAGCCACTTGTGCAGGTCCACACAGACCGAGTCGGCCGCGTCCAGACCGGCGACCAGCGGGGCGTGCGCGGGGGAGAGGGCGGCGAAGGCGCCGAACGCGGCGTCGACGTGCAGCCAGAAGTCGTGACGCTCCTTGAGCGCGGCGATCGCCCGCAGGTCGTCGAAGTCGACGGTGTTCACCGTGCCGGCGTTGGCGACGACGATCGCCGGCCGCCCGTCCAGCGCGGCCAGCGCCGCGTCGAGCGCGGTCACGTCCACCGCCTCCCGGTTGCCGGGCAGCAGCGGCACCGGCCGCAGCCGGTCCCGCCCGATGCCGAGCACCGACAGCGCCTTGCCGACGCTGGAGTGCGGACTGCCGGAGAGCACGTCGACCGGACCGAGGGCGGCCGAACCCGCCCGGGAGACGTCCACCCCGAGCCGCTCGCCGAGCCATTCCCGGGCGATCGCCAGACCGACCGTGTTGGACATCGTCGCCCCGGTCACGAACGCCCCGCCGTGCGCCTCACCGAGCCCGAACAGTTCGGCCAGCCAGGCCACCGTCTCGCGCTCCAGGGCGGCACCCCAGGAGCCGACGGCCCCGGCCGCGTTCTGGTCGTAGGCCGAGGTCAGCCAGTCGCCGGTCAGGGAGGCGGGCGTCACACCGCCCGTGACGAAACCGAGGTAGCGTGGGCCGGCCGAGGCGGACAGACCCGGCGCCCACCGCTCGGTGAACCGGGCCAGCGCGCCCTCCCCGCCCTCCCCCCGCTCGGGCAGCGCCGCCCGCGCGGGTACGGGGCCGAGCGCGGCCACCGGCCGCTCGCCCAGCCCGGCCAGCGCACGCGCGGCCACGTCACGGGCCGACCGCAGAAGTCCGGGGAACCGGGCGAGATCGTCGGCAAGCATGCGGTGCATGGACGGCAGCCTAGGCCGCCCGCGCCCACGACGCCGAAGTTAACCGTTTCGTCACAGCCTGGCCGGTGCTACAACCAATGCCCTCGATCGGCCGGTCTAGGTCCACGAGATCTGAGGACACAGGAAGGAGACAGACTTCACATGGGGGACATACGCAGACGAGGTGCCGTCGTACTCGGCGTCACCGGACTCGTGGCGCCGCTCACGCTCGCGCTCACCTCGGCTCCGGCGCAGGCCGCGAGCTGTACCACGCAGGCGGGGCCGTACCAGAAGCAGGTGGAGAAGTTCCTCGGCCGGCCGGTGGACGGCAAGCAGTCCGCCGCCGACTGCAAGGCGATCAAGGCCTTCCAGGACAAGCACGGCATCACGCCCGACATCGGCTACGCCGGCCCCGTCACCTGGGGCGTGATGGACCTGATGAACAAGCAGAAGGCCGTCGGCGACAAGCCGAACAAGGACGGCAAGTGCCCCACCAACAAGGGGCGCATCGCCTGTGTCAACCTCACGCTCCAGCTGAGCTGGGTCCAGGACGGCAACAAGCTGGTCTACGGCCCGGTGCCGGTCCGTACCGGCCGCAACGGGTACGAGACCCGGACCGGTCTGAAGAAGATCTACTGGCGTGACATCGACCACGTCTCGTCCGTGTACAACGTGCCGATGCCCTACAGCCAGTTCTTCGACGGCGGCCAGGCCTTCCACTCGGTGGGTCTCAGCATGTGGAACCCGCCGGGCTCGCACGGCTGCGTCAACATGACCACCAAGGACGCCAAGAAGTACTGGTCCCTGCTGAAGAACGGCGACGACGTCTACGTGTACGGCCGCAAGCCGGGCACCTGACGGCGCCCGGCCCCGGCCGGCGCCCCGGCTCAGCTTTCCGGGGCGTCCCCGAAGTCCGGGATCTCCAACCTGGCCCCGCCCTGCCGCGCGGACTCGTGCGCGATGATGCCCGGCAGGGTGTAGCGGGCGGCGACCCACGCGTTGACCGTCGGCATGGCGCGGGTGCTGACGGCTGTCACGAAGTCGTCGACCAGGAAGTGGTGGCTGCCCTCGTGCCCGTTGTGCAGCGTGTCGAACTCCCGCGGCAGCCGCGCCCGGTCGTGCACCGGCGCCGACCCGGAGGTGAAGGCCGCCCGCAGCTCCGGCGCGATGTGCTGGAGCGAGGGATCGTCGGGCGACATGGTGGGCTTGGGCTCGAGGAGCTCGCTGATGTCCTGCACGCCCTTCTTGTCCTGCCACAGCGCCACCGTCGCCAGCTGCTCCATGCTGGCCTCGGTCCCGAAGAACCGGAAGCGCGATTCGCGGATGTGCGACGGATATCCCACCCGCCGGAACTCGTTCGTCCGGAACGACCCGCCGCCCGCGACCTCGAACAGCGCGGTGGCGTTGGACACGTCGTTGCCGAACTGGCTGACGTCCTTGTCGAAGACGCCGTCGCCGCGGTCGTCCACCACCCCGATCGCCGACACGCTCACCGCGTGCGTCTGCCAGGCGCCGAGCACCCCGCCCACCGCGTGCGTCGGATACAGCAGCGGGGGATAGCTGGCGGTCGCCTTCCAGTTCTCGCCGCCGCTGTAGCGGTACGCGTCGTAGAAGCCCAGGTCCATGTCGTGGACGTAGTCGCCCTCGGCGTAGAACAGCCGCCCGAAGGCGCCCTCGGCGATCTGGTTGCGGGCGTGCACGGTCGCCGGGTTGTACTGGCTGGTCTCACCCATCATGTACGTCAGGCCGGTCGCCTTGACCGCGTCGATGATCGCCGCGATCTCCTCGGCGGTGATCGCCATGGGGACCGCCGAGTACACGTGCTTGCCGGCGTTCAGGCCCGCCAGGACCAGCGGGCCGTGCGTCCAGCGCTGGGTGAAGATCGCGACCGCGTCGACGTCCGCCGACTCCAGCATCGCCTCGTACGACGGGAAGGTCCCCGCCAGGCTCTGGGCGGCGGCGAGCCGCTCCGCCCGCTCGGGCAGCAGGTCGGTGACGTACACGTCACCGACGCCGGGATGGGCCTGGAACAGGGTGGCGAACTGGCCGGAGAACTGGCCGGCGCCGACGATGCCGAGTGAGAAAGTCATGGTGGTTACTTTTGCTTCGGAAGAATCTCGCCGTCAAGGGGCGGACAGAAGTAGGAACGACGTCAGAAGGGCGCTTCTGCGGCGCACCCGGCGCACGATAGGGTGGCCGAGTTACTTCAGTTCCGAAAGGAAAGGGGTGCCGTGTCCGACTGGCTGCCGCTGAGCCCCGCGGAGCGCTCCGTGGCGATCGAGGTGCTCGTGCACGGCCCGCTCTCGCGCACCGAGCTGGCCCGCCGGCTGAACCTCTCCCAGGGCAGCCTCACCCGCCTCACCAAGCCGCTCATCGAGTCCGGGCTGCTCGTCGAGGCCCCCTGGGCGGGCGCCCCCGCGGAAGCCCGCCAGGGCCGCCCCTCCCAGCCGCTGGACGTGGTCGCCGACTCCCGCTGCTTCCTCGGCTTCAAGGTCACCGACGAGACCGTGTACGGCGTCGTCACCACCCTGCGCAGCGACATCGTCGCCCGCCTCGACCGCCCGCTCACCAGCCACGACCCGGAGGAGGTCGCCGACCTGCTGGCCAGGATGGCCGCGGAGCTGGCCGCCCGGCACCCCGCCGTCGCGGGCATCGGCATCGGCGTCGGCGGGTTCGTGCGCAAGCACGCGGTGGTCGGCGAGTCGCCGTACCTGCGCTGGCGTGACGTCCCGCTGGCCGAGCTGGTGCGGCGGCGCACCGGGCTGCCGGTCGTGGTGGAGAACGACGTGGCCGCCCTGGTCGAGGCCGAGACCTGGTTCGGCGCCGGCCGGGGACTCGACCGGTTCGTCGTCCTGACCATCGGCGCCGGTATCGGCTACGGGCTGGTGCTCGGCGGCCGGCGGGTGCCGTACGCCGAGGAGGACCGGGGCTTCGGCCGGCACTGGATCATCGACCCGCAGGGCCCGCTGACCCCGCAGGGCGAGCGCGGCAGCGCCGTGTCGCTGCTCACCATCCCCAGCATCCGCTACCAGATCCGGGCCGCAACCGGCCACGACGCGTCCTACGGGGAGATCCTCGCCCGCGCCGCGAAGGGCGAGCCGATGGCCGCGCGGGTGATCGGCGAGGCAGGCCGGGCGCTGGGCACCCTGCTCGCGCACATCGCCAACTTCGCCATGCCGCAGAAGATCCTGCTCGCCGGGGAAGGGGTCGGCCTGATGGAGGTGGCCGGGGACACGGTGCGGGACACCGTCCGCGCCCACCGGCATCCGCTCGCGGCGCCGATCGGCCTGGAGACCAAGGTCTCCGACTTCCACGACTGGGCGCGCGGGGCGGCCGTGCTGGCGATCCAGGTGCTGGTGCTCGGCGGGGACGGGCGTTGAACTGCCGTTTCCGCCCGGACGTCCGCCGCCGCGCCGTGGCGAACTCCCGCTTCTCCCCGACTCATTGACGTGATGATTAACACGGTCCGTTATGTCCGTATCGGTCGTACTTACTCACGGCGCCTTCACGTCGACCGGCATATGCTTCACACCATGTCCACCAGTGTTGAAGCCGTCACCGAGCGATCGGCCGACGAGGTCAACGAGGAGATCCGGGCCTTGTGGCTCCGGTCGGGCGGGACACTGAGCACCGAGCAGCGCGAGGAATACCGGCGGCTCGTCCTCGAATGGGCGGCCGCGTCCCCGCACCAGCCGGACCAGGCGGCCTGACCGCCCGTCCCGGGCACCCGTCGGGACGGGTGCCCTTCTCGTAGACCCGTGGGTCCTTCCACAGCCCCCGGTCCCCGCCGTCAGCCCCAAGTAGCCGAGTAGTAGCGCTGGTACGCCTTGCGGTCCTGCTCCGCCCGGAAGTAGCGGGTCGCGACCAGGGCGACCAGGCTGCCCCCGATCACCAGCAGCCCCGGGCCGACATTACGGGTGTCCGTCAGCCGGGCGACCAGACTGGTGTCGTCCGAGGCGACCGGCGCCGCCGAACCCGGCGAGGCCGCGCTCGGCGCGATGGCACTGTGGGTCGCCGCCGCCGACGGCGCCGGCGAGGCACCCTGGCCCCCGGCCGCGTTCTGCGTCGCCCCGATCAACTGCACGTTCAGCGCCGCCATCGCGCGGGTCACCGGCTGGAAGAACGTCACCCCGCCCGTGGTGCAGTCACCGCTGCCGCCCGAGGTCACGCCCAGCGCGATGCCCTCCGAGAACAACGGACCGCCGCTGTCGCCCGGTTCGGCGCACACGTTCGTCTGGATGAGCCCGGTGACCGTGCCCTCCGGATAGTTGACGGTGGCGTTGAGGGCGGTCACCGTGCCGTCGTGCAGCCCGCTGGTGGAGCCGCTGCGGAACACCTTCTGCCCGACCGTCGGATCGGCCGCCCCCGTGATCCGCACGCCCTGGCCGTTGCCGATGGCGACCACGTCGGCGTTGTCACCGGCCTTCCCGCCGGCGTACTGGATCAGCGAGAAGTCGTTGCCCGGGAACTGCGTGTTGATCGTGGTGCCCACCTGCTGGTTGTTGCCCTCGCCCTCGTCGAACCAGATGGTGTCGGCCGGTCCGCAGTGACCGGCGGTGAGAATGAAGTCGGTCGTTCCGTTGGTGACGTTGAACCCCGCCGAACAGCGGCCGCCCGTCGACAGGATCGGCTGCGCCCCGTTGAGCCGGGTGGTGAACGTGCCCTCCGAGCGCTGCATCTGCACAAAGGTGCCGATGCCCGCGGCGACCCGGCTCAGGTCCGACCAGTTCGAGGCGGAGACCGTGCTGTCGGCCTCCACCATCACCCGGTTGGTCCGGTAGTCCACCGCCCACGCGGTGCCGGCCACCCGCGGCGCCCCACGAAGCGTGGCGGTGGCCGCCTTCAGCTCGTTCATGCTGTGCGACACCATCTTGGGCTCGGCGCCCGCCTGCTTCACCATCGTCGCGGCCCGCTCGTCGGTCACCGCGACCACCGGCTTGCCGTCGGCGCCGATCCAACTGCCCGCCGTACGGGCCGTACCGAGCTTGGCCACCAGTGCGGCGCCGGTGTCACCGGCCTCCGTCGCGGAGCTGAACGGGACGGCGGACGTACCGGGAGTCTCGCTCGCCATGGCCGTGGTGACCATCGCGCCTCCCAGAAGGAGTCCGCCGACCGCCGCCAGCTGTGTCCCCCGCCGGACGACCCGTCGTCGTGCGTGCCTCATCCATGGCTCCCGAAACCCCGAACGCGCGGTGCGGACACCGCGGGGCCCTCCGGTCGTCGAGCGCCCTGCTCTTCATACGGGGCCGGGCGCGGGGGTGTTCACCGCGACGGTGATCTTTGCGATCCCGTGGCGGTACGACATGGCCGTCCGGGCGCGTTCCCGGGCACCCCGGGGCCGCCTATCTTGACCCCATGACCAGCATCCAGCAGGAGAACCCGGACGAACCGAACCCGCTGCGCGCTCTCACCCTCGACCGACTCCGACGCCGTACCAGCATGAAATGGCGCACCTATCCGCAGGACGTGCTCCCGGTGTGGGTGGCGGAGATGGACGTGCCGCTCGCCGGGCCGGTCGTCCGCGCGGTCACGGACGCGATGGAACTCGGGGACACCGGCTACCCGGCGGGCACCGGCTACGCCGAGGCGCTCGCCGCGTTCGCCGCCAAACGCTGGGGCTGGCACGGGCTGGACGTGGCGCGCACCGCGATCGTCCCCGACGTGATGCTCGGGGTGGTCGAGATGCTGAGACTGGTCACCGGGCCCGGCGATCCGGTGGTCGTCAACTCGCCGGTGTATCCGCCGTTCTACCAGTTCATCGCGCACATGGACCGGCGGGTGGTGGAGGCCCCGCTCGGCGCCGACGGGCGTATCGACCTCGACGTCCTGGCGGCAGCGTTCCGCGGGCTCGGCGGCGGGCGGGCCGCCCATCTGCTGTGCAGCCCGCACAACCCGACCGGCACCGTCCACACCGCCGGGGAACTCACCGCCGTGACCGAACTCGCCGAGCGGTACGGCGTCCGGGTCGTCGCCGACGAGATCCACGCCCCGCTCACCGCCCCCGGCGTCGACTTCGTGCCGTATCTGAGCCTGCCGGGCGCCGAGCGCGGCCTGTCCCTGATGTCGGCCTCGAAGGCCTGGAACCTGGCGGGCCTCAAGGCCGCGCTCGCCGTCGCCGGACCCGGGGCCGCCGCCGACCTCGCCCGGATGCCGGAGGAGGTGAGCCACGGCCCCAGTCATGTCGGCGTCATCGCGCACACGGCCGCCCTCGCCGACGGCACCGCCTGGCTGGACGCCCTGCTCGTCGGGCTGGACGAGAACCGGCGTCTGCTGGCCGGTCTCCTCGAACGCCACCTGCCCGCGGTCCGGTACCGGCCCGCCGAGGCCACCTACCTCGCCTGGCTCGACTGCCGCGCACTCGGACTCGGCGACGACCCGGCCGAGGTCTTCCTGGCGCGCGGCCGGGTCGCCGTCAACTCCGGGATCCCCTTCGGCACGGGCGGCGCCGGACACGTACGGCTCAACCTGGCCACCTCGCCCGAGGTGATCACGGAAGCGGTACGGCGGATGGCTGCGGCCCTGGTCTGAGGCGCAGCGCGGCGGAGGCGACCCCTACACTTCCCGCATGGACGACACCACCGGGACCGATCTCGACCGGCTCGGCGCCGGCAAATACCTGCTCGTCACCAGCTATCGCAAGGACGGCAGCCCCGTCCCCACCCCGGTCTGGGTGGTGCGGGACGGAGACACCCTCGGCGTCTGGACGGCCGCCGACACCTGGAAGGTCAAGCGCATCCGCCGCCGCGCCGATGTCCGGGTCGGCCCCTGCGACCTGCGCGGACGCCCGACCGGCGACCCGGTCCAGGCCACCGCCGAGATCGCCGACGAGGCCACCACCGCCCGCTACCGCGACCTCATCGCCCGCAAGTACGGCATCACCGGCCGGCTCACCCTGCTCGGCAGCAGGCTGCGGCGCGGCCGCGAGGGCACCGTCGGAATCCGGGTGACCCTCGCGCCCTGAGAAGGCCGTATCTCTCCAGGGCGCGAGGACCGCTACGAAACGCGTCCGGCAGCGTGAGGAGCGCTACGAGGCGTCCAGCACCGTGCCGTTCAGCGCCAGACCGCCCGGCAGCGGTTCGCCGTCGTCGGCGGTCTGCCGGAAGCTGACCGACTCGGCCGGCTCACCGGTCCGGTCCTCGACGGTGGGCACGGTCACGTCGAGGCTGGTCTGCCCGGCCGGGACGTCCAGCCACAGATAGAGGCCGTCCACCGAGGACAGCGGCCGCTCCGGGTCCGGTTCGGCGCCGGAGGCGTCGGCCAGCCAGTGCGGATCGACGTCCTTGGTGGACAGCTCCGGAGCACCGCCGTCGGGCCGGACCGGGACGAAGAGCGTACCGATGTCCGTGTCCGCGGCCTCCGACAGCGAGATCCGCCACTTCAGCGCCGAACCCTCCGTCACCTTGTCCGCGAGCGGGGTCACGGTGACCGTGGGCGCCGGGTCGTCGTCGTGCACGGTCAGGCCGCCCCGGTAGGAGCCGACGACCGCCCCGTGGACGGCCTTGACCAGCACGTCATACGACAGGTCGGCGCCGTAGCGGGTGTTGCCCCGCACCTCGACCGGCACGTCGACCGCGTGGCCGCCGGGCCGCACGGTGACCAGGCGGTCCTTCGCGGTACCGGTCGCCGGGTCCACGACGTACATCCGGACCTGGCCGTTGCCCCGCCCGGACACCCGCACCGGAACGTGGTAGGTGCGGACACCCGAGTCGCCCTCGTCGACCGTGAGACGGCCGACGTCGACGCGCGGCAGCGCCGCCGCCCGTACCGCCGGGGTGCCCGGCCGCCAGCCCCAGGCGTCCATCAGCCAGGCCTGCCCCGAAGCCGAACGAGGGGTCAGTTCAAGGGACTTGACCGAACGCAGGTCGACCCCGGCCCGGCGGGCGGCGGTCAGTGGTACCCGCAGTTCACGCGCCCAGTAGGACGCGGTGCGCTCGCTGCCGGGCAGCCCGTCGACCCGGACCCGGCCCAGTGTCGCCGTACGCCCGTGGGTGTCGGTGACGGCCGCGTCGAGTCGGGTGCCCTCGGTGTTCGGGGGCACGAAGACCCGGAGCGCGAGCGCGTCGGCGCCCCGGAGGGAGACCGGCCGCGCCACCTGGACGCGGGTCGCCGCTCCCGCGGCCGTCCAGCGCAGCGCGACCGCGTTCCGCCCTGTCTCCCGTGCCGTCTCCCACTGCGCGAAGTGCGGCGAGCCGCCCACGGTGCCCTCGCCCAGACAGGCCACTGCCGGGTCCGGATCGGCCGCGGCGCACAGCCGGCCACCGGTCACCTTCACCTTGCCGTCCGGCAGGAACCCGGCGCCACGGTTCGCGCCGACCGCGTGGCTGAGCACGCGCGCCGGATCCGCCGACGGCGCCCGCCGCCCCGAACCGTCCAGCAGCGGACGCACCTTGTCGTCACCCGCGACGAACAGCCGGGCCGCCGCGGCGATGTACGTCGAGCCCGCCCGGTGCTGCTGGTCGGCGGTCAGCCGGGTCGCGGTCCCCTTGGAGCAGACCGGGTCCCGCTGGTCCGGGTCGTCGTAGAAGTCGTCCTCCGCCGGGGCCTGCGCCTGTCCCGGCGTCCACTCGGTGTTGAAGAAGTTGTGGTTGGCGCCGATCACGTAGACCGCGCTGTGCAGGGCTTTGCCGGCGCCGACCGCGCGGGTGCCGTCGACGTACACCTCTCCCTGGAGGTCGGAGACATCGCCGTCGCAGCCCGGCAGGACGGTGAGCGACGGCACGTCCGGTACCGGGTTCTGGCCGAAGACGGTGGGGCCGATCAGCACGGTGCCGCTGATGTGCCAGCGCACCTTGCCGTGGTAGCCGTCCTGGTCGGCCGGCGGCGGGTAGAGGCTGTCCAGCGCGGCCCGGTTGACGCCCTCGCCGCCCCGGGAGTGGCCGATCAGCAGCACCCGGGACAGGTCGGCGCGCGGTGCCTCGCGGACGATCCGGGGTGCCAGCCGCGGGTTTCGCGCCCAGTCGGCCCAGTGCGCCAAGTGCAGCCGGATCAGCGAAGAACGGGCCTGGGCGCCGCCGTCCTCGGCCTGCCAGTCCTGGCCGTTGATGCCGTTCGCCGAGATCGACACGGTCACATAGCCCTGGGACGCCAGCAGCCGCTGGTCGCGGAGGTAGCCCCGATGGCTCGGTATCGGGAGCGTCCCGGCCGGGCAGGGCCAGGCGCCGGACGCCTGCCCGTCGTCGCCGTGCGGGGCGTAACAGGTGGCGTGGCGGCCGTGCAGGAACAGCGCGAGCGGGCGCGGGCCGGAGGCCCCGGTGGGCGCGACCACCACGGCGCTCATCTCGACCGGGACGGAGAACCCGGGCAGGCGCGCCGACTTGAGGTGGTACTCGCCGGTGGTCGTGCGGTAGCGGCCGGGCTTGCCCGGGTCCACCGGGCCGGCCGGCAGTGGAGCCGGGGGACGGGCGGCCGACGCGGGTGCCTCGGTGGCAGCTGACCGGGTGTCCAACCGCCGTCCGCCCGACCAGACCTGAAGATCCGTCAGGTCACCGGCGCGGGTTCCTTCGAGGCCGAGCCGGAAGGTGTGCCCGTCCCGCTCCGGCTTCGGCACCCCCAACAGCCGTCCGTCCGAGCGGAATTCCACCCGCGCGTCGCCCATCGGCACCTGTCTGCCGGACCGCCACACCAGTTGGGGCGCCGAGCGCCCGTCGTCGATGCGCCAGCCCGGCGGCAGCTTCCCGCCGGACTCGGCGGCCGCCGGGGCCGGCCGGGCGTGCGCGGCGGTGCCGGACACCCCTCCCACGAGCGCGAGCACCGCGGCAGCGGTGACCCATATGCGCCGGGTACGGACCAATGTTCCCTCCTCGGAAGGCGAGGACGGGAGCCCCGGCCGTCCCGAGGAACCCCTCGCGCCCCGGAGGACGGGGAGCAGGGTCTGTGGGTTGCCTGTGAAGGAAGAGGGATTGGTTACTTGCGGGAGGGGAGGTGGAGCAGCCTCGCCCAGGGCGTCGGCTGCCGCGTGACGGGATACCCGACCGTCAGCTCCATGCCCGGTACGGCTCGTCGAGCAGTTGGAAGACCGGCTCGCCCCGCACCGGGTCCTTGGCCGTGGAGAGCTTGACCCGGTCGCCGCTGTGGATGCCGATCGGCGGGCCCATGACCCGGCCCCGCACGACGAATCCCTCGGCCATCTCGATCAGGGACACATTGCGCGCGGCGGGCGTGTTGCGGTGCACCACCGTGGAGTGGCGGACCGTGCCGGTGCCCTCGCTGCGCTCCGTGCGCAGTTCGCTGCCCTGGCAGACCGGACACAGCAGCCGGTGGTAGGTGGCGGTGCCGCACCAGGTGCAGCGCTGGAAGACGATGGCGTCCTTGTGGTGGTCCGCGTGGCGGTGGTCCGCGGGTGCGGGGTCGAGAACGCTCGTCGCGAATCCGACCGCCGACTGCGCGGCGCTCGCTGAGTGGTGGTACACGCTGGTCAACTCCCTGCGCTCGCCCGGAAACCCGAATCCCGCGTGCCCGGACCCGGCCGCGCACGCATGTGCCCGGTTCGCCGTGCCACCGTGCACGCCGTCAGCGTATGGCACTGAGTGTCAGTCGTAAAGGCACTGCGTACCCCTAAATTGCGAGGATCCTGCGGATGGTCACCGGATCCCGGGCCCGTCAGGCACGGCCGAACGCGGTCTCGATCTCCTGGACCACCCGCCACAGCGGGGCGTCCCGCCGGGAGACCAGGACGACCACGTCGTCCGGGTGCTCCTCCATCGGCCCGCCGAACAGTGCGGCCGACGCGCCGTCCGGCGCGGGCCCGGCGTCCTCGGTGCCGAACGCGGCCTGTACGTACCCGAGGGCGTGGTCGACCGTCGCCGCCGCGTCGCCCTCGCCGTCCGAACGCAGCCAGGAGCGCAGGGCGTTGTTGTGCGCCGCGACCACGGCCGCCGCGATCACGTCCGCCCGCAGCGTCCCGTCCGGACGGCCGGCGTACCGGCCGCGCAGGTACTCGGCCAGCGCGCGCTCGTAGCGCCACACCACCGACAGCTCGTACGCGCGCAGCCCGGGCACCTTCTTGGTGAGCCGGTAGCGCTGCACCGAGAACGTGGGGTTCTCCGCGTACATCCGCAGTACCAGTCGCGCCGCGTCGCACACCCGCCGCACCGGCTCGCACCCGGGCTCGCTCGCCGCCAGGAAGGCGGTCATGTCGGCCAGGCAGCCCTCGTGGTCGGGGAAGACCACGTCCTCCTTGGACGGGAAGTAACGGAAGAACGAGCGCCGCCCGACCCCGGCCAGGGCAACGATGTCGTCGACGGTCGTCTGCTCGTAGCCGCGCTCCAGGAAGAGCCGGAAGGCCGCCGCGACCAGGGCGTCCCGCATGGGTGGCTTCGCGGGCGGCGCCGTGCTGCTGGAGCTCATGGACGCGAACGTAGCACTCCATCGCGCTCATGGCACTCAGTGCACGCCGGGTGGGGAACTGAGTGCACTCCCCTTCTGCTGGTCCCGCTCGGGCTGAACCGGCCGACCGGTTCTGCCGTATGTGTTCTCGGGGATCGCGGACACCCGTGCGTACGGGACGTAGAAGGAGAGCAGTGTGTCGACACCGCCCGACCCTGAGCAGCCGCACCGCGGGCCGATCCTGGAACCGGTCCGGGTCCTGCGCCCCCGCCGACTCGACGCTCTCGCGGAGCTGATGCGCGAGATCCGGGAGGAGGCGGAGGCCGACGAGAAGGCGAGAGAGACCGGGAAACAGGCCGGCAGGCAGGCGGGGAAACAGACCGCGAAGCAGCCGGGGCCGGCGGACTTCGAGGCGTTCGACGCGGACCGCTGGCCCGCCGCCGGCACGGAGGACGAGACCCAGGAACTGCCGCCGGTCGCCGACGGCCCGCGTGGCCACGGCCATGGCGCCCGTTCGTCGCACGCCTTCGGCTTCGGCCCGGGACTGCGCCGGGCCGCCGCCGTGGTGGCCGTCGGCGCGGCCGTCCTGGTCGGCTTCGGCTGTGCCCTGCTGCTGCCCGGCCGCGAGGGCACCGCCGCGGCCGCCCAGCCCTCCCCGTCCGCCACCACGGCACCGGCCTCCACCCCACCGGCCTCGGACACCTCCACCGATCCCGACGGCGCCGGCACCCTCCGCGAGGGCGACACCGGCCCCGAGGTCGTCGACCTGGAGCAGCGCCTCCTGCGCATCCCGGACGTCTACCGCGACGGCTCCACCGGCGGAACGTACGACGCCGCCCTCACCGCGGCGGTGGAGCGCTTCCAGATCTGGTACGGCATCAGCGGCGACGAGCGCGGCGTCTACGGCGACGACACCCGCAGCGCCCTGGAGTCGCGCACCAGCCCGACGGACGGCTGAGCGGGGACGAACGGCCCGGTGACCGGTCCGGTCGGCCGGTCCGGGGAGCGCCTTCGAACGCCGGGCAATGGATCAGGAAAACGCCGGGTTCGTGCGAGGAACGGGCGTCACCATGGGCAGCCACCCGGCAGCTCCGTGCCGCCGTGTCCCCACCGTACGACCCCGAAGGCCATGCCGATGAACGGCTCCCGCATCCCGGGCCTGCTGCTGCCCGCCGTGTTCCTGCTGGCCCTGGTGGTGGGCCTGTTCTGGTACTGGCGGCACCGTGACGACGACTGACCGCTGCGGCTACTCCGCGTCCGTCACCGGCACCCGGATGTCCAGCACGCACACGTCGTCCCGCCGCTCGCCCTCCAGCATCGCGGCGAGCAGCGCGTCCAGGGACCCGGGTTCGGAGGCGCGGACGGCCTCGGCCAGGCGGGTCAGGCCCAGGTCGATGTCCTCGCCGAGCCGCTCCACCAGGCCGTCGGTGTACAGCAGCAGCCGGTCGCCGGGCTCCAGCCGGAACTCGGCGGACTCGTAGACCGGGTCCGCCGAGGCCCCGAGCAGCATGCCGTCGGGGCGGTCGAGCCGCCGCACCTCGC
The DNA here is from genome assembly GCF_043201895.1 of Streptomyces sp. NPDC048254. Lineage (NCBI taxonomy): Bacteria > Bacillati > Actinomycetota > Actinomycetes > Kitasatosporales > Streptomycetaceae > Streptomyces > Streptomyces sp. NPDC048254. The sequence continues at coordinate 215,101 of NZ_JBICZJ010000017.1, forward strand.
CCGCGCGCACCAGAAGCGGTGGCAGGTGACCCGCCTGGGCCCAGACGAGACGGTGCTCGGCGGGCTGGTACCGGGCGAGCACGAGTGTCGCGGTGGACTGGCTGTCGCGCGAGTGCAGGAGCAGGAAGTTCAGCCGGGCGAGCGCACCGGTCAGCGAGGAGCCGGTGGTCACCATGCCCTTGGCGGTGAACCGGAGCTGGGCCATCGTCGCGACGGCGTCGATACCGTGGCCCGCCACGTCGCCGACGACGAACAGCGCCGAGTCGTCGGGAAGTTCGATGGCGCTGAACCAGTCGCCGCCGACGTGCACCCCCGCCTGCGCGGGCAGATAGGCGACCTCGACGCGCAGCCCGCACAGCCGCACCGGCCCGCTGGGCAGCGGGAGCAGCGCGTGCTGGAGCCGGGTGGCCAGCGCGCGCTCGGCCTCCAGGACGCCGCGCTGCGTCAGGATCGCCCGCTCGCTGTCCACCAGGGCGAGTTCGGCGCTGCGCTGCGCGGTGAGGTCCTGGACGAAGCCGTGCACCTCCACGACCATGCCGTCCGCGGCGGTCACCCCCTCCGCGACGGCCCGCAGATGCCGCACCGTGTTCCCGGTCCTGATCCGGAACGGGACGTCGAACGAGCCGCCGGTGCGGGCGAGTTCGGAGACCGCGCGGGCCAGCGCGTGGGCGTCCTCGGGCAGCACCAGGTCCGGCAGCAGGTCCAGCGCGACCGCGCCGCGGCCCGGGTCGCGGCCCAGGATGGTGTACACCTGGGACGACCAGGTGACCTGACGAGTCATCAGGTTCCAGTTCGCCCAGCCGAGGTTGCCCAGCCGCTGCATGTCCGCCAGCCGCTGTTCCTGCCGCTCCTGCAGATCGTGCCGCAGCCAGGTCACCAGCAGTCCGTCGCCGAGCCGGGTGGCCCGCACCGAGTAGGCGGCCCGCACGGCCGCCCCCGCGACGACCTCCTCGTGGACGAACGGCTCACCCTCGTACGGCTCCCCGTCGAGCGCCTTGAGATACCCCTGCCACAGCGACTCGCCGGCGACGGAGGGATAGCTCTCCAGGATGTGCGAGCCGACCAGCTCGCGGCCGGTGCGGCCGAGGATGTCGACGGCGTTCGGGGTGGCCGCCTCGATGCGGTAGTCCTCCACCTCTCCGACGGCGGTGCGCAGCGGGGTCAGCAGGACCGCCGCTCCCGGCAGTGCGTCCAGCACCGTCTGCACCGTCCGGGAGAAGTCCGAGGCCGGCGGTTCGGCCGGGGCGTCGAGGGCGGTGAGCCGGCCCGCGCACAGCCGGGCGACGGCGCGCAGCAGCTCGCGCTGCGCCGGCCCGAAGACCGCATCCTGCCGGCGCAGCACACCGAGTGTCACATCGGTCGTGTCCCCGGTCGTGACCGGCAGCCAGGCCCGGGACAGCCAGCGCCCGGGCGGTTCGTCGATGAGCCGGTAGTCCTGCCGGTCCCGGGCGAAGTGCTCCAGCCAGCGGGGCTCACCGGTCTTGAGGGTCTCCAGCGGGGCGAACCCGCTCAGCGGCGGTACCCGCTGCCACTGGGCGGCGAGTGTCGCGTCGACACCGGCGTACCCGATGAGTTCGAGCCCGTGGCCGGGCGGCCGCCGGTACAGCAGCACCGCGTCGGCGCCGACCCCGGGCGCCAGGTGGTCGAGCAGCGTCCCGGCCAGCTCCTGCGGGGAGCCGACGTGCACCAGGGCCGTGCCCAGGCGGCCGAGCGTCTCGGCGGTACCGGGCGGGACGGGCGACTTGCGGGAGGCCACCGGGGCGGGAAGTTCGGTGACGGGGTCGACGGCCGGGGGCGCGGTGGGCATCAGGGCGCCGAGGGTGAGCCAGCACTCCTCCAGCAGCGTGCGGTTCCCGGCCTTGGCCCGCTGCAGAAGCGCCTCGTGCGCGGCGTCGGGGGAGCAGCCCGTGGTGGCCATCAGGGCGCCCTTGGCCCGCTCCACCACGGCGGAGACGGCCACCTGGTCCCGCAGCCGGTCCAGCTCGGCACGCTGCCGGGACACGACCTTGGCCAGAGCCGCCGGCTCGGCGACGGCGCCGGTGCCGACAGGCGGCGCTTGCTCGCTGGTCACGGATCGAGCATGGCACAGGAAGGCGCGTCCGATCACACCCGTGCCGGATCAGTGAAGGTTCTGAGCATCCCCGGACCAGAACCGGACCAGGACCGAACCGGAACGGTCAGCGGCCGGTACTGTGCCCGACGAGCGCCTCGGTGACGGCACGGACGCTGCGCGCGATGTGCTGGAGTTGCAGCACCTCCGCCGCGTACAGCTTGATCGTGTGCTCGATGACCGACTCCGGCAGTCCCAGCAGGGGCAGTTCGGCCCGCGCGGTCTGCAGTGCCGTGCGGGCCACCCGGATCTCGTGCTGGACCTGGATCTGCGCGTGCCGGGCGAGCAGCACGGGGTGCCGGATCAGCGCCGGGTAGCTGGCGTAGCGGGCCGGCACCAGCTCGCGCAGCCACTTGGTGGCGGAGCGCTCCCAGTCGTAACTGCCCGGCGTCCTGACCTGGCAGGGCCAGTCTGGAGTGATGCGGGTGGTCGTCGTCAGGGTCATGATCATCGCTTCCGGGATGCGGCGTCGGAAAGGGTGGTCGACGGATGTCTGGGCGGCTCCGGCCTAGGGGATGGCCGGAGCCGCCGCGGGCGAATCGCGCAGGCGATGCCCGTTCGAACACCCCGGGCGCCGACGCGGGTAGGAGACGGCGGCTGGGGGTGTCCGTGCAGGGACCCCGGGCGCCGGCCGCCGGCACTGCGGATGGTGCTGCGTGCGCATGGGCGGTCCGTCGGCTTTCTCGGGGCGGGTGCGAGCGGTGCGTCCTCGGTGCGGAACGTGCCCGGAGGGTGCCGGGGAGATCCGTCAGCAGTATTTATATATGCCATCCGGTTTGCAAGACGTATGAAAACATTCATGCGTGAATTGCGGTGAATGATCCCCCTACGTGCTGCTGCGGAGAGGGGGGAGGGACGGTCCGGTGGGCCCCGGGTCAGTCCTTGAGGAAGAACTGGTGCTGCTCGGCGACGTGCTCGTACTCCTCCAGGCGTGCCTGGGTGCGCTCCGGGTCGGCGTCGGTCATGGCCTGGAGCAGGGCGGCGGCCATCAGGCCGGGCGCCGCATAGGTGTCGAAGACCAGGCGGGACCCGATGCCGGTGCTGAAGGTGACGTCGGCCTCGTCGGCCAGCGCGCCGAGCGCCAGGTCGGTCACGAGCGCGACCCGCAGACCCGCGGTGCGTGCCACCTGGATCGCGGTGAGCGTCTCCTGCGCGTGCCGCGGCATCCCGAACGCCAGCACCCAGGTGCCGCCCGCCTCCCGCGACTGCAGCAGCGCGTCGTAGGCCACGCTGCCGCCCCGGGTCACCAGCCGGACATCGGGGTGGATACGGCGGGCGGCGTAGGCGAAGTACTCCGCCAGCGAGACGGAGATGCGCAGGCCGAGCACGGTCAGCGGGGAGGACTGGGACAGCTCGCGGCCGATCCAGATCACCCGGTCCGGGTCGGCGAAGTCCCGGCGCAGGTTCTCCAGGTTCTCGATCTCGGCGTCGACGGCCGCCTGGAGTTCGTTGCTGCGGTGCTCGGTGGCGGCCCCGGTGCCGCCCGCCAGGGTGCGCAGCGCGATCGACTGGAGCCGCTCGCGCAGCGCGGGGTAGCCGTTGAAGCCGACCGCGCCCGCGAACCGGGTCACCGACGGCTGGCTGACCCCGACCCGCTCGGCGAGATCGGTGATCGACAGGAAGGCCGCCTCGGTGATGTGGTCGATCAGGTACTGGGCGATGCGCCGCTGGCCGGGGGAGAGCCGGGGGCCGTCGAAGAGCTCGCGGAGCTGGGAGGTGGGCGCGGCCTCCGCCTCCGGCACCGTCTTGCCCGAGGTGATCGCGGATGCCTGTGCGCGAGCCTGCTGCGGCGATGGCACCGAAGCGCCTCCTTTGTCTCCCACGAGGACTCAACATAGCTCACGGACCGTGGTGACCAGGGGTTGTGCGGTACGCCGGACCGTCCCGGTGCCGAACGCACAGGATGCGGAAACCGCACCGGGATTCCGGTGCTCACCGGCGACGGTTGCGGTGGTCGTCGCCGGTGGATCGGATGGATCGTACGGTCACCGCCGATAGATGGTGATCGAATGCCCGACATCATCGACCGGACGGCTGGTGTCGATCAATTCGGCCAGTCTGCCCCGTGCCTTGGCGACCGACGAGTCCGAGACGACCAGCAGCCCGTGCACCTCGCGGGGCGGCACCGTGCGGGGATCGGTGGCGTGGATGCCGTAGTACGACGGGATGCCACTGCCTTTGTAGACCAGCCAGATCCGCTCGCCCGGGTAGCGCTCCCGCAGCCGGTCGGCGAGCCGGCCCAGGTCCTGGCCCCAGTCCACGTTGGAGTCGTGCAGTCGCAGATGCGTCTTCGCCGGACCGCCGAACGCTTCGTTGGAGTACGGCAGATAGAACGGGAACGTCCGCAGCGAACTCACCGCGACGAACAGCAGCAGCGCCCCGCCCACCGGCCGTGACCACCGCCACCGCACCGCCAGCACCGAGGCCCCGCCCACCGCCAGGAACATCGGCATGAACAGCGCGTACCGCGTCCCGAAGTCCCGCGACCCGGTCATCGCCGAGGCCAGCAGCACGGCCGGCGGCAGCAGCACGTACGGCGCGGCCGGCCGCAGCCGCCGTACCGCCACCACCGCGACCGCACCGGCCCCCCACAGCGCCAGCATGCCCAGCGGGGTCTTCACCAGCAGGGCGGCCGGCAGGTAGTACCAGCGGGAGCCGGTGTAGAGGTGCCCGAACAGATAGCCCTGCCAGGGATAGTCCTCCAGGCCGAACTGCAGGCGCATGCCGTCCCGGTAGGCGTGCGGGAAGGGCATCAGATCCACCAGCAGGCCCCGCGGACCGTGGATCGCCGGGATCGGCACCGCGGACACGGAGCGCAGCCGGGGATCGACGGCCAGATAGGACAGCCACACGACGGCGACCGCCGTCGCCGTGACCACCACCGCGGCCGTGAGCGCGCGCCGCACCCGGCCCGGGCGCACGCCCCACACCGACAGCACCGCCAGGGCCGGCAGCACCGGGAGCGCGGGCAGCACGCTCATCTTCGTCGCCACCGCCGTGCCCAGAGCGGCCCCGGCGAGGGGCAGATACAGCCGGGGGCGGCGGCGTGCCCGCCACAGCAGCCAGGCCGAGGTGAGCACGAACCCGGCCGACGGCACGTCCAGGGTGGCCAGCGAACCGTGCGCGATCAGGTCGGGGGAGAAGCAGTACAGGGCGAGCGCGAGGAGCCCGGCGGCCGTACCGAGGACCTCGCGGGCGAAGGCGAAGACCACCAGGGCGAACAGCAGCGTCAGCGCGATCACCGGCAGCCGGGCCCACAGCATCAGCCGCCAGGGGTCGTTGCCCGAGGCGTACAGCAGATGTCGCCCCACCTGCCCCTGGTCGCCTTGGTACGACGGGTCGTAGTGCGGGTCGGCGACCGCGATCCCGGCCATGACGACGAGCTTGCCGAGCGGCGGATGCTCGGGGTTGTAGCGCAGCCGGTGCTCGTGGAGGTAGTCGGTGGCCGCGGCCACGTAGACCGGCTCGTCGATGGTGGGCGTCTGCTGGACGGCGGTGGTCACCATCGCGACCGCCATCTGGGCGAGCAGCAGCACCACCAGGACCGGCACCAGCCACCGGCGGCGGGCGCGCAGGGCGGCGGTCAGCCGGGCCGCGGCGGCGGGCCGTGGGGTGGGTGCGGGGTCGTCGAGGTGGCCGGGATCGAGGACCGACTGCTGTTCGCTTGCCATCATCCGCCCCGCGGGGACACCGGGCCCGCGGTGACGGGAGCGATCAGGAGGGTCATGGGCCCTACTGTCGCACCGCTCCCGCCACCGGGCGCGTCACCGCTTCACGAGTCGCACCGACAGACCGTCTGCCGTGTACACGGGTACGGCCCGCAGCTTGTCGGAGTTCAGCTCGATGTGGTCGAACTGTCCGCGCAGCCGCGGCGCGTCGAGCACCTGGAGGGTGCAGCCCGGGGCCGGCGGGTGTTCGGTGTCGAGCTTCAGGGACAGCGTGCTGCCCTTGCCGAGCACGGCCAGGTGCTTCACCCGGAGCGGCGCCCTGCGGCCCTTCCCCGGCGTCACCTCCAGGGTGCCCGCGTCCTGCGTGTAGGTTCCCCGCACGAACAGGTCCCCGGCCACCCGCAGGGTGCCGGCCTCGATCCGGACGTCGCCGCGGCCCAGCGCCTCGTCCGAGGCGGCGACCAGGGTGCCCCCGGCCACCACGGTGCCGCCGCGGTAACCGTTGCCGCCGGTCAGCGTCAGCGTGCCGGTGCCCTTCTTGGTCAGGCCGCCGTGGCCGTCGATGTCGTTGCGCCAGCTGTCGGCCGCCGAGAAGCCGCCGGCCGTCGCGTCCAGGGTGACCGTGACGTCGGTGTCGAAGGCGCCGTAGCCGTCCGCCGCGGCGAACAGGTTGAGGCGGCCCCACTGCTCGACGCCGTCCAGCAGCACATAGCCGGCGGGCAGGGCGGTGCTGCGCAGCACCTCGCGGCGCTGGTCGGCGGTGAGGTAGGGCTGGCGGGTCTCCAGGAGCACCTCGGCGCCCTTGGGCACGGTGAGCGGCTGGTCGCCGCCCTGCCGCCGCAGGATGTACGTCAGCCGGGGGGTGGCCGCGCGCTCGTTGGCGGTGCGGTCGGCGTACGGGTCGGCGGCGGTGCCGGCCGAGTGGGCGTAGGCGTACAGGGTGTCGGCGGTGCTGCCGGACCGCGCCTCGAAGTAGGCGAGGGCCTGGGCGCGGGCGGCCGCCTTGAGGGCGGCGTTGGCCGGGTCGGCGAGGGTGGCGGCGGCCAGGGCGGTGGCCATGATGCGGCCGCCGATCACGTCGACCGTGTTGTGCATACCGGCGATGATGCGGGTGTCGCTCAGCTCCAGGGCGCGGGCGACCAGCTCCTGGAAACGCTCCGGCACCGCGTAGGCGTAGGCGAGGCCCGCCAGGTGGAAGGCGTTGGTGTGGCCGGAGGGGAAGCCGCCGTCGTCGACCGGGGAGGTGCTGCGCTGGCGCAGCAGCTGCGGGGCGACGACCACCTCGGAGTCGTAGACCGGGAAGCCGTAGGCGTCGGTCCTGCCGGTGTCGACGACCTCGCTGTCCTCGTTCATGCGCCACGGACGCGGGTACTGGTAGGCGTACTTGGAGGGGTTGCCGGAGGCGTAGTTGCCGCGCAGGGTGTCGACCAGCTCGGCGACCTTGCCCAGCGCCGAGTCGTGCGAGCCGGCGCCGAGCGCCGAGCCCGCCGGGGCGTCGGCGGGGACGGCGTCGTTGACGGTGGTCGCGGGCGTCCCGTCGGGGGCGCTGGTGATCGAGGTGACCGCGAGGGAACCGGCCTTGTACAGGTCCGCCAGTGGGCCGAGGCCGGCGATCATCGCGTAGCTCTGGTGCTGGCGGTCGTAGAGGAACGCCTTCTTCGCCTCGGCCGCGGAGCGCTTGGCGGTGATCTTGGCGCAGTAACGCATGTTGTCGCGCAGGATGTCGGCGCGCAGCACGCCACCGGTGTTCCAGGCGGAACCCGTCTTCCATATCAGCGCGAAGCCGCCGAGGATGCGGACCACCGCGTTGGTGTCGGCGGTCTGGTTGGTGCTGATGTTCGTCTTGTAGTCGTCGACGAACGCGAGAGCGGTCGCGGCCTTGGCGTCCGCGGCGGCGAGCCACCCGGCGAACGTCGGGGCCGCCAGCACACCCGCCGACGCGCCGAGCGAGGTCTTGAGGAATCCCCGTCGGCCGACGGGGAGTCCACGGGCCGGTGAGGAGGTGCGGTGCCCGGCAGGTGACGGCATGGGTGTGCCTCTCTTGAGTTCTGGGGAGTTCACGCGGACGGCTGATGCTCCAGATGCGCGTGAGCGTGTGGGTTCGCGTGGGAGAAGTGTTGAACGAGCGCAGTTCTAGGGCGAGTTCGTGTCCCTGCGGTCATGGCCCGACGACCGCCATGTGACCCGGAGTTGAACGGCAGCCCGGTGGTTCACCGGAAGAACCGCCCGGGACCTGTGCGTTCGCAGCGTCGAACAGCCCGTGGTCCACGGCATACGGAACCGGACGGGCAGCGGACGGGTTTCTCACAGGATCGAACGTGCCAGCGCCACCGCGCCCTCGACCGGCGGGAGTCGCAACGGCTGTGGCCGCGCCCCGGGTACGGCGTCGGCGAGCGCGGCCGCGAAGGCGTCGTACAGGCGTGGCTGGGAGAGGATCGTGCCGCCCGCGACCACCACGTCGTCCACGGCGAGACCGCGGGCGGCGAGCCGGACCACGAGGCCGGCCAGGGCGCGGCCGCCGTCGGCTATCACGTCGGCGGCGAGCCGGGAGCCCGCGTCGGCCGCGACGAAAAGCACCGGGGCGTGCCGGCCCCACTCGGCGGAGACGTCGGAGGCGCCCTCCAGCGCGGCGCCGAGTGCGGGTACTTCGGCCACCTCGAAGGCGGCCACGAGTCCGGTCGCGAGGGCGTCGGGGGCCTCGCCGCGGTCGTGTGCGGCCCAGACGGCGCGGGCGGCCTCCCGGACCAGTCCGGCGGCGCCGCCCTCGTCGCCGAGGACCGCGCCCCAGCCGCCCACCTGCACGGGGCTGCCGTCGGGCTGCCGGCCGACGGCCACCGAGCCGGTGCCGGCGACCAGGCCGACGCCCTTGTCCAGGCCGGCGGCGGGGACGAGGAGCTCGGCGTCGCCCACCACCTGGACGGGCACGTCGAGGAGCTCCCGCAGCGCGGCGGCGATACCGGCGCACTGGCGGGGGGTCTCACAGGCGTGCCCGCCGACGGCCAGGGCGGCCGGGCGGGTGCCGGGAGGCAGGGCCTCGTGGACGAGTGCGGTCAGCCAGCGGGCCGCGGCGGCCGCTTCGTGCGGCCGCCAGCCACTGCTCGAACGGACGTGATCGGCGACCAGGTCCGCGCCGGTGAGGGCGCGGAGATGGGTCTTGGTGCCCCCCACGTCGATGCCGATCACAAGAGGGGAAGAAGACGCGTCCTGCACGGATCCTCTTTCGTCGTCTGGGCGAACAGCGCCGAAGAGCCTGGCACTCAGGGCCTGGCCGGCGGATCCAGCCGCGGGCGCGGGGCGTGGTACGCACTCCCCCACTGCCTTAAAGGCGTGGGGGGACCCCCAGCGGCGTTGTCGTCGGTCGCCGACGTCCCCCAGCCTTCGGCCGGGGGTGCCCCCACCGCGTCGACTCCCTCCTCCGCCTTGCAGCTGCACACACCACGCCCCGCTCACCGGCGTTGACAGTCGCCGCTGATTTTCTGCGTCTTGATCCGCCGGCCAGGCCCTAGCTGCGACGGCGGGCGAACCGTGCCTGGCCGGACAGGAGTTGAGGAAGTCGGGAAGCCCCGGGACGGGCTTCTTGTGGAGCACGGCAGGCGAGTACCGTGTACTTCGTTAGGAAGTTAACTAACGAAGTACAGTGCGTCAAGAGCCGCCGCGGACTCGATCAACGGGACGTTGTCGAGGCCAGAACCGCGCGGCACAAGGGCACCGCATCGCCGCATCCCGCGACACCCGGGGGAGCGCGGCCCCTGACCCATGGGGGAACTGTGGAACACGTCGTGACTGAGGCCCCCCGGCTCACCGAGAGCGCCGGCGCGGTCTTCGCCGTGCTGGCCCAGGCCGGCAGCGCCACCCGGCCGCAGCTCGCGAGCCTCGCCGGCCTTTCCAAGCCGACGGTCTCCGCCGCCGTCGCGGAGCTGGAGGGGGCCCGGCTGGCCACCCACTCCGGCACCGCCTCCGGCGGCACCGGCCGCTCCGCCGCGGTCTACGGCCTCGGACCCGCCTCCGGCTCGGTCCTCGCCGTCGACCTCGGCCCGGCCCACACCCGGGTGCGCGGCTGCGCCCTGGACGGCACGCTGCTCGCCGAGGCGGACACGCCCCGCACCCGCGCCGCCGACGCCGTCCGCGAGGCCCTGGCCGCGCTGCCCGCGGGCGCCCCGCTGCGGGCCATCGTCGTCGCCATCGGTGACGTCACCGCCCCCGACCTGGCGGGCACCGGGATGCGCCCGGCGACCGCCAAGGCCGGGCCGGTCTTCGACGCGGTCTCGGTCGCCCTGCCGCCGGGGGTCCCGGTCCACCTGGAGAACAACGTCAACTGCGCCGCCCTCGCCGAACTCCACGAGGGCGCCGCCCGGGGCCGCCGCACCTTCGGCTACCTGCGGATCGGCGTCGGTATCGGTCTGGGCATCGTGATCGGCGGCCAGGTGCTGCGCGGCGCCAACGGCGCGGCCGGTGAGCTGGCCCGGCTGCCCTACCCCTGGGACGACGACCGGGAGCCCCGCCAGGAGGCGCTGGAGGCGTACGTCGGCTCGCAGGCCCTGCTGCGCCGGGCCGCCGAGGCCTGGCGGGACATCGACGGCCCATGCCCCCGCACCGCCGAGCGCCTGTTCGCGCTGGCCGCCGAGGGCCGCGAACCGGCCCGTTCGCTCGTCGCCCGGCACGCCGCCGACGTGGGCCGGCTGGCCGCCGCCGTGGCCGCCGTACTGGACCCGGGGCTGATCGTGCTGGGCGGCAGCACCGGCGCGGACCCGCAGCTCCTGCCCGGGGTGCGGACCGAGCTGGGGCGGCTGAGCTGGCCCACCGAGGTGGTCAGCAGCCAGATCGGGGATCTCGGTACTGTCGTGGGTGCGGCCCGGCTCGCGGTGGCCAAGGGAGTCCAAAACGTGACCGAAGGCGCGCAGGTGAAGGATTGACGGCTTCCTTATCGGTCTGCCAATGTCCGGACAAGCGCTTTCTAAGTCGGCCGGGACGCCGACTTGGGGTGAGCCTCCCAGCCCGTACACGACGTACGGCAACCGCACGAGGGCGTGCCCGTGCGGTGATGGCCAGGACGGCCGGGGATCTCGCCCCGCGTGGACGATGCGGCCGGGCGAGGCCGCGCCCCCCGGAAAGCGACTTTTCCTTCAAAATGCACCCGTGCCGCCTCAGTCGGCGCCGTGCTCCGTCCGTACGACGAAATGGGATCGAAGATGACCACTGTGGGTGTGCGGCGCTCTCGCCGACTCGGCCGCGGCGGCATGCGCCGCCTGGTTCCTCTCGCTGCCGTGGCCACGGCAGGAGTCCTGCTGCTCTCCGCCTGCGGGTCGGGATCCGGCTCGGGCGGAACCTCCAAGTCGCTGACGTTCTGGATCTCCACTGTTCCGGGGCAGGACGCGGGCTGGAAGAAGCTGGTGGCGCAGTACAAGAAGGAAAGCGGCGTCAACGTCAAGCTCGTCAACATCCCCTACGACGGGTACCCGACGAAGCTGCACAACGCCGCGCAGGCGAACTCGCTGCCCGACGTGGCGGACGTCCCGGCGCTGGACCCGATCTGGTCGAACAAGCTGATCGACCTCAGCTCCATCGCCAACAACAAGACGAACAACATCAACGCCAACTTCCTCGCCAAGGACTCGTCCGGGAAGGTGCTGGCCATCCCCTCGGACGTCACCGCGTCCGGCCTGTTCATCAACAAGACACTGTTCAAGAAGGCCGGCGTCGCCGTCCCGACCTCGCCCGAGAAGACCTGGACCTGGACGGAGTTCATCGCGGCGGCGAACAAGGTCCGGGAGAAGACCGGCGCCAAGTACTCCCTCACGTTCGACCAGTCGCCGTCCCGGCTGCGCGCCATGGTGTACGAGATGGGCGGTCAGTACGTCCACGCGGACTCCTCCGGCAAGTTCTCGGTGGACGCCGCGACCAAGAAGGCCGTGAAGTACTTCGTCGGACTCAACGACGACAAGACCATGCCGAAGTCGGTGTGGACCAGCGGCGCCGACCCGTCGGCCATGTTCCAGAGCGGTGACGTGGTCGCCTACTGGTCCGGCGTGTGGCAGGTCGCCTCCTTCGCGGACAGCATCAAGAAGTTCGACTGGGCGAGCGTCCCGACCCCCGCCCAGCCGGTGCAGGCCAGTGACGTCAACAGCGGCGGCATGATGGTGGGCTTCAACAACAACGGCGCCGCGGCCACCGCCGCGCAGAAGTTCCTGTCCTGGGTCTACGAGCCGAAGCAGTACACCACGCTGGTCGAGACCTCCGGGTTCCTCCCGGTCGAGAGCGGTCTGAACCCGAAGTACCCCTTCACCTCCGAGGCGGCGCAGGCGGCGTTCAAGCTGTACAACGAGGAGATCCCGCTGTACGCCCCGATCTCGGGCTACTTCAACGGCGCGCAGACGAACTGGGTGCTGAAGGGCAAGAGCCTCGCCACCGACCCGACCAAGACGGAGCTCGGCAAGGCGATCAACGGCCAGCAGTCGGTCGACAAGGCCCTGCAGAACATCGTGGACGGCTACAACACGGCGGTCGGCGGCTGATCGTAGGTCCAAGGGCCCGGGCGGCGGGGGTCGCACACCGCCGCCCGGCCCTGGGCGCCATGTGATGCCGGGCTCACGGTGTGAGCCCACAGCAATCCATCCACCAGCACGGAAGTCAGGAAGATGACAAAAAGCGCCGCGGACGTGTCCGTGAGCCCGCCCAGGCGACGACGCAGCACCTACACCCTCGCGCCGCTCGTCCTCATCGCGGCCAATGTCGTGCTCTTCGCACTGTTCTTCATGTGGCCGGCGGTGATCGGGCTCGTCTACTCCTTCACGAACTACACGGGCGTGGGGGCGTTCCAGTTCGTCGGACTGGACAACTACCACAACCTGTTCGGGGACTCCGCCTTCTACGACGCGCTGACCCGGACGCTGCTGTACGCCGTCCTCTTCGTTCCGCTGAACTTCGCGCTCTCACTGCTCGCCGCCAACCTGCTGGTGAGCAAGCACGCCAAGGGCGCGTCCGTCGCCCGCGTCATCTTCTTCATCCCGTGGCTGCTGTCGCCCATCGTCGTGGGTGTCCTGTGGCGGTGGCTGTTCGGCGAGAACTTCGGACTGGTCAACTACGTCATCGAGAAGTTCGGCGGGTCCGCCGTTCCGTGGCAGTCGAACGCGGACCTGTCGCTGCTGGTCGTGGTCTTCGCGGCATCCTGGGCCTGGACGGGCTTCTCGATGCTGCTGTTCATCGCGGCGATCAAGAACGTGCCGGTGTCCTACTACGAGGCGGCCTCGCTCGACGGCGCCGGCCCCTGGCGCCAGTTCATCAGCATCACGCTGCCGAGCATCGCGCCCACCTCGTTCATCGTGATCCTGCTCAACACGATCAACGCGATGAAGGAATACCCGGTGTTCGTCTCCCTCAACAACGGCGGACCCGGAACGTCGAACAACCTGCTTGTCCAGTACATCTATCAGACCGGCTTCCAACGAGGCCAGATCGGCTACGCGAGCGCCGCGTCGTTCGTGCTCATGCTCATCCTGATGGCCGTCGCGATCATCCAGCTGATCGTCAACCGGCGGGTGGAGAACCGATGACAACCACAGACATGCCACGCCCGGTCGACGCCGACCCCGGACGGCCCGTCTCCAAGAAGCGGCCGCGCGGCGCGAGCAGCGGCGGATTCCGGCGGGCGGTACCCGCGACGACACTGCTGTGGATCATGGCGTGCCTCTACGGGCTGCCGGTGCTGTGGTTCATCCTCAGCTCCCTCAAGCCGGCCGGGGACCTGTTCTCCTATCCGCTGACGCTGATTCCGCACCACCCCACCCTGTCGGGTTACTCCCAGGCGTGGCGCAGTGCCAACTTCTCCCAGTACTTCATCAACACGACCATCGTGTGCGTGGTCACGACGATCCTCACGGTGGGCGTCAGCTGCTGCACCGGATACGCGCTGGCCAAGTACGACAACAAATGGCTCAAGGCGTTCTTCATCTGCATCCTGGCCACCACGATGCTGCCCGGCGAGGTCATGCTCGCCCCGGAGTTCCTGGTGGTCCGCAACCTCGGCCTCTACAACTCCTTCGCCGGCATCATCCTCCCGGCCGTGCTCACCGCGACCGGCTGCTTCATGTTCCGCCAGTTCTTCATCACGGTCCCCGACGAACTCGTGGAAGCCGCGCGCATCGACGGCGCCCGCGAACTGTCGATCTTCCTGCGGATCATGGTGCCGCTCTCCCGGCCCATCATGCTGACCCTCGCCATCCTGTCCTTCCAGTGGCGGTGGAACGACTACATCTGGCCGCTGCTGATGCTGAACGACCCCAACAAGTTCACCGTGCAGATCGGCATCCAGAGCATCGTCGGCGCACAGAACATCAACTGGTCGGTCCTGCTCGGCGCATCGGTCATCTCCATGATCCCGCTGATCGCCATCTTCCTGGTCTTCCAGCGCTACGTCATGGGCGCCGACATCAACGCCGGACTGAAGGACTGACCGTGTCCACCCCGCTCGACCACGAGTTCGTCCGCGCGGTGGCCGGCGCCGCCGACCGGCTGGCCGCCCCGCTGGCGGCCGGCCCCGACGAGGAGCTCGTCGGTGTGACCCACCGCGTTCTGGCCCGCCGGGTGAAGACCCTGGTCGCGGCGTACCGTTCCCCGGACTCGGCACTGCACGGCAGCGGGCGGGCCGTCGCCGCCGCGATGACCCACCTCGGCGCCCTCCGGGCCGCGCAGACCGCCACGGGCTTCTTCGCCGGCGGCGACAACGTGCAGTCACCGCCGGACTCCGCGTTCACCGTCAACGACGTGTGCGACGCGCACGCCCTCGCCGCGGGCGCGGGGCCGGAACTGCGCGACGTCACGGCCGCGCTCGCCGAGATCGCCGGCGCCGCCTCCGGCGCCCTCCTGGCCGGTGGGGTGCACACCCCGAACCACCGCTGGGAGCTGTGCGCGGCACTGGCCCGGCTGCACCGGTCGTTCCCGGACAACCGACTGCTCGACCGTGTCGACGCATGGCTCGCCGAGGGCGTCGACATCGACGCGGAGGGCCTGTACTCGGAGCGGAGCGCCAACTACGCGGCCCACGTGTCCAACCCGTCGCTGCTGCTCCTGGCCGACGTCCTCGGCCGCACCGACCTGCGGGACGCCGTCGAACGCAACCTCACCGCGACCCTGGACCTCATCAGACCGGACGCCACGGTGGAGACCGTCCACTCGCGACGGCAGGACCAGAACCGCCCGTTCCCACTGGCGCCCTACCTGCCGCACTACCGGCTGCTCGCGATCCGTACCGGCCGGGGCGACTTCAGCCGGGCGGCGAGATGGGCGGCGGCCGGCGGTGTCGACGACCCCCACCTGCTCGCCGAGACCCTCCTCACCCCCGACCTGTGCCGTGTGCTGCCGGCACCGGCGCCGGAACCCCTTCCCCGCGACCGGTACATCACCACGGCGCGCCTCGCCGCACGTGCCTCCGCCACCGCGCACAGCGTCCTGTACGGCGGCTCGGACGTGCCCCAGCACCGGCGCATCCGATCGGGCCTCGCCTGCAATCCCACCTTCCTGCGCCTGTTCGCCGGCGACGCCGTCCTCGACGCGGTCCGCCTCTCCCGCGGATTCTTCGACCTGGGCCCGTTCCGCGCCGCCGACATGCGACAGCTCGCCGACCACCGGTACCGGCTCACCGAAACCCTCACGGCCGCCTACTACCAGCCGCTCCCACCGGACCGGCAACGGGACGACGGCGCCTACCGCATGGCGGACGAGGGACGCTTCTCGGCCGCGATGGCCTTCCCGGACCGGCCCCGGGACGAGGTCTCCCAGACGACCCGCGTCGAAGCGGAGCTGCGGGAGGACGGTGTCGACCTGCGGATCGACATCAGCGGACCACGGGTGCCCTGGGCCCTCGAACTGACCTTCCGGCCGGGCGGCGTGCCAGAGGGCGCCGTACCGATCGGCGACGGACACTGGTGCCTGACGACCGGGCCGATGACCTACCGGGTCGGTGACGACGAGATCCGGGTCGAGGCCGACGTCGAGGCAGGCGAACCCCTTGCAGGGCCGGACCGGAGCGAGGTACTGCGGTACGACCCGGGTCAGGACTACACCGTGGTGGGCGGCACCGACGCGACCACCGGGAACCGCGTCTACATCGGTGGACACGGCCCTCAGACACTGACCGTCGCACTCCGCGCCCGCCGTCCCCAACCTGTCGTCCGACCCCGACACACCACGTCATGGCCACCTCCGGCATGAAGGGCTGATCCACCCATGCACCTGCCCCGCCAGCTCGGCCCGCTGCACGACCTGCCGTCCACCCCCGAGGCGTACGACGCGGTCCTCGCCGACGTCGTGGAGCAGGCCCTGGCCCGCCTCACGCCCGAGGGCAACCTCGAACACCCCGACGCCGACGACGACATCGGCGACACCTCCCTCGGCGTCACCTCGCTGCTGGCCCTCGCCTGGCAGCGCACCAAGGACCCGCGGCTGCCGGAGGCCGTGCACCGCAGCCTCGCCTTCCATCTGCGCGAGCGCGTCTACACCG
Organism: Streptomyces sp. NPDC048254; assembly: GCF_043201895.1. Lineage (NCBI taxonomy): Bacteria > Bacillati > Actinomycetota > Actinomycetes > Kitasatosporales > Streptomycetaceae > Streptomyces > Streptomyces sp. NPDC048254. The sequence goes on from NZ_JBICZJ010000017.1 coordinate 231,374, forward strand.
AGGACAACCCCGGCTACCCGAACCTGACGGTCCGCGACTCCGGCCTCCCGTACGCCCGTTACGTCCTGGCGCCGGGCGCGCACCCGATCGGGGACTGGCCCAGCACGGTGTGGGCGCTGCTCCAGGCCGTCAATGTCCTCGACCTAGCGGAGAACCTGGTCGACGACGAACAGCGCGCGGAGCTGGCCGAGGTGAGCCGTGGCTACTGGCGCTGGCTCACCGAGGCCACCTTCTTCAACCCGCAGGAGGCCGGCAACCAGGCGATCGGCTGCGTGGTCGGCGGACTGATGCTCGCCCGCCACCTTCCCGCCGGGGAAGGCGAGCAGGTCCGCGGGCGGGCGCTGGCCCTGTACGCCGACGAGATCCGCGCCCACCGCGTCCTGGACCGGGGCGCCCTCCTGCCCCCCGAGCACGGCGGCGCCTACGACAACAACTACGGCCCGATCTCCCTGTCCTTCCTCGCCCAGGCCCACCGGATCAGCGGCGAGCCGATGTTCGCGGAGGACGGCGACGCGCTCGCCCGCTACCTCGACGCCCGCCTGCCGGGCGGCGGCTTCGACAACGGCGGCCCCCGCTACAGCGAACAGCACTCCGGCTTCGAGTCCGTCCTGGGACTGCGCTACTTCGGCGCCCGGATCGGCTCCGACCTCGGCCGCTACCGGGGCGACACCAACTGGGGCCGGCACGCGGTCAAGGCGGACGGCGGAGTCGACGGGCACTTCGCCTGGATGCTGGTCTGGCAGACCCAGGACACCACCCCCTGGCAGCGCACCCCCGCGACCGTCCCGGCCCGCCACCAGCTCCGCGCGGGCACCGTCTCGGTGGCCTTCGACCACCGGATGACCCCGGCACTGATCGAGGCGGCCGGCACCTACCACCTCCCGGCGGCGGTGAACCGGCAGCACGGCTTCGGCCCGGTCCTGGACGGCTTCCTGTACTGCCGGCCGATGGGCGAGGTCCGGGTCCGCGACCTGCACGCCGACGGCCTGACCGCCAAGCTGGTCAGCAAGCCGGTCGTGGGCCGCGACCACGTGCTGCGCCACCTGCGCTCCCTGTACGTCACGGACGGCACCCGCCTGTGGGTGACGGTCGCCGTGGAGCGCCTCGACGGCACGCCGTACCTGCTGGCCGGGCTGCCGTACGCGGCGGACGACGGCGACCGGGTGCGCCGGGTCGCCGAGGGCGAGATCGCCGCCGCGGGCGCGCTGCGCCTCACCCATCCCGCACAGCAGGGCGCCGACCACTTCGACGCCCGCGCCGAACTCACCCAGGAGCAGGCCGCGTTCGCCCTCGCCGCCGACCCGCGCGGCTACGGCAACCCGGACGAGGGCTGGCGCCACCTGGTCGCCTCCACGGCGTACGAGGCCGAACCGGCGCCGGACACACCACCGCACCTGCACGTGTTCGCCGTGCGGTACGGGCCCGGCGGAGCGTTCACGCCGTCGTTCGAGGGCGATCTGACCGTGCACACCGAGGCGTTCACCGCCGTCATCGAGACCGCGGACGCCCACGGCGATCCCGGTCTCGCCCTCACCGGCTGCTGAGCGCTGCGCGGCAAGTGCCGTGCTGCGCCGTCGTGGCTGGTCGCACAGTTCCTCCCCCAGCCTTCGGCCGGGGGTACCCCCAGCGCCCCTTCGGGGCGCTACGGCGCGGGCAGCGCGGCCTCCGGGACCACCAGGTCCGCCCGGTCCCGGGTGACCGCGACCAGGTCGGCGTTGCGCTGGTCGGTGCCCGCCACCCAGGCCACCGCCTGCTCGTGCCCCTTGCCGAACTCCTCGTGCCGGGCGACCAGCCGCCGTATCCGCTCGGCCTCGTCGGTCTCGCAGAACCACACCTCGTCCAGGGCCGGCCGCACCCGTGCCCAGGGGCCCTCCGTCAACAGCAGGTAGTTGCCTTCCGTCACCACCAGCCGGGCCGTCGGCGGGACCGGGATCGCGCCCGCCAGCGGCTGTTCTAGGACCCGCTCGAAGCCCGGCGCGTACACGACCTCACCGGTGTCCTCGCGCAGCCGCCGCAGCAGCGCCGCGTACCCGGCCGCGTCGAAGGTCGCGGGCGCGCCCTTGCGGTCCCGCAGGCCCAGCCGGTCCAGTTCGACGTCGGCCAGATGGAAGCCGTCCATGGGCACCTGCGCCACCCACGGCTCGCCGGCGCCGTTCAACTCGCGCACCAGATGCTCGGCGAGCGTGGACTTGCCGGCGCCGGGGCTGCCCGCGATGCCCAGGATCGCGCGCGGCCCGCGTCCGACGAGTGAACGGGCCCGGTCGAGGAGGTCGTCGAAAGTCAGCGGCACGCAAAAAGTGTGACACCGGGCCCGGGATGTGGTGTGTACCACCCCCTGGAAGCCGTCCGGTGGGGAAGATGCCGGACATGACAGCACTCGGTCTGCCCGACACCATCCAGGCCTGTCTCTTCGATCTCGACGGCGTCGTCACCAAGACGGCCGTCGTGCACGCGGCGGCCTGGAAGGAGACCTTCGACGCCTTCCTGCGCGGCTACGACGGCCAGCGGCCCTTCGACAAGGTCGCCGACTACGACGAGTACGTCGACGGACGCCCACGCGCCGACGGGGTCCGCGCCTTCCTCGACTCCCGCGGCATCCACCTGCCCGAGGGCACCCCGGACGACCCGCCGGACGCCGCCACCGTGCACGGCCTCGGCAACCGCAAGAACGAACTGCTCCTGGAGAAGATCCGCACCGACGGCGTCGAGGCCTACGACGGCACCCTGCGCTACCTGGAGGCGGTCCGCGCGCAGGGGCTGCGTACCGCGATCGTCTCCTCCAGCGCCAACTGCCGTGACGTGCTGCGCTCGATCGGCGCCGAGCACTTCTTCGACGTCCGCATCGACGGGGTGGTGGCCGCCGAGCGTCAACTGCCGGGCAAGCCGCACCCGGACACCTTCCTGGCAGCCGCCCACGACCTCGGTGTCGAGCCCGCCCGTGCCGCCGTCTTCGAGGACGCCCTCGCCGGCATGGACGCGGGTCGGGCCGGCCGATTCGGGTACGTCGTCGGCGTGGACCGCGTCGGGCAGACGGACGCCCTGTACGCACACGGCGCGGACACCGTCGTGAAGGACCTCGCCGAGCTGGGAGGCAAGGAGTGATCACCCACCGGTCGTACGCCGTGGAGCCCTGGGCGGTCCGCGAGACCGACCTCAACCTCGACGTGCTCGCGCAGAGCGAGTCGGTGTTCGCGCTGTCCAACGGGCACGTCGGCTGGCGCGGCAACCTCGACGAGGGCGAGCCGCACGGCCTGCCCGGCAGCTACCTCAACGGTGTGCACGAGGTGCACCCGCTGCCGTACGCCGAGGCCGGCTACGGCTATCCGGAGTCCGGACAGACCGTCATCAACATCACCAACGGCAAGATCCTGCGGCTGCTCGTCGACGACGAGCCCTTCGACCTGCGCTACGGCCGGCTGGTCACCCATGAGCGGGTCCTGGACCTGCGCCGGGGCGTGCTGGAGCGGACCTGCGAGTGGACCTCGCCCGCCGGGTCCACGGTCCGGGTGCGCTCGACCCGGCTGGTGTCGCTGACCCAGCGGGCGGTGGCCGCCGTCGCCTACGAGGTGGAGGCCGTCGACCGGCGCTGCCGGATCGTGATCCAGTCCGAGCTGGTCGCCAACGAGCAGCTGCCCGGCGCGAACGGCGACCCGCGCGCCGCGATGGCGCTGGAGTCACCGCTGGAGCAGGAGGACGACTTCGCCTCCGGGCGCCGGCTGCGCCTGGTGCACCGCACCCGGCGCAGCGGCCTGCGGGTCGCGGTCGCCGCCGACCACACGGTCGCCGGCCCCGGGCGGACCACGACGCAGGCCGAGAGCGACACCGACGTGGCCCGGCTGACCGTCACCTCCGTGCTGGAGCCGGGGGAGCGGCTGCGGGTGGAGAAGTTCGTCGCCCACGGCTGGTCCGGGGTGCGCTCGCTGCCCGCCATGGCCGACCAGGTGGACGCGGCCCTGGCGGCCGCCGTGCACGAGGGCTGGCAGGGGCTCGCCGACGAACAGCGCGGTTACCTGGACGACTACTGGTCCCGCGCCGACGTGGAGGTGGACGGCGACGAGGAGGTCCAGCAGGCCGTCCGCTTCGCCCTCTTCCACGTGCTCCAGGCCGGCGCCCGCGCCGAGCAGCGCGCGATACCCGCCAAGGGGCTGACCGGCTCCGGATACGACGGGCACGCCTTCTGGGACACCGAGATGTTCGTGCTGCCCGTCCTCACCCACACCGCCCCCGGCGCCGTCGCCGAGGCGCTGCGCTGGCGCTACAACACCCTGCCCGCCGCCCGCGAACGCGCCACCCAACTCGGCCTGGACGGCGCCGCGTTCCCCTGGCGGACCATCGCCGGCTCGGAGGGCTCGGCCTACTGGCCGGCCGGCACCGCGGCCTTCCACGTCAACGCCGACGTCGCCGACGCGGTGGTCCGCTATGTCGCCGCCACCGGCGACACGGACTTCGAACGGGACACCGGTGTCGAACTGCTCGTGGAGACCGCCCGGCTGTGGCGCTCGCTCGGCCACCACGACAGCCGCGGCGCCTTCCACATCGACGGCGTCACCGGCCCCGACGAGTACAGCGCGGTCGCCGACGACAACACGTACACCAACCTGATGGCCCGGGCGAACCTGCTGGCCGCCGCCGACGCCGTCGAACGCCACCCCCGGCAGGCGGCGCGGCTCGGTGTGGACGCGGAGGAGAGCGCCGCCTGGCGGGACGCCGCCGACTCCGTGCACGTCCCCTACAACCACGAACTCGGCGTCCACGAACAGCACGCCGGGTTCACCCGCTACCAGCGGTGGGACTTCGCCGGCACCAGCCCCGAGCAGTACCCGCTGCTGCTGAACTTCCCCTACTTCGACCTCTACCGCAAACAGGTCGTCAAACAGGCCGACCTGGTGCTGGCGATGTACACCTGCGGGCCGTACTTCGACGAGGAGCACATCGCCCGCAACTTCGCCTACTACGAGCCGCTGACCGTGCGCGACTCCTCCCTGTCCGCCTGCTGCCAGGCCGTCGTCGCCGCCCAGGCCGGGCATCTGACGCTGGCCCACGCCTACACCGCCGAGGCCGCGCTGATGGACCTCGACGACCTGGAGCACAACACCCGCGACGGCCTGCACATCGCCTCCCTGGCCGGCACCTGGATGGCGCTGGTGGCAGGCTTCGGCGGCATGCGCCACTACGACGACGGGGCCCGGTTCGCGCCCCGGCTGCCGGAGCGACTGCGCCGGCTCGCCTTCAACCTGCAACTGCGCGGCAGCAGACTGCGCGTGGAGATCGGCGCCGACAAGGCGACCTACACGCTCCTCGACGGCCCACCGCTCACCGTCCACCACCACGGGGAGCCGGTGACGGTCGGCACGGACAGCCCCGCGGTACGGGCGGTGCCACCGGTCCGCCCCGGACCGACCCCGCAGCAACCGCCCCACCGGGCACCGACCCGACCGGCGTGACCTGTAGGCGCCCCGCAAGGGGCGCGGGGAACTGCGCGATCAGCCCCCGTCGACCGGCACTCCGTCACGGCCGTCCGCGGCACCGTCGTGGCTTGTCGCGCAGTTCCCCGCGCCCCTAAAAAACGGGGCGTTTCACGTGAGCGCGTTGAAAAGGAGCCCCACCAGGTCGCCCGTCGCGTCCGCTGCGAACAGAGCCGCCACCGCACCCAGCGAGAGAACGCCCGCGGCGGCCGGCCAGAGGGACGGGGGCGGAGTCATCTGCAGCGCCGCGACCCGGCGGGTGACCGCGCGGTCCGTGAAGTTGAGGGCGCAGGACGGGCGGGCTCGGCCCGCGCTGAGGGCGGCGCGGGCCAGAGCGCGGGCCGTGGTCACCCGGTCCCCGACCTCGGTCGCCGCCTGCTCGTCCGCCCACCGCTCCACCAGGAAGGTCACGGCCGCACGGACCGGCCGGAGCAACGGGTTGGCGGCCGCCGCGAGGGTCATCGCGGTCACCATGCGGCCGTGCCGGTGCGTCAGATGGGCCCGCTCATGGGCCAGCAGCACCCGCCGCTCCGCCGGTGCCAGCGCGCTCAGCATCGCCGAGGTGACCAGGATCCGGCCCGGCCGGCCCGGGATCGCGAACGCCTGCGGCACCTTGCTGGCGGCCACCACCAGCTCGGTGTCCCCCGGATGCCCCTCGCACAGCCGGCGCAGCGCCCGCCGGGTCCGGCGCTCGGCGCGCACCGCCCGCTGCACCCGCCACACCACCACGGCCAGCGTGAGGCAGGCGGCGACGCCGATCACCTCGGGCACCGGGTCGGTCAGCGGGCGGCCGTCCTCGCGGGCCTCCCGGATCACCGGCGGCGCGTCGCCCAGCAGCGCGGTCGTCAGCAGTACCAGGGACCAGGTGGTCGCGGCGGCGGTCAGCACGGCGGCGGAGGTCAGCACGCGCGCTGCCAGAGCGGGGGCCACCCGGCGGCCGATCAGCGGACTGACCGACGGCAGCAGCAGGGAGACCAGCAGCGGGGTGTAGACGTCGAACCTCATGCGCCGCCCCCGGCGAACAGATTGCGCAGCGCCCGCTCCTCCTCCGCGCTCAGCCCGGACACGAACTGCTGGAGGGCGGCGATCGGGTCGGGCCCCCGGTCCAGGGCCTCGTGCATGGCCTCGGCGGTCAGTTCGGCCGCGTTCTTCGCCGGCCGGTAGGCACCGCGCCGCCCGTCGGCGTCCCGCAGCACCAGCCCTTTGTCGTACAGCCGTTTGAGGATGGTGTGGACCGTGTTGTAGGCCAGTCCGCCGCCGATCTCGGACTGGATCTCGGCCGGGGTCAACGGGCGTTCGGTCGCCCACAGGGCTGCCAGCACTTCGCTCTCCAGCTCTCCGGCGCTGCGCCGCTCCGCCCTGCCGCGGGACCCTGTGCCAGCCATGGCACAACCTTACAGCGCGTAGTGCCGCTGTTCGTATGGACGTACCTGCGCGGCCTACGCCGGTAATTACGGTTAGTTTGTCAGTGTTTGTCCCTGAGCCCAAGAACGGTCCTGCGAGCTGACAGGGGAACAGGGGTGGGTGCCGCCATGGTCCCGAACGTGAACGCCACGCCCGTCACGGGCCGCCGCGGCGTCTACTGGCAGACCGGACTCTGCCTCGCCCTGCTGACCGGTGCGGGCTGGCTGCTCCGCCGGCACTGGCCGACCGTCGAGCACGGGGCGCTCCGGCTCGCCGTCGCCGACCAGGGCTGGCTGCTCGTGGCGGCCCTGGCGGCGGTCGGCACCTGGGCGTCCTCGGCCCTCGCCCAGCAGGGCGCGGTCGCCCGCCGGCTGCCGGGCGGGCGCCTGGTCGCCACGCAGTTCGCCGCCTCGGCCGCCAACCATCTGCTGCCCGCCGGGCTCGGCGCGGGCGCGGTGAACCTGCGTTTCCTGATGCGCTGCGGACTCCCGGCCGGCCGTGGTGCGTCGGCCCTTGCGGTCAAGGCGGCCGCCGGTGCCGTGGTCCGCCTGGCCCTGATCGCCGTCCTCGCCCCCGCCTGCCCGGGGCTGCTGCGGATCCCGCACCTCTCCGCCGCCGCGCTCCTCGCCGTGACCGCCGCGGCCGTCCTGCTCGTCGTCCTGATCCGGGCCCGGGTGTGGGCCCGCTGCCGGGGTGCGCTGACCGCCGTGGCCGCCGACATCCGGGCCCTGCACGCCCGCCCCGTCCGTGCGGCCGCGCTGTGGGGCGGCTCCCTCGCCTTCGCCGGGCTGCACGCCCTGGTCCTGATCGCCGTGGCCCGGGCGGTCGAACTCCCGCTGTCCCCGGCCCGGGTGGCGCTGCTCTACCTCGCCGCCAGCGGCGCCGCCGCGCTGCTGCCCACCCCGGGCGGCCTCGGCTCGCTCGACGCGGCCCTCGCCCTCGCCCTGACCGCCTCCGGAACCCCGGCCGCCGCGGCCGCCTCCGCCGTGCTGGGCTACCGGCTGCTGACCGTGTGGCTGCCGCTGCTGCCCGGCCTGCTCGTGCTCGGGCTGCTGGTCCGGCGCCGGGCGCTGTGACCGGGCGGCCCGCGCCGGGCGGGGTCCGGTGGCACGGGCCCCGGCCTCAACCGCCGTTCTCCCCGCCGGTCTCCGTCACCGGACTCTCCGACACGTCGTCCGGGGCCCCCGGATCCGGCATCCAACGGGCGGCCACGCACCAGCAGGCCGCGAGCCAGCCGACCGCGAACAGCCAGCCGCCGACCACGTCCGTGCACCAGTGCACGCCGAGGAACACCCGGGTGACCCCGACGGCGAGCCCCCAGCAGGTGACGGCCACGCACCACGCCGTACGGCCGCGCGGGGCCCGTATCCACAGCGCGAGGACCAGCAGCCCGGCGGCCAGTGCGGACGTCGTGCTGTGGCCGGACGGGAACGACCAGCCGGAAGCGCGCGTCTGCCAGTCGGCCTGCGGCGGCCGCGCTCGGGCGATCAGCTCCAGCACGCCGAACCGGGCCGCCTGGCCGAGGGCGAGGCAGGTCACGCAGAGGAGCGCGGCGGCCAGTCGCCGCCGCGGGGTGCGGCCCGCGAGCAGCCCGGCCGCCACGGCCAGGGCGTACGGCACGACCCCGGTGCCGGTCGCGGTGAGTCCCCGGGCCACGGCCACCGCCACGGCCGGGCGGTGACCGAGGGACCAGGCCAGCAGGGCGCGGTCCACGGCGAGCGGGGCGCCGTGGCGGCCGGCCACGACCAGGGCCAGCACGGCGAACGCCGCCCAGGCGCCGAGGCCGATGCTCGCCGCGTACTCCGCGGTCCTCTTGTGGTTCATGACCCCGGTGGCGGCCCTTTCCTGCACGGTGTCGGTCTACTGGACTGTAGACGATCGTCGGCCGGCCTGTGTTCCCGTGTGTGCGAGTCCGGACGCGCTCGCGACTTTTGCCGCACCATTGCCGGTTCATGACCGACCGACTACATGGGTGTAGTCATCATGGTCGACGGAAGTAAGGCATGCCTTCACTAAGTTCGAGCCAAGGGGCGGGGACGGGCCTGCCGGGGAGGGCTGCGGCGGATGTGGGACGACGCGTTTCCGAGTTTCCTGATCGGACTGAGGGAGGGCCTCGAGGCCGGCCTGATCGTCTCGATCCTCGTCGCCACCCTGGTGCGGGCCGGCGCCAGGAACCGGCTGCCACAGGTCTGGACGGGTGTCCTCGCCGCGATCGCGCTGGCGATGAGCTTCGGCGCGGTCCTCACCTTCACCGCCGCCTCCCTCTCCGCGACCGCGCAGGAGGCCTTCGGCGGGACCCTCAGCGTGATCGCGGTCGCCTTCGTCACCGCGATGGTCTTCTGGATGCGCCGCTCGGCCCGCAGCCTCTCCGGCGAGATCAAGGAGAAGGTGACCGGCGCCCTGGCCATGGGCTCGGGCGTGCTGGTCGTCACCTCGTTCCTCGCCGTCGGCCGCGAGGGCCTGGAGACCGCGCTGTTCCTGTGGACCACCGCCCAGGCGGCCGGTGAGTCCGCGGGCCCCCTCACCGGCGCCGGGATCGGCCTGGTCCTGGCGGCGGCCCTGTGCTGGGGCCTGTACCGCCGCGTCCTGAAGATCAACCTGACGAGGTTCTTCACCCGCACCGGCGCCGTCCTCATCGTGATCGCGGCCGGTGTCCTCGGCTACGGGCTGCGGGACCTCCAGGAAGGCGGGGTCTTCCCGGGCCGGACGGCCTACGCCTTCGACCTGAGCGGCAGCATCGACGCCGGCTCCTGGTACAGCACGCTCCTCCAGGGCGTCCTCAACATCACCCCGGCCATGACCTGGCTCCAGGCGATCGGGTATGTGGGCTATCTCGCGGTCGTGATGACCCTGTTCGTACGCGGAGTGCGCACTGGCGCGCCGAAGCGGGCCGTCGGCGAGGCGGCAGGGGCAGGGGCAGGGGCAGGGGCAGGGGCAGGGGCGGAAGCGGTCGCCGACACCCCCGAGCCGCAGTCGGCTTCCGAAGAGCCGGCGCCGCAGGGCGGGCGGGCTCCCGCCGCGGGGGGCTCGGAGCCGCGGGCCGTGGTCGGTGGGCCGCAGCCGCAGGCCCAGCCGGCCTCCGGTGCCGGCCACCCCGGGCCGCAGCCCGTGAGGGCGCCGCGGCGCCGGCCCGGCTGGGTGATCCCCGTCGCCGTGATCGCCGTCCCGGCCGTGGTCGCCGGACTCGTCGTCGCCTTCGCCCGGCCCAAGTCCACGGGCGGTGAGACCGTCGCCGTCTCCGAGACCGAGTGCGGCAAGGGCTTCACCGCGCCCGAGCCGGGCCGGCAGACCTTCCAGATGCGCAACACCGGCAGCAAGACCGCCGAGGTGTACTTGATCGACCCGAGCAGCAACGCGGTCTACGGCGAGGTCGAGGGCCTCGCCCCCGGCACCACCCGCGCCCTGGTCGCCACCGTCACCGGCGGCACCTACGCCTGGCGCTGTGTCCCCTCCGGCGGCAGGCCCGTCACCTCCGCGTCGGTCACCGTCACCGGCGGCGGAAGCGGCGCCCAGGCGGTCGTACCGGTCTCCGAGCAGGACCTCGCGGCACCCCTGAAGGCCTACAAGGCGTACGTCGAGCAGGGGCTGGCCACCCTCGTCGCCCAGACCCGCACGCTCGACGCGGACATCGCGGGCAACCACCTCGCCCGGGCCCGCACCGACTGGCTGACCGCTCACCTCACCTACGCCTCCCTCGGCGCCGCCTACGGCACCTTCGAGGACTTCGACAAGAAGATCAACGGCCGAGCCGACGGCCTCCCGGGCGGGGTCGCCGACAAGGACTTCGCCGGGTTCCACCGGGTCGAGTACGGGCTGTGGCACGCGCGGACCGCCGGGCAGCTGAAGGCTCCGGCCCAGGCGCTCGCCGACGCGGCGGCCGGGCTCCAGAAGGCGTTCCCCGCCCAGGACTTCGATCCGGGCGACCTGCCGCTGCGCGCCCACGAGATCCTGGAGAACACCCTCCAGTTCGAGCTGACCGCCGACACCGACGAGGGCAGCGGCACCAACCTCGCCACCGCGAACGCCAACCTGGCCGGCACCCGCGAGCTGCTCACCGTACTCAAGCCGCTGCTGACCACCCGCGCGCCCAAGCTGCTGCCCACCGTGGACGCGGACATCGCCCGCCTGCAGCAACTCCTGGACGCCGGGCACCGGGGAGCGGCCTGGACCCCGGTGGAGCAGCTCGACACCGTCACCCGGCAGCGGATCAGCGGGGCCACCGGTCAGCTCCTCGAGGACCTCGCCCCGGTGCCGGACCTCCTGGAGATCAGGAAGTCCGCCTGATGAACACCGCACCGCACCAGCACCCGTACGACGAAGGGAACCCTCCGATGTCCGCTGCCGAGACCCCGTCCTGCCCGATGGGCGCGGGCCGCCGTTCCTTCGTGCGTACGGCGCTGGGCGCCGGCGCCGCGGGCGCGGTCCTGGCCGGCGGCGGCTTCGCGCTCGGCCAGGCCGGCGGCACCGCGGAGGCCGCGACCAACGACGCGAGCGGCACCGCCGAGGTCCCCTTCCACGGCACCCACCAGGCCGGCATCCTCACCCCCGCCCCGGCCGCCGCCACCTTCGTCTCCCTCGACGTCATCGCCGACACCCGGCAGGACCTCGCCGACCTGCTGAGGACGATCACCGAGCGGGCCCGCTTCCTCACCTCCGGCGGCACCCCCGCCGACCTCGGTGTCGGCGCGCCGCCCTCCGACAACGGCATCCTCGGCCCCGAGGTCCCCTCCGGCGCACTGACCGTCACCGTCGGCGTCGGCGCCTCCCTCTTCGACGACCGCTACGGCCTGGCGAAGGCCCGGCCGGCCCGGCTGACCCCGATGCGGACCTTCCCGAACGACAACCTGAGGCCCGCCGAGTGCCACGGCGACCTCTCGCTGCAGATCTGCGCCGACAGCCAGGACACCGTGCTGCACGCGCTCCGCGACATCGCCAAGCACACCCGCGGCGCCATGCAGATCAAGTGGCGGATCGACGGCTTCCAGAACGCCCCGCGCCCCACCGGCGCCCAGCGCAACCTGCTCGGTTTCAAGGACGGCATCGCCAACCCGGACGTCGACTCGGCCCGCGAGACCAGCCGGCTGATCTGGGTCGGCGACGGCCAGGGCGAGCCGGCCTGGACGGCGGGCGGCAGCTACCAGGTGATCCGGATCATCCGGATGCTGGTCGAGTTCTGGGACCGGGTCTCGCTCAGCGAGCAGGAGCTGATGTTCGGCCGCCGCAAGGACACCGGCGCCCCGCTGGACGGCGCCAAGGAGACCGACGTCCCGAACTACGCCAGGGACCCGCACGGCAACGCCATCCCGCTGGACGCCCACATCCGGCTCGCCAACCCGCGCACCGCCAGGACCGACAGCTCCCGCATCCTGCGCCGCGGCTACAACTACGACCGGGGCGTCGACAGCGTCGGCAACCTCGACATGGGCCTGGTCTTCTGCTGCTACCAGCAGGACGTCCGGCGCCAGTTCGAGGCCACCCAGACCCGGCTGATCGACGAGCCCCTCGTCGACTACATCTCCCCGACCGGCGGCGGCTACTTCTTCGCCCTGCCCGGCGTGAAGAACGCCAAGGACTGGCTGGGCAGCGGGCTGCTGGCCGCCTGAGCGCCTTGCCTTCCCTTTGCCTTCTCATGGGAAAGGCCTGTCACTGCCTTTAGTGCGAACGATTTGCAAGTACAGGAAGATGACACCAGACTGCTGACCGCAGCTGCTCAACATGCTCGACCGAAGGATGCACCTCCCGATGACGGCCGCCCCTGGTTCCGCTCCGTCCCTCCCCGCCCAGGCCGAGACCAAGCGTTCGGCCTGGCGCCGTGTCCGGGGCTCCATGACACGGCAGGAGTGGACCAGGGTCGGCGGGATGGCCGCCTTCGTGCTCGCCCTGCACGTCATCGGCTGGGGCACGCTGGTCGGGATCATCGCCCCGCAGCACTTCAGCGTCGGCACCGAATCGTTCGGCATAGGCATCGGCGTCACCGCGTACACCCTGGGCATGCGGCACGCCTTCGACGCCGACCACATCGCGGCCATCGACAACACCACCCGCAAGCTGATGGGCGAGGGGCAGCGCCCGCTGTCCGTCGGCTTCTGGTTCTCCCTCGGCCACTCCAGCATCGTCTTCGGCCTCGCCCTGCTGCTCTCGCTCGGCATGAAGACCCTGGCCGGCCCGGTCCAGAACGACGACTCGCACCTCCACGAGGTCACCGGCCTCATCGGTACGACGGTCTCCGGCACCTTCCTCTACCTCATCGCCGGCATCAACCTCGTCATCCTGGCCGGCATCTGGAAGGTCTTCCGGCAGATGCGCTCCGGCGCCTACGACGAGGCCGCCCTGGAGACGCAGCTCAACAACCGCGGCTTCATGAACCGCTTCCTCGGCCGGGTCACCGGCTCGATCAGCAAGCCCTGGCAGATGTACCCGCTGGGCCTGCTGTTCGGCCTCGGCTTCGACACCGCCACGGAGATCGCCCTGCTGGTCCTGGCCGGCTCGGGCGCCGCCTCCGGTCTGCCCTGGTACGCCATCCTGACCCTGCCGGTGCTGTTCGCCGCCGGGATGTCGCTGCTCGACACCATCGACGGCTCCTTCATGAACTTCGCCTACGAGTGGGCGTTCTCCAAGCCGGTCCGCAAGGTCTACTACAACCTCACCATCACCGGCCTGTCCGTCGCCGTCGCCCTCATCATCGGCACGGTGGAACTCCTCGGCCTCCTCGCCGACAAGCTGGACCTGCACGGCGCCTTCTGGGACTGGGTCTCCGGCCTCGACCTCAACACCGTCGGCTTCGTCATCGTCGGCCTGTTCTTCGCCACCTGGGCGATCGCCCTGCTGATCTGGAAGGCGGGCCGCATCGAGGAGAAGTGGACGACGGGCCTCGCCCGGTCCGCCGAGCGGACCGAGGCGTAGCCCGCCGCCGTCAGCCGCGGATCTTCAGGTCCGCCCGCCACTTGGCGATCTGCTTCTCCGCGTCTCCGGTGTACGACCACGGGGTGCGGGTCACCCGCCGCCCCTGGATCCGCAGCAGGGCCGAGGCGATGTCCGTGACCCCCGCCTGGCAGGCCGCGTGCGTCAGGTAGTTGAGGTCACGCAGTTCGCCGGGGGCGACGGGTTCCTCGCCGCGCTGGGCGATCCAGCGCTCCCAGGTGCGCCGTACGTCGCTGACCGCGCCGTCGTGCTTCCAGTGCTGGCCGTGCCCCACCGAGGTCTGCTGTCCCTGCGCCTCGTCCAGGGCGAAGCGGAACTCCTCGACCCGGGCGTACTGCACCAGGACCGGCAGTGCGCAGCCGGGCGGGGCCACTCCGGCGGCGTCCCGGGCGAAGTCGTACATCAGGCCGTGCGTGCCGTGCCAGCGCGCTGAATAGTAGTGGAGCACCTGGAGATGGCCCTCCACGTTGTACGGGTCGCGCCGGTGCAACTCGTCCCACCAGCGGGCGAGTTCCTGTCGGCGCACCCCGGTCGGATACAGCCGTGCCACCGAGATCAGGGAGACCCAGGGGGTGGGGTCCTGCGGGTACGCCTCCGTGGCCGCCAGGCAGGCCAGTACGGCGGCGTCGATCCTGGACCGGTCGATCGGGGCACCCCGGCCCGCCGAGATGGCCAGGGTGAACGCCCGGGCCGTCTCGGTCGCCGCCCGCAGCGCCAGCGCGTCGGCGCCGTGCGGTTCCGCGGCCAGCCAGGACTCCGCCGTCGAACTGCCCGCGCAGGCCTGCGCCAGCTGCCGCACCCGGTGCCCGCGGACGAGCCAGTCCGGGCCGGTGGCCCGCAGCAGGTCCCTCAGGCCCTGCCAGCGGCCGATGACGATGTCCTGCCGGGCCGAGGTGAGGGCGGTGTCCCCGCAGTCCGGGTCGAAATCGGGGACGAAGCGGTCTCTCGCCATCGCGCTCGTACCTCAGAAATCCGTGGGGAGGCCTTCGTAAGCCTGGGCCTGTGCGGTGGCATGGTCGTCGGGCACGTAGTCGGCCTCGACCGTGTGGGTGGCGTCCAGCTTGGCAGGCCGGTAGTAGTCGCTGCCCTGCTTCCAGTACCAGAGCATCGGTATCAGGCCGACGGCCAGACCGCCGACGCCGATCGCGATCGCCGCGCTGCTCAGCTCGCTCAGCGACTCGACGAAGATCCAGAACATGAACACCGCGCCGAGCAGCGGCCACACCCCGCCGAGCAGGAAGTTGCCCGCGGACTTGAAGAGCATCTTGCGGTAGGCGACGACCACCGCGAGACCCGCGAGACCGTAGTAGACGGCGATCTGGAGGCCGATCGCCGAGATGGCGTCGGAGAGGATCTCGCCCACCGAGCCCAGCGCGTTGGAGGCGATGAACATCACCAGCGCCACCGCGCCGACCACGCCGATCGCCACGTACGGGGTGTTCCAGGTGCGGTGCACCTTGCCCAGCGCGGCCGGCATCGTGCGGTCGCGGCCCATGGCGAACAGCGAGCGGGTGACCTGGATGAGGGTCGTCTCCAGGGTGGCGATGGTGGACAGCATCACGGCGACGATCAGCAGCTTGCCGCCCCAGCCCGGCGCGATCTCGTCGCCCAGCACGGCCAGCACGTTGGCGTCGTTCGCCGCGATCTGGTCCGAGGACAGGATGACGTTCACGGCGATGGTGAACACCTCGAAGAGGGCGAAGACGATGCCCACCCCGATGAGGCCCGCGAGCCCGGTGGTCCGGCGGGAGTTGCGGGTCTCCTCGCTGAGGTTGCTGGTGACGTCCCAGCCCCAGTAGTAGAACGCGGCGATCAGCGCGCCCGAGGCGAAGCCGGAGACGCCGTCGAAGTGGCTGAAGCCGAGCCACGACCACTGGAAGGCGCGGGCGTTGCCGGTGTGGAAGAGGGCGAGCACCGCGAACAGCAGCAGGACCGCCAGCTCGATGCCGGACATCAGCAGCTGGGCGCGGACCGTGAGCCGGGCGCCCCCGAGCACCACCGCCAGCATGACCAGGAACCAGGCGGCCCCGACCACCGTCGACAGTGCCACGTTGTCGGCGAGGTCCGCGTCGAACAGGGACAGCGTCATCGAGCCGGCGGGCAGGGAACCGGCCACCATGAAGATGGTCGCGGACACCACCAGCGCCCAGCCGCTGACGAAGCCGAGGAAGGGGTGCAGGGTGCGGCCCACCCAGGAGTAGCTCGCGCCCGCGTTCACATCGATGCGGCCCAGGTAGCTGAAGGCCAGCGCGATGCCCAGCATCGGTATCGCGCACCACAGCAGGGCGGCCGGACTGGCCAGCCCCACCGCCCCCACCAGGACCGCGGTCGTCGCGGCCAGCGAGTACGCCGGTGCACTGCCCGCGACGGCCATGACCACGGTGTCGAACGTGCCGAGGGCGTTGGCCTGCAGCCCTCTGCCCCTGTTGTTGCTCATGGTTGTGCTGCTTTCCGGTCGTGCAGGGCGCACGGGAGTGCAGGCCCGCGGTGGTACGGGGGTGCACGACCCGCCTCGCAGCCGGTGAGGGATGGCCTCGGGCAGGGGGCCGGTCGGAAGAGACAAAGGGGTGGTGAAGGCCGCATGCCGAGAGTTGGCGAACGGTCACACCGCGTGTGTGGGTGTGACTATAGCGGCACCCTTTGACCTTTCAAGCTGACCGACCGGTAATCACATATGCCACTTGAGGTGGCCAACCCCCACCCCGGAAGCAGCGGTTCCCCGAGCCCCTCAGTCCTCCAGCCGGTCGAGCTGCCGCAGCTTGTTGGTGGCGTCCAGGGCAGCGACCTTGTACGACTCCGCGAGCGTCGGGTAGTTGAAGACGGCATCCACCAGGTAGTCGACCGTGCCGCCGCAGCCCATCACCGACTGACCGATATGGATCAGTTCTGTCGCTCCGGTACCGAAGCAGTGCACACCGAGCAGCCGCCGGTCGTCGGGGGAGACCAGGAGCTTGAGCATCCCGTGCGAGTCGCCGATGATCTGGCCCCGGGCCAGCTCCCGGTAGCGGGCCACCCCGACCTCGAACGGCACGCAGTCCTCGGTGAGTTGGTCCTCGGTCCGGCCCACGAAGCTGATCTCCGGGATGGTGTAGATCCCGATCGGCTGCAGGTTGTCCATCTGCCCGACCGGTTCCCCGTAGGCGTGGTACGCGGCGACCCGGCCCTGTTCCATCGAGGTCGCGGCGAGCGCCGGGAATCCGATGACATCGCCGACGGCGTAGATGTGCCCCACCTCGGTGCGGAAGTGCTCGTCCACCTTGATCCGGCCCCGCCGGTCCGCGGACAGACCCGCCTTGTCCAGGTCGAGTTCGTCGGTCAGGCCCTGCCGGCCCGCCGAGTACATCACCGTGTCCGCCGGTATCTTCTTGCCGCTCTCCAGCACGGTCAGGGTGCCCCGGGGGTGCCGCTCGACGGCGGCGACGGTCTCGCCGAACCGGAAGGTGACGGCCAGGTCCCTGAGGTGGTACTTGAGCGACTCGACGACCTCGACGTCGCACATGTCGAGCATGGCCGCGCGCTTCTCGACCACGGTGACCTTGCTGCCGAGCGCGGCGAACATCGAGGCGTACTCCATGCCGATCACACCGGCACCCACGATGACCATGGAGCGCGGCACCCGCTCCAGCGACAGCACGTTGTCCGAATCCATGATGGTGCGGCCGTCGAACTCGACGCTGTCCGGGCGGGCCGGCCGGGTGCCGGTGGCGATGACGATGTGCTCCGCCGTCAACAGCCGTTCGTTGCCGCTCGGTTCGCGCAGGGCGACGGTGTGCGGATCGACGAAGCGGCCGGTGCCGGAGCAGAGGGTGACGTGGTTGCGGGAGAGCTGGTTGCGGATGACGTCCACCTCGCGGCTGACCACGTGCTGGGTGCGCGCGGTCAGGTCGGCGACGGTGATGTCCTCCTTCAGCCGGTAGCTCTGGCCGTAGAGATCGCGCTGGGTGAGACCGGTCAGATAGAGGACCGCCTCGCGCAGGGTCTTGGAGGGGATGGTGCCGGTGTGGATGGACACACCGCCGACCATCTCGGGGCTGTCGACCACGGCTACCCGGCGGCCCAGCTTGGCCGCGGCGATGGCGGCCTTCTGGCCGCCGGGTCCGGATCCGATGACGAGCATGTCGAAGTCTGGCACCTTGCGGAGTCTGTCAGCAGGCGCCCCCGCTTCGAAAGAGAGAACGGGCAACCTTCGCGTGAAATCCGGTACGGACCTGCGCCGTTGCGCATCCCGCGCCGCACGGCCGGCTCACGGCGCCCCGGCCGGCCGGCTCCCGCGCAGGATCTGGGCCCGCCGGAACAGCGCGTCCGTCGTCCCGGCGAGGACGCCTCCCAGCAGCCGGGGGGCGTAGAAGGACCTGGCCGGTGCGGCCGAGCCCGTCGATCGAGGTGCCCCAGACGACCTGGCCCACGCCCGCCCAGGCGCAGGCGCTCATGCACATGGCACACGGTTCCCCGGTCGAGTACAGGGTGGCCGCGGCCCAGCCGTGGTTGCCGACCCGGCGCACGTAGTCGGCCATGGCGACCATCTCCCCGTGGTACGTCGGGTTCTCGGCCGAGGTGTTCAACCCCCGTCCCAGGACCCGGCCCGAGCCCACGAGCACCGCGCCGAAGGGGTAGCGGGGGTTCCGGCGCGCCTGGTCGACCGCGGCCCTCATGAACCGCGCGTGATCCTGGCGGTCGACGCCTGTGGGCCCGGCCGTGGCGGGAGCGGACGACACCACGCCCGCCGACCCGAGCAGTCCGAGGAGGTGGCGCCTGTCCAGCGTCAATCGACTCTCCTCAAGGCAGGAGCCTCTCGATGCAGTTCGGCCCCTCGCGCTCCATCTTCTTCCTGGCCCATTCCAGCGTGGCCGGGGTGACGTCCCGGCCCGACGCCATCACCAGGTCTTCGGGCGCCACCCCGGTGCCGGGGGCGCTGTGCAGCAGGGAGTCCGGGGTGGCGCGGTCGTCGGACGACCGGGACGCTTCGGGTTCTGTGGTCGACATGGTCTCTCCTTCGCGGAGCGGGGTGCACACTCTCACGATTGCCCGCCCGGCCGCACCCCGCATCCCGAGCGGTCCGGGGCCTTTCCCGCCCGGGTATCCGGTGCGGGAAAGAAATTATCCCTTTTAAGATGTAATGTGCCTATACATCCGTCCAGGGGAGGCCGCCTCGATGATCGAACAGCGGTTCTTTCAGAACGCGCCCGGCAGCCCCCGCTACCTGCCGATCGCCGAGCACGGGCTGATCGGCGACCTGCGCACCGTGGCCCTGGTCGGCAGCGACGGCACCATCGACTGGTACTGCTGCCCGTCCTTCGACGCCCCCAGCGTCTTCGCGGCCGTGCTGGACGCCGAGCGCGGCGGCCACTTCGCGCTCGCCCCGGCCGTACCGGCCCGTACCAAGCAGTTCTACTTCCCTGACACCAACGTGCTGATCACCCGGTTCTTCACCGACGAGGGCGTCGGCGAGGTCCAGGACTTCATGCCGGTCGCCGGCGAGTCCGGGGACTGCGAGCGGCACCGGCTCATCCGCCGGGTGATCTGCGTGCGCGGCACCGTCCCCTTCCGGGTCCGGGTCGCCCCCCGCTTCAACTACGGCGCCGACCCGCACACCCTGAGCTTGCTCGACGGCACCGCCCTGTTCGAGTCCGAGACCATGTCCCTGGCGCTCACCGCCACGGTGTCCATGGAGAGCGACGGAGCGGACGCCCACGCCGACTTCAAACTCGGCGAGGGCGAGTCCGCGGTCTTCGCCCTCGACCAGGCCGGCGAGCACATCGCGCCACGCGGCTGCGCCCATGCCGAGGCCGAGCGGCAGTTCGAGGCCACCGTCCGCTACTGGCGGCGCTGGCTGTCCCGGTCCCGCTACCGGGGCCGCTGGCGCGAGATGGTGCACCGCTCCGCACTCACCCTGAAGCTGCTCACCTACGCGCCCACCGGCGCCATCGTGGCCGCGCCCACCACCAGCCTCCCCGAGCAGTTCGGCGGTGAACGCAACTGGGACTACCGCTACGTCTGGGTCCGGGACGCGGCCTTCGCCGTCTACGCCCTGCTGCGGCTCGGCTTCACCGGGGAGGCCGAGGCCTTCATGAAGTTCCTGACCACCTGCATCACCCCCGGCGACGGCGCCGCCTCGGGGCCACTGCAGATCATGTACGGCATCGACGGCCGCACCGACCTGCCCGAGCGCGAGCTCCCGCATCTGGAGGGCCACTGCGGATCCGCCCCGGTACGCGTCGGCAACGCCGCGGCCGACCAGCTCCAGCTGGACATCTACGGCGCCCTCATCGACTCGATCTACCTCTACGACAAGTGGGCCCAGCCCATCTCCAGCGCCCAGTGGGACGACGTCACCCGGCTCGTTGCATGGGTCTGCGACCACTGGGACCAGCCCGACGAAGGCGTCTGGGAGACCCGCGGCGGCCGCAAGAACTTCCTCTACTCGCGTCTGATGTGCTGGGTGGCCATCGAGCGGGCGATCCGGCTGGCCCGCCGGCGCGGCCTGCCCGCCGACCTGGCCCAATGGCTGGGCGCCAGGGACGCCATCTACCGGCGGATCATGGACCGCGGCTGGTCCGAGCGGCGCCACGCCTTCGTCCAGTACGAGGGCGGGGACGTCCTGGACGCCTCACTCCTCATGATGCCCCTGGCCAAGTTCATCGCCCCCACCGATCCCAAGTGGCTCTCCACGCTGGACGCCCTGGGCGAGGACCTGGTCTCCGACTCCCTCGTCTACCGCTACGACCCACAGGCCAGCCCCGACGGCCTGCGCGGCGACGAGGGCACCTTCTCCATCTGCTCCTTCTGGTACGTCGAGGCCCTGGTGCGCGCCGGACGCGTGGACGAGGCCCGGCTCGCCTTCGAGAAGATGCTCACCTACGCCAACCATCTGGGCCTGTACGCCGAGGAGATCGGCCGCACCGGCGAGCAACAGGGCAACTTCCCGCAGGCGTTCACCCATCTCTCCCTGATCAGCGCGGCCTTCAACCTGGACCGGGCGCTCGGCTGACGATCACGCGAAGCGTGAACTGTGCACCGGGCCCGACGAGTTGACGCGGGCCCGGTCGCCGGTGAGCCAGCTGTCCCGGACGGACTCCGCGAACGCGGCGAACCTCTCGTCCGGGTCGGCGGGCCCTTCACCGTCGCCCTCGTCGGGTGTCGCGTCGGCCCGGACGATCTCGGCGGCCGGCTCCTCCTCGGGCCGCTCGTCGGCCGCCGCCCGCTCCGCCTCGCCGTTTTCCACCCGCAGCCGCTCACCCCACGGGGCCACCACCGACTGGTGCAGCAGACCGATGCTGTCGGCCGTGACGGCCGGGGTGTCGGTCCAGCAGCTGGCGTGCTCGTGCAGCACCTGGCCCGGCGCGCGCTCGAAGAGGGCGCCGATGACCTCCGGGCCCGACGGGTGCCCGGCCAGCTCGTTGAGGTCGTACGCCACGACGACGGTGTCCGGGCGGTCCGGCTCGAACGGCACGGCCGGCAGGTCCAGCACCTCGGCGGCGGCCAGGCCGAGGATCCGCGAGCCGCGGTCGGGCAGCAGCGACACCGAGCGCGGGTCCGCCCGCGTGGCGGCCAGCAGGATCGCCAGCCGCCGCAGGCCGGCCAGACACAGCTCGGGGCTGTCCTGGAGCCAGGCGTAGCGGCCCGCCATGCCGGCGGCGAAGCCGAACGGGGAGAGCGTGCCCAGCACCTGGCCGCCGATCACGTACTGCCAGTCCCGCAGCCCCGACGGCTCACCGAGGGCGGCGGCCCGCTCCAGCATCCGGGTCTGGCGGTCCCGCGTGGGCAGCCACTGTGCGTCCTCCGGCTCGGGCAGCCGCGCGTGCTGACGACGGGCCGTGTCGAGTTCGCCCGCCATGAGCGCGTTGTACACCAGCAGATACCGGTCCGGCCAGTCGGCGAACTCGCCTTCGTGCCGGGCCAGTTCGGTCATCGCTTCCTGGTGGCGCTCCTCGCGCTCGTAGGCCGACACCAGCTCCCGCAGGACCGCCGGCGCACCCGGATTGTGGTTCAGCACCGTGCGCAGCGGCGGGATCGCCAGGAAGGACAGGCCGCGTTCGACACACGCGTACCCGAAGTCGAAGAGGTTGTTGGCATGGTCGGGCCGGGCGGCGAGCGCGGCGGCGGCCTGTGCGAGGTCGTCGAAGCCCGCGGCCCGGGCGGCCCGCTCGACCACGAGGGCCACCTCGACGACCGGCGCGTCCTCCCCGGCGGCCCGCAACTGCCGTACCGCTCCGGGAAGATCCCCGGAGTCCAGGCACTCCCAGGCCTTGACGAGGTCGGCGGACTTGGGGCGGCGGCTGCGGCGCGAGAACATGTCGGAGATCATCACCCACGGGGTGACGTGTCCTCAACACAATTGTGCAAGGGCTCAGGGCAGCGGCTGCTCCGCCCAGATGACCTTGCCGGACGGCGTGTACCGGGTGCCCCAGCGCTCGGCCAGCTGCGCGACCAGGAACAGGCCCCGGCCGCCCTCGTCGGTGCTCGCCGCGTACCGCAGATGCGGCGAGGTGGTGCTTGCGTCGGAGACCTCGCAGATCAGCGTCCGGTCGCGGAGCAGCCGTACCCCGATGGGCGCGCGGCCGTAGCGGATGGCGTTGGTGACCAGCTCGCTGAGGATCAGTTCGGTGGTGAACGACAGCTCGTCCAGGTCCCAGTCCGCGAGCTGACGGGTCACCTTGGACCGCACCTCGGAGACGGCCGCCGGGTCGGCCGGCACCTGCCACTCGGCGACCTGGTCCGCGCCGAGCGCCCGGGTGCGGGCGACGATCAGTGCCACGTCGTCGCTGGGACGGGCCGGCAGCCGCTCCAGGACGGCCGCGCAGGTCTCGTCGGGGGTGCCGCCGGCCGCCGACTCCAGGGCACCGGCGAGCAGTTCGAGACCCTCGTCGATGTCCCGCTGCCGGTCCTCGACCAGCCCGTCGGTGTACAGGACCAGACTGCTGCCCTCGGGCAGCTCCAGGTCGGCCGTCTCGAAGGGCAGTCCGCCCACTCCCAGCGGCGGACCGGCCGGCACCTCCGGGAACTCCACACTGCCGTCGGGCCTGAGCAGCGCCGGCGGCGGATGACCGGCCCGGGCCACCGTGCAGCGCCGGGAGACCGGGTCGTAGATCGCGTAGATGCAGGTCGCCCCCGTGACCGGGGCGGTGCTGTCCGTGGGGGTCTCGTCCTGGTCGATACGGCCCACCAGCTCGTCCATGAGGCTCAGCAGCTCGTCGGGGGTCAGGTCCAGCGCCGCGAAGTTGTGCACGGCCGTGCGCAGTCGCCCCATGGTCGCCGCCGCGTGCAGCCCGTGCCCCACGACGTCCCCGACCACCAGCGCCACCCGGGCCCCGGACAGCGGCAGGACGTCGAACCAGTCGCCGCCCACGCCCGCCTGCGCCGGCAGATAGCGGTAGGCGATCTCCAGGGCGCCCTGCTCGGGCAGGCTGCGCGGCAGCAGACTGCGCTGGAGAGCCACCGCCATGCTGTGCTCGCGGGTGTAGCGGCGGGCGTTGTCGATGGAGATGGCGGCCCTGGCCACCAGCTCCTCCGCGAGAGCGAGCTCCTCCGTGTCGAACGGGGCGAGCTTCTCCGAACGGCAGAAGTTGGCCAGCCCCAGCACCAGGTTCCCGGCCCGCAGCGGCACCGTGATCAGCGAGTGGATGCCGAACTCCAGAATCCGGCCGGTGAGTTCCACGTCCTGGGCCCGCCAGCCGGGTGCGTCCCGCAGCCGCGGCTCGACGACGGACTCGCCGGAGTCCAGACAACGGGCCTGCGGCGAGGACGGCACGAATCGGATCCGCTCGCCGACCTGGTACAGCGGTGCGTCCTTGTCGAGCCCGGTGAACGCCACCCGGCGCAGCGCGTCCCCGGGCTTGGGCTCCTCGCCCTTGAGGACCGCGTCGTACAGGTCGATGGCGGCATAGTCCGCGAACCGGGGCACGGCCAGCTCCGCCAGTTCCTCGGCGGTGCGGGTGACGTCCAGGCTGGTACCGATGCCCACCCCGGCGTCGTACAGCATGTTCAGGCGCTCGCGGGCCACCTCGGCGCGCCCGGAGAGCGCGCGCAGCTCGGTGGAGTCACGCAGGGTGATGACGCTGCCGGGCGGGCCGCCGCGCACCTCGATGGGGCGCTGGTTGACGGCCAGCAGCCGGTCCTTGACCAGGATCACCTCGTCGGTGGCCATCCGGCCCGAGGCGATCAGCTCCGCGGTGTCGCTGTCCAGGCCGAGGTCCCGGATCCGGCGGTGCTCGGCGTCCGCGGGCAGGTCCAGCAGACGCTGTGCCTCGTCGTTGGCGAGCATCAGCCGGCCGTCGCCGCCGACGATCAGCACCCCCTCCCGCACGGAGTGCAGCACCGCGTCGTGGTGCTCGTACATGCGGGTCATCTCGTGCGGGCCGAGACCGTGCGTCTGGCGCCTGAGCCGGCGGCTGACCAGTGCCGTGCCCGCCGTCGCCAGGGCCAGCGCGGCGGCGGCCGAGGTCAGCAGCAGCGGCAGCTGCTGGTCGGCGGTGCCGCCCACGTGCGCGGTGGTGATGCCGGCCGACACCAGCCCCACCACCTTGCCGTCGGCGTCCTTGACCGGGACCACGGCCTGCACCAGCTCCCCGATGGTGCCCTTGACCTCCTCGGTGACGGTGCCGCCGGCCACCGCGGGCCCGATGTTCCCGACGAACTTCTTCCCGATGCGGTCCGGTTTGGGGTGCGTGTAGCGGATCCCCTCGGTGTTCATGACGACGATGAAGTCCACCCCGGTCGCCTTGCGGACCGCCTCCGCCTTGGGCTGGAGCACGGCCGTGGGGTCGGGCAGCCGCAGCGCGGCGGCGGTGCCGGGCGCGTTGGCGAAGGACTCGGCGACGGCCAGGGACCGGTTGCGGGCCTCCGTGCTGCTGTCGTGTCGTACCTGGAGGACCTGTGCCACCACCGCCGACACGACGAGCAGCAGCACGATCACCACCTGCAGCATGAACACCTGTCCGGCCACGCTGCGGCCGCTCTGCGCCGACCACCGCCGCCCGGACGGCATGGGCCCGGGCCGGGTCGCCGTCTGCTCCCGCTCTGCGAGCGGCGCGCGCGGAGTCCCGGAAGGGGGCGGCCGAGTGTCGGACCGGCCGGGCAGACGGACCATGAGCCCATGTCTACACTGCCCGGCCCTGCGAGGCGAGAGGGTCTCAGGAGGTATCCGGCCCGATCGCCCGTCGTGCCGTGTCACCGGTGGTCCCCGGACGTCCGGCGCCGGGTGGCGAGCAGCAGGGCCACGTCGTCGGGGCGGTCGGCGGCGTGCCGTGCGGTGGCGGTGAGCCGGTCGGCCACCCCGGCCAGCGAACGGCCGCCGCGCCGGCCCGGCGCCGACCCGGCCCTCGCCAGGGCCAGCCGCAGCGCCGTGATGCCGTCGTCGATGTCCTCGCCCGGCCGCTCCACCAGCCCGTCCGTGTACAGGGCCAGGATCGCGTCCGGCTCCAGCTCCAGTTCGGTCACCGGGTACCGGGCGCGCGGGTCCACGCCGAGCACGACTCCGCCGGCGATGTCCACGACACGGGTGCGGCCGTCCGGGGCACGCAGCAGGGGCGGCGGATGACCGGCCCGGGCGATCCGGGCCAGCCCGGTGGCGGGGTCCAGGCGCAGATAGCAGCAGCTGGCGAACTGGCCCGGGTCGAGGTCGATGAGCAGGTGGTTGGTACTGCTCAGCACCTCGTCGGGCGGCCGGTCGCCGAGCGCGAACGCCCGTACCACGCTGCGCAGTTGTCCCATGGTGGCCGCCGCCTGCACCCCGTGCCCCTGGACGTCCCCGATGACCAGGGCCAGCCCGTCGCCGGCCTCGACGACGTCGTACCAGTCGCCGCCCACGTCCATGCCCTGGGTGCCCGGCAGGTACCGGCCGGCGGTCTCCACCTGCGGGTGCGTCGACAGCCGGCGGGGCAGCAGCGCCTGCTGGAGGCCGCGGGCCAGGGCCGCCTCGGTGTCGTAGCGCTGGGCCCGCTCCATCGCGTGCGCGATCAGGCCCGCGAGCGCCGTGAGGACGGTGCGCTCTTCGGTGGTGAAGCCGCGCTCGACGTCGAAGCCGAGGATGCACGAGCCGACCGGGCGGCCGGAGGCGATCAGCGGCAGGAAGGCGCGGGCACCCACGACGGCGTCCAGGGCGAGGTCCGGGTAGGTGTCCGCCAGCCGCCGCATCGACTCGAAGAACAGCGGTCTGCCGGTCGTGAGGGTCTCGACGCCAGGGATGCGGGTGTCGAGACCGACCCCGTCGAAGGGGGCAAGGAAGCCCGTCGGGAAGCCGTACTCCCAGGCCAGGTAGAGATGCCGGTCCTGGAGGAGGTAGATGGCCAGCCGGCGGCCGCCGAAGGCCGGGAGCAGTTCCTGCATCACCACCGCCGACACCTGCCGGGCGGTCACCGCGTCGGTCAGCGCGATGGCCAGGGCGATCGGCCGGTACAGCGGGGCCGCCGAGGGGCCGCCGACGGGGGCCGGGCCGCCCGCGACACCCGGCTCCGGCGGGCTGGTCAGGCGTACCGCCGGGTCGATCCGGTTGGCGGGGACGACCGTGCCGGTGATGACGTCGGGGCCCGGGTGCAGGGACAGGGCGAGCCAGTCGCCCTCCCCGGTGTCCCCGTGGCGGACCTGGAAGTGCACCGGGTCGGGGGCGAGCAGCGCACCGCGCCAGTGGTCGTCGCACGGCGATCCGCTCAGCCACGGCATGGCCTCCCACACGGGCCGGCCGAGCAGCTCGGCGGGCGGCCGGCCCGTCAGCCGGGCGGCGGCCGGGTTGACGTAGCGGAGCAGCCCCGACCGATCCAGGCAGAACACGCCCTGGGGGAGCAGATCGGCCACCCCGTCGGCGGACCCGACGGGGCCCGGGTCCACGACGATCCCGGAGACCAGGGTCGGATCCGCGGCGCCGGGCGGCGGCCACAGGGCCAGCAGGCGGGTGGCGCCGTCCGCGGCCCGCACCCGCAGCGGCGACTGCGGCGGCCGGCCGGCCGCGGTCTCACGGAGCGCGGTCAGCACCCGGTGGGCGTCGGCGGGCGTCACGGCCGCCGCCAGCTCGGCGCCGGTGGCGGGGAAGTCCTTGGGCGCCATGCCGAGGAGGGCGTGCAGCCGGTCGTCCGCGCGTACCGCCGAGGTGGCCGGGTCCCAGGTGAAACGGCCGGCCCGGGCCGACCCGGGGCACATCGCGGGCGGGTCTACGCACACCGGCTCGCCCTCCCAGGCGACCGCCGCCTCGCCCTCCTCGGCCACCAGTTCGCGCAGCCCGGCGCCCAGGTCCTCGGCCAGCCGGCCCAGGTGGTCCAGGCCGGGCAGCTCGTCCTCCGTGTCCGGGACCGCCGGACGCAGCACCGTGAGCACCCCGAAGGACGGCGCCGCCCCCGGCACGGGCGTGTACACCGACCCGAACTGGAACGGCAGACCGGCCGCGAACTGCGGGTAGCGGCGCACCATCTCGGTGGCGTTCGGCAGCACCACCCGCACCCCGAGCCGGTAGGCGTCCGCGACCGGGTACGGCCGGTCCATGTGCAGCCGCCACCAGGGCCTGAACAGCGGGCCGGGCAGCCCCACCAGCGTCGCGAGCCGCAGCAGACCGGGAGTGCCGGAGCGCAGGTACACCCCGGCGACGTGGCCGCCCGCCGCGCCCAGGGCGCCGGTCGAGGCGTCGACCAGCAGCGCGGTCAGCCGTTCACGCGCCCGGCCCAGGTGCTCGCCGCTCCCAGTCATCCGGTCCTACCTCGTCCGTGCACCGCCGGGTGGGACACAGCAAGAATGCGCCACCACGCCCACGGAACGCACCCGGGCGGCACCGACCGGTCCGGTCCTCGCAGAGCGCCGGCCCGGCCCCCACCGACCCGGCCGCTCTTCCGGGCGGCCGCGAAGAGAGCGGAGCCACCGGTGCACGCGGCCCGCATCACCCCGTCGTGCCCCGGGCGGCTCAGAGTTCGGGATCCTCCGTCGGGAGCACCCGGGCGGCGCGCATCGAGCGCAGGGCCAGCAGGAGGACGCCGATGTCGTCCAGGTAGATCGGGTCGGGGAGCAGGTCGGTCGGCAGCACGAGATAGAGGACGGCGCCCCAGAACACCCAGCGCGGTCCGGTGGGCAGCCCGGCCCGGCGCAGCGTGCGCCGGGTACGGACCAGTCGTACGAGCACGGTGACCGCCCCGGCGAGCAGGGCCGCCGCGACGATCGCGCAGATCACGAGCACGGTCGTGGTGGTGTCCATGGCTGTCCTGTCGTCCCGCCCCGGTCCGGCCCGGGGTTCCTCACTGGTCCGTCTTCCCGGTTTCCTCGTCGGGCATGGCCGTCGGTTCGGCATTCTCCTTCGGCGGTCGCAGGCCCTTGAAGACCCGGGTCAACTGCTGGAAGGGGGAGGCGGCTTGAGGCGTGGGCAGGGCGGGGGACGGTGAGTCGCGGAGGGCGGCGAGCGCCTCGCCGGCCCGTTCGGCGGCCTCCCGGTACAGGTCGCGGGACCTGGTCATGGCCTCCAGGGCCTCGGCGTACTGCGCGACCCGCTCGCGTTCGCGGGCGAGCTCCTCCTCCAGCGTCATCAGGGTCCAGTTGTCGCGCAGATCGGCCAGCGCCTCCTCGGCGCCCTGCGGTGCGGGCTTGGGCAGCGCGACGAACCGGCTCAGGGCGGCGATCAGTTCGGTGGACTCCGAGCCGTCCAGGAAGACGCTGCGCACCGCGTACTCCCGCGCGTCGTAGCCGGACGGTGCCGGATCCGGGGGCAGCAGGACGGCGCCGCCGCGCGGCACCTCCACGCCGAGGTCGCGCACCGCCCAGTTGACGGCACGGTACTGCTGGGGCGTGGCCCGGTGCTCCACGACACGGTGGGCGAGGCCGGGCGGCAGCTGCCGGACCAGCGGCAGCCGGCCGAGCGAGTCGGGCGTCATCGCCTCGTGCACCACGAGGTTGACGCACCACGCGTCCTTCGCGGCGTCGCGCAGCACCCGCCGCATGTCCTTGTCGTCGGCGGGCAGCGGGTTGACCGTGCGCAGCCGCAGGCCCGCGACGGCCGGGTGGTAGTCCCAGGCGGCCTCGCCCCCGTCACCGGCCTCGTCGCCGTCGGGCCAGAACATCGTCGCCGGGGAGGGCCAGGCCTCGTCCCAGGGCCGCTCGGCCTCGGCGACGAGCTGCCACTCCCGTCCCGCCTGCCGGATTACGAGGGTCAGCCGGGCGCGCACCGTCACCGTGCCGTCGTCGACGCGCCAACGGGCCTCGAAGACCCGCGGGCCGGCTTCCCCGGGCACGGTGGCCTCCCCGGGCACGGCGGAGTCGGCGGGCACGGTGGGTTCGGCGAAGTCGTCGAGGGCGCCGGTCTCCTTGCGGCGGCGCAGGATCCGGCGGATCACCTCCTCGGAGTCCGGGCCCGCGTGGCGGCCGCGAGCGGGCCAGACGGTGGGCGGAAGGACGGCACGGTCGGCGGCGGAGTTCGACATGGGCCAATCTGCTGATGGGAGCGGGGTGTGCGTTCCAGTATCACCGCTCGGGAGCGTGTTCCACAGGGCGGGGGCCGCCCGCGCACGGGGAATGCGCCCCGCACCCGGGGTGTGCACCGTGTGCGTCGTGCGACGCCGGTTCACCCGTGTCCCTGACCAGGCGGATTCCGGACAATGGTGCGGCGAACGGGGCCCGCTCGTCCATCCGCACAGGAGTGGGCTCCGTTCACCGTGCCGGTCCCGTCCGCCGGGCTGACGGTGAGCGGTCCGTAGCAGCCGGTGCTGCATGCGTTCGATATATATCGGCAGCCGATATATTCTGGCTTCATGGCATCGAGGAGCATGACCCCGGCGGCGTTCTTCGTCCTCACCGCGCTCGCCGACCAGCCGCGGCACGGCTACGGCATCCTGCGGGAGATAGCGGAACTCTCCGACGGCGAGGTGCAGTTGCGCGTCGGCACCCTGTACGGCGTGCTGGACCGGCTCACCGCCGACGGCCTGATCGTGCTGGACCGGGAGGAGGTGCAGCAGGGCCGCCTGAGGCGCTACTACCGGCTCACCGACGACGGCGTGGCCGCCCTGGACGCCGAGGCGGAGCGGATGGCGGCCGGCGCCGGGGCCGCCAAGCGCCGTATCGCCGAGGGCCGCCGGGCCGCGAAGCCACCCGGCGCAGCCCCCGAACCCCCCACCGCACCCGGACTCGCGGGAGGCCTGGCATGACCCCCTCGCTGCTCGAAACCCGCTACCGCACGGTCCTGAGGATCCTGCCCGCCTACTACCGGCGCGAGCGCGAGGAGGAGATGGTCGAGACCTATCTCTGCGACATCGACCGTGACACCCAGGACCAGAGCCGGCCCGCCCTGTGGATCGGCGTTCCCGTGCCCGCCGAGTTCCTCCGCGGCGGACTCGTCCAGACGGCCGCGCTGGCCCTGCTGACGGCGGCGCTCGCGATCGTGGGAGGGCGCGACCTCGCGGTCCGCCGGTGAACGCGAGAGGGGGCCGACGGCGATCCGTCGGCCCCCCTCTTCAAGCGGTTCCTTCGAGCGGTTCAGCGTCGCGTCACGCGCCGCTCTCGCGGAGCATGTCCTCGCGTTCGACGAGCTTGACGCGTTCGCGGCCCTGCGGTTCGCCCAGGGCCTTCTCGGCGGCGTCCAGCTTGTGCCAGCCCTCCCAGGTGGTGAAGCGGACGTTGCGTTCGGTGAGGAAGGTGTTCACGGCCTCCGGCGCGGGCGACTCGGGGGTGCCCAGCCGGCCGTTGGCGT